>CAZXLH010000041.1:0-17519 GCA_964641455.1 uncultured Eubacteriales bacterium | reverse complement strand
AACAACTCACTTCGATTCTTTCGACTCTAGAGTCTAGTATCCAACCTGCAGTGCGCTTCAAGCCTGGCACTACTCCAATCCTGCTGTGTGGATATTCTGTATTCCGGTACTTCTTCGTGCTCCAGCCTCCTCCAGTATAGCCTTTTCCATCAAGCATGGATAATCGTTCCCATATCAGGTTTCCGTCTGGACCAGGTTCTGCTTTAGCTCGTCCAAAGCGCAAGTAGTTTTTACGGTCGCCTGTTGGTTCCACAGCACTTACCATAGCGATGACAACAAACTCATCACCTTCTTCTTCAAACACAAAATACTCGATTTTTCCGGTCCCAAAACCCTCACCAATGGAACACCCGAATAAATCTCTTACTTCATCGGGGATCTGGTCTTCACTTATATGACATTACACACCATATTACAAATACTTTCCCGTTTTCAAAACCGGGATTATTCAAGAAAATTTGGGTCAAACCAGAATATACAAGGAGGTTCTAATATTGAGAGCCAACGAAGGCCGACATCCCCAGTATTCGCGCAGGGCGACAAAAAGGGATTTGAGGTGGTGAAAGGAACGGTACCAATCTGGAGACCTTAGTACACAGGCTTAAACAGACCTACTGATTTGTATCAGTAGGTCGTTACGATTTGATTTACCCGGAGTCTTTTTATAAGTTTAAACGAGCTTATTTCGGCTCTTTTCCATCTTCATCTTTTTCGCGCTTGTCAAAATCAACCTGGGGAGCGTCGCCCCAAAGCCTTTCAAGGCCGTAGAAATCCCTCTCCTCTTCCCTGAATACGTGCACTACTACGTCACCGTAATCGAGAAGAATCCAGTATCCCGTCTGATAGCCTTCTACATGCATAGGCTTTCTCGTGTTACCTGTAGTTCGCTGCAATCTGTCTGCAAGAGCCCGTACATGCCTCGAACTTGAACCGGAAACTATAACAAAATAGTCGGCAATTAACGTAACATTCCTAACGTCTAATACAATAACGTCAAGACCTTTTGCCTCGTGTAAGATTACCGCGGCCTGTAAAGCAAGAGTTCTTGCCGTTTGGCCTTGAGTGTCTTTAGCGTCAATAATTGACGTATCTATACAAATCAAGCCTCCTGATATTGAAAAATGTGAATACCAAAACCTACCGTGCTTTAACAACATTGCTGTAATGCCGGAACAATGAATGTCTAGAACAATTTAGTTTCCTAAACTCCCTGACATTTCAAGGTCTTCCCCTATGATAACCACAACATCGGACTCTTCAGGAATTTCATCGGAAGTATAGGCTTTTGACTGAGATGCTGCAGCCTTTATACTCTTCAAGATTTCAGCTTGTATCTCCTGTTTCCCTTTTGGCGCAAGCACCATGGTTTCTTTATAATCAAACCTGCTTGCATTGCCTACACTGACCACGTCGAACCCATGGCTTCTCAAAATAGAAGCAATGTAGTCTGCAGCACCCGGTATCCCACACCCATTCTGAACTGCCACCTTAATATTGGCATTCTTAGTTCGATCTATGCCTCTTACAACCTCGTCAACCATCTGCGCCGCTTTTTCTGAATCGACAAGCCAGTAGCTAATATCACCAATGTAACCATGCTCTCCAGGCAAGATAGCCATCTTCACATTCTCCGGTTTGATACCCAGCCCAATAGAAGCCAGGTACATGATGTCGTCATTGGTCAAGTCAGTCAATACATATGGCAGCATGTCATTTATTAGTTTGGGTACCTTCGTAACAGTGGCGATTCGCATAACCTTATCAGCAAGAGCCCTCAAGAATAACTCCTGAGCCCTTATTCGGCTAATATCCCCATCCACATACTCCCTAAAACGCACAAAATGAAGCGCCTCTTCGCCATCCAGATGTTGTGGGCCTTCCTTAATATGAATATAAAGATCCTGGTCAGGATCGTCGTAATCCATATCTTCAGGTACGTCTATGTCAACTCCGCCCAAAATATCGATAACCTTTTTGAAACCTTCAAAATCAACCCGCACGTACCGGTGAATTTCCACTTTAAGAAATTCTTCAAGGGTCTCAACTACTAGTTCCGGGCCACCATATGCGTGAGCATGCCCGGCTTTCTCCAGGTCATTTACCCTGGGTATAAATACCCGGGTATCCCTCGGTACAGACAATACCCCAACTTGTTTGGTATCCGGGTCTATGCTCACGATCATCATGACATCAGAACGAGTGCCTGTTTTTGAAGCCTTAAGCAGTTGGCCGTTAACCCCACCATCGATACCGATAACCAGTATGTTCATTTTCGAAGTAGATTCGTCGACTACAGGAGAACCACTTGAAGGTGGGTACCCTCTGGAGTAGCCTTTAAGGTAGGAATACATACCAACAGCCATACCGCCCACAAACAATACAACTCCCAGAACAATTATTCCCACAAACTTGCCCCAGTTCCTCTTCTTAGGCTTGGGCTTGGCCTCAGTCCTCTTGTATATTCTTGTTTCATCTAATTCAGCGCTACGTTTGCGTTTTCGCGATTTCATTGAATACCACCACCGTTTCAGTGTCCACAATCCAACCTTCGGTTCGAGCTGCGTAAATGATAGCATTGCGCAGACACTCAAAAAGAGCATACTCAAAATCGCCATTCTCAAGCAACCTACGCACAACATCTACTCTCGGGTATTCTCTGGTCAGCTCAACCTTATCGGCCAAATACACAATCTGTTCAAGCCTTGTCCATTGGCTTCTTCCGGTTACATGAAACGCTATTGCATCAAGGACCCCTTTATCTTTGATGCCAATCTCTTTTTCAGCCATTAAAGCGGCCGCTTTTCCATGCAAGAGCAACGGACAGGCTTTATCTTCTTTTCTAAGTATTATACCTTCTTCTCTTGCTTTGCGTAAAAGGTATCCGGCAGAAAATTCTCTGGCAACGTCGTGCAAAATTCCTGCCAAGTAAGCTCTGTCAGGATCAACTCCATACTGCCTGGCCAGTTTAGACCCATATTGCGCCGTCCCTACGCTATGTCTAAATCTGCCTTCAGTAAGCATATTTCTGGAAAACTCAAAAGCTTTTCGGTAAATCAAACATAGCCCAGCCTTTGTAAACTCATACTAGTTATATCATTTATTCAGGAACCCGGTATTAAGCAGCTTAGCAAACACCTTCCACCTTGCCCTACCGGATATACGCCCTTTTAGACGCAAATTACCCCATCAAAGTTTCTAAAATGACAAGAACCACATACGTAAGTTCGTTTGCATCAATTCCATATGCATGTAAGTTTCGGGGAGTGCGAATACGAAATACTATATAATCTCTGTAAACTCTTTTTTTGCGACTTCCGGCTTACCGGTATAAGCTAGACCGGTCTAAACCGCGTAATACCGCAACGCAGAAACTGCTTTTTTTCATTGTACCATTTTACTCAGAAAGAAGGATGCCCCCAAATCCTTTTGGACTAATAAGGCAATAAAAAGATGTGGAGGCAATGCAAGTATTAGATCAGGTCAACCTCTTAATATCTGGGTTGACGAGGCCGGGCTTCATTAACTACTATTTGACGTCCACCCAGCATAGTGCCATTAACGGCTTCAATGGCTTTTTCAGCATCAGCTTCATCTACTTCCACAAAGCCAAAACCTCTCGACCTGCCGGTATCTCTGTCAGTAATTATGCGGCAGCTCTTAACCTCTACAAAGGGGCTGAAAGCCTCTGAAAGTTCTTCGCTGGTTGTGGCCCACGGTAGATTACCTACATATAAAGTCTTCATGAATACACCCCCTCTCCAAGTGAATATCAAAGACGGTTAACTCAAATCTCAAACGGGCTAACCCTTTTGCTTACAGGCACGGAATCTACGTCCAAACAAGCAACATTGCCTGTCTACCGGAGCCTATACCTGCAAGCATCGATGTCAAATCAACCATCCTCTGTCAAAACGCCTGACACGTTTTTTCAGCATTACCTACAATAAAGTCGTTGCTTTTCTATATATAAACGTACCGATTCAGGAACCAAGTATCGGATAGATTTACCCTCTTTGACTCTTCGCCGTATGTCTCTTGATGCAATAGCTAAAAGCGTTACCGGAAATAGGTGGACTTTTGCGAAACAATCAGGCCCGATAAGATTCTCCAGTGTACCGAAAGTTTCTACACTGTATCCCGGCCTGGTTACCGCAATAAAATCAGCAAGATCAAAAAGCTTCTCAAACCCATTCCAAGTGTGGATTTCAAGAATTGCATCAAGCCCCGTTATAAAATACAGTGCCTTTTGTTTGCCAATCGTGCTTCTTAATTCTCGCAGAGTATCTAAGGTATAAGAGGGGCCCTCTCGCTTTATTTCAATTCCTGAAACTTCAAAATGAGGATGGTCAGCCGTAGCAAGTTTGGCCATCATGTATCGATGTTCAGGAGAAGTAACTTCAGAAAGTGGCTTATGTGGGGGTTCACCTGAAGGCACAAAAATCACACGCTCAAGCCCAAACCCCTGTAATACTTCTTCGGCAGCCCTGAGATGTCCAAAATGAATCGGATCAAAAGTACCGCCCATTACACCAATCGCAGTCACCCAAATGCCTCCAAGACCCAGGAACCCTGAAAATCAATCGAAAATCAGACTTCGCAATTTCTTTACTATATTCGCGGTTTTCTTTAGAAATCCTTCTTTTCTACTGCTAAAACATTGCAAATCCCTTGGATAAGCGCATCTAATCCGGTTTTTTCATGCGCAGAAATCAAATACACATGTTTTTTGGAAATCTCCTCAATATGTGCCTTTAGCTCCAAAAGATTATCAGTTGACTCTACCACATCTATTTTATTGATGGCCACAAGAGCTTGTTTAAGTTTCATCTCTTCGCTGTATGCAAGCACCTCATGCTGTACAGTGGTGAAATCTTTGATTGGGCCTTCATATTCCGAGTGCTCGAAAGTACTTGCATCTATTACATATAGTAGTACCCTGGTCCTTTCTATGTGCCTAAGGAATTCATGGCCCAGGCCCTTTCCTTGACTGGCGCCCTCTATTAACCCCGGAATATCAGCAACCACAAACCTCTTGTCACCATAGTCAACAACCCCTAAGTGAGGAGTAAGTGTTGTGAATGGATATGGCGCCACTTCAGGCTTTGCTTTTGATATAGCCCTAAGCAAAGTAGATTTCCCGGCATTAGGCAAGCCTACAAGGCCCACATCGGCAATCGACTTAAGTTCAAGTTGAATAAACCGCTCTTGCCCTGGCTTACCTTCTTCAAACTTCCTGGGAGCCCGGTTCTTGGCGGTAACAAATTTCGCATTGCCTTTACCGCCCCCTCCCCCCTTGGCAACCAAAAGTCGCTGAGCCTTATTGACGAGATCGTCTATGAATTCTCCGGTCTCTGCATCATAAACCGTGGTGCCTGGAGGAACCTTTACAATTAAATCTTTTCCCCTTCGGCCGGTACGTTTGTCGCCTCCTCCTTGACGTCCATTTTGAGCTTTTAAATGTGGCCTGTATTTAAAATCAAGAAGGGTGTTTAGATCGGTACTGACCTCAAGAATAACATCTCCACCGTTGCCCCCATCACCACCGGCCGGGCCGCCAAAGGGCACAAACTTCTCACGCCTAAACGCAACACAGCCCCTCCCGCCATCTCCCGCTTTTACATATACCTTGACGCTATCAACAAAGCGAGAAGTCAAACCCAAAACGCCTCCTTGAAAACAAGGTGATTCCCGATAGCAATAAATGAGTTTGGTGCCAAACAAGCCCCAACACCAAAAGCGGCGGGCTAGCCGCCGCTCATCCGTAAACCTTTTGTTTGTTAATGACTCTGCATAGATTTCTGATCTTAATCATTAGCTCCGGATACCAGAGATGTTTCCATTAGCGCGTCATAAATAGATACTATCTTTCCGTTCCGGCCTCTTCTTTCGAAAGATACATATCCGTCAGCCTTGGCAAACAAAGTATGGTCGCGTCCCATACCCACATTGAATCCAGGATGCACCCTCGTACCTCTTTGTCGTACGATAATGCTACCCATCGTCACAAACTGGCCATCGTGGTTCTTGACACCAAGCCGCTTGGAGTGGGAGTCTCGACCGTTTCTGGAGCTTCCTACACCTTTCTTCCTGGCAAACAATTGAAGGTCAATCAACATCATTATTGCTCCCCTCCTTCCTAATTCTTATCCTAAAAACTTGAAAACAATTTGATACAAACCTAGTGAACGTCTTGATACGTCACTTCCATATAACCCCTATACGCCTTGGCAATTGACATCAGCCCCAACTCCAGAGTCCTCAGAATCGCCTGAGGCGCTATTTCACAGGCCTTTTCCGGACTAATCCTGATTTCCAAAAAACCCGGCCGTTTTACAAAACTCACTTGATTGCCAAGCGCATCTTGTAAGCCCATTAAAGCTCCTTGGGTTAAGGCTGATACCCCTGCGCACACTATATCCTGTCCATGTTCAGCAAAACCTGCATGCCCCTGAACTTTGAAACCAACCAGCAATTGGTCTTGTAACTCCAAGTTTTGCCTACAATTGTTTGGCTTACGCAGAAACTGTATCTTCAGCATTTTTATCTATAGATTCTATTTTCACTTCGGTAAAATGCTGCCTATGCCCACGACGTTTTCTGTAATTGGTCTTTGCTTTGTATTTGAATACCACTATTTTTCTGGCTTTGCCCTGGCGGGTAATCGTCCCCCTAACTGATGCTCCATCAATATAGGGTTTTCCGACCTTTAGGGACTCACCGTCGGAAATGGCAAGCACTTTGTCAAATACACAAGTATTGCCACGCTCGCCTTCTATTTTTTCCACCCTAATAACACTTCCAGGGGATACCTTATATTGCTTACCGCCTGTTTCTACTATTGCGTACAACTTTGGAAAACCCCCTACTCTTAAACCAGCTAAGCAGTTACCGTTACAGTTTAGCACGCCTCAGAAAAGCATGTCAAGAAAGTGTAACCTAATCTGATACCTGGCTTTCATTTGCCTTGCCCTGAGTATCAAGAATCTTGGCTTTTGCAAAAGTACGGAAACAAGATGTAATTTGCACTTGTACCTTCTCGTTAACCATTGACCCTGCACCCCGGATATCTATCACATAACCCTCAATCCTGGCAATGCCATCGTTAGAATTTTGTGAATGAGGCTCCTCGATCTCGAGCTCAATCACATCTCCGGGTTGCACAGGAACAGCCTTTAGGGCAATTTCGTCTTTGGTCCCTAAAGCCTTTACGTTCATATCTTCGATATGAAGATCTTCGGAACCTCGTATGAAGATACTACGTCCTGTCTCTTTCTCTAATTCTTTCAGATTAGTGCCGCCAGGTCCAATTAAATATGAAGCCACCCCAGGGTTAACTTCAACAAGCACTGCTTCACTGTACGAATTTCTCAAAAGACGCCTGATCTCTCTGCGGATCTTGGAAGCAACAGTCTCTTCAGACATTACAGTGCCCTTGCCTCCACAATAAGGGCACATCCTGGTCATCATAGCATCAAGGCTCTGCCGGACTTTCTTTCTTGTCATCTCAACAAGCCCCAAGCCTGTAAGCCCAACTACTACCGTCTTGGTGTGATCTTTCTTAAGATGCTTCTCAAGTTCGGCAAGTACCTTGGTTTGGTGATTAGGCTTATCCATGTCGATAAAATCGATAACTATGATTCCGCCTATGTCACGCAACCGTAGCTGTCTGACAATTTCTTCGCATGCTTCCATGTTTGTCTTAAATACAGTTTCTGAAAGGTTCCTGCCACCTACAAATCTCCCGGTATTTACGTCAATCACAGTCAAAGCTTCTGTTTTGTCAATAACAATATACCCACCGGACTTTAACCAAACTTGACGTTGTAACGCCTGTTCAATAGCAGCTTCTACACCATAAAGCCCAAACAGTGGGATTTCCCTGTCCCTGTAGTATATGACTCTGTCCTTCATTTCAGGAGAAACGCTGTCGAGTAACTCTAATATCTTGCCATAAGTCTCTGCGTCATCTACGAGCATCCTGGTAGTCTCCTGGTTAAGCTCATCGCGAACCATTCTGAATACTAAGCCGAGGTCACGGTGTAAAAGTGCAGGAGCCTTTCGCTTCTTGGCTTTTTCCTGTACTTTTTCCCATAATCGCAATACGAATTTTAAATCCCGTTGAATTTCGTCTTTAGACTTACCCTCAGCTACTGTTCTTATGATTACACCCATATTATTGGGCTTAATCTCCCTGGCAAGTTGACGCAATCTTTGCCGTTCCTGATCTTCAGAAATTCGCCTGGACACTCCTACGTAGTTAACTGTTGGCATCAATACTAAATATCGTCCGGGAAAAGTAACATGCCTGGTTACCCGTGCCCCTTTTGAACCGATAGCCTCTTTTGACACTTGAACCGTAATTTTCTGGCCGGGTTTGACCACATCGTTTATGTTAGTCCTTTTCCGGCTTTTTCGGCGCCTGGAAGTTTGTTTATTGTTGAAATCAGAAGGCAAAAACGCATCATCGACGTACAAGAATGCATTCTTCTCCTGGCCAATATCAACAAATGCAGCCTGCATTCCAGGCAAAACGTTAATAACCCTGCCTAAGTAAACATTGCCTGCCGTTTTCTGGTTGGTAGGCTTCTCTGTGTAAAACTCCACAACAGAGCCGTCCTCAACAAGGGCAGCTCTGGTTTCATCCAAGTTGGCATTAATAAGTATCTCCCTGCTCATGGGAGTAATTTCATCTCCTAAACAAAAAATTTGGCTTAATAACATAGTTAAATAAATCGCTCTATGTCAGCATCGCAAAATCGAAAATTGTCTAATAAGCATTGACTCTCATTCAAAATAAAGCTTAAGCCTATTAACAATAACTTCGCCGGTATCAATATCCGTCCCAAACCTGGATAAAGATTCAACCACCCATTGCGGACGTGCTGTTCGGCCATTGTCGTGCCTGATTCTCATAAAAAGCGTGAACGGATATAAACCTGGCTCAAAACAGATTTCCTCAACAAATTCGCGCAAATCCATGGTCCGAGTCTTTTTGGGCCTTTGAACTTCAAATAAAACTTGTTCTTGAGTTAAGAAAGCCTCTATTGAAGAGGATAACGATTGGCTTGCCACCTCCTCTGTCTCTATTTTCACTCGATACAAAGAACCTTGGATTTGTGACTCAAAAGGCTCATCCCCATGCGGGACAAGGAAAACATTGTGTACTGAAAAACCTTTGGGCAAAACTGATGAAAGGGCGCATTTCAATTTGGCCAGAATTTCCGTGCTACTGGATAACCCAGACACTCTCCCGGACTGTGCAACCTGTGATTGGACAAAAGCCTCAAGTCCGGCGCGGTCCAAAGTCACGTCAAGGTACTCTTCTTCACCTGAAGTTCCAACTGGCAAAGGAGCATAAAAGGACACTTTCATTTTGGGCGAGTAGCCTTGTGTCATTGCTACAGGCCATTTTGCCCTCTTAAGAGCCATCCTTATGTTCCGGGCAAGATCCAAATGGCTTAAAAATCTCACCTTATCTCCTTTTGCATATCTAACTCTAATTTTCAAATTTGCCACCTTCATCAAATGCTAATCTGTTATTTTAGCGAAATCTCAACACCCAATCCTGAGCAAACACCGCACCCCACACAATCCCCTGTCCTACAGTCCTGGGTAAGAATGCCCTTTTTGGCCCGTTGCCTTTCTAACAGTAAGTACGGCTTTGTCACCCCTGAGTCTAAGTGTTCCCACGGAAATATTTCTTCCTCATCCCGCTCTCTGTGCGCATAGAAAGAAGGATTCAACCCTGTATCTTGAAAAACTTGTTTCCACAGATTCTCATCATTGCCCCATGCATCAAATCTTGCGCCTCTTCGATAGGCTAACTCTAATGCTTGAGAAAGCCGCCTGTCTCCCCGGGCAAATACTGCCTCCAACCAAGTTAGTTCCGCATCATGATACTTATAACTAAGCCCAGGGCCCCGTAAGCAACTCCCAAGAAGCCTCTGCCGCCTAATAAGTTCATCTGCCTGTATACATGGCTCCCATTGAAAGGGAGTATTAGGTTTAGGCACGAAACCTGAAACCGAAGCGACTACTGTGGGCCTTACTTTCATGTCTCTTCCTATTTGACGAACCTTCTTTACAAGATCTGAGATTGCCACAATATCTTCATCTGTTTCTCCGGGAAGGCCTATCATAAAATATAATTTGATGTGTGAAAATCCTGAAGCAAAAGCATGTTGAGCCGCCTCAAGCAACTCTTCCTCTGTTACCTTCTTGTTGATAATATCTCTCATTCTTTGAGAACCTGCTTCAGGGGCTAAAGTCAACCCTGATTTCGATGCTCCCAGAATCTTAGCAAGTTTAACTGAAAACGAATCCACTCTCAAAGAAGGCAAGGAAATCTTAGCTCCACAGCAAGTTTGATTGAGCCGGGAAATCAACTCTTCAATGTGACTGTAGTCTGCCGATGACAAAGATACTAATGAAACTTCATCATAACCAGATGCGTCTAGCAGCTCCGCAGCCAGGCTTTCTACAGTGGCGGGAGACCTTTCCCTTACAGGGCGGTATATAGTACCGGCTTGGCAAAACCTGCACCCCTGGGTACAACCTCTAAATATCTCCACCATTGCCCTGTCATGGACAGGCTCCATTAATGGGATCAGTGGCTTGTCAAAAAAAGGAGCATCTTCAAGTGACTTGAGCACTCGCCGTCGAATACTCTTAGGCGGAACAAACCACCCTGGCCGGCCTTCAGGAAAACATTGAGCCCTTGATTCCGGATCACTTACCCCCGCTTTAATAACTTCATATGTTTGGCCACTGAGTTTAACTGCACGGGGAACCACTTTTTCTATAGTGCCGTCATGTTTGTACTCTACGTTATAAAGTGACGGAACATAAACACTTTCCACAAGTGAGAGCATCACCAAAAGTTCCAATCTGGATTTTCCTGATCCTTTCCAGGCTTTAAAGGTATCCACAATATCCAATGAAAGTTCTTCGCCATCACCCAGAGCGAAAGCATCTATGAACTCTGCCATTGGCTCGGCTGACATTGCACAAGGCCCACCGGCTATTACCAAAGGATCATCCTGGGCCCTGTCTTCGGATCTTAACGGGATGCCTCCCAGGTCAAGCATCATCAAAACGTTGGTATACGTAAGCTCATATTGAAGTGAAAACCCTACAATATCGAAAGAGGACAAAGGTAATCTGTTTTCTATACTGAAAAGAGGCCAGTGCCTTTCTCTCAACAAACTTTCCATGTCAAGCCAGGGCGCATATACCCGCTCACAAGATACATCCTGCCGGTTGTTTAAAACAGAATAAAGAATTTGTGAACCTAAATGACTCATACCAATCTCATAAACATCGGGAAAGGCCAAAGCAAAGAGAATATCCACTGATTGTGGATCTTTGTACTTTGCGTTGATTTCGCCGCCTGTATATCTGGCAGGTTTCTCTACCTTGCCTAAATGCCGTCTTAATTCATTCCATGTAATAATTTGCTGTCCTTTTCTTGGCACTCATAACCATACCTTTCACTATACCAACATTGCCCGGCAAATCGTAAGGCCCGAGTTGCTACAGCAATTTGAGATATATAATCTTTTTTAAGTGACTCAGGCATTCTGCACCTCAATGTACATTATAACCCTTATGATACCAAGAGGTAAAAACCAATTCCCAAAGAAATACCAGCCGGTTTGCTTTCATGGAATTAATTTCGCACCGATTTGCCTTTACCTGAAGAAACTCCGTGCAAATTCCATTATTACTCCGTTTATCATATCCGTAGGGTTAAGCTGCCTCACATTTAGTTTTGGCAAAACTTCTTATTAGTATCAGGTTTAAACCGAGATCTCGCAAAACTGTGCAAACTTCTATCCTAGCCCTTAAGAGTTGGCTCATGAAAAGTAACTTCAGAAACCGTGGCGGGACATGACGGATGCCTGGCCAATAGCGGCTATGTTTGCATCATAAACGGTACGGCTGAACCTATATCAGTTCTTTTATTCTAAGTTCCAAAGACCCCTTGTAGAAAGCCTCAAGCAATTTGGTTTCAGTGACCGAACCCAAAAGCGTCATCTGCCTGTCCACAACATGTATTACGTGATACTTAGACGGCCTCAATTTTGAAACTACCTCTTTGACTTTTGTGTCTTTATGCACCATAAGTTCTTCAACCGGAATCGCTCCCCTTCTGGCCAACCTTTCGTTTCTAAGCAGAAGTGACAATACGTTTTGCAGGACAGCAGCTTCCCTTTCCTCCATTGAGCTCCAGATTAATAAAGGCCCTATAATTGCCATGTAATACCACTCGTACCCGCTTAAAATCCCAACGACCCCAGTTACAGCAAAGCATAACCCTACTATGATTCCAAAATTGGCAATTTTGCGGGACGCTTTCTTATAACCAACTTTTAACGACATTTGAGCCCTTAGAAACCGCCCTCCGTCAAGAGGGAGGCAGGGCAAAAGATTTACTGCAATAAGCCCACAGTTTACTTTTACAAGGAACTCAAGTAGAGGAAATTGCCCCGAAACATAAACACCAGGAGCTCTGGCTATATATCCCAGGTATGCAAGAAAGCCCAGTGCCGCGAGCAAAGCGCTTTGAAGAGGGCCTGAAATCGCTATCATTGCCTCAGACCAGGGTTCGATCTGCCATGCTCCTTCCAGTTTTCCTACAGCGCCAAAAGCCCAGAGTTCAACCTCAGTAATTTCTGCATCAAGAAAAGAGGCAGTAATTAAATGTCCCATTTCGTGAATCAAGAGGCTCCCGGCAAAAACAATAAAGTAAAGCGCATATCCCGACGCTATGAGCACTGTGGCAGTCAAGACAAAAGTAACATGTACAAAAATCCTGGTGTTTCCTATCTTAGCCACTGCAAAACTCATTTTGATCCTGTCCCCTTCTGTAAAGATTTCAGCGAATATCTCAAGAGCCGTTTGCAGTACTTACCATGCCATCCATGGTGCTCAGCATCACTGTACTTTTGACTTAGGAGGAAGTAACGTCATTGGGTCGATTTCAAGCCCGTCTTTTCTTATTTCAAAGTGCAGGTGCGGGCTTGTAGCATTACCACTCTCACCTACACTTCCAATGCTTTCTCCCTTCTTAACCTTCTGATCCTTTACTACCGACACAGAACCAAGGTGTCCATATACACTTGAAAAATCCTGGCTGTGCTCAATTTCAACTACCAGGCCATAAGACTCAGACTGCCTTACGCCGGTGATTATCCCGTCTGCCGTTGAAACAACATTGGTGCCTTCCTGTGCTGCAATATCAATGCCTTGATGAAGTGACATTCCCGGAGCATCAGTATTTGGCCTCCAACCAAAATACGATGTTACCTCACCCTCGCAAGGCCAAATGAAGGCACTCTTCTTTCCAATAACCCCTTTTGCCCAAAAATTTCCCAGGTCAACACCAAGCCACGTTGACACAGTCTCAGGCAGGTTTGCTATCCAGGTTTTTACGTCATCGTAGGTCATATCATCCTGAACAGCGTTCCTGGCAAAAGTTACTACATCTTGAGCCATTCCAACACCTGATTGTGATGCACCTAAGATAATGAAAAACACGAGCAATGCCACAAGCGCTTGCCAGGCCCACGCAGGCATCGTTTTTCCCGTGTCTTCTTGTGGCTGCCATCTGCTCTTATAATCTCGTTTACTGCCTTTCCAGGCCATTTGTCCCACCTCGCTTCAAAAAAAGGTTATTATTAATAGGTAAGAGATATGAATGAAGGATAGGAGTAATCAAGGGTAGAAGTGTACTTTCAATTGAAACTTGAGTTAAATCAGTAAGCTTGAGGTTTTCTCAATTCCAACAGGGAGGGCTATAAGCGTGAGCATAAATAAAATAGGCACCTTGGAAGATATGGAAAAGCAACCGGTTACTCCACGCATACTCATAGGTGGACTGCAACTAGGAGATCACGATCCAAATCCCAGTGCATTGGTAGCTATATCGTATCCCTCCCTTAAAGAAGCACAAGCATGGGCTAAGTACCTTTTGTCTATTCAAAATGGGGTAATGCCTTTTGAACACGGCCCTCATGTATATGCCGGAGATAATATCATTAAGATAAATATCTCACCTAAACCTATTCCCAACAAGGGATATTTGTGTCAAATAATGGCGAAAGCCAACCCTAAACATTTAACCTATTGCTTCTACGTGGCATCATGCGTAACAGAAGAAGAAATGAAAGTTTTTTGCAGTTTTTGTGACATCGCAGACCATTACGTCTTTACGGTAGCTCACCAGGATAATCTTCTTCTAGACACTATTAACCTGATAAAATATACCGTAGACAGGAGAGGAGTTTGACTCAGTGTCTATAGCCAACCCTTACCCCGACGAACAAGTACTCTGTGTTCCGACAAAAGAACTTTACTCGAAACTAGGAGTCTGGCGTGGGCTTATAGAACCCAGTGCTGAAATCTGGCAAATCATTACCAAAACATCTATCTTTAAGGACAGATCACTCCTAGAATCTGATCCTTCTTTTAAGCAGCTTATTTCATATACGCTTTTCATATCCGGAAAAAGAATATTCGTAATGAGGCGTCTTGAGGCCCAGGGTGAAAAGCGTCTTCGAGGCCTGCTCTCAGTAGGAGTAGGGGGCCATATGAACCCTGTACGAGAGATTAAGTGGCCTGGCAGAAGGAAAATGGGTGACCTCAAAAACTTAGTTGGGCTAAATACTATGAGAGAAATACAAGAAGAAGTGATTCTTGCAGGAAACCCTCCATTGCGAATAGTTGGTTTTCTTAATGACGATGAAAATGAAGTAGGGCAAGTCCACTTGGGTGTGGTTTCTGTAGTACATTTACCTTCGCCTCTGCTGGCAGTAAGAGAGACAGACAAAATGCTGGGCACATGGGTAGAACTGCTTAAACTTAAAAGGCTGGGCACTTTTGAATCCTGGTCTTCACTGATACTTCAAGGGCTAGTGTAATTACTCAGGTATTTCAACCGGTTACTTAAAAAGGAGGCACCCAATTGGGTGCCTCCTTTCCGTTCACTAACCATCCATAGCTAAATGGCTATACCTAACCAATCTGTAAGCAGGAAGCTTAGCCTGTTCAAGAACAAGGAAATGCGTCCCTGAACCGTGTTTCCAAAAGCCGTTCCAAAACCAATCATCATGATATACCGGCCTAACCGGCCCGAGGTCTGTATGAACTTGGATTCTTTGCCGGTCGTAAAGAAGAAATATGACATCACAGCCAGGAAACAGAGGAAGAATACTATGTTGTTAACTTCATTCAATGGCCTCATCACGTCGGCAACCTGAGTCATAATAGGCCTTGGAGCACGAGCGAGGCTACCGCCCAGGCCCCAACCCACTGACACGGCAATGGGATACCTGGCAAGCCATCTGTATTGCGGCGGTGCATATCTGAAATATAAAAGTAATCCTAGAAAGCCCATTAACCAGAAATAATACTGTTTTTCTTCCAGACAGTATTTGATAAAATATGGCTTTGCAAACGAGTGATATAGTCTTGTTATCTGGTAAGACGTGTACAGGGCTACCAGGGAGTATTCTGCAATTCTGTAAAGAGCGTTCTCTTTATACAAGTAGCTGAAAACAGCCAGAGTACAAAGAGCTTGAACCCAAATTTGAGGGTTAGTAGACAATCCGATTCACCTCCTGTGTATTAATCAGAGCAAAACATTCTTACACGAGGTTTAACCAAATTCAGTCAACCTTACCGTGTTTCATCTTCGAATAAAACCCTATGTTACCAAGAATAACAAGTACGATTATCCAAAGGTGCCCCAGCGACTGAGCATCCATGAGTTTCACTGCCTTGCCGGGCCGATCGAGCAAAATCTCGTACTCAGCTCCTCCCGGTAACCCTGCAAGCAATCCCTTAATCTGCCCTGCCCTGAGGTTATTCATGGCTCCGGGTACCTGCACAGCCACGTTACCCAGGTAAATATTATAATCCGGGAAGTACGTGGTATACGTTGGGAGCCCCGGTGAGCCGGCAACAAATGCCATGATGCCCTCGGATGATGCTTTATCCCACTTTCTGAACCTATGCAGCAACGGTAGATCTTCAAAAGAATTCCCGAGCATATCGACCCCTGCGCAAGCTTCCCAGAAGTCCAGCTGCATTTGACGCCAGAGAGTAGTGCCTCCGGGTTTATATCCGGGGTATGCCCAATCAACACCGTACTCAGCAGAAATTCCCTCTTCTTCTAACTCTTGAGCTGTTTCTTCAAGCAGTGTATATCCGAGTCTTTCTCCTGTATTCCATTGAGCAACCATGATTACTTTTACGCCTTTCATCATGCAATGCCTGAACCAGGCTTGGAGCTGAGGCCCAAGTTCCCCTTCGGAACCTCCGCTGAAAGCTATATCGCCTACAACTATATCTCCGGGCTCAAGGCTTTCTATCCAGTTATATACCGGGATAGTAGTCACCTCATCGATGGTTATGGCGAGGCCTATAGGCTTCAAAACGGGAATCACCAGCGAAAGCGCCATTACGAGATATATCCATCGCGGGTCGATAGAATCAAACTTTTCAATCCAGTTCACAGTATTTCCCTCCTTTCACAGTAGCCTAAGACTGTGCTTATATCTGGGTAGAACCCATAATGTCAACATCAATTGTTAATCGAGGCCTCCAAGATAACGTTTCTCCAGGCCGAGAGCTACACGCAAAATCGCGGCATAAGCCCCCAGGAATATACCAATTCCTATGGCACGCTGGCTAGCGGCGTTGGGTATAGCCATAAACCAGTCTTTAATGCCTTTAAAACCGCCCATAAATGATTCTGCGCTCCAAATCGCCTCACCCAAAGACACGTTACCGAGCATTACAATAAACGCTACCACCATCATTAAGATTGATTCTAAGTTTCGGATTCTAAATGCTCTATAAGCAGCGGATGCTATAAAGAATGCAAGCATCGAAAACATGGTAGCGTCCAAAGGAACAATAACTGCGTCGTAGATCCACCCGAAAGCCTCGTTTTCCATGCCGCCAACAAGGCCAAGGATTGCATATCCATACAAGACTATCAGAAGCCATACACTGTAGACCCAATGTTCCCGCCTGCGCTTAATGGTATTTCCATGAACCCTGGTAAGGTTAATAAGTCCCATAAAAAGCCCCATACAATACATGAAAGTAATAGAAAACGAAATTCTGGAAAACAGTGTTATATCTGGAGCGATCTCATACGTTAGCATCGGTTGTAACATTTCAAATCCAAAACGCAAAAGCGCCATGATAAATGTGATTACTAATGGAACTTCCCTTTTCAAACCGGTTCACCCCCTTTTCGTAACATTCAAACGCTAGAAGTTGATGAGATCGATTACAGCTTTACTGCCCGCTGTGCTCAAGATTGCACCAACAATGATGATTACGGTAAATGCCACACGCCCCATGTCCTGAGCAACTACAGAACCATAGATAACAGGTTCCTTGGAAAGAGCTGCTGCTCCGGCATAGAACTCTTCACCAATCATGGTGTAGTTGCTTCTACCGGGCCATTTTGTCATGAAGTTACCGGACCAAAATGCCAGCTAACT
>CAZXLH010000040.1:0-17594 GCA_964641455.1 uncultured Eubacteriales bacterium | reverse complement strand
CTGAGCCTCCCGCATTTGCACCGGCCAATGAAGATACTGAAACCGCAGAGGTTTCGGCAGAAACCATACTTCCCGGTGCTGCCTTAATCCCTCGGTAGAAAACAGACGAAAGCAGAATCAGTGTGGGAAACCGGCCATTGCAAGGAACAAAGGTGTTGGTCAAAATAGCAATAAGCCTTTCCCGTGGAGACTCTATGATCCTTGCAGCAACCACACCTGCAGCATTACAACCAAATCCCATAGCCATAGTCAATGACTGTTTACCGTGGCCGCCGCATCGCTGAAAGATATGGTCTAAGTTAAAAGCTACCCTCGGAAGGTACCCCAGATCTTCAAGCAGCGTAAACATGGGAAAGAAAATAGCCATAGGTGGAAACATCACCGCAACTACCCACGCCACTGTTCTGTAAATGCCTAAGACCAACAGGTCGTGAATCCACAAAGGGACTCCAAAATACATCAAGACGGCGCTGGCCCAAACTTCAATTTTTCCGAACAAAACAAACAGCAAATCTGATGGGTAGTTGCTAAGATAAAGGGTAATGAAAAACACAATCCCCAAAAGCAAGAGCATAAGCGGTACACCTAGTGCCCTCGATGTGACTATATCATCAAATCTCTCAGTGAAATTTTTCTTTGGGGGAGCCTTTCGGGAAATTACTTTCGATGAAATACGCGTTGCCTCTTCAAAATTCCTCTCAATTTCCTGCTCAACATCTTCATACGATAGTACTCCTGATAATACTTCTGATGAGGCTGCCGGCAATACTTCAGACAGTGCTTCTGACGGTATTTCTGACGTCACTCCTGACGATTCTGCCATCGGTACTGCCGTCGGTACTTCTGACGATACTGCTAACGATGCTTCGGTAGATACTCCTGACGATGTTTCTGACGCAACCTTGGCCGCCTTATCAATCTGTCCCTTCCTGTACTCAGTAGCAACTGCAGCAATTGCTTCCATAAGTAAATCCAAACCGGTTCCATCTCTTGCCACAGTTGGAATCACAAACAAGCCAAGTTCTTTTTCTAGCTCACTGACATCAATATGGATTCCCTGAAGCCCAGCTTCATCCACCAGATTCAAACATACAACACAATTAGCAGTGAGGGCACGAACCTGAAATACAAAGTTCAAATTGCGCTCCAAGTTAGCAGCGTCCACTATACACACTGTAACGTCAGGCTTTTCATGCACAATGAAGTTACGTGCAACCTCTTCTTCAACAGAAACTGCACGCAACGAATACGTACCGGGAAGATCCACCAGGCAATATTCCTTTCCCTGAAACGATACCATACCGTAAAAAAGATCCACAGTCTTTCCCGGCCAATTGCCGGTATGCTGATTCAATCCTGTCAAACTGTTGAATACTGTACTCTTGCCCACATTAGGATTTCCCGCTAAAGCCACGAGCACCGGACTACCGTCATACTCATCTTTGGCCATTTTCGGCAAAGGCCCACTTCTCTTATGCTTATCCAATTTCGATAATTTCTGCACGTTTGACTCCCCACCCTGTTTTAACATTGAAGAGCAACCAACATTCTTGCTGCATCCTGGCAGCGCAAAGCCAATAAAGTACCACGCACCCGTACGGCCACCACCGTCCCACCGGGCCCTTTTCTGACCAGCTCAACTACAGTTCCATGGGTAAATCCGAGATCAAGAAGCCTCAAACGCGTAAGGCCTGTGAAGTCTATTCTGTGAAGAATTCCCGTATCGCCACATGAAAGATCAGAAAGGGCTACACAAGAATTAGGAGATGTTGCTCTGTAGTCCGCCAATTCTAAGAGTGCGCTCCTCGAACTAATCAATGACCCTGACATACCTGACCACTCCCACATTTTGCCGTAATTAATAGCCTGCATCACATAACACCTGAAATAACGAATCAAACATATACTCCTGGCCTGGCATCCAATAGTTCTAACGCTGACTGCAAATCATTGCTGATGCACCAACCAAAGGCCCATATGGCCTCTTGATCGACACACTATGGAATCTTAGTTGACATGCAAGAGGCCACAGGTTCGTACATATGGCCCCTTGATCGACACACTATGGGATCTTATGAATACAAGGCAATGTTTGCTACAGCTAAGTTTGTTAGAGGGGGCTAACTTAGAAGTTTTTCAGGTTCTCAATAAATCAAAAGGTGCAAGCAACCTTTTATAATTGCCTGCACCTCACCATGCAAACGTCATACTCATCTGCTTACCTCAATTCATCAAGGTAACACTACTTAGCCACAAATAAGAATGCCGCAATTCAACCTTTGGCGCTCATCCCAGCTTAAGAATTCTGCACGCAATTCTAAAATAGATGAAAAGACCTGTTGCGTCTACGATTGTTGTGATAAGCGGGGCGGAAAACACTGCCGGGTCAACCCCAAACCGGGTACCTACCAGTGGCAATATTGCTCCAACAGTCGAACTTACAATCAGGATAACTACCAATGTTATTGATACTGTAAGCGCAACAGCCGGCGAACCGCCAATAACCCACGAGAAGAAAAATCCAACTGTGCCCATGGCTAAACCGAGTATGGCTCCCACTCTGATTTCCTTCCACAATATCTTCGCCAAATCGTCAAGGGTCACTTCACCCAGAGCCATAGCTCTGATAACCAAAGTTGAAGCCTGGGATCCAGAGTTTCCCCCGGTATCGGTTAATAAAGGAATAAAGAAAGTGAGCGCCACTACCTGACTCAAAACATCTTCGTAACTTTTCAGGATATTGCCTGTAAATGCTTCAGCAATGAACAGCACCAAGAGCCAACCAACCCGCTTCTTAAAAAGATCTATCAAACTTGAACTCATGTACGGTTCATCTAAAGGTTGGCTTCCGCCTAGCTTGTGAATGTCTTCAGTCTCTTCTTCTTCAATAACATCTATGATGTCGTCTACTGCAATAGCTCCTACAAGACGCCCTTGGCCGTCTATGACCGGAAGTGCCACGAAGTCATAGTAACTAAGCAGCCTCGCAGCCTCTTCTTGGTCTGCATCGACTGGAACTGATACTACCTTGGTGTACATAATCTCAGAAATCAGAGTCTCAGGATCGCTTAAGAGCACTTCTTTTAAAGATGCTACTCCGGTCAATCTCCCTTGCCAATCCACTACATACACATAGTTGGTAATACTCGCTTCTCTGCCAACTTTCCTAAATCGTTGAATCACCCGGCCTACAGTCCAATTCTGTCGCACAGCAATATAATCAAGAGACATACGTCCACCGGCGGAATTTTCCGGATAACTCATTAGCAAATGAATATCTGCAAGATCTTCTACCGGAACCCTCCCCAATATCTCCTGGGCTTGACGCGGGTGAATAGCCATAACCAGGTCCACTACAGCGTCATCTGACATAGCTGCCAAGATGTTTATTGATACGTCTTCTTTTGAATGATCCAAGAGTTTGTACTGCTCATCGTAATCCAGATGTTCCAATGCTTCTGCTGCTATGTCCGAAGACGTCAAAGACAAGATTTCAAGTTGCTGTGGTTCCTCAAGTTCACGCAAAACCATGGCTATGTCAAATGGTTGTAATTCATCAAGTAGTCCACTGAGACTCTCATAATCATGGGCTAGCAGCAAATCCCTAATGGTATTTGACAGGGAACTGTTGACTAGTTGTTTCAATGTAACCACCTCCAGCTAACAGGCACTCAAATATACATGCCTAATAGTATTGTTTGTCTTCTCGCCATGGGGCATAAATATTGGCCAGGCTCCTGGAGGTAATCACTGGGGAAATAGATCATCCTCAAAAGTATTGCACAGATGACGGCCATCCTAATGTGCTAACTGTGCTAGTGCCAGAAGGTTTCACCAAACAAAACTGCTGTGTTCAAAGGTGTGCAAAAACCAGCACAAAAAGCGGCGGCCATGGTGCAGACAACCTCCCGAAGCCGGTACACGCTCAAAAACCCGGCTAATCTTAAGACCTCAATAGATACTCGTTCCCGGTATTTTTGGCTACTAGGCCCAGTGTCCACCCCATACCACCACCTTTGTTTAATCGAAATAGATGTTATTACCGAATATGAGACACCTTATCAAGTATACAGCAGCACGTGTTTTTATAGAAGGGGGCTGCTAAGAAATTCAGTCCAAGGCTTACACCATGCTAACAAAATCCGCAAAGTCATCATTGCATTAGAAACATCCGAATATTTTTAATATTCCTACAGCAATCAAAACTACTCCTGAAAGCATTTGTTTGCCTCTCAAATTTTCATCTGCTTTTGTAATTCGGGCGACTATGATTCCCAGGAACACAAATCCTGGTGACGCCAAGGCCGCAATAGGTATCATGATCATCGGAAATCCTGCTGCTGACGCTCCTAAACCTGCAGCAAAAGCATCTAAGCCTAAAGCCACACTCAACAGCCATGCTTCTTTGATATCGATAGTTCCCGAAAGATCCCGGTCAGCCTTTAGTGGTTCCTTCATAATATCAATGATCAATTCTGCCATTCTGGCCAGGCAGGGCTTAAAGCGCCTGCTTTGCTGGCAAAGCCCAGGCTTTTGACAATTCTTGTGATTAGAGCGACCACTTTCACTAACCTCCGATTGATTTGGTTTGGTTAAATCTTGCCTGTTGAATGAATCTGCTTGCTGCCTGATTTGCCACAGGCCTAGAAGGATGAGAATTGCTGCCCCTAAACAAGTGCTTAAGTCTTTTTTAAGCCACACAGTGAGCAATCTACCAACAATCATTGATGCTCCCATCATAGTGCCTGTACAAAAAGCCATTATCCAATAATGAATTCTGCTCATACGAAGCCCTTTGATGGAATAGGCAATTCCTACCATGAATCCGTCAAAACTTGAAGCAAACACTACACCCATGGACAATAGTAACCATTGCAAAAGATCCAAATTGTAACCTCCTGCGATACATAATTAAACCTCTCCAGTGTATTTGAAGAGCGCAATGAAGGTTACTTAGGCAATTTACATTCAATCCTTAACAGTCTCAAAACCAGAGAGCCGGCAAGGTGGAACAGCTGTTCATAAATGCCTAATGAACCGGCCTGGATCATGTAGAAAAGCCCGAAACAACTTAACATGGCTAAGTTGATCAAACTCACATTTTTCAAGAGGAATACTGTCAAAATTCAAAATTGATGCCCCGGGGACAGCCATAATAATAGGTGAGTGTGTGGCTATAATAAACTGACAGTGCTTGTCTACCATCTGTTTTACCATAGACAAAAAGGCCAACTGGCTAACAGGAGAAAGAGCAGACTCAGGTTCATCTAACAGATACAACCCGCCAGGAACAAACCTGGTTCGGAACAAAGTAAGCAAACTTTCACCATGAGACTTTTCTTCAAAATCCCCATGGTATTTTTTCTCAATGGCAGACAGTGATTTTGAGTAACTTCCTTTTGCAAGAACCTTGGCATAGTCAGAACGCCCGGTATACTCCTGGTCCACTGCTTGGATTCCCTGTAGCATCTCAGCCTTAGTCTCGGCAAGCCTTCTGGAAAAGTTAAAGAAATCTTCAGTACGCATGAAAAAACCTCTGCGAGTCCTTATGTTCCAGACAAGTTTCATGTTTTCTGCAAGCCTACGAGCAGCACCCAGAGTAGGATCATAATCTACATCATAGCCTCCTACTGCAATCGACTCAGTTGCAACAGCCAGGGCTTCAAGAACAGTAGACTTTCCTGTACCGTTTTCGCCTACGAATATTGTCACAGGCGTATCGAATTCCAGCTGAGACAATGACTTGACAACAGGAAGACTAAAAGGATGTTCGTCAGGAGCAAAATGGGAAGAGCCTGCAATATCGCCCAATTGAATTGAACGAAGGTAAATCAAAATACTTTCCTCCCTTACGCTCATCCAACATAATGCCATTTACAATTGCAGCCACTTCCCATTTTAAAACCCATGTAACGATCCGTCGACTATTCTAGAATAACGGCCTTAGGGTGAGTGACTCCTCTCTACCCCTTCCCAAAGAAACTATGGTCGCTTCCAGCCCGGTCTTGTGGGATATAAACTCAATAAACTTACGAGCATTTGGATGCAAGTCATCAAGGCTCTTAGCCTCGGGATTGATTTCAGGCCATCCTGGAAACTCTTCATAAACAGGCTCGCAATTTTCAAGTTCTTTGAAACTTGCAGGGAACTCAGTAATCACCTGGCCTTCGCGCTTATAGGCATAAGCTATTTTGACCTTATCCAAGCCGGAAAGTATGTCCAGCCTGGTAAGGGCAATTCCCGTCAAGCCGTTTAGGACAGCAGCATACTTAATCATGATAAGGTCAAGCCACCCAATTCTTCGTGGCCTACCGGTAGTAACACCATACTCATGCCCTGTTTCGCGAATCCAACTACCGGTTTCATCTAACAATTCAGTAGGGAACGGGCCGTCGCCCACTCGCGACGTATATGCTTTTACAACACCAATTACCTCATCTATTTTGTTGGGGCCAACGCCGGCGCCAATACAAGCTCCTCCTGCAACAGGATGGCTGGAGGTAACGTATGGATAAGTGCCATGATCAAGATCAAGAAGAGTCCCTTGAGCCCCTTCAAATAACACTTTCTTGCCATTAACAATTGCTTTGTTGACAAGCACAGCAGTATCTGTGATGTAAGGTTTGAGGATTTTGCCGGCTTCAAGATAAGACTCAAAGATAGGCTCTAAATCGATAGGTTGTTTTCCATAAATATACTTGAAAACTCTGTTTTTGTCTTTAACGTTCGACTCCAACCTCTGACGGAACACATCGGGTTCAAGTAAATCGCCTACTCGAATACCTACTCTGGCTGCTTTATCCATATATGCAGGGCCAACCCCTTTAAGAGTAGTCCCGATTTTTCGTTCACCCATGCTCTCCTCTTGAAGAGCATCCAGAACCTTGTGGTAAGGCATGATTAAATGAGCTCTCGCGCTAATACGGAGCCCTCTGGTGTCCCGGCCTCTGGCGTTAAGCTCCTGAATCTCCTTAACGAGCACTAAAGGGTCAATCACTACCCCGTTTCCAACTACTGACAGTTTATCCGGGTATAGAATCCCGGAAGGGAGCAGATGAAGTTGAAACACCTCATCATCCACTACCACTGTGTGTCCGGCATTTGGGCCACCTTGGTATCTTACGATTACATCTGCTTCAAGAGCAAGGTAGTCAGTGATCTTCCCTTTGCCTTCGTCGCCCCACTGGCTTCCTACTACAACAACTGTTGGCATATTCTCGGGTATACACCCGCTCCCTCCTTATATATAAGTCCCATAAGCAACCCAAATACTAGCTTACGAAAACTTTCTGCACAACCATGAGCATTCAATACTACACAGCAACATACACGTGTATCAAGGCAACTTGCCTGATGCCGGCACTTTCCGATACGTGTCAAAACCATCTCTATATATCTTTCCAAAATCATGACATCATCAAGCATCGGTTTATGATGCCAACACGATAACGATAAACCAAGAAGCGCCTTCATGCAAGGCAAGTTAAAGTTATGAACATAACGCTTGCAGTGAAACAGTGTTGCAAGTACTCATTATGAACTATCGGTTTTACACTGTTCCTTCTTAATAGCTTTAACTGTTACTTCTATGGCCACTCTAACCGCCTGCTCACACTTAGGATTAATGGCTCCAGGCTTAGCTTGTGGCTTCGGCTTCGTGCCGGGGGTAAATCCAAGTATTTCCCTACATAGCTGAGTTCCTCCCATTTCGTTGATAAACCCTCTGGAAATCGCCCGGCTAAGTGAATCGCATTTCAACTGGCTCTCTTTGTCCTGAGGGTCTGTTCTTCCTGAGTAAACTCCGGCAGCAGCAATAGCGCCGCAAAGGGCTCCACAAACCGAACCGCTTCCTGCCACTCCACCTCCAAAGCCTGTAACACACGAAACAGGGGTTTCGAGGTTGATAATTTGGCTTACTCCCCAGAAAACTCCTTCTGCACAGTTAAACCCTGCCAAGCGCCTGGAATGGACTTGCTTCATTACTTCGGAAAGTTCTTCATAGTCCATGTTCAATCCTCCCAAATAGCAATTCTAACCGAAATTTCCCATACTTTCATCTTTACCGGCAGCGGCTATTACTTAATTTCGATACTGTGCCCCTGTACACCTAGTCATTTTTTAAGATTTTAATCTTATTAGTAATCATTGCCATGGCCGATTCAGCAACCATTCCCTATACGGTCAAAATCTTGAGGGGATTTGGGCCGGTTTTGCTTCTGACACCGGTCATTTGGCTAAACACAGCAGTACAACCGGTGTGATATTAATATGATATAGTCACTCATGGGGCTACTGCGAAATCAAAGCGCTTGGCAACAATAAGGCATGTTGATCCGCTAGGCATGCTTGATTGATAAGACGATATGTGGCCGGTATTGTGTCATGTAACTACGGTCAATTTAATAATACCCTAAGATCAATTTGGTGAACTGAGAAAGTGAGGATGGTGAAACAATGAACAACTATTATCTCGTCAGACACGGTCAAACTTCAGCAAATCTAAGTGGGATTCTTCAAGGCCATATGAATGTCCCGTTATCAGGCCATGGGCGAAAGCAAGCGGATTTAGTGGGACAAGCACTATCTAAAACCAAGATCGATGCAGTATATTCCAGCGATCTGGACAGAGCGAAACAAACTGCGATGGCAATCGCCAAACACCATAATTGCAAACTCATACTTGACAGGCGGCTCAGAGAGGTACATTGTGGCGCTATGCAAGGAAAAACCATGAAGCATTGCAGACAGATTTACCCTGAGTTTTTCAACGCTATCAAAGCCGATCCGTTAAATGTTCCCAGGCCAAAAGGAGGAGAATCCGATAATGACCTTTTCCAAAGAGTGATTCGCGCTTTAGAAGATATTGAGCATAATTGTCCCAACTCAGATGTGGCTATAGTCACTCATGGCGGAGTGGTAAGATGCCTGTTGTCATACGCCCAAAAAGGATGTTTGGATCCTGGTTTGCCCACAGTAGCAAACACTTCCATTAATATAATTTCCAAAAACGACGGCAAATGGCAAGTGAAGAAGGTCAACGATGTTGCTCATCTAGCGCCTATCGGAGAAGACAAACCGGATTCCGGCCAAGACCCCTACCGGTGGCAAAACTAAATGCATGGGTTAACTTGAGGCTAACATTAGTCCGGCTTGGGTAAAACACATTGAAATCTAATAATTAAAATAATCATACGAAATATTCGATCCTGCCATCCGGCAGGATCCTTTCCACTAAATCTATCAGTTCTTGCTTGGCACTGTTAAGTTTGTTCTTTGGATATACGTATTTCTTGTAGCCAAACTGGCCTGTCCTGACTTGTCTCTGCTCTTTAGACATGGGCAAACAAGTCCCAGGATGCCTTGACAAGATAAGCGACCTGGCTCTCTCAGTAAACCTGTGGGAAACAAATTCGAAAGTAGTGTCATCAGGAAGCCCTTTGGGAAACGCATCTCGCAACTTAATGAGCAAATCGCTATATGGTCCTATGCTCTTTTCCAAAAAAACAGGAGCAATCAGAAACCCTATAGGATATCCCGCATCAGATAATTTCTTTGCCGCCTCAATTTTTTCATCTGTAGAAGGCATCCCTCGTTCAAAATCCTTATGAAACTCTTCAGCTTCTAAACTAAACCGTACCCTGGTCGATCCGTTATGGGCAATACCAATTAGACTGTCAACATCGGTAAATTTGGTAACCAGCCGCAACCGGGCACGCAAATTGTCACGACCAAAAAACTCAATTGCAGATCTGATAGAACCTGTATATCGCTCAACAGGTATTGGGTCTGATACTGCCGCTGCCTCAAAAGTGGTTTCTTTCGGCAAACGTTTCATGCATAATTGCTCAGCCTTACTCAAAATTTCATCCACGTTAACCATAACTCTTATGTAAGGTGCCGGCCCCATTGTTGTTTGAAGGTAGCAATACTCGCAAGACCCAGGGCACCCTCTTATCAAGTTTAATTGAAAATCGGCACTGGGCCTGCATTTCAAGAATGATGGGGACTTGTCTCTGGAAAGCACTACAATAGCCTTGGCCCTTACATATTTTGAGCGTGGCCCTAACCCCCGAGGAAGCCTGGGCCTCCCTTTGACAATAGTCGAACCTGCTTTGCGAAATGCGGCGATCATTTTTTCGCAAGCATCATATCCAATTGCTGATTCATTGACAAAAACCATTTTAGGAACGAATATATGGCCCATAATTGTAGTATTTCTCAAAACCCTTTTTCCAACCCGATAAACAGAGTTCGCCAAACGTTCGTCTGCCAACGGCCGGCAGCGCTATACTGTAAAGCAAAAGGCAAAGACGCAATCAGCTACATGTCATGAGCTGTTGTGCGGGCTCCTATGCTGCTAAGCCCTCCCCTGCCAAATCTTCTGCCAACCCTGATACGCTAGGCTTCGTCGTACGTATATTGTTCAATCAGTTTAGCTGAGGACACTGTTCCCCCAAAATATCGTTACGTTAAGCAATACTCCCAAGCGTCATTGTGCAAGATAATCGACTGCCTTATCTCTGGTTATTCCATTGACTAACAAATGTTTCTGAGTTATTGTTCGAAATTAGAGGAAATTGCATCTTTCGGTCGAATCAGTTAGAGATACCATGATTCAAATTACAGACCGTACTTAATTAAACCGTGCCAGCGAGCTCGGTATTAAGGAGGAAAAAACAATGAAATCAAGTTGGTCCAAACGTCTCCTATTTGGTTTTCAGCACACTCTCGCCATGTTCGGAGCTACAGTCTTAGTTCCCTTTCTCACCGGCCTGGATATCTCAGTCGCCCTTTTTTCTGCAGGCGTTGGAACTCTCCTCTTCCACCTACTTACAAAGAAAAAAGTTCCCGTATTCCTCGGAAGTTCTTTCGCTTTTATCCCGGCTATACTTGGTGTCAAAGCAATGTATGCCACTCCCGGCAATCCCAATGCAGGGCTTCCCTACGCTACAGGCGGCATATTCGTCGCAGGCATTGTCTATGTCTTGGCAGCAACACTAATCAAAATTTTTGGCTCAGACATAATGAAGAAACTCCTGCCTCCGGTGGTGATTGGGCCAATTATCATCACTATAGGTTTGACTTTAACTCCGGTAGCATACGGAATGGCTCAAAGCCACTGGGGTGTCGCACTGATTGCTATGTTAACTGTAGCCCTGGTAACCGTATTTGGTAAAGGGCTGTTTAAGAGCCTTCCTATCTTGCTCGGAGTAGGCACCGGCTATATTGCATCTTTCCTTTTCAAGATAGTGGATGTGCAATCTATAATCGATGCGCCGACACTGGCTCTTCCAAACTTCATGATGCCAAAATTCTCTTTGGAAGCAATTGCACTGGTTGCACCTATCGCTCTTGTAACGTTGGTAGAGCACCTTGGCGACATCACCACAATCGGAGCCACAGTTGGCCAAGATTACATTTCAGATCCAGGGCTTCACAGAACTTTGCTGGGCGACGGGATAGCAACAGCTTTAGCAGGCATCATTGGAGGCCCGGCAAACACTACTTACAGCGAGAATACAGGAGTATTAGCTGTCACTAAGGTTTATGATCCTTTGGTACTAAGGATTGCAGCAGTCATAGCCATAATCATGTCTATATTTGGAAAATTCGGCGCTCTGCTTTCCACTATACCCGAACCTGTAATGGGCGGTATTTCTATCATTCTTTTCGGTATGATAGCATCTATCGGAATGCGGGTAATGGTTGAAAACAAGATCGACTTTTCAAGTGGAAGAAACATGCTCATCGCCGCATTTGTGTTGACAATTGGAATGATGTCAGTACTTGGTGAGGCTAATCCGGCAGTAGTCAACCTGGGATTTATTGAACTTGAAGGCCTAAGCCTGGCTACTATAGTGGGAATTGTTCTCAACTTAGTTCTGCCTGAAGACAGTGAACAAAGCAAGGAAAGTGCCTGATGTTTTTGGTTTTGTAAGCAATGAATGTATAAGTTATTGCAAGCAGTCAACAGATAACGCAAAGTTAAATGGCAACTTGAAGTTGGGGCCCTCCGGGAACCGAAGGGCCTCATATATCAAACGAAGCCAACTAAAAGTGTATCACAATTCGACTTCGCTAAGTCCGTGATCCCTCATCACTCATTGGTCAATTACCAGGTACGCTTATAGTATCAATCACCCAAATGCCTGCATCGCCTTTGGTTTCAGGTTGATAGAGGCTGATAACATACTTCTTTCCGTATTCCACCTCTACCAGCTGGTACCCCTCTTTTGAACGCGCCAACCTGTAATCAAGATTAGGCAGCAGCCCTCGTGCCGGCGCTTCTCTCCTGGCTACCTCCAGAGGATCCTTCCGCCAGGCTTCCTGGCCTGCATCTACACGCTCCTGAAGAACTTTGGAACGCTCCTCACTGACAAAGAAGTCTCCGGGACGTACTGCACGCTTAAGCTCGTCGGTTATGTCAGCATGGCCTGCAAGAGTTTCAACCTTTTTACCCTCGACCAGAATCTGTACTCTATCGATGTTAGGCAGGCATGTAAGTGAATTCACCAGGGACAATATAGTCATCATCTCGCCTGTGCTTCCACCCCAGTGTTTGGCAACCAACTCCTTGGAAAAATTAGCCATCACCAAGCCGTCAATAACCTGCACAGAAATCAACTTTGCTTCAGGTGGCAAAGTCTTGTTCAACAACGGGTCATTGGGGCCTTTCAAAAGTTCCGTAACAACCAATTCTGCCAACGACAACCTTTGAGCAGGATCACTGGCAACTTCCACTTCCCTTCTCTCGGGCAACACTTCCATTGCCTGGTCATCAGAGAAGTATAGATCGACTGTAACAGTGTCTTTGGATGGAACCGGCGACACAGGATCTTTAGGCGTTTCACCTGACGCTCTGGGAGTACATCCAGCCAACGTCATAGATCCCAGTGCCACAACAACCAGGAAAGCTAACCACGATTTTCTACGCCTGTGCTGAGTCGTCATAATCGTGATGCGGGCCCATATTTGCCTCAATGCATTTTCTCCTCTCCACAAATCCAAGTGTCTTCATTCACAACTTCATTGAATCATTAACCAGTTCATCTGATAGCACAAAACGCTTAGTAACGCGGGTTCAATTTGAATTCTACACAGCCAAATGTATATCAATTATCAGAAAAAACTTTAGATGTATCTGCAACCTATGCTACTTACGCGCTGCGCCTCATCTGCTTTTTTGCGATATACCCACAATAGATCCCTGTCATCATCTTCCTTACTCAAATCTATCCTGGTTTGTAGCCTTCCGAAAATTGGTACTGCCTTGACCTTGTACATCTTCACAATACCTTGCCCGGAATATCTCTCAATTAGCAGAAGGTTACTGCCTTGACCTTGCGCATCTGCACCCAAATACATTGCTTTAGACTCATCTTGCCACCTACCACCAATTTGCAACCTACGTTTTGGTTTCAATTCAAAACCTATTTATAGTCTGCCAGCAAATCGTGGCGTTTTGCTTTGCATTTGGTTAGCGAGATGAACTGCTTGTTCCGGTTTCGATCTATTCGCCGCTCATTCTATTTTGACAAAGTAATTTATCAAGAGGTTTTCTTTGTGTAACAAATTTGTAACAAATTCAACCATGTTTAAATATGAAAGCAGGGTTAGCAATATTTCTAGGTAGACTTCTTACAAAATGCCACACACAAATCGTTTTTACTACCCTCCTAAGGTTTGCATAGTGCAACTATCTTTTTACAGTTGCGTTCACGAGCATAATATGAGGAACTTTCTTATCTAAAAACAGGAAAATCAACATAGTCATCAACTACTACGCGTTGCTAAGAGTCATTTAGAAGGTTATCCCAGACAACAGCAAAAGTCGTTCCTCGCCCAGGATGGCTTTCCACCGCAATTCTCCCGCCTGTCTTGTCACATGCTTCTTTAACAATAGCCAGCCCTAGTCCGGCTCCGCCAGTTGACTTTTGCCTTGCAGGATCTACGCGATAAAAACGATCGAAAATCTTATCTAGATGGTCCGGCGGTATACCCGGGCCGGTATCAGAAACTTTAAGAATCATGCTGCCATTATTTCCCGGAAATTCCAAACCGACTGCAGCTTTTCCTTTAGGTGGCGTAAACTTGACAGCATTATCAAATAGATTGGTGATGATAAGCCTAAATAGCAGAGGATCAAATGAAACCCTGACTCCCTCTTGCTGATTTTTGCATTCCATAATCACCTCTAACCTCTTTCCAGAAATAATGTGGGTTCGAGATTCTATCACTTCTTCTATGATCTCCACTGGATTAATAATTGTTTCTGAAAACACATCAGTCACGCTCTTGGTACGCAAGAGGGAAAGTATGCTCTCTGAAATTACCTGAAGGGTGAGAATTTCTTTATGAACATCATCCAAAAGTTCAGGCAATTCTTCATGATCAGGCGGTGCAATTTGCATAGACTCAACTAACACACCTAGTGATGCAAGCGGAGCCCTCAGTTCGTGGGCTGCAGCCATCAAGAATTGCTCCTGGGCTTCCATGGTTTTCTCAATTTCAGCCGCCATATAGTTAAATGACTTGCCCAACTCACGTGTTTCAAGAGGGCCCTTAGGTGACACTCTTGAATCGAGCCTGCCTGAAGCCATCATTCTGGCTGCCTTGGAAAGATCAGATACAGGGTCAGAAATCTTATGAGACAGATTCCACGCCAAAGCCAGTGCTACCAGCGATGCCACACCTCCTCCGGACAGAACCATTCCCATCACATTTTCATACTGATCCACAATGTCACCTAGGTCCTGAGCCACAAAAACGGCCCCGCCATTCCCACTCCAATCAGCCGGAACCGCAACATACATAACAAAACTTCCGTCTGGAAGATAATAGGTATTCGATCCTTCCTTACCTGACAAAGCAGACTTTACTTCTTCAAACTCCAATTTCTTGTAGGCCATGCCGGGGTCAAATGCAGAGTCTTCAAGGACTCTCCCATCCCCATCTAATACCAGCACTCTTCCTTGAAATGGGATTCCCCCTACTGAATCAAGCCGGGCCGCACCAGGGCCTCCCCTGGCCCTTATAGCTGATGCTAGGAGATGAGCATGGCCATAGAGCGAAGCCCGCCTGGCTCCAATAATCGAAGTTTCAAGAAGACGCGACATGAAAAATACCAGGATGCCAAGGATGACCCAGATGACAAGAAGGTAAGACAACGCCAGGTGCCATCTGACCCCCAACACAGATCCGGGCCTACTCTTAAGCCTCACTTTGCTATTGGCATTTCCGGCCTTTCCGGCATCTTCTCGGTTCGCTTTATTCTTGCCGGTTTGTGAATCGTTACTGTTGTTCATAAACATATCAGCTCTTATTGACAGTAGTATCCTACTCCCCTTTTGGTCATTATGAGTTTCGGATTGCCAGGATCATCTTCGAGTTTTTCTCGTAACCTGGAAATCTGAATATCCACTGCCCTGGAACTTCCCAAGAAATCATAACCCCAAACAAGTTCCAGTAGTTTTTCACGGGTAAACACCATTCCAGGCTGCCTGAAGAATGTGGCCAGCAAACCAAACTCTTTGGGTGTAAGGCTTATTTCCATCTTGTTCTTCCATACCCTCTTCTGATTCAAGTCTATTAGGATATCACCCCTCCTGAGCTGGTTCCGCGGAACAGCACCCATTAACGAACGCCTGGAAACCGCCCTTATTCTGGCTTCAAGTTCCCTTATGCTAAAAGGCTTTGGAACATAATCGTCTGCTCCCATCTCAAGGCCAACCACTATGTCGATATCCTCCGACCTGGCCGTTAACATTATAACCGGCAGCCCGGGAAACCGTGCCCGTATCTCTTGAAGACAAGTCAGCCCATCTTTTTCGGGAAGCATAATGTCAAGAAGCACTACGTCAGGTTTTTCTTGTTCAATTGCCTCCAAAACTGAAGAACCATCGTAGCGCGCCGCAACTTGGTAACCAATTTTCTCAAAACTTCTCATGAGTCCCTTTACTAAGGTTCTATCGTCATCTACCAAAAGGATTTTCATTTTAACGGTCCTTCCTGTTTGACGGCCCTTCCTGTTGGCCGATCTTTCGCCATTTCATTAATGATCATCTGATGTTCATTAGAAGTTACTTGCCTACACTTGTCTTCACTTACCTTTCACTTGCCCTGGCTTACCTCCGCTTGTATCATCACTTAATCCGTCGAGCTCCACTCTTAAACCATCATTTAAGGTCAGTAAATCATCCTGAAAAAATCGGCTTCACTTAACGATATTTTCTCACAGCTAAACCTATAGTGTCTAACTGTTCAATTTACAACTGTACCCCGGAAGGTAACCATTGACTGCAGAATTCTATAAAGTAGACATAGTCCTATTGAGCCATGCTAGGACGGAAAACTTACGCCAATTAAAGGCCAACCTGAAATCATCTGAAAAAGTTTCCAAGAAGCACGTACCATATGACCCAAAATAGGACTTGAGAAAACTGCAACTTATCACTTTATGCTCTGTTCATGCAGTGATCAGGTAGTCCGTTTATTCCGTCTATGCTGTGCTGATCAATAAATGCAACGTTTTGCAGGTTGCTGCCTCAAGTGGCACGCTATTGTCCCCGCCTGATATTGAATCGCAACATAAAGATGTTAATGCGCAAAAAGAGGTTACTAAGCAATTAGAACGGTTTAAGTAGCAGACTATCGTCCTCTCCTAATATGCTCCATGGTTGAAATATGTTCCTGACAAATCTCCTCCAATTTTTCTAGATACGGTGATTGGCGATTCAAATGTCTTTTGGGAAGAGATGGGGGAATTTTGTCCAGCATACCATCAATAGACAGGTCTCGATCAACAACTGTGACAATTGTTACACCGTACTGGGTGCTCAATCCAAGTTTAATAGCGTCTCTGGTAGCCTGCTTTCTTACGGCTTGCCTGTCATATTTTGCGGTAGGCCGGTAATGCTGATCTCCGTTGTACTCGAACCCGACCCCTTCCCTATACAGGCGGTCGACTTCAAGAGGCTGTCCTGTTTCTGGGTTCTTGAGAAAAGAAGGGCGCGCATTGTCCATGTATGTTGTAGAAGCCACAATTTCATCAAGTATTTTTCGCATCAGGAATTCCCCCAGATAAGGGGCCATGCTCTTTTCCCAAAGGAGCAATTCTATTCGAAGTTTTTCAATCTCATCTGGGTAACAAGGAACTGCAACTCTTGAGTTTGGGTTATTCCTGAACCCAAGCCAACCATGCTCAGCCAGGGAGTGGCAGGCCTGTGATACAACAAACCGGCTTAACCCTGCCAATCTCGAAAGTTCAGAAAGTGACGTATGACTTTTGACTTCTGTCACCACCCGCAGGTATTTTGCACTGACCGCCAAGTCTTTGGTATCGATGAGAACATCAGGAACTAACATTTTTCTCAATACATACATCAACCTTCCCCATATTTTTCCATCAATCGACTGTTTTATATCATAGAGAAGCGAAAATTACAATATATGGATATGGTCGTTATAGGAATATGGTACTGATAATCGATTGGTCGAAAATTCCCATGGATTCTATACAGGCCCACCGAAAGCTGTATGGTTTTCAAGCAGCTGTATAGAAAACCTACAACTTTTCAAAAAGCTGCCTAATTTTC
>CAZXLH010000039.1:12847-18526 GCA_964641455.1 uncultured Eubacteriales bacterium | reverse complement strand
AGATTATTGATGCTCTTGGCGTGATGGGAGGGGTCTTTGATGACGCTTACCAGCCTAATTTCTAAGAACATGAAGGGGCTCCGGTACAAGTACGTTACGTTCCTTTTAAGCAGTATCCTTTCTGTCACAATTTTTTATCTCTTTGCGTCTTTCGTCATGCATCCTAATGTGGAATATGGTTACGATGTGCATGCCTTCCGTGTTCAGAAAGGCCTTGTAGCCTGCCAAGTGATAATCGTCATCTTTTCCTTCTTCTTCGTCTGGTACTCAAGTTCTGCATTCATAAGGTCACGGTCCAGGGAATTCGGCCTGGTAACTACGCTGGGCGCTTCGCGAAATCAACTGGGCAAAATGGTTTTCCGGGAAAGTATGATGATAGGCGAAACTGCCATTGGGGTAGGGCTCTTGCTTGGCACTTTGCTTTTGAGGCTTTTTCTTTCAGCTATGAGTGTAATGTTGCAAGTGGATTCGCCAATTGAGTTTATACTGGTACCCAAAGCAATTGGGCTTACCTTCATTGGTTATTCAATTCTTTTTGCCGTGGTAGCGCTTATAAGCATTAGGATGCTCAAAACAGGGCAGATAGTTCAGCTGGTGAGGGAATCACAAAAAGCAAAAAAACCTCCGGCCTTCTCGCGCATACTCGGTTTGGTTGCAGTGCTGTGCCTTGGGGTAGGTTATTATCTTGCATGGACTACAGACGGAGATACTGTGCTTTTGCGAATGTTGCCGGTGATAGCAATAGTTTCTATAGGCACTTACTTCTTATTCACTCAGATCAGCGTAGGCCTGCTCAAGGGTTTCCGGCGGAATAAGGGTCTGTATTTTCGAAACATCAACCTTCTTACTGTAGGTGAACTTGGGTTTAAGATACAGGACAATGCCAGGGTGCTTTGTGCTACTGCTATCTTGAGCGCAGTGGTTATAACATCAGTGGGCGCTTTAAATATTGGCAGCCAGACGCTGGTGGAAATGCGGGAATATCAGTATCCTCAAGCTTTAAGCGTAGCGATTCAGGGCTCCGTCCCGCTTTCTCAATTAGACGAATTGGATAGGCAAATAAGCCGGGAGTTTCAGGCTGATGGATTAGAGATAGAGTCTGGAGTGGTTCTTCCAGGGGTTATGTTTGAATGTATTTTGCGCGAAAACGCCACTTTTCCTGTGCCAACAGTGTGCCAAGAAGATTACAACTTGTGGGCAAAGCAAAGCGGTGCTCCGGTTTTAGATGTTCTGCCAGGGCATGGAGTATGGGTTAGTGAGTATCACTGGACATGGAATGCTAAATTTCCCACTACAGTCCAGGGATGCCTTGAGTCCCGGTATCCTTGGAGAGGTGAAGGCTCAGAACAAGACAAAATGAGTTTTGTAGTTGATAAGGAAATACTGCTGCCCATTATGAATTCTCCGTACTCCCGGGTTCTTGTAGTTGATTCGGGTGAGATGCAAAGGCTTCTTGAGCTGGCGGCGCCTAAAGACAATTTGGTACTTGCAAGTTACGAGATTGCTAATTGGACTGAGTCTTTTGATGCAGTAAAACGGATCAGGGCATCGCTCACCGAACAAGCAGAACAATTTGATTGCGAGATACTCGACTTTTCGTCCCGGGTTGTACCATATCAAGAAACCAGGCAGACGAGAAGCCTGATTATGTTTCTTGCCTTATTTGTTACAGTACTGTTTTCTCTGGGCATAGGCAGCATGCTTCACTTTCGGTTCTTTACAGACCTTGAAGAAGACCGGGCCAGGTTCTTATCAATGAGACGGCTCGGAGTATCATGGCGAGAGATAAGAACTATAGTAACAAGACAGGCAGGTGTGCTGTTCTTCACTCCTTTCGCAGTGGGAATTGTCCACAGCCTGTTTGCTTTCAAGGCATTGGTACAAACTCTCTTATCTGAACCGTCAGCCATAGAGTCTATGCCTGCGGTGCTAACGTCTCTAGCCTCAACGGCACGATATGTTGCAACGCCGATTGGAGTATTTTTGGTGCTTCAGGTGACGTACTTTCTTATTTCCAGAAAGGCATACATGAGTGCTATAGTATCCGGGGAGAGCGACAGGCGCTGGTAGGCTGTGCCCCACATATTGGCCTGGCATGCGTTTTGAAAAAGTAAGAAAATCGTAAGGTTTAGAAAAGTTTTATGTAAGAATTTCCGGTTATGCTGAGCACAGACCTAAAATGATCTAGCTAGAGACAGAAACTTGGTTCACCAATATTTCCCTATAGTGGCACCGGTAGTAGAATAGGTTGAATAGCGTTATCGCAAAGCTGACGAATGTTTAGTGACGAATGAATGTTTAAAGAGTAGCTTAAAGATTAGCTTAGAATATAAGTAATTTGTGACAACTGCCGGTTGCAGTAGTAGAAAGGAGTAATAGATGTGGCAAGTGCTCGTAGAACACAGAAAGTGGAAGGCTCTACATCTCAACGTTCAACGCAGCCCCAGCGCATGCAACTAACCTCTATGCCGACAAGTTCGGGACATGCTTTTGTCAAGGTAGTTTTGGCAATGGTTCTGGTTTTGGCAGGTGTGTTTATTACGCTTTTGGCAGTTATACCCTTGCCCGAGCCCAATATCCCGGAGGCTATTGAAGTTTTTGTTACTGAGCACAATACTGAATCCTCATTATTTAATGAAAACCACGTGGTTGTAATAGCTGATGAAATACCCGATACCCTAAAAAAGGCCGTGGTGGCAGTGGAAGATAAACGGTTCTATAAGCACAAAGGCATTGAACTTAGTTCTATTGGCAGAGCATTCATGAGAAATCTAAGAGCCGGTGAGATAGTAGAAGGCGGGAGCACCATTACCCAGCAGTTGGCTAAGAACTTATTTTTGACACAAGATAGAACATTGAAACGGAAAATTATCGAAGCAATCTACTCTTTAAAACTCGAGGTGCGTTACTCCAAAGATGAAATCTTGGAGATGTATTTAAATGTCATATATTTCGGCCATGGCACCTATGGATGTGAAATGGCATCAAGATTTTATTTTGACAAGCCTGTAAACCAACTAGGGCTTTCTGAAGCAGCCATGCTGGCCGGAATTATTAAGGGCCCTGAGATCTACTCGCCGTATCATAATACAGATTTGGCAGAGCAGAGAAAGGTTGTGGTTCTCGATCTTATGGTAGAACAGGGTGATATCGACCCGGCTTTAGCGGAAGAGGCTAAAAAAGAAAAAGTGAAACTTGTGGAAAGGCCTGTGTCTATTTTGAGAAATGGGAGGCCATATCAATCTAAGACCCTTTGTCATGATTTGAGCTATGTTGTTTGCGTTGCTGCTAATACGTAATAGAACATTCGAAACGCTCACGAAACGCCTTATAAAGTTGCCGGATTTTCGGGAGCCAGGATTGCGTTGAGTTGATATGATTAATAAGGATACAGGGCTGATCGCTGGCGGCCGGCCAGGCAGCAGGTAATTGAGTTGACATGATTGATGAGGAACAAGTACATCTCCATGACAAGGCCTTGGTTTACAACGTAACTGAGTTGATATGATTTATGGTTAATGAGGATACGTGATAAATATATGTGATAAGGGTGTTTTGCGAAGATGTATTGGATGGAATGTCAGAAGGGAGGGCTTGCTGTGAAGCCACAAAGTATTAAGGTTGCACTTGCTAATACTGTGCCGTTGGTTTTGGTTGTAGTTTTTTGCTTTAGCTTACTTTTGTCTGCCTGTAAGCCAAAACAGCCTGTTGAGCCGCTGAAGGCCCAACAGGAATTGGAAGGTATGGCCAAAGAAATGATCATCGCCATGGCTCAAGGCAAGTATGAGAATGCACGTAAGGAATTTGATAAGAAAATGGCAGCGGCTGCACCTTCCTCAAAACTTGAGGAGATCTGGACAGCGACTACATCTCAAGCCGGAAATTGGGAGAAGATAGGTGGAACCAGGTTCGCAGAGGAGGCAGGCTACCGGGTTGTTTATGTGACCAGCCTGTTTGAAAAGGGTTCTTTGGACATAAAAGTGGTTTTCGATAACCAGGGCAAAATTTCCGGTATGTGGCTTGGGACTCTTGAGTCGAATGAATATCAACCTCCGGAGTATGCTAACCAGGATCTGTTTGAGGAACAGGAAGTTGTTATAGGCGAAGGGAAATGGGCTCTTCCAGGCACGTTGTCTATGCCGGCTGATACCGGAGAAGGTGCACCGGTTCCCGCAGTGGTGTTGGTTCATGGTTCAGGGCCTAATGACAGGGACGAAACCATAGGCCCTAACAAACCTTTTAAAGACCTGGCCTGGGGGCTGGCTTCAAAGGGTATTGCCGTGCTTCGCTATGATAAGCGGACCAAAGAGCATGCAGCTGAATTCGGCCCGGATACTGAGGAAATCAAACATGTTACAGTCAAAGAGGAAACCATAGATGATGCTGTGCTGGCTGTGAGGTTTCTTAAGACTGTAGAAGCAATTGACCCTGATAGGATATTCGTGGTCGGACATAGCCTGGGTGCTACTGTTGGGCCAAGAATCGCTGAAGCATGTGGGGTTGTTCCGGGGCTAGGTGCTGACGGTGACGGAGCTCAAGGTTCATACTTGGAATCAAACTCAGATGCTGACGAAAGCACGCGTATAGCCGGCTTTGTGATGATGGCCGCTACAAGCAGGAATCTGGTTGATCTTATACCTGAGCAGATCGAGTATTTGGCTAACCTGGATGGAGAAGTTGATGAGAGCGAGTCACAGCAGATTCAAGAAGTAAAGGCTGCAGCAGAGAGGATTAAATCAGGGAAGATGGCAGAAGGAGAGATGGTTCTTGGTGCTCCCAAATCGTATTGGGATGATCTTGCGGCTCATAACCAGGTTGAGATAGCTAAAGGACTGAATTTGCCAATCTTCATATTGCAGGGAGAACGGGATTATCAGGTAACCTTAACCGATCTTGAAGGATGGAAGGCGGCTTTGTCGGGCAAGCCAAATGTGGTTATTAAGACATACCCGGATTTAAATCACTTGTTTATGAGCGGTTCGGGGAAGAGTAGCCCAGACGAATATGCCGTACCCTCAAATGTTTCGGAAGAAGTGGTGAACGATATAGCTGAATGGGTGATGAGTGTGGGCGGTGTAGAGAAATAGAGGCTGAGGGCCACAACATTCAATTTCTCGGTCAGTTGCATGCCAGGTTTTTGCTAATATTTTTGTTCATGTGATAATCTGGTAGATTTGCCGGCTGATAATTAGATTTTGCCATGTACAAAGGCAGTACATGCAGTCGTACTGAACACTACTGCCATACTTCCTACTGTTGCCAGACAACGCCCTTGCCAGGAAAATACGTGGGGGACTCCGTATCAAGATGGGGCGACATGGCGGTTACGAATATTGATATTCAATGAAGGCAAATGTTCTTGCTATCGGATTGGTAAGTACCAAAACCTACAGAATGGCTTCACAGCCGAGCCACTCAGCGGTGTCAAGACGCGGAAATCAGCCGGAGTGGCTCTGCAGCCGAGCCACTCACCTGCCGAAAAGCCCCCAAACGCGTCAGACCGGCTCTACAGGCGAGCCACTCACCCGCCGAAAAGCCTCCAAACGTGTCAGACCGGCTCTACAGGCGAGCCACTCACCTGCCGAAAAGCCCGAAAACCCGGCGGACTGGCTCTCCAGCCGAGCCACTCAGCCACCGAAAAGCTCGAAAACCCGGCGGATTGGCTCTCCAGGCGAGCCA
>CAZXLH010000039.1:0-12747 GCA_964641455.1 uncultured Eubacteriales bacterium | reverse complement strand
AGGCTTATAATAAGGGCAGTTTCAGTTCCCAAACTCCCATGAAATGCTAGTTAATGGGCATTATAGGACGCTGCTTTTGTCAGAAATGAGCAAACATTGATTTTCTGATCTATGTGGTATATTGTACAATTGTAGTATTTTGTCTGTACACAATATTTATTCGCAAGAATAAACACCTATATTATTGTAGAAAGGATGACAACTGTGTTAAAGGGAAAGCACTTCCGGAAGGAACGGCTGGAAAAGGATATGCTAGGATCCAGAACCTTGCCCGCCCAAGCGTATTATGGAATCCATAGTCTTAGAGCCTCTGAAAACTACACCATGAGCGGTTATCGCATGCACCCCGAACTTATCGCAGGCCTGGCCATTGTAAAGAAGGCAGCTGCCCTGGCCAACATGAAAGCAGGTAAACTAGACAAGACGAAAGCCGAAGCTATTGCCAAGGCTGCAGATGAAATCGTGGACGGCAAATGGCACGATCAATTTATCGGAGAGGCAATCCAAGGCGGAGCAGGAACAGGTATGAACATGAACGCCAATGAGGTTGTGGCTAACCGAGCATTGGATATCCTTGGCCATAAACCCGGCGATTATAAGACGCTTCATCCGCTGGATCATGTCAACATGGGGCAGTCCACTAACGACGCAGTACCTACGGCTATACGTATAGCTGCTATCAGGCTGCTTGGATCATATATTGAAGCAGCTGAGACGCTGGCAGAAACTTTGGATGAAAAGGCATCTGAATACCGGGAATCCCCGAAGCTTGGCCGCACACATTTACAGGATGCAGTACCTATGACTATAGGGCAAGAACTTAAGGCTTGGGCTACGGCTTTATCTCGTGATGCAGAGCGTGGACGCAAAGCTATCGAACTTCTTTCTGTGGTTAACATGGGCGGCACGGCTATAGGGACAAGCATTAATGCTGACCCCCGTTATGTAGGATTTGTCGTAGAAGAACTTCGTGAATGCAGTGGCATAGAAACAATAATAGGTGCTTCAAACCTTGTTGATGCTACCCAGAACATTGACGTGCTTGTTGAAGTATCCGGCCTTACCAAGGCTACCGCAACTACTCTGACCAAGATTGCCAACGATTTGCGCCTTATGGCTTCTGGCCCTATGGTTGGTTTGGCAGAGGTAAAATTGCCTTCCATAGCAGCCGGTTCAAGCATTATGCCGGGTAAAGTAAATCCTGTTATTCCAGAACTGGTAAACCAGATATGCTTCCGTGTATATGGTAACGATTTGACCATAGGCCTAGCGGCTTCAGCCGGGCAATTTGAACTCAATGTTATGCAACCGGTACTGTCTCATGCTCTTTTTGAAAGCCTTACCATGCTTACAAATGCAATGGACGCCTTGGCTCAGCATGTTGTTAAGGGTATGAAATTCGATACCAAGCGTTGTGAGAGGTACGCAGGCAGCGCACTAACCCTTGTAACCGCTCTTAATCCCGTAATTGGGCAAGATGCTGCATCTGATGTATGCGAAAAGGCTATGAAAGAAGGTAAGGATCTTGTCACAGTGGTCACCGAGATGGAGCTTCTCGATGAGGAGACCGCTAAGAAGATGCTTGATCCTCGCAGCATGGTTAAGTTGGATTCTGAAGCCTAAGAACTTGAATCGTCATACGTGGAATCGAGGAATCGATAAGGTCTTTGTCGCGCAAATTTCGCAGGTTGTGTTGTGTTAGTTTTCGAGCAATTTGTACCAGGTGGTGAAACAAATGAAGGAGATCCACGTAAAGGATATTACTGCTACTCTCGAGCAGTTGTGTATTAAGGCTTGCACTACCTTAGGGGATGATTGGTGGAAGACTATGGACAAGGCTGTATCCCAGGAGAAATCCCCTCTGGGGAAAAACATGCTCAAGATTGTCCAAGAAAACGCCAAACTTGCCGCTTCAACAGGTGAAGCTATCTGTCAGGATACTGGGGTAACTGTAGTGTTTTTGGAACTGGGACAAGATGTACGTATTACCGGAGGGAATCTGTACGACGCCGTTAATGAAGGTGTACGCCGTGGATATGTTAACGGGTACCTGAGGAAGTCTGTAGTAGATGACCCCTTAATTCGCAACAACACAGGTGATAATACGCCGGCCATTATTCATGTAGATATTGTTCCCGGTTCAAACCTCAAAATAACTGTGGCTCCAAAGGGAGCAGGTTCTGAGAACTCGTCCGGGCTTAAGATGCTAAAGCCTGCCGATGGAAAAGATGGTGTAATACAGTTTGTAGTAGATGTAGTAGAAGCTGCCGGCCCTAACGCTTGCCCTCCTATAGTAGTAGGCGTAGGAGTAGGCGGCAACCTTGAAAAGTCGGCCCTTTTAGCAAAGAAAGCTCTTTTACGACCGTTGGGGGAAAGGCATCCTCAACCTCACATTGCCGAACTCGAAGAAGAAATTCTAGGGCGCGTAAATAGTACCGGTATAGGGCCTCAAGGCCTGGGAGGACGTGTAACGGCTCTGGACGTGCATGTAGAAATATACCCGACTCATATAGCCAGTTTACCGGTCGCAGTGAACATCCAGTGTCATGCGTCTCGCCACGCAGAGGCCCTATTGTAATAAAGAGGTGAAGCAAATGAATAGGATCAATGCTCCCCTTGACATGGAGACTATAGACAAACTTAAGGCCGGTGACCAAGTGAGTTTGAGCGGAGTTATTTTTACCGCCAGAGATGCAGCTCATAAAAGGCTTGTAGAAACTCATTTAGCCGGAAAAGAACTTCCAGTAGATCTTAAGAATCAGATTATCTATTATGTTGGCCCCTGCCCAGCCAAGCCAGGAAAGGTTATCGGTTCTGCAGGGCCCACAACCAGTGTCCGGATGGATCCCTATACTCCTTTGTTAATTCGGGAATTTGGCCTGAAAGGCATGATTGGAAAAGGCCACAGGGGCCAGGAAGTGGTTGACGTTATCAAGGAAGAAGGAGCAGTGTACTTCTTGACTGTAGGTGGCGCAGCGGCCTACCTGGCACAAAGGATCAAAAAGGCTGAAGTAGTGGCTTATCCGGAGTTTGGGCCAGAGGCTATCTATCGCCTGGAAGTAGAAGATTTCCCCTTGATTGTTGGCATTGACCGTCATGGACGTAGTGCCTATGATGAGGGAAGAGCCAAATATAGGTCGATTTCATAAAAATCAACCAGATTTTTGTTGGTGGCGTGGGACTTGGAGAAGATAAGGAAGCTGAGATTATAGGGTAGTACGGTAGTCATTATCTTGTCTAATGTAGTTACGTGGCTATGTGGCCATGTGGCTAGGTGGGTCAAAAAAGATCAGCTACCACGATCGTCGTGAAACCTTCAGGTTTCACGCCCCTTCAACCAAACATATATGACTGAAGGGTTTCAAGCACTTTTCAAACATTAGGAGGTATACGCTCATGGACCTTCGCACTAAGGCACTGTCTTTACACAAGGATAACAAAGGTAAAATTGCTATTCAGAGTAAGATAGAACTCAAAGACCGTGATGATTTAGGGCTTGCCTATACTCCCGGAGTAGCCGAACCTTGCAAAGAGATCCATAAGAACAAAGATCTTGTATGGGATTACACATTCCGGAGCAACGTGATAGCTATAGTGAGTGACGGAAGTGCTGTGCTCGGATTGGGCAATATAGGGCCGGAAGCAGCTTTGCCCGTCATGGAAGGTAAAGCCGTTCTTTTCAAATCTTTTGCTGATGTAGATGCTTTCCCTCTGTGTCTTGCAACTCAAGACGTAGACGAAATAGTAGAAACTGTAAAACGCATTGCGCCAACTATTGGCGGAGTTAACCTGGAAGACATAGGAGCCCCTCGATGCTTTGAAGTAGAGGAGAGGCTTAAGAAGGAAACAGACATACCCATCTTCCATGATGACCAGCATGGCACAGCTATAGTGGTTGCTGCTGCCATGATTAACGCTCTCAAAGTGGTGGATAAGGCATTATCGGATGTAAGGATTGTGGTAAACGGCGCAGGAGCAGCCGGAATGGCTATCACTAATCTTCTTTTGAACATGGGAGCCAAGGACGTAATCCTCTGTGACAGCAGGGGAGCAATTTACGAAGGCCGCTCAGAAGGAATGAATCCTTACAAAGAAGAGATAGCACGGAAAACTAATCTGGATAAAGCCAAGACCCTGCCTGAAGCTTTGAAAGGCGCTGATGCTTTCATAGGAGTATCAGTAGCCGGAGCTCTAACTCAAGACATGGTAAGGACTATGGCTAAAGATGCTATTGTCATGGCTATGGCCAATCCTGTACCGGAAATATATCCTGATGAAGCCAAAGCAGCCGGAGCCAAGGTCGTAGGTACCGGCCGTTCAGACTTTCCCAATCAAATAAACAACGTTTTGGCCTTCCCGGGGATCTTCAGAGGTGCGCTGGATGTTCGAGCCAGTGATATCAATGAAAAAATGAAAATAGCAGCGGCTTATGCTTTAGCAGATCTAGTAGATGAAGATAAGCTGGGCCCTGATTTTATCATTACTGATGTATTTGATCCCAAGGTAGCGCCTGCTGTAGCTTCAGCAGTTGCCAAAGCCGCCGTAGATAGCGGAGTAGCACGAGTGAAGTGAGAGTCCATCGAGGTTAGCCATTGAACGCCTTTGTTGGTTGGACTGAGCTGCTGAGGTAGTTTGATCTAAGTCTATGAGCTAACAACTTAACAAGATGTAGTGGCCTTTATAAGAAGGAGAATAGGGAGCAGGAGCTAAGATGTTGCTCCCTATTCTCCTTTTCTCTTTTCTGTTCTTGGAACCGTACTATGCTTGTTTGGCACTCTATTCACTCTTAAGGCACATTAATAATTTCGTGTAGATATGGCTACTATAAGCAAACTGGTGTTGCTCAGTCAGTGGGCGATATTCTGTGGAGCCAGTAAAGTGTGTTCATGATAAGTAATCGGACAAGAAGGGGAGGGACTATTGGGTGCCCAAAACAATAGCTCTAATCGGCTCAAGTGGTGGTAACCTCTACAACCTTGGTGGTAAGAATCCTGTCAATCTCATTGAAGAAGTACTTCGCTAGGCAGACGCAGCAGGAGTTGCCGTTTCGAAAGCTCTTTTCGTTGCAGCAAAGGCATCGATGGACCAAGCAAGTGACGACATACCTGCGGACCTGTACATTCTTTCCGATGGTTCGCCGCAAGTGATCTTCAGCGGTTCATTGGGGGAGGTAAACGAAAAGGCCAAAGAAATTGATTCGGACCTTGCTAACGATATTGAGAAGGGCCTTATCGATGGACTGTTTCTGGTTAGCGCTGATCCTGATAACGTTAACAAGGCCAGTATTTCTGCTTCTGCATCCAAAAAGTTGGTGGCGGTAGGCACCGGAGGGACCTCTATGGCAAAGGCACAGGCAATGGGTTTATCGGTGATAGCTGTTTCAGGCACTACCGGAACAACCAACCGTACAAGAGCTATCGCCGGTATGTCGGCTTTGGCCAAACACTGGGATATCAAGTACCGGCCTATGATAGGGAAAACCGGTAAAGCGGGTGCAGAAACGCAGGAAGGTTCACCGTGGACAAGGGTCAATTTCCGCGGAATCATGATGGCGGCGCTTCCAGGGTTTATCGCCATGGCTTTGACCCTTGCCATCGGCAAGATTCCCGGTTTGGGAGTATTTACTGAAATATTCGATACGATGATTGGTGCTCTTCCGGTGATTGTCGCGGCTGTAGCCGCTAAGCAGGTTTCAGAATTGGATGAAGTGGCTATTGTTGCAGGTGTTGTAGCAGGGACCTTATCTGTAGGCGGAGGAATTCTTGGTGGAATCGTCGGTGGAGTTTTGGCAGGCGTTTTGGTCTCTTACCTCATTGTACTGTGCTTTAATTGGAAGTTTCCCGCCACGACTGCAAACATTGTAGCAGGTGGTTTATCCGGCCTAATTGCAGGGCTTATTGTGTATTTTTTGATTGCTCCTATAGCTCTATGGGCTGGAAACGCTATTCGGACTCTCATTGATACATTGGTAGGGTTTAACTCCATTGTTGCTGGGGCAGTTGCAGGATTTCTTATGTGGCCTGCTATCATCGGTGGCGTATATCACGCAGCCATCTTGCCTATTGTACTCTTGGAAATGGAGAAGACCGGGAGCAGTTTCCTTGGCTCTATCGACATGACCGCGCTGGTAATGGTTTCTGCAGGAATTACGTTAGCAAACATTATTTACCCTCGTACCAAAGGGGAAGCTACTGTGGCTACTCCTGGATTCATAGTCAACGTGGGATTTGGAACATTTGTTGAGGCGGCGTATCCATTTATGTTCTAGTATTTGCCGGGGCACTTATTGCAGGTGGGCTGTCCGGTGCCGTGGTAGGTATTTTCAATGTCAGAGGTACCGCGTATGTTCCTTCTGTAGTAGCGCCAATGCTTTCAACAAACCCGTTGGGCTTTGCTATTGCTATGCTTGTGGCTATGGTATCAGCGTCCCTGTTCACTGTGGCAGCAAACAAAAGAGCCAAATCCGGGCTTGATGCAGAAACTCATTAAATGTATTCATGCTGCGTGAATGACTGGCTTATTGATACTGGGTTGAAAAGTACACATCGTAGACTTATTGCAGGATAAACGATAAGCGGGATTCCTGTGTACATCAAGATATATCGCAGCATGAACTACGAACCAAACTATGTCTACGTGCACAAGGGAAGTATGTCCTGTAGGAAAATGGTGTGATGGCCAGAGGCTGGGACAAGTGCTGAGCGCGCCTGTGTTATAGATTTAAGTTTGAATCCGGGAAATATTATCGGGAGGTATCACTGATGATCAGAGGAGATATGCGTCGCAAGCGAGAAATCGCTATTCAGAAGGTGTTTGCCGCCATTGAGGCCCATGGCGGTACAACACTGTTGGCTACCGGCGTTACCGGTGACGATGCCAGGATGGCAAGAGCGGCAGTTGAGGCAGGTGCAAAAATGCTCGAACCCAATCACCCTGCAGTGGCGCTTGCACGAGGCCATAAGGGTGTTACTAATATGCACGCTGCCGAAGCGGTTAGACACGAGATATCCCTAGAGCAGATGGCAGAGGTAACCCGTGGTACGCGCAATGTAGCCGGATCTGATGTTTTCATTACTGTCGGTGTTCCAGGAGGGTTTGCTGAGGTGTATCCTATGCCTTTGACAGAGCAAGATGTTAGGCTTATGTCAGAGGCAGGCGCAGATGGGCTCCATATCCACAAAGCTGATATTTCCGATCTGAAGGAGGTTGTGGATTTGGCTCATGCCAATGGGCTTTTGGTAGATGCGTATATTGCTCATCCGAAGGACTTACACTTATTTGGCATCCCGGCTGAATCCCCTCAAGAGGTCTCTGAAGTAGCAAAGAAGATGGAATCTATTGGTGTGGATATGATAGGCCTCATGACCGGGATGAGTTATGAGGGGGTCGCGGCAGGCCAGATTCCGGATGTGATTAAGGAGAGGTTGGCTGCATTGATTAGTTCCGTAAACGTTCCGACGCTTGCAGAAGGTGGGATTAATCTTGAGAATTTTAGGGCATTTAGGGGTACCGGTGTCAAAATTATTGTAGTGGGGACCGCCTTTGATGATATTGCCCGCAAGGCTGTAAGCGATACAGTCAGACAGTTTATGATTTAAATAGAAGCCTTAGTTTGCTGTCTGTGAAGGTGTTAAGTGTTTGCACTCAAAACTTGGGAAGTGCTGTGCTTTTGTCTGCGAAATGGCACGTTTGGCTGAGTGCAGAGGAGGCCAGCAATTTTCGGGCTGTTAACATTTTGAGGTTTTTTACATGGTGATTATTTTACTTTATGCTTTGTGCCTCTGCATCGCATCATTTATGTTGCATCATCTTGCTTAATCCCAGAACCTGGTTTGAACGATCTTCCAATGATCTGGATTACATGATTTTGAAGCAGAGATAAAGCGCATTAAGCCGGGTCAAATTCGGTGAACAGATGTATGCGGATATTGGCTGTTTGCTCGGTACCGTGCCTGAGTTTGGCCGTATTGGTTGTAGGTGGACTAATACATTGCCGAAACAATAGAATTGGTAGGGGGTTCAGTTATGGAACGCAAATTGGCGGGAAGAATCCTTGTGCTTGTTGCAGTGCTTGCGCTGGTGTCTGTCATGATGACTGGGTGTTTGCCGGGCGATGGCGCTGTGAGTCCGTGGAAGCCGGCAGGGTTTTTGTGGGGTATTTGGCATGGATGGGTGGCTCCGATTTCACTTATTGTGCAGATTTTCAACAAAAATATCAGAATCTATGAACCGATGAATACCGGGTTTTGGTACGATCTTGGATACTATATGGCTATCCTCGGTGGCTTTGGCGGGTTATCTTTGGCTCGTAAACGGCGAACGAACAAGAGTTGAAAAATACGGCAGTGAACTTAACAGGCGGTAGAGAATATCTAAAGGGGTCAGCCATACAGCAAATAAATAGGCCACGTGAAACCGGCAACAAGATTTCCGTGGCCTATTATGTGATTCTAAAAATCAGTGTTCCTGGTTTACCGTTGCAATACGGTTGACGCCATCCCAGCCGATAGAAGCGCCCAGAAATTCTCCGACAAAACGCAGTGGAACCATAGTCCTGTCTTTTTTGATAACAGGAACAGTGTCTATGGTTTTCTTTACTCCGTTTACCTCTATGGTTGGGTTGTCAATTAACAGTTTAACAGTAGATTTGCCGTTTGTAATTGTGACCTGATACAGTATGGGATCCCAGGCAACATCTGCGCCAATGGCTTCGCTGATTGCGCGGACCGGGACCATTGTACGGTTGTTTTCGTCTATATATGGCGCCGAGTCCATGAACAAGGGAACATTGTTGACTACAACGCCTACTTGCCCGGGTTTGGTGTATATGTCAGTGTAGCCATATATGAGATATTTCTGCCTTTGGCGTTTGAACTCTTCTAACTCTTGCCTGTAGCGCTTTTCCATTTCTTGCGGCGAAAGTTTCTGCTCAAGCCATTGTCCTACCCGGTTAGTGCCCATTACTTTGTCGAACATTACAATGCTTGCTTTAGTCGATCCGCTCTTTGGTACGTTAAAGTCGACAAGTTGTTTGGCATAGGCCAGCGCGCAAAGCCCGGTTTTTGCGGGGTTGAACTTACGATAGTCAGTAATCTGCAGCCTTACTCCGCCGTGGCTTCCTACATTCTCCGGGATAAAGTTAATGCCAGGCAGTCTTGCTTCGTTAAGTATTTCTGCAAACCGGTTTGAATCGATGCCTGCTCCACCTATCCATTTAAACGTATCTGATTGGTGGATGCCTGTGCCTTCACCAAGCCCGGTGGCCATGTAGCCAAATACAGCGTCGATATCAGGTATGTTAGGCGAAGTTGGAACCCACTTAAGCCCTGTATCCTGGTAAATCATGTCACGGGTGTAACCTTCCATGGGTATAACTTTTAGGTCAACACCAATGTTTCTGTTGAAGAAGCGAGCCAGTTCGCCGACTGTCATTCCGTGTGCCATGGGCAGATTGTCGATTCCCACAAAGGTCTGGTAGTAATCTTCAAGCACGGGTGCTTCTACAATTTCACATCCAACCGGATTAGGCCTGTCGAGCACAAGGACGGTTTTGCCGTATCCTTTAGCGGCTTCCATAGCGTATCTCAGGGTAGAAATATATGTATAGGTTCGGGAACCTACATCCTGTACGTCATAAACAAGAACGTCAATGTCTTTTAGCATATCTCCTGTAGGCTTGCGAGTAGGGCCATATAGGCTGTAAACAGGGATATTCAGGGTTGGATGGATATAAGATTCAACCCAGGCTCCTGCTCTGGCTGCGCCGTCAATGCCATGTTCAGGCCCATAGAGGGCTACCAGGTCCAAGGTTGGGTCATTGGCCAGCACGTCAATGGTGCTCTGCCCTTTTTGATTGACCCCGCTCTTGTTAGTAATTAACCCTACACGTTTTCTTTCAATAAGGTGGTGGTAGCGGCTGTACAATACCTCGTTACCTAACTTGAATTCAAATTGTGCAGCCTTGGGGCTTTGAGCTGCTTGAACAGGCACGCTCAAAGGCAAAAGCAAGATGGCTGCAAGTGTCACAATTGCAACTGTTTTGCGCATATCATGTCTCCTTTTGTCATGTTTTTATTGTTTTGACGGAATAGTAAGCTCGTATGTTCCAGCTTGTTCGTTCTTGTACTTTTTGTCAAGAAACCGGGGAACAGGGGGTACTGTGGTGAATTTAGATCCTTTTCCGGGAGTTTTTCTTCGGTGGAGAGCATATCAGAATTATCTGGAACCAATCAGAAGGAAATACCGTGTTAGTCAAGAAGTATGCCATTTAGCAGGAATCAAGGTTTCTTCCGGTGAATAAGGACTTAATTGCATGTTCGGTATACTGGATGTTGACATTTGTCCTTATGGTTTTAAAATGAATCTTCGCAAAATCCTCATATATATATGACGCAATATATGCAACACCGTATTGGCAAACGTCTGGTACAAACATCTGTTTCCGACGCTCTGTGCCGGGGCATCTGGAGTAAAGTGATAATAAGAACTATTGATCTATTTTGTTGAAATATGGATGTAAGTTATTGTAAAAGGTGGTGACGCGTGGTCCAAAATGTTTTCGACTAATTGTGATGTGGTTACAGGCGAGTCTTTATATGCTCATACTCCTAATGATGAAGAGGTTTGGCATGAGTTATCACAGCATCTTAACGATGTTGCTGTTCTGACGGAGAGATTCACCAGCGTTTTCGGAGAATCGAGTTTGGGATATATCATCGGATTCCTTCATGATCTTGGCAAGTGTAATCCGAACTTTCAAGCATATCTCATAGCACAAACAAAAGACCAACATCACATTAGGGTTCCACATGCGTGGGGAGGAGCTGCACTGGCTTATATTGGTAAGAACCAGTTGCCGTGGGAAGAAATTTGCATTACAATAGCAGGCCACCATTCAGGGCTCGAAGAACCGGGTGTATTATCAAACCGATTGGTTTGTCGTATTGAGGAGAATCCAGAACTGCTGCGTATGTTTCAAATGTATTTGGCCCAAATTGTCCCTAAGAATCGCACAGGACTTTCCGTTGCTTTACAAAAGACAGACAACATGTTGAAACAAGAGTTAAAGATTAGAATGTTATTTTCTGCACTAGTTGATGCTGACCGCCTTGACACAGAACGGCACTTCGAGAAGCAAAAACCTGAATTGAGACAAACATGGGAAACAGATATGTCTTTGTTATGGAAACGTTTCAAAGCCGACCAGGATGAGCTTTTGGCTTCGGCAGACCGCTCAAAAATCGTTAACCAGGTGCGATGCGAGGTATACGATGCATGTCTCCAATCTGCTCAAGGTTCTCAGGGTCTTTACCGCCTAACAGTTCCAACTGGAGGTGGGAAGACCCGGAGCGCTCTTGCATTTGGGTTGCGTCATGCATTGAAGCACGATCTACGTCGGATTGTGGTAGCTATGCCGTACACAAGCATAATAGACCAGACCGCTAGAGTATATAAAGACATATTTGGTAACGATGTAGTGCTGGAACATCATTCCCAAGTGATGCACAATAAGATGTCTCCTGTAGATGAGGATGCCGATAATAGTAAAAGACGTTTATCAGTTCCTCGGTACGAATTGGCAGCTGAAAATTGGGATGTACCGGTAATTGTAACCACTACAGTGCAACTTTTTGAGAGCTTGTTCAGCAATCATCCGTCAAAATGTCGCAAAATTCATAATCTAGCTGATAGCGTAATTATACTCGATGAGGTTCAGACACTTCCAACCGAAATTCTAAAACCTACTCTCGATGTGATACGTACATTAATTGAGAATTATGGTGTTTCGGTGGTGCTTTCTACTGCAACCCAACCTGCTTTACAAACAACACCTTTTCTTGATGAACTCAAAGATTTGAAGACGCAGGAAATAGTTCCGGATCATAATCGACATTTTGAGTTATTGCGAAGGGTTGATTATGAGGTTAGACGAACGGAGCAACCTTTATCATCTATTGCGAAGGAAATCGTAGTTGAACCTCAAGTTTTGGTTATTCTCAACACACGGAAAGAGGCATTAGACCTGTTTTCCATGGTGAGTGAGCGGGATGATGCTTTTCATTTATCCACCTTGCTTTGCGGTGCCCACAGACGACGTGTTATTGCGGATATTACAAGCAGGTTGAAAGAAAAAAAGTCGGTTTGCGTAGTTAGCACTCAGGTTGTTGAAGCCGGCATAGATTTGGATTTCCCTATTGTGTACAGGGCATTAGGGCCATTGGATCGCATAGTTCAAGCAGCTGGAAGATGTAATAGAGAGGGAAAAAAGAAGTCAGGAAGGGTTATAGTGTTTAGGCCCGAAGGAAGTAAATCACCACGAGGGCCTTATGCAGCCGGTATTGAGAAGGCGCGATTACTTTTAGAACGGTATCCGCCGGAAAGCCTTCATGACCCAGATTTGTATGAAGAGTACTTTCAAAATCTATTCTATGATCTTGAATTAGATAAGTATGGCATTCAAGAACTTAGATCTGATCTTAATTATCCATTGGTCGCTAATCGTTATCACTTGATACCGGGTGATACTGTTTCTGTTGTGGTTCCGTACCGTGATTCTTTTAATTTTCTTGAGAAGTGGCTTATGTATCCATCACGAGCGACATGGCGTCCCCTTCAATTGTACATGGTTAACCTTTTTGAGCGCGAAGCGCTTAATCTAGAAAAAGATGGGTGGTTGGTCAAACTTACAGATGATTTGTATCGGTGGGAGGGAGCATACGACAGTCGCAAAGGCATTGTTGAAGCGGT
>CAZXLH010000038.1:0-19058 GCA_964641455.1 uncultured Eubacteriales bacterium | reverse complement strand
AGTTCTATTTCCGTACAACCGACGTTACCGGAACGGTTAGTTTGCCTGAAGGCATAGAGATGGTAATGCCTGGCGACAACGTAAAAATCGGGGTCGAACTTATAGCTCCAATTGCAATGGAAGAGGGCCTTAGATTCGCAATCCGAGAAGGTGGACGTACGGTGGCATCCGGGGTAGTTACAAAGATACTTGGGTAATTTGCATGTGGCCTTAGTTTGCATATAGAACGTGATTCAATATAAATAGTGTGATTGACATGGGAATTGAGCGTGTGTTACACTCTGCTTTGACAAATAAACCGGGATGGGAGGGAAATTCAGTTGGCAAAGGGAGCAACAGCAGTAATTACTCTTGCATGCCAGGAGTGTAAACGGCGTAATTATACAACTACCAAGAACAAGAGGACCCATTCCGGAAGGCTTGAACTGAAGAAGTACTGCAAATTTTGCCGTACCCACACTGTTCATAGGGAAACACGGTAGTTATTTTGATACCGGTTCTGTACTTGAACCGGATTGTTTGTGAGATATGTTTATGACGTCTCAGGCACGCAGGCCCGTAGCTCTAACGGCAGAGCAGCGGTCTCCAAAACCGAAGGATGGGGGTTCGAATCCCTCCGGGCCTGCCATAAATCTTTATACCAGGTGAGATATATGAAGATTTTCCAGGGGTTACGGCGGTTCTTTTCCAAAATAGGTAATTATTTTCGTGATGTTCGTGCTGAGCTTAGAAAGGTAATATGGCCTTCCTGGAGTGAGTTACGAGTTTTTACGTCTGCTGTATTATTCGCTATGGTTGGAGTAGGAATCATTTTATGGGGGACTGACGCACTCCTGACGCTCTCGATGAGTTTTATTACCAAAAAATAGGGGAGAAACTGGGACCCGAATTGAAGGATGTTAAGGGGGTCCTTATTTAATGAGTATGCCAGAAGAAGAAAAGGGCCAATGGTATGTAGTTCACACATACTCAGGTTATGAGAACAAAGTTAAAACCAACCTTGAGAAACGGGTTGACAATATGAATATGGAAGATAAGATCTTCAAGGTTCTCGTGCCCGAGGAAGAAGAGATTGAATATAAAGATGGCAAAAAGCGTGTGGTTAAGCGCAAAGTGTTCCCGGGTTATGTAATGGTAAATATGACAATGGCCGATGATTCCTGGTACGTTGTTCGAAATACCCCGGGTGTTACAGGTTTTGTAGGCCCTGGGTCCAAGCCTATTCCTCTTGAAGGTCATGAAGTTGACGCAATTCTCGTGCGAATCAGTGCCGAAGCTGCACCGAAAGTAAGAGTTCGGTTTAAGCCCGGGCAAAGCCTAAGGGTGAAGTCAGGCCCGTTCCAGGGAATGATGGGCTTGGTTCAAGATGTTATGGCTGATCGGGGCAAACTTCGGATACTAATTTCAATATTTGGCCGTGAAACTCCAGTTGAACTGGATTTCAATCAGGTAGAAGAAGTGTGAGGGAAAGTGTATGGCTAAGAAAGTTAAGGCAGTAGTCAAGTTGCAAATAGAAGGCGGGAAAGCAACACCTGCACCGCCTGTTGGGCCGGCATTGGCACCGCATCAGGTCAACTTGCAGCTTTTTACCAAGCAATTCAATGAGAGAACATCCAAGCAAATGGGTACTATTGTGCCTGTGGTAGTCACAATATATGAAGATAGGTCCTTTACTTTTGTAGTGAAGAGCCCACCTGCATCTGTACTGTTGAAAAAAGCTGCCGGGCTTGAGATTGCTTCAGGCGAACCCAATACCAATATAGTTGGAAAAGTTACAAAGAGCCAGGTTAAGGAAATAGCCGAGCTCAAGATGAAAGATCTTAATGCAGCCTCAATTGAAAGCGCTATGCGCTTAATCGAAGGTACTGCCAGAAGTATGGGAATCAGAGTAGTCTAAAGAACTTTTTAATTAATTTCTGTGTTTTATAAGTGTGATTTTGTGGGAGGATTACATCCGCTATTACCACAAGGAGGTTATGAACCAATGCCTAGAAAGGGCAAAAAGTATGCCGGTGCAGCAGTGCATGTAGAAGCCGGCGAGCAATATTCACCCAGAGAAGCATTTGAGATGTTGCCCAAACTTTCCTTCGCTAAATTCGATGAAACTGTTGAAATAGCTGTACGGTTGGGCGTTAACCCACGGCATGCAGACCAAATGGTGAGAGGTGCAGTTGTATTACCCCACGGTACAGGAAAAGAAGCCCGTGTTTTGGTATTTGCACGTGGAGATAAGGCTAACGAAGCCCGTGATGCAGGAGCGGATTATGTAGGGGCAGAGGAACTTGCTGAGAAAATTCAAGAAGGATGGCTTGATTTCGATACAGCAGTCGCTACACCTGATATGATGAGCATTGTAGGTCGCCTTGGGCGGATTCTTGGCCCGAGAGGGCTTATGCCAAACCCAAAGAGCGGAACTGTTACCACAGACCTGGCACCAGCCATAAAAGAGATTAAACAAGGTAAGGTAGAGTTCCGAACTGAAAGAGGCGGGATTGTTCACGGGATTATTGGAAAAGTGTCTTTTGGCACTGAGAAATTATTGGATAACTTTTATACTTTCATGGATACCATTATTAGGGCGAGGCCACCGGGAGCCAAGGGGCGGTATGTGAGAACTGTGACTGTAAGTTCCACAATGGGGCCTGGCATTCCTATTGACGTAACTCAGGTTACCAGAGTTGAAAGAACTTAGTTAACCACAGTTTATAAAACAGCAAAAACTAAATAAGGCGATACCGTAGACAGCAGGTGTCGAAAGACATAATGGCCTTTTCTGAAGTGAGAGCAAGGCCGCCCGCCGAGGTTAGACTCTTTAAAATTATTGATTCCAGTAATTATCAAGGGCCTATGCTTCGTGCGGGGCCCTTTTTAGATTGCTTTTAGACGGTTAAGAGGGAGGGATATTGTTGGAGAGCAGACAAAGGCGTGAAAAAGCAAGAGTTCAGGAAGCTCTGAAAGAGGAAATGTCCACAGCCAAGAGCGTTGTTTTTGTGGATTTTAGGGGAGTCCCAGTGGCTGAGGATACTGAATTGCGCAAGCAATGCAGAGAAAGCGGCGTATCGTACAAAGTGATAAAGAATACTTTGGCGGCAAGAGCCGTCAAGGACCTTAATTGGGCTGATATGGAGGACATATTCAAGGGGCCTACAGCTATGGCTGTCAGCGATACTGATCCGGTTGCCCCGGCCAAAATCTTACGTAATTTCTCTCTTGAGACGCCTGTTCTCAAGATTAAGGGAGGAGTGCTGGACGGAGAGAGGATACCAATAGACAGGATTACGTATCTGGCAACATTGCCGTCCAGAGATACGCTGCTTACCCAAATTGCAGTAGCAATGAAGAGCCCGATTTCGTCTCTGGCAACAGTACTCAACGGGCCATTAGTGGGATTTGCCAGAGTGGTTGATGGATTGAAGGCCAAAAAAGAACAAGGTGAAATCTAACCTACAAGGAGGTTTACTAAAGTGTCTAAGATAGAACAAGTTTTGGAATTAGTAAAAGGTATGACTGTAATAGAACTTGCAGAATTGGTAGAAAAGTTCGAAGAGGAGTTTGGAGTCTCGGCTCAAGCTGTTGCAGCAGCTCCTGTAGCTGTTGCTCAGGAAGCAGCCCAACCTGCTGAGGAAGAGAAGTCTGAGTTTGACGTAGTGCTGGTAAGCGCCGGGAGCAGCAGGGTGAAAGTTATCAAGACTGTAAGAGAACTTACCGGCCTGGGGCTAAGAGAATCCAAAGAACTTGTTGAGGCTGCTCCAAAGGCAGTACAGGAAAAAGTCTCCAAGGAAGAAGCAGAGAAAGCCAAGGCAAGCCTGGAAGAAGCAGGAGCTACTGTCGAATTGAAGTAAGCATGCATTGTGTGCCGGTATAGAGTTTAAATTGTTAAAGATAAATGCAGGCAGATCAAATGGCCTGCATTTGTTTTTCTCTAACCTTACAACCATCCCTTAACATATACTGAATTAGTATTTCAGGAACTCAACCTTGACGGATTTCGTCCTGTATAGTTTGAGGTTTGCCTGTGTACACAGAGCCAAATGCTATAAACTGTATTGCTGGAGGTAATTAGAAATGGTCAAATTGGCGGTGGTTGGGGCCGGTGGCTTAGTAGGTAAAAAGGTTGTGAGTATACTTAACGAAAATCCGATTCCCAACATGAAACTGTATCTTACAGGACAGCAAAAATCAGTTGGTACAAAAGTTGAATATAGAGGGCAAACATTAAGAATTAATAGAACCGATCCGAAAGTACTCATGAAAGCCGACATAGTGCTATTGTGTACGCCCAGCCAGGCATCAGTAGAATTGGTGCCGTCGATTAAAGGCGGGCCTGTAATAATAGATACGTCATCGGCCTTTCGAATGGAATCAGAGGTACCTCTGGTCGTACCTGAGGTCAACGGCCACGAGATTTTTTCACACAAAGGGCTTATTGCAGGGCCTAACTGTTCAACAATACAATTGGTTATGAGCCTGTATCCTATTTACAGGCAATTTGGCCTTGCGCGGGTACATGTAAGCACTTACCAATCGGTTTCCGGAGCCGGATACCGGGCTATGGAAGAACTTGAACTTAGTTCATTTGAGCAAATAACCACCGGTAGCACCGGCCTTAAACAGGATTCCCAATTCCCTCACCCCATCGCTTTCAATCTGATACCTCAAATAGATGATTTTACCTGCCATGGATACACAAAAGAGGAAATGAAAATGATAAACGAGACCCGTAAGATCTTGGGGCTTCCTGGCCTTGATATTTCATGCACCTGTGTAAGGGTACCTGTTTTCGTGGGACATTCAGAAGCATGTTTGGTTGAAACTGTATCAGAACCTTGTTTAGAGACAATTCGAAAATGCATCGCAGAGTTCCCTGGCGTAGTTGTAAGGGATGATCCGGCAAACCAGGTGTATCCGACTCCGCTTGATTGTGCAGACACTGATGAGGTCTACGTAGGCCGGCTGAGAAAAGATTTGAGTTCGAGAAACGGGGTTCTGTATTGGCTCGTAGCAGATAATTTGAGGCGAGGGGCAGCCACAAATGCGTGCAATATTGTGAGAGTTCTTGCGGGGGAGAAAAATTGAAGCCAGATGCAGTTCCTGGCATGCCAGGAGTTAACCTGTTGACAGTGGTGCAAAAATTTGGAGGCACCTGTCTTGATACCAGAGAAAAGCGACAGCTGTCATGTGATCGCATACAAGAAGCCCTCGCCAATGGTTTCAGAGTTCTGGCGGTAGTTTCCGCCATGGGGCGAAAGGGCGAGCCTTATGCAACCGATACGCTTATCTCACTTGCTAAAACAATTTCAGAAGAGATAGCTCCAAGAGAACTTGATTTGCTTCTTTCCTGTGGTGAAATAATTTCTTCAGTATTGATGGTTCAGGAACTTAAGACAAGAAAAATACCGGCTATGGCGCTGAGCGGCGGCCAGGCAGGAATTATTACCGACACTAATTTCGGTGATGCCCGTATTATAGCCATCGATGCAACGCATGTAAGAAGGCACCTAGATGAAGGCAAGGTTGTGGTAGTAGCCGGTTTTCAAGGAATGGCTGAATCAGGAGACATTACAACCCTGGGAAGGGGTGGGAGCGATACAACCGCTACTGCACTGGGCAGTGCACTTTTAGCTGAATGGGTGGAAATTTATACTGATGTAGAAGGGATTATGACCGCTGACCCAAAAATGGTGAAGACTGCAAATACAATTCCTTTTGTTACCTATGACGAAGTGGTTCACCTGGCATGGGAAGGCGCTAAGGTAATTCATCCAAGAGCGGTGCAAATTGCAAAGAAGGCTCAGATACCTGTAAAAGTTCGATCTTTGAAGCCTGACAGCAAGACAACGGTGATTGCCAACGGGGAAGATAACGAGGCACCTTGGCTGTTTCTGCGCAATGATAAACCTGTCACAGGGGTTACCTATGTTCCTAACCTTGCTCACGTAACTTTGGCCCTTTGCCCTAACTATCAAATGAAAACCCTTACCGGTATTTTAAAAAGGCTCGACGATATTTCTCTGGATGTAATCAATGTGTTTCCTGATAAGTTATCATTTACCATAAGAGAACATCAGGTAAAGCAGGTTCTTTTTTATCTTGGTGACATGGCCGGCAACGCAGATGTGCAAACAGGCAAGGCCAAGGTCACTGTTATCGGATACAGTATGCATGGCAGGGCCGGTGTAATGAATACTGTAGCTAGTGCGTTGGCAGGGGAAAATATTAGGATTTACGCAAGTTCAGACTCAAATATCACTATTTCGTGCCTGGTTGACCAGGAGTGTTTATGTAAGGCGGTTAATGTACTTCATGACGCTTTTGGGCTGTAAGCCAGTAATTAGGGGGAGTGTGGCCAATGAGGTTATCACCTTATGGAAGTTTGATTGTAGCGCTGGTGACTCCGTTCAATGAAGCCCTTGAGGTAGATTTTAAGGTTGCTGTCGGTTTGGCAAAGAAACTTGCCACAGAGGGTGTAGACGGAATACTCATTTCAGGTACTACAGGCGAATCGCCTACCCTGACTACCAGTGAAAAGATTCGGCTCGTATCTGAAGTCCGGGAAGCACTTGATCCATCGGTTATGGTTTGGGCAGGATCAAGTTCCTATAATACAGGCAAAAGTATTGAATTGACCAGATTAGTGGAAAAAGCGGGTGCCGATGGTATTCTGGCTGTTACCCCTTACTACAATAAACCAAGCCAGGAGGGTTTATACCGGCATTTTCGCGCCGTTTCAGAAAATACTTCATTGCCAATCATGCTTTACAATGTACCTCCGCGGACGTCTGTTAACCTTTTGCCTGACACTGTGTTGCGCCTTGCGGAACTTGAAAATGTGGTGGCAATCAAAGAAGCGTCAGGCATTGTCGATCAGACGTCGGCGATTTTGGCAGGTTGCCCTGACGATTTTTATGTCTATTCCGGCGATGATAGTTTAACCTTGCCGATACTGTCATTGGGAGGTTCAGGTGTTGTATCGGTTGCAGCTCATCTCGTAGCCCAAGATCTAAGAAATATGATAGACTTTTATGCTGAGGGCAACGTACAAAAGGCACAGGAGATTCATTATAAACTTTTTGAACTTTTTAAAGTGTTGTTTATCACAACCAACCCTGTTCCGGTAAAAACTGCCCTTGAAATGACCGGGTTACAGCTAGGCGGGTTTAGATTGCCACTGTGCCGGCCCGCTCTCGAGGATAAGCAAGCCATACGTCAGGTACTTACTGAAATTGGATTGCTTTGAGAGATAAGCTGAATTACATTTGCCTTAGAGGGTAGGCCTACAAAGCCAAAATATCGCGCTTGTTGACAAACGTCAACAGGCGTGGTAATATTTTAACTTGCATTCGTATATCGGCCCGCTAGCCAGGAATTAGTTTACGGAACTCTGGGTAATATATTAAGGTGAGCAGTATAGAGTTCCTTTCTCTAAGTGCAGGCGGAGATTTACCCCCTAAGGAGTGAAATGCATGGCCTATCCCATTAAGGTAGGCAAGCGTGAACGGCTAGACTACAGCCGTGTTCACGAAGTCCTTGAAATTCCTAATTTGATAGCAGTACAGAAGGATTCCTACCAATGGTTTTTGGAAGAAGGGCTGCGTGAGGTATTTAGAGACATTTCACCTATCAAAGATTTTACCGAAAATTTAGTATTGGAGTTTATAGACTACAGTCTGGGAGAACCTAAGCATTCTGTGGAAGAATGCAAGGAAAGAGATGTTACTTATTCAGCCCCGCTGAAAGTGAAGGTGAGGCTTGTAAACCAGACTACAGGTGAAGTGAAAGAACAGGAAGTATTTATGGGCGATTTTCCGCTCATGACTGACGCAGGCACATTTATCATAAACGGCGCTGAGAGGGTTATTGTAAGTCAACTTGTTCGTTCCCCCGGTGCATATTACTCTTGTGAAACGGATCCAAACGGCGTACGGCGCTATTCAGCAACGGTGATACCCAGTAGAGGCACATGGTTTGAAATGGAAACTGACCGTAACGATATTGCATCGGTTCGGATAGACCGCACTCGTAAGCTGCCGTTGACTATTTTGCTAAGGGCTATAGGTTTGGAAACAGACGCCCAAATTTTGGAGGCAATGGGCGAAAGCGTAGTTTTGAAAAATACGCTCGATAAAGATACAACCAAATCAAGAGACGAAGCCCTGGTTGAAATCTACCGGCGACTGAGGCCGGGAGAGCCTCCCACAATAGAAAGCGCAAGAAATCTTTTTGAGAATATGTTTTTTGAACCCCGGCGTTATGATTTGGCTACTGTAGGGCGTTACCGGCTTAACAAGAAATTTGCTTTGCGCAGGCGGATCATAAATACAATAGCCATGGTTGATATTGTTCATCCTGAAACCGGTGAATTGCTGGTTAAAGCCGGGGATCGAATTGATAGAGAGTTAGCACAGAAAATAAATCATTCCGGAATTAATGAAATCGACGTAGCTACTCCTGAAGGACAGGTAGTTCGCGTTGTAGGGAATGGCATTCGTGAGAATACTGAAGAAGCATGGTCCAGAGAAAAATCGCTTACCCGAGATGATATGTTAGCGGCAATCAACTACTTTTTCGGGCTCACAAAGGGAATAGGCACTGTAGATGATATTGACCACCTTGGAAACAGGCGGGTTAGGTGTGTTGGAGAACTGCTGCAGAACCAGTTCCGAGTGGGGCTTGCCAGGATGGAACGGGTTGTTAGGGAGCGTATGACAATCCAGGATATTGATGTCATTACTCCTCAGGCGCTTATCAATGTAAGGCCTGTAGTGGGTGCAGTGAGAGAATTTTTTGGTTCAAGCCAGTTATCTCAATTTATGGAGCAAACCAACCCACTTACAGAGCTTACGGCCAAAAGGCGGCTTTCGGCGCTTGGCCCCGGTGGGCTTACCCGAGAGAGGGCAGGTTTCGAAGTTCGTGACGTTCACCATTCTCACTACGGTAGAATGTGTCCGATTGAGACACCTGAAGGGCCAAACATAGGGCTTACCAACTCACTTTCATGTTACGCACGGATTAACCGGTTAGGCTTTATAGAGACTCCTTACCGGAAGGCCGACCCGGCGCAGAAAAAAGTTACCGATGAAATTGAGTATCTTACTGCTGATGAAGAAGATGATTGTGTAATTGCCCAGGCTAACGTAGCCATAGATGATCAAGGATATTTTCTGGACGAGCGTATCATGGCAAGGTACCGGCAAGAAGTGCTTGAAGTACCGCCGGAAGAAATTGACTATATGGACGTATCTCCAAAGCAGGTATTTTCAGTGGCTACTTCGCTTATTCCGTTCCTTGAACACGATGACGCCAGCCGAGCTCTTATGGGCTCGAACATGCAGCGTCAAGGTGTGCCTTTGGTAAAGAGTGAAGCACCTCTTGTAGGCACAGGCCTTGAACACAGAGCGGCTCTTGACTCTGGGGTAATCGCTGTTGCCGAGAGGCCTGGCCGTGTTATTCGGGTTTCGGCGTCTGAGATTGTTGTGCAAACCCTTTCAGGGGATCGCGATGTTTACAAGCTAAAGAAATTTAACCGTTCAAACCAGGGTACTTGTTTTAACCAAACACCCATCGTATCAAAAGGGCAATTGGTAGAAGAAGGAGACGTTCTTGCAGATGGGCCGTCTACTGATATGGGAGAATTGGCTCTGGGCAGGAATGTCCTGGTAGCGTACATGCCATGGCATGGTTATAACTATGAAGACGCTATTCTTATTTCGAGAGAACTGGTTGAGGAAGATGTCTATACATCTATACACATAGAGGAATACGAGTGTGACGCCAGGGATACCAAACTGGGCCCTGAAGAAATCACCAAAGATATTCCTAATGTTGGTGAAGAGCAGTTAAAGGACCTTGACGAGCGCGGAATCATTAGAGTCGGCGCTGAAGTGCGCTCAGGCGATATTCTCGTAGGAAAGGTTACTCCAAAAGGAGAAACCGAACTTACTGCAGAGGAAAGGCTCTTGCGGGCGATATTTGGCGAAAAAGCCCGTGAAGTAAGAGACAATTCGCTGAAAGTACCGCATGGCGAGAGCGGCATTGTAGTTGAGGTCAAGGTATTTACCAGGGAGACAGGGGATGAGCTTCCACCGGGTGTTAACGAACTGGTAAGAGTGTACGTCGCTCAAAAACGTAAGATATCTGAAGGCGACAAGATGGCAGGCCGTCACGGAAACAAAGGTGTGATTGCCAAGATTATGCCCAGGGAAGATATGCCGTTTTTGCCTGACGGTACTCCTGTCCAGATTGTACTTACTCCTTTAGGGGTTCCATCCCGAATGAATATTGGCCAGATATTTGAGTGCCATCTTGGGTATGCAGCAAAACTTCTTGGCATTAACGTGGCAACACCGGTATTTGATGGTATTCAAGAAGAAGAAGTGAAGGATCTGCTTGAAAAAGCAGGGCTTCCCAGAGACGGAAAAATACAACTGCGTGACGGACGGACAGGCGAGCCTTTTGATAGTCCGGTTACAGTTGGTTACGTATACATGTTGAAACTTTTGCACTTAGTAGACGATAAAGTCCACGCACGCTCTACAGGCCCATATTCTTTGGTAACGCAACAGCCCCTTGGCGGAAAGGCCCAGATGGGCGGCCAGCGTTTCGGAGAAATGGAAGTTTGGGCGCTTGAAGCATATGGAGCAGCATATACCTTGCAAGAAATGCTTACTGTAAAATCTGACGACGTGACGGGTAGGGTTAGAACTTACGAAGCAATTGTGAAAGGCCAAAATATTCCTGAACCGGGAGTGCCTGAATCTTTTAAGGTTCTTCTTAAGGAACTTCAGAGCCTTGCTTTGGATGTAAAAGTGCTCGACGAAGACGGCAATGAAATTGAAGTCAAGGAATTAGAAGATGACGCGCAAGAGTCAAGAACAGATCTTGATTTGGTGATTGAATCTAAGCCGCGAAGGCCTGCGAGCCGTACTCAAAAGCAAGCATCTGATGAAGATGAAACAGACGAAAAGACTGTGAAACGTGAGAAAGCCACTGCCGGAGATCGTGAGCCCTCTAAGGATGATGAAAAAACCGCCCACAAGATAATTCCAGAGAAACAGGAACAAGATAAGAAGATGACATTTGACGAACTCTTCAAAGAAGTGGGGATTCCGGACGATGTCTCCAAAGTGCTGGAAGAAGATGAGTTGTCAGCCAAAGAGAAAAAGAAGGCTCAAAAGGCCAAGCGTCGAACACGCCGGGCTGAAATGGACGATATAGATCGTCTTGGCCGGGTAACGTCTATTCGTGACCTTGAACCCGATGAGGATGACGATGATGAACAGAAAAGTTAACCAAAAGGGGATGTTGAAGAGTGGACGTCAATGATTTTGCTGCAATGCGCATTTCTCTTGCATCACCTGAGAAGATAAGGGAGTGGTCTCGAGGCGAAGTCAAGAAGCCGGAGACTCTTAACTATAGAACCCTAAAACCTGAAAGAGACGGACTCTTTTGTGAAAGAATTTTCGGGCCTACCAAGGACTGGGAATGCTATTGCGGAAAATACAAGAGAATTCGTTTTAAAGGTGTGGTTTGTGACAAATGCGGTGTGGAAGTGACCAAATCGAAGGTCAGGCGCGAACGCATGGGCCATATTGAATTGGCATCGCCTGTATCTCATATTTGGTATTTCAAAGGTGTACCGTCCCGCATGGGCCTGCTTTTGGATATGTCGCCCAGAGTGCTCGAACGGGTACTCTATTTTGCAGCATATATAGTAATTGATGTAGGCGATTGCGACGAACTTTCCTACAAACAGGTGCTTACTGAAAGTGAATACAGAGAGGCTAGGGAAAAATACGGCAACCGGTTTAGAGCAGGCATGGGAGCCGAAGCAATCAGGGAAATTTTGGCTCAGGTAGATCTTGAAAAGGAAGTTGAGGAATTAAGGGAAGAGGCCAAAAATGCCAGAGGGCAAAGGAAAAACCGTGCTATACGCCGGTTAGAAGTAGTGGATGCCTTCAGAACATCAGGTAACAAACCTGAATGGATGATTCTCGATGTGATTCCTGTAATACCACCTGATTTAAGGCCTATGGTGCAACTTGACGGAGGCCGCTTTGCCACGTCTGATCTAAACGATTTGTACCGCAGGGTAATTAATCGCAATAACAGGCTCAAAAGGCTGTTGGATCTTGGAGCACCGAACATTATTGTCCGCAATGAAAAGAGAATGCTGCAAGAGGCAGTTGATGCTCTTATTGACAACGGCAGGCGAGGGCGTCCGGTTACAGGCCCGGGCCAGAGGCCTCTTAAATCTTTGTCTGACATGCTCAAAGGAAAGCAGGGAAGGTTCAGGCAAAACCTACTTGGGAAGAGGGTTGACTACTCAGGACGTTCAGTTATAGTTGTAGGCCCCAGCCTTAAATTCCATCAATGCGGGCTTCCCAAGGAAATGGCACTTGAACTTTTCAAACCTTTTGTTATGAAAAGGCTTGTTGAAAAAGGGCTTGCCCATAACATAAAGAGTGCAAGGCGCCTGGTTGAGCGAGCGAGGCCGGAAGTATGGGACATTCTCGAAGAAGTCATTAAAGAGCATCCGGTGCTGTTAAACAGGGCGCCTACATTGCATAGGCTTAGTATTCAGGCGTTTGAACCTGTTCTTATTGAGGGTAGGGCTATCCAAATTCATCCTTTGGTTTGCCCGCCATACAACGCTGACTTTGACGGTGACCAGATGCCGGTGCATGTGCCTCTTTCGGCAGAAGCTCAGGCGGAGGCAAAGATATTAATGGCATCTAACCATAATCTGCTTTTACCCAAGGACGGGACACCGGCGGTTACGCCTACCAAGGACATTGTTCTTGGTATCTATTACCTTACACTTACTGAAGATTATGATCCTGAGCAAGTTGATGAGAAAAATATTCATAGAAAATTTGCGTCAATTGATGAAGCCATTATGGCCTATGAAACAGGCAATGTAGGGCTGCATGAACTTGTAGTACTCAGGTACGGGGCAAACGGTAAGGCCGAAAGGTTGATTACCACTCCGGGCAGGTGCATTTTAAACAGTGTACTTCCTGAGAAACTGAGGTTCGTTAACAAGGTCGTAGACAGAAGGCTTCTGGCTAAGGTTGTGGCCGGCAGCATTAGCGAGTACGGCATGGAACATACGGCTGAGATGTTGGACGCCATTAAGGATTTAGGGTTCTCTTATGCAACCCAGGCAGGTTCAACCATTGCAATTGATGATATTGTGGTGCCTCAAGAGAAATCCAAAATTCTTGCAAAAGCGGATGAACAGGTAAATGAGATTCAAGAGCAGTACCGTATGGGCTTTTTGACAGAAGACGAGAGGTACCAAAAGGTTATTGAAGTTTGGAGAGATGCAACTGATAAGGTTACTCAGGCACTTAGAGATTCCATTGGTAAATGGAACCCTGTATATATGATGGCCGAATCAGGAGCCCGAGGTAATATTCAGCAGATATCTCAGCTTGGCGGAATGAGAGGTATCATGGTTGACCCTGCAGGAAGGATGGTTGAACAACCTGTTAGAGCAAACTTCAGGGAAGGGCTTTCAGTACTCGAATACTTTACATCCACACACGGACAGAGAAAGGGCCTTGTTGATACTGCGTTGAGAACTGCAGACTCAGGCTACCTGACAAGAAGGCTTGTGGACGTAGCCCAAGATGTAATAGTCAGAGAAACTGAATGTGGTTGTGATTGCGGTATTTTGGTCAGAGCCATTGAAATTGACGGAGAACTCATTGAGGACTTACGGGACAGAATTGTAGGACGGTTTGCAGTAAGCGACATTCTTCACCCTGAGACAGGCGAAGTAATTTGTAAAGGCCAGGAATTAATTGACGACAAAAAGGCTGATCAAATAGTCGAAGCGGGCATTGAAGAAGTAGAAGTCAGATCCGTGCTTACGTGTGAAACCAAGCATGGCGTATGCATAAAATGCTATGGCAGAAACCTTGCTACAGGTGATGTTGTAGAAGTAGGCGAAGCCATAGGTACAATTGCAGCCCAGTCAATTGGTGAGCCAGGTACTCAGCTTACTCTTCGTACTTTCCACCTGGGAGGTATTGCAGGCGAAGACATTACCCACGGCCTGCCAAGGGTTGAAGAACTTTTTGAAGCAAGGAAGCCAAAAGGCCAGGCAGCTATAGCTGAAATTGGCGGGACCGTTGAAATCGTTGAAGGCGAGAAGAAACGTGAGATTGTTATCACTTCCGAAGACGGTGATCGAAGCACTATTGCAGTTCCTTTTGGCGCTTTGGTTAAAGTTGCTGACGGAGATACAGTAGCACCTGGCGATGCGCTCACTGAGGGTTCCATTAATCCTCACGATTTGCTCAGGGTCAAGGGAGTCAGAGCTGTAGAAGAGTACCTTTTGAGCGAAGTTCAGAGAGTATACAGGCTACAGGGTATCGACATCTCCGATAAACACATTGAGGTAATTATTAGGCAAATGCTGAGGAAAATTAAGGTTGAAGAGCCCGGAGATACGTTGCTTCTCCCAGGCGGGGTTGTAGACATTCACGAATTTGCTGAAGCAAATGCCCAGGCTTACGAAGAGAGTGGAGAACCTGCTACCGGGAAACCGATTATCCAGGGAATTACCAAGGCATCATTATCGACTGACTCATTCCTGTCGGCTGCTTCATTCCAGGAGACAACACGGGTGCTTACTGATGCGGCTGTCAAGGGTAAGACAGATAACCTTTTGGGGCTAAAAGAAAACGTGATTATTGGCAAACTGATTCCAGCAGGAACAGGTATGCAAAGATATGGTGATATCGAAGTGGTTCCTGCTTTGGCCGAGGAAAGTGATGATGGGGCAGAAGCTGCCGGAGATAACGTTTCAGCGTAGGGATTTTTAGATTACGGAGGTATGGAACATTGAAAATAAGGTGGTTAGGCCATGCTTCTTTCTTGATTGAATCCCCGGCACTTAAAATAATTACAGATCCATTTGGGAAGGATGTTCCTTATCCCGAGATAAGACAAACAGCTGATGTTGTTACTGTGTCTCATGAGCATCATGATCACAATGCTATACATGTGCTGGACGGGGAGTTTCAGGTACTTAGGGGCTTAGATCCGGAAACCAAGAAAGCAAGGCGTATCAAAGAGGTTATCGAAGGGGTAGAATTTAGAACCGTGCCTTCTTTTCATGATGGCCAAGAAGGAAAACTTCGCGGAGAAAATGGCATATTTGTCATGGATATAGACGGGATTACCCTGGCGCACCTGGGCGATCTTGGTGAGGCGCTTGCCCCTTCCCAGGCAAAAGAGATTGGCCAAGTTCACATTTTGTTTGTTCCGGTAGGCGGTTATTATACAATAGATGCTGTGGCAGCCAAAGAGACAGTAGGTTTAATCAAGCCTAATATCATGGTGCCAATGCATTATAAGACTAAGTACATTGATTCCTGGCCTGTGGCAATAGTCGACAGTTTTCTTGAAGGCGAGGAGAACGTTATGCGGCTGGATGGCTCAGAGTGTTCAATTAGTAAGGCAGATATTCCCGAAAGCACACAGGTATGGGTGTTTACAATATAATACAGTAATGGCTCCGGAGAGCCGGGGCAGGGAATAAAACCCAGATACCCCGGCTCTCTTGGGCCTTAAAGTATGTGACCCAGGGAAGTTTCTTGATAAGAATGTTAGCTACCATTGACACGCTTTTATCAGGGTGCTAAACTCATAAAGCGTGCTTTTTTATGCTGGTATAGGAGAGACTTAAGTCATGATAGGCCCAGCCTATGCCCAGATACCTAAAAAAATTAAGATTGCGGGTGCAAAAGCTGCCTCAAAAGCCATAAGCAGAGGTTCAGCTCAAAAAGTGCTTATTGCAAAAGATGCTGATGCTAAGATAGTAGCAAATGTAGTTATGATGGCAAAAGAGAACAATGTTGAAATAGTTTGGGTTGCAAGTATGAAACAACTTGGCGAATATTGCAATATAGGCGTGGGTGCTTCGTGTTGTGTTTTGCTTAAACCAAAAAATATATAAATAATCCAGATAATCTGAAAAGGAGGGTTAGATGTGCCAACGATTAATCAGCTGGTCCGGAAGGGAAGAAAGCAGATATATGAAAAGACAAAATCTCCTGCTTTGCAAGGGAACCCTTTTAAGCGGGGGGTCTGTACCGTGGTTAGGACTACTACTCCTAAGAAACCAAACTCGGCCCTTCGAAAGATTGCACGTGTTCGCTTGACAAATGGGTTTGAAGTAAGTGCGTATATTCCGGGAATCGGCCACAATCTCCAAGAACACTCTGTAGTTCTGGTTCGTGGCGGGCGTGTAAGAGACTTGCCCGGAGTGCGTTACCATATTGTGAGGGGGACGCTTGATGCAGCCGGCGTAGTAGACAGACGACAAGGGCGTTCATTATATGGTACCAAGAAGCCAAGAGATTAGATTTGCGAGGTGAACATTGTGCCTAGAAGAGGTAGGGTTCCGTCGAGAACTTGGATACCTGACCCTGTATATGACTCTGTGTTGGTAACAAGGATTACTAACAAGATTATGTACGATGGGGAAAAATTCACGGCCAGGCGGTTAGTTTACAGTGCTATGGATATTATCAGGGAAAAGACAGGCAAAGACCCTATGGAAGTACTTGACCAGGCTGTTAAGAATGCAATGCCTGTTCTTGAGGTCCGGCCGAGAAGGGTTGGAGGCGCCACTTATCAGGTGCCTATGGAAGTAAGGCCGGAGAGGCGGCTGTCTTTGGCAGTCAGATGGCTTGTAGATTTCGCCAGGGCTCGCTCGGAGCGTGGGTTTGAGTATAAGTTGGCCGGGGAGATTTTGGACGCATCAAACAATACCGGCAATACTATAAGACGAAAAGAAGAAATGCACAGGATGGCTGAAGCTAACAGAGCTTTTGCTCATTATAGGTGGTAGGCAACTGAGTGCAAAATTTTGAAAGGGGGGAATTCGATGCCGCAGACATTTCCGTTAGAAAGAATTAGAAATATAGGAATTATGGCTCACATTGATGCGGGCAAGACGACAACAACCGAGCGTATGTTGTTTTACACAGGCAAGGTCCACCGTATAGGAGAGGTGGACGAGGGGTCTGCGACCATGGACTGGATGGAACAGGAGCAGGAAAGAGGCATTACCATTACTTCGGCAGCCACTACGTGTCATTGGAGAGATTTTCGAATCAACATTATAGACACGCCAGGACACGTTGACTTTACCGCTGAGGTTGAACGAAGCCTTCGAGTACTTGATGGCGCTGTAGCGATATTTTGCGCAAAAGGCGGTGTCGAGCCCCAGTCCGAGGCTGTCTGGCGACAGGCAGACCGTTACAACACTCCTAGAATTGCCTATATTAACAAGATGGATTCATTAGGTGCTGATTTTTACAGGACCTTGAAAATGATGGAGACGAGACTTGGAGCAAGGCCTGTGGCATTGTTTTTGCCAATCGGAGTTGAAGACACTTTTTGTGGTGTGATTGATATTGTCGGGTCAAAGGCGTTGTATTGGAAAGATGAGCTTGGCCTAGAGGTAGAAGAACGTGAGATACCTGAGGACATGTTGGAATTATACGAAGAGTATCGGGAAGATCTGCTGTCTGTAGCGTCTGATTTTGATGATGGTATCCTGGAAGCATACCTCCAGGGAGAAGATATACCTGCAGACTCGTTGAAAAAGGCAATCAGAAAGGGAACTTTGGAGAACAAGATAGTTCCTTGTTTCTGCGGTTCTTCTTTTAAGAATAAGGGTGTGCAGAAACTGTTGGATGGCGTAATTGATTTTCTCCCTTCTCCTTTGGAAGTACCTCCTATTGAGGGCCAAGTTCCTGGCACAGAGGAAACAGTCACGCGGAAACCCAGCGATGATGAACCTTTTTCCGCCCTGGCTTTCAAGGTCATGACCGACCCTTACGTTGGGCGGGTTACCTACTTTAGGGTTTATTCAGGGGTTTTGACCAATCGGTCCTATGTATACAATGCTACCCGTGGCAAGAACGAAAGAATTCAGAGGCTTCTTTTGATGCATGCCAACCATAGGGAAGACGTTGAGGCAGTTTCCACAGGTGACATTGTTGCAACTGTGGCGTTGAAGCATACGGCTACAGGCGACACCTTGTGTGACGAGAAAAAGCCTATTGTGCTCGAACGAATTTCATTTCCAACGCCTGTAATTACCGTAGCCATTGAGCCTGAGACCAGGCACGATCTTGATAAACTGGGAAAGTGTCTCAAGAAGCTGGCTGAGGAAGATCCCACATTTACATTTGAGACGGATCAGGAAACAGGACAAACCCTTATTGCGGGTATGGGAGAATTGCATCTGGAAATCATTTGTGATAGGCTTCTTCGGGACTTTGGCGTAAAGGCTGCTGTGGGAAAGCCTCAGGTTGCTTACAAAGAAAGCATCTTGGCAGCAGTTTCCGGCGAGGGCAAGTTTGTGCGGCAGACCGGAGGGCGCGGCCAATACGGCCATGTCAAACTCAAATTAGAGCCTTTAGGCAGAGGGCAGGGCTTTGAATTTGAGAGCGTTATTCGAGGCGGGGCTATTCCCAGCGAATTCATTCCAGCAGTAGAAGTAGGTGTTAGGGAAGCGCTTGAATCCGGTTCTTTAATAGGGTATCCGCTGGTGGATATTAAAGCCGTTCTTGAAGACGGTTCTTATCACGAGGTGGACTCGTCAGAACTTGCTTTTAAGATTGCAGGTTCTATGGCAGTCAAAGATGCTTTGTCAAAAGCAAAACTTGCGATTTTGGAACCGGTTATGAAAGTGGAAGTGACAGTACCTTCTGAGTTTTTGGGTGAGGTTCTTGCAGATCTGAACGCAAGAAGAGGCCAGATAACCGGAATGGAAACCACGGAAGTATATGAAGTAATCCGGGCCATGGTACCTCTTGCTACAATGTTTGGATACGCTACTGATCTTCGTTCAAAGTCTCAAGGCAGAGGTACTTATACAATGCAGTTTGATCAGTACGATGTTGTTCCACCCGCAGAAGCGGATAAAATAGTCGCCAAATACTATGGGCGAGTGTAATGAAGGAGGATTAAAAATAAATGGCCAAGAAGAAATTTGAAAGAACTAAGCCTCATGTGAACGTAGGTACGATTGG
>CAZXLH010000037.1:0-19179 GCA_964641455.1 uncultured Eubacteriales bacterium | reverse complement strand
TCATAATATCGTCTGCCCTGTGAGCATGCATTCTCGCCTTAATCTCACGCCGCAATACCCTGCCCAAAGCTTCCAATTTGAGATCTCTGTCAGGATAATTGGCATCTTCGCCGGCCTCTTCTTTCTTCTTAGCCTTTTCTGTCTTTTCTATATAGGCCTGAGCCTTTACAAGCGCCTCACGCAAAACCGATGCATTTGCCATACGGGTCCTTGGTGCCCGTTTCTGTCCCTGGCCGTATACTCTCTTTGGGTTCTCACCAAGAGCCATCTTCATGCCTTCAGTACCCGGAATAACCATTTCATCCACAGTCTTACCTCTTAACTTTATGGCAAAACCTGTACCGCCAACTAGGTTGGCACTTCCGGGGCCTGTATAAACAGTGGTAACTCCTCCGGTAACCACGTCGGCAATTGCAGGATCTTCCGGATTCAGGGCATCAATTCCCCTTACTTGCGCTGTAATTGGGTCGCTTATCTCATTTCCGTCAGCATTGGCCCAAACAGAAGGCTCGCCAAATACTGCAAGGTGGCTATGGGCGTCAATAAGGCCGGGAGTAACGATTTTGCCCTTGGCATCAATAACCTTTGCTCCTTCAGGAATTCCAATATCCTTTCCCACGGCCTTAATTTTGCCATCTTCGACCAGCACCGTACCTTCATCAATAATACCGTTTGTAATTGTAACTACTTTACCGTTAGTAATAGCTAACACCTGGTTCAAAACCTCCTTACAAAAATAACATTGTAACCTGTAAAAACCTGAACCCATATAAACGTGAGCCTAACCTAACAAACAATTAAACAACAGTTTGAAGGTTCCGTGAGTCTGGGCGCGGAAAAGTGGCCTGAAACCAAACAATACCACTTCGCCATCGCCACACCTTACCGACATAATGCAAGGCTTCCTGGCAATCAATTTCTCTCCGATAAGCCATCCGCTCCGGAGTAAATCCTTCTCAGGGTACTGTGCAATCGCTGTGTAGTCATGAGCACTGAAAGTATCTTCAACTTCAAACGCCTGGCCACCCCAAACAAGGGCATAGAACTCATCAGGCATGCCGTACGCCAACGGATGGGCATTATCCGTTTTGACCTTAAGAGTCGAGCCGTGGCAATAGTAGTCCTCAAAAGTAAGGCCGTCCACTGCGTTTGCGACTTTGAGTTTGCAGGTTTCTATGGCAAATTTACACGCAGCATCAAAAGCCACCAACCTTCCACCTGCCTTCACGAATTCGCGAAGCGATTCAGCACCTTCTTTACCTATACCGCTGCGATATTCAGGAGGAGTCGGCGGAACATGGTACCTTCCAAGTTTGAGCTCATCACCTTCAGGGCCAAGAATCAGTTCAGGCCTATCACTGGGTAAGATTATGACATCAACATTGTGCTTTAAGTTGCCTTCTTTAAAATCTGCATCTTTCAAAGTCCGATATTTGAAGCCGAAGTCTTCCAATACCAGCCTGCTCCATCCTTCATCCATATTTCCACCCCAATAGCGCTGGTACATACCAACCCTTAGATGCTTCATCTCGCGTTTGGGTACGTCAACAGAATAGGTAATCGGGTAGAATGGGACATCCCTTTGTTCGCAAAGCATCTTAAGTTTTGAGGCAATTTCTGCACAGTGTTCAATGTAAAAAGTGCCTGCAGGCATATCAGGGTAGTTTGGGTGCTTACCACCACACAGGGTTTCCTCAAATCTCCAAACCTGTACATCCTCTGCCAGAAGGCTGTTAACCACTGCAAAAGTATCGTTAAGCCTGGGATCAAGCACATATCCCTGAATCTGGTAGTAAATACAGTCAGGAGCCTCTTTTGGTTCGCACCTCTGCCCCTCAGTATCAACTACGTTCTTTAAAGCCACATCAATCCCGGCATCAACAGGTTCCACAGCCACACCCATGAATTCACTGACGGTATCAGTAGCAGTATCGTACATAATAGGCGAACCATCAGGGTTGCGCGTCCAATAGCTATCAGGGTAAAATGTCCTCCCCAGAAGCGACCGAATAACTCCCATCTTGGGCTGAGCCAGGGAAATAACAAATGACCCTTTAGAATACGCTTTTCCATCTGCTATAAAGTCCTCAGCAGCTTGCTTAACTTCAATGCCTTGCCCAAGCAGCAAATCAACAAGTTTGAAGGCAGTGAGAGGATCGTGTTGATCCCTGGGAATTACGTAAGCCTTAGGCGAGCCGGCCGCCCCACGCTCAGTCTGGCGTGTGGCTTTAAGGTAAGCATTCCACAGAATTTTTTCCCTGAACTTGGCGCAAATTTCAAGCAGAGACCAGGCAGCAATTTTCTGTTGTTCTACAATGTCACGTAACCTCCACCATCCTCCGGGCCAGGGGTTAGGGAAGTTAGTCTGAGGTTCGTACTCGGGCATGGTCCTCGGGCTTGCCCCTTTGAGCTGATGGGGATGGACGTATACAGGAGTGGCTAACCTGGCAGAAGCCGATTCAGTGAGCATCCCTGCGATATTGTGGTGAGTCGCGATCCAGTGGAACCCAAAATGGCCCCATCCCGGGAATTGAGCACCGTTGAGTATCCCCGTCTTTCCGGCTTGTTCAAGCGCATATGCCATGTGGGCTCCATACCACGAGTCTTCACGCCAAACCAACGGATCAGCATACGGCCTTATTGCATCAGAATACGGAGCCAGATACAAGCGAGCACCTCTGCCCCCCATATGATGATGATCTTGATATGCTTGAGGGTGCCATTCTGTAAACAAAATCCGGCCTACATATCCGGATTCAACCAAGTTAAGTGCAAATGCGTCTCGATTATTATCATGGCCTGCGTACTTGTGATAAAGATACGGAAGCATAGTGCCCTCATACTCAGTTCCCAGAGACTTATTATACCAATCAGTTACCATAATCTGGCCGTCGGGGTTAAAGCAAGGCACCATTAAAAAGATTACGTTGTCCAAAATTTGCTTTGTTATCTCTGAATCGCAAGACAACAGGTCGTAAGCCAATTCCGGTGCCATCTGGGTTCCGCCAATCTCGCTGGCATGAAGGCTCATTGTCTGGCAAACTATCACTTTGCCTTCACTTACCAGTTGCTTCACAGTTTCTGGAGATAGCCCGCGAGGATCTGATATCTTGGCGTTTATCTCTTTGTAATGCTGCAATTGAGCTAAGTTATCCGGAGCCGAAATAATGGTCAAAAGGAACGGGTTACCTTCTGTGGTCTTTCCCATCTCGATAACTTTTATCCGATCTGACTCAGATTCGATTTTGTAAAAATACTCTGTTATCTTGTCCCACCTGGCAATTTTGCGATCGCTGCCAAGTTGGAAACCAAAAAACTCTTCCGGCGATGTGATTTTCAATAGTTTGCTTTCACATTTATCCATGTAGATTGCCTGGTGCCAATACCTGTACCGCTCCAAATCACAACTGTACGGGTGCATCTTCTACGTAGGAGCCCCATACGCATTAGCCCATCACTTACTACTTGCAGTAAGCCGGTAAAATCCGAGAAACACCAGTTACTTTGCATGTGCTTGCCGCGGGAGTTTCCAGGCTGGCTGTTTTCTACCAGGAGTTCACTCCTTTCAAAACAACTTAATTCTGAATACCTTTCTGAGGTTTACAAAATAACATCCAAACGATGAGCCATTTGATGAGCCTTTAATATATTGCCTATGTCACTTACCCACGTTACTTACGTTTCAATCTCTGCCATCGACTGCATTCAACCAGGAACATCCAACAACACCTTAGGGTGCTATATTTTAAAGTTCGCTACGAAACTCGAAATTCCTTTGAATGGCCAGATGAATGATCACATCGAAATGCCAATTAGCCGCAACATGGAAGCGAAACCGGTGGCCTGTTCTCCTGGTTGTCTTTTTTGAAGAACCCCTATAAGATAATATGAGGACTATTTTGTACTACGAAATATAGGTGGATACATTGAACAGATCAGAGTATGAAGAAGACACCTTAGTTGATATTCCCGATGAAGGCCCCTCTTTGCGCGAAAAGATTAAAGACCGACCTAAACATCTTGATCTTGAAGAACATACGATCGAGCAAAATATCTGGGTGCTTGCAATACCACTAATTGCGGAAAGACTGCTTCAAGCCGTAGTTGACGCTGCTGACATGGCAATGGTTGGACGGGTCGGGGCGGCATCGGTTGTAGCGGTAGGCTTATCAAATCAAATTTCAATGATAGCAACCAGTTTCTATAGTGCCATTCGGGTAGGAACCACTTCTATAGTAGCCCGCCGGGTAGGTGCAGGTGAAAACGAAAGAGCTCAGCAAACCCTGAGACAATCCTTGATTATCGCCTTGATTTTGGGGATTATCGCTTTCATTTTGATCAGTGGTTTTGCAGGCCCAAGCCTACGCCTTATGGGAGCCGAACCGGATGCAATCGAACAGGGAATCCCCTACGCTCATTGGAAGGGCCTGTCTATGCTGTTTCAGTTTGTTACTATGACGTTTACTGCAGCTCTCAGGGGTGCAGGCAACACACACCTGCCTATGTACGTAGGTATTCTGGTCAATGTAACCAACCTTTGCGGCAACTATGCTTTGATCAGCGGAAATTGGGGTTTCGCTGCCATGGGTACTGCAGGGGCAGGGCTTGCAACAGCGTTTGCCCGATTCGTAGGTATGATCATGATTTTCATATTAACCGTTAGGAAACCCAATCCGGTAAGCGATTTCTGCAAAGGCTCGTTTGGCCCTGATAGAAAGACCCTAAGATCAGTTCTGTCAATAGGGCTGCCTGCTTCAGGTGAAAGGCTCATATTAAGGGGCGCGCAACTTCTTTATGTAAGAGCTATAGCAGGCCTGGGAACCAATGCTTATGCTGCTCATCAAATAGCCATACGAATTGAATCTATGTCCCTTGTTATAGGTTTCAGTTTTGGCGTGGCAGCCACTACACTGGTCGGACAGTATCTCGGATATGGCGATGCCGCGAAAGCAGAGGAATCAGCCTGGAAATGCCAGAAACTGGCCTCAGTGGCTATGGGGTGTGCCGGTTTAGGGCTGTTCTTAGCTGCACCTTATGTTGTGCAGTTGTTTACTCCGGATAATCCTGAGGTAGTTCGCCTGGGAAGCACAGTGCTTAAGATCGTTGCCGTGGCCCAACCTATCATGGGTATAAATCGTGTGCTGGCAGGAAGTCTTCGAGGTGCAGGTGATACCACATGGGTTATGTATATCACCGGAGGAAGCGCATGGGGTGTCCGGGTCATGCTGACATACTTATTTGTTGAAGTAGTTGGGCTACATTTACCCGGAGCATGGTATGCCATGGTAATTGACCTAACAATTAGGTCTTTGCTGTTTAGATGGCGGTTCAAGACAGGCAAATGGAAAGAAATTACGGTTTAGCATGATTCCTCTTACATAGTCACATATGTTAAACAAGATGAGATAAGCAAAATGAGATGTTTTCTTGGTGGCACCACCACTGCGTCAAGATAGCCGGAACTTATACGCAACTTCTGTGTGAGAAATTTAACCGCAGCATAACCGGCATAAGCGAATATAAATGAGTGCAACCAGCCTACGATAGTCTCTCGGGCAGCTCCTGGCATTGGAAAAAAGAACATGAATATGTGCAATTAACCTACGATAGCAGTGTAACAACAGCCCCAGACAAATCCGGCTCAAGAAGCAAAGGCTTCCACTTCCGGTGTAAGGAGTTACTCGTGCCTAAACCCAGGCTCAGCGGCCTGATTCTACTTGCCGTTTCGCTGTGCCAATCCACGCCGGCATAAGACGACCCGATCTTTTCCAAAAGAGACTTGGCTTGCATATCTCCATCTACCACTGCCATAATGGTTGGGCCTGCACCACTGATATACTCAGCAAGAGATCCTGCGTGTTTAAGTTCATCAAATATCTTACATGCCCCGGGTATAAAACCCATCCTATAGGGCTGGTGAATCCTGTCTTCAGTGGCGATCCTCAGGTTATGAAGCTCATTGTTCTGCAAACACGCTACCAGCATTGCAACTCGGCTTAAATTGAAAATTGCATCGGCCCTTGAATACATATCAGGCAGTGCCTGTCTTGCATCAGAAGTTGCCAATGTAAATTCCGGAACCAGGGCCACAAACCTGAGATTGCCAGGCACTTCCACTTTGGAGTAAGATACACTCCCGCCATGCTGTATAGCAATCGTCATTCCGCCTGCTAGAGCAGGAACCACATTATCAGGGTGCCCTTCAATTTCAGTTGCCAAATCGACTATTTCTTCGAAGGACAACAATCCACCTGCAATCTCATTCGCCCCTAACACACCTGCCACTACACACGCAGCACTGCTTCCAAGCCCCCTTCCAATAGGGATTGCTTGCCGTTGCATATTGATAGTTACGCCTCGAGGCGTGAAACCTAAGAGGTCCAGGGTACGAGAAAAAGCCGTATGAACCAGGTTCTTGTCACAAGGAATTGTAATGGAATTACTCGGATCCCACATAACTTCAATCTTACCCGAACCGGTTTCTTCAAAATTAACTTCGTTGTAGATATTGAGAGCCATTCCCAAACAGTCAAATCCGGGGCCAAGGTTAGCACTTGTCGCCGGAACTTTTATGTTAATCACAAGTACCTCTCCCCTATCATCGTTTCAGGCAATTTGGCCTTCCAGATAAGCTGGTTATTTTTCATACAGGTTTCTAAGAAACTGTATAGATTCTATACATGTCACGCCGAAAGCTGTATAGTTTTCAAGCAGCTGTATAGAAAAACTACAGCTTTTCGAGAAGCTGCCTAATTTTCATACAGCTTTTGCTCGAAGCCGTATGGATTTCATTCAGGTTTCCTAACAATCTGTGTGGTTTTCGTACAGCCATCTATGTAACACTACAGATTCTCCAAAAACAGGCCCTTTGCTACTCCATAACCAGCCTCTCGACAGTGCCAAAATCCGCCGGTGCCGATGCAAAATCACCTCTAATAGAAACAGCTATATCAGGGTCTTTCAAGCCGTGTCCGGTGAGCACACAAACTACCCGGCTTCCGGGCTCAATCATGCTATTCTTGTAACACTTGAGCAAACCGGCAACGGAAATACATGACGCCGGCTCTGCAAACACTCCCTCAGTGCTCGCCAACAGTCTGTATGCCCTTAAAATATCCTCATCATCGATTTTGTCAATACGTCCATTTGATTCATCCAGGGCTTCCACTGCTTTCTTCCAACTGGCAGGGTTCCCAATTCTAATGGCAGTGGCAATCGTTTCAGGCTTGTCTATCACCCGGTTTTCAACAATAGGTGCTGAGCCGCTGGCCTGAAACCCCAGAAGATTTGGAAGGCTGTGGGTTTTTCCATGGTCTCTGTATTCTTTAAAGCCTTTCCAGTAAGCTGTGATATTGCCTGCATTGCCTACAGGCAGAGAAAGATAATCAGGAGCGCCGCCCAACGAGTCACATACCTCAAATGCTGCAGTTTTCTGCCCTTCTATTCTGAATGGGTTAAGCGAATTAACCAGTGTAATGGAATGCTTGCATGAAAGTTCCCTTACGATCCTGAGCGCATCGTCAAAACTGCCATCAATGCTAATGATTCTCGCACCGTAAGCTAAAGCCTGAGCCAGTTTTCCCATGGCAATCTTGTTGTCAGGAATCACAACCACGCATCTAAGCCCTGCCCTTGCTGCAAAAGCTGCTGCCGACGCAGAAGTGTTGCCTGTCGAAGCACAGATAATAGCAGGCGAGCCATGTTCTACCGCTTTAGATACTGCAAGAGTCATTCCTCTGTCCTTGAAAGAACCTGTTGGGTTAAGCCCCTCATATTTTAGATATATCTCAATACCTTCCATTATCTTCTCTAAATTATGGGCTCGAATAAGAGGGGTATTGCCTTCCAAAAGGGTAACCACCGGTGTGCCGCTTGTCACAGGAAGGTAATCCCGGTATCGATTGATCAGCCCCGGCCATGATGTTAACCCAGCCGTTCTTAGATATGAAGAACCGGAATTTATACAATGTGACTCAGATAAGTCCGATAAACCCGCGGGCTTAGGTGAGCCTCTCAGGCTTGGAAATTCCGGTTTCGCTGAATCTGGCCGTATGGTCATTCAACTATTGCTCCTTTGTCAGCCATTGCCTTAATAGCCCTTTCGCCGTCACCCTCGTTTGCATCGACAGCACGGATTCCATCTCTAATCACAAAAACTTCAAATCCGTTTTTGATCCCATCAAGGGCGGTAGCTTTCACACAGTAATCTGTAGCCAACCCTCCAACGTAGATTCGCGAAACTCTTTGCTTCTTGAGCCATTGAGCAAGAGCAGGGCCATCTGGCCCGTCCAATTTGCCATCGAAGCCGGAATAAGCCTCTTTGTCTCTTACAAATCCTTTGCGGCATATCTTACCCTGAACTACCAGACGCGGATGAAATTCGGCGCCTTTGCCCTCCTGAACGCAGTGTGGCGGCCATATTCCACCGTTTTCCACAAAAGAAACGTGATCTTTAGGATGCCAGTCCTGAGTATAGACTACAGGTATTCCCTTTTTCTGAAATTGGCTAATCCATTCGTTTAGTACCGGTACAACCTGGTCTCCTTCTTCAATTCCTAAAGCCCCGCCAGGGCAAAAATCATTTTGAACATCTACGATAATCAAACAAGAATCTTCTTTTATGTTAGACATGATATCAGGCATCTCATAACCCCCCCTTTTGAATTCAAAAATTGCCGGCCTTCACCTGGCCTCTTGTATTGACTATTTCTTCTACCATTCTCTTACAATCATCGCCATCAAATATAAGCCGGATTTCATCATAAAATAGATGTCGTTACAAAATGAAAATCGCCAATATGCCCACGAACACACCGACTACCAACCCAATTGTGGGGTATTGACCATGGCCGCATAAGTGTGCCTCAGGTATTAGTTCATCACTTACTACATACATCATAGCGCCTGCTGCAAAACCCATGGATATTGACAAAACCACAGGCGATACTTGCCCTAAAACAGCACCAACAAGCGAACCTATTCCGACAGGCACTCCCGCCAATATTGTAGACCACACTACACCACCTGGGCTTACATTTCCGGCTCTTAAAGGCACCGCCATAGCCATTCCTTCAGGAATATTATGAAGAGCAATCATCAAAGAAACACCAAAACCCAATGATTCCTCATGGGCATACGCCGCGCCTATAGCCAATCCTTCCGGTAAATTATGCATGGCTATCCCCAGCCCTATTAGCAAACCCGCAGATCTCATCTTGGCAACCCTTTCCCCGTGATAAACACCTCGTTTATTACACCCAAAAAGAGAACTATGGGTATGAGGAAGCACCATGTCTAAAATAAACAAAACCACGACCCCAAGGAGCAAACCGACAGCTGCCAATCCTTTGCTTCCTACTTCTATGGCTTCCGGAACTAGTTCTACTAATGAAATGCTTATCATCACTCCTCCTGAAGCCGCCAGCAAGAAGCTCAGCCGTGCCCCGCTGAAATCAAGCAAAAGGGCCAAAACACCCCCTGCCCCTGTGCCCAAGACCCCGGTCAGAAGCCCTATGATTGCCGTACGAATAACGCTCAACCTCAGTTCACCCCCAACACGCTAAACATGATGCCACACAGGTTAACATAACTAATTGTCAACACAGCTAAATCAATACATGGATAGCGCCCACATAGATACCGCCTTGAAACATCCAGAGGCACAAGCAGCAATTTTTGGCCATTGTACCCCTTTATTTGTTTTGGGGTATTATATCTGCATACCCGTTAATCCAAGCATATGAGTAAATCATAACTCATTATCGATTATCATTACACGTTCAAAAGATACTTCACAAAATCCTTTGACACCTTTTCCAGCTTATGAACTGGAATAACTTCCTTTCTTACAATTGTAATGCTTCTTGACATCAACTTTCTCGTAGCCTTATACTCTTCTAAGATGTTAAGGTGTTTAATATTACGATCACCGAATCAAATCCAAGGAGGTGCCAAAGTGAATCAAACCTCTGGCCTTTCGGAAATAATTAACACAGACCGCAGGGCGCTTATTGATCAAATTGACAAACTTATACACGTCATAACCAAGAGGTTCGGCCAGGAAATGGCACGGGTAGTTGAGGGAAGGATCTCCGTTTCACAGTTCCTACTGCTCAGATCGCTTAACCAGTCAGAGCCTGCAAGGATCTCGCAAATTGCAGAAAAGATGCAGGTAACTTCAAGCGCTGTGACTTTTCTTACAGATAAACTCATAGAACAGGAATTAATAGGGCGTAAACGAGATAAGACTGATAGACGAGCAGTTTATATATTTGTCACGAAAAAAGGAGCCGATCTCGTAGAGGAATTAGAATCCTTAAGACGGGAAGCTGCTGAGAGTTTGCTAAGCAATCTTTCTGACCTTGAACTTTCCAACATCGTGACCATTCTTGATAAGTTAGCAAACAGTATGGCTATAGCCTGATCTCGTTTCCAAAATTATAGGTAACTGCACCGCAGTTGTCCTTAGGGCCCGAGAACTCTTAGCCTTCAAACGTAGGAGGTATGATAAATGAACCTTTCAGAAACATCAATTAGACGGCCTGTTGCCGTTCTTATGGCGATGCTCATAGTAGTGCTATTGGGCGTTGTATCGTATTCAAACCTAAATATCGATTTGCTTCCAAACATTACTCCGCCTGTAGCGGCAATTATTACTACTTTTAGAGGGGCTTCAGCCAATGAAGTTACTGACTTGATTACAGTGCCTCTTGAAGCAGCAGCTGTTACGACATCGGGTATCAAAGACATAATGTCGATTTCCCAAGAAGGCGTATCTATAGTTGTGCTTACCTTTGATTGGGGCCAAGATATGGCTGAAGCAAGAAGCGACATAACCCAGAAAATTGAACTGGTTCCCCTGCCTGATGACGCGTCGAAACCAACTGTAATGAAGTTCGACCCTACCCTGTTGCCGGTTATGCAGATTTCTGTATCTGAGTTTAAAGACACAGATCTGGGGGAACTCACAGACCTTACAAATGATATCTTGAAGCCTCGGTTGGAAGGCGTAGAAGGTGTTGCATCTGTAGAGGTTCTGGGAGGGCTTACAAAACATATTGAAGTAAGCCTCGATCCTGATAAATTGGCAGCCCTTGGCCTCAGCCAAGATGCAATAGCAGGGCTGATTTCAGCATCCAACCTTAACTACCCTTTGGGTAAATTAGATAAAGACGAACTGCATTTGGACTTGAGGCTTGAAGGTAAGTTCAAATCTATTGACGACCTGAAAGATCTCGTTGTAGGGTATGCCCCTTCAGCGCTTCTAAGCAGTGTCACGTCAAAACCCGCTACATCTGAAGCAACCGGAGTTTCAAGCGCCGGCCAATTCGGAACAAACCCTGTTACTCCCATGGCAGGCCCTATGGCGCCTGTCACTTTGAAAGATGTGGCAACTGTCGAAGAAACATTCGCTGAAACTACGTCAATTACCAGAATAAACGGAGAGCCAAGCGTAACCCTGTTCATCAAAAAAGAAGGTAGCGCTAACACTGTTACAGTGGCACGCGCAGTAAGAGATGAGCTTGAAAACCTTGAGTCAGAAATATCAGGGCTCGATACAGCAATCAGCTTCGACCAAGCAGAATTCATTGAACTAACCATTAATTCTGTGACGAAAAACCTGCTCTTAGGAGCCGCACTTGCTATTATCGTACTCATTGTGTTTCTAAGAGACGTTCGAACTACCCTGGTAATAGCAGTAAGCATACCCTTTTCTATTATTGCCACTTTTGTGCTCATGTACTTCGGCGATCTTACGTTGAACGTGATGACCTTAGGAGGCCTCACCCTTGGCGTAGGGATGCTTGTAGATAACTCAATTGTGGTCATTGAGAATATATACAGGCATATACAAGAAGGAGAAAGCCCGCGCGAAGCGGCTGCACACGGAGCCAAAGAAGTAGCATCAGCAATAACTGCGTCTACACTCACTACCATCGTAGTGTTTCTACCGGTGGTTTTTGTGGGAGGAATCAGCGGAATCATCTTCCAAGAGTTGGCGTGGACGGTTACTCTGTCGCTTTTGGCATCGCTGGTAGTCTCATTAACCGTCGTTCCTATGCTGGCTTCACGATGGTTCGCCAGAAAGAAGATACGTACTTCTACTTCCGGTAGTTACGCATCAGAGCAAACAAGATCAGGCAATCCTAAAGAGCCTGGAACATATAGACGATTAGTCCAATGGTCTCTTCATAATAGAGGGCTAATTCTTGTAATCATAGCAGGGCTCTTAGCAGGTTCGGTATACATTGGGAAAAAATTGGGCACTGAGTTTCTGCCCACTGCCGATGAGGGCGGCTTCTCAATTACAGTATCAATGCCCGATGGAACCCCTTTGGAGAAAATCGATAGTTTCGTAGTTGAGATTGAAGATATCCTTGATGGGAATAAGTCAATATCTATGTACAGTGTTTCTGTTGGCGAAGGTGACCCCTTAACTTCCATGCGGCTTTCGAGAAGCGCTTCAGCTGAAATCACGGCTTCGGTTACAAGCGATGTGCTCAAAGAAAAGCAAACTCGCGAGGTAATGGAGGACGTGGAAAAAGAAGTAGATGAAATCAAGGGAGACGCCGAAGTTACATTTAATCTTCAATCAACCATGTCCATGTTGGCCGGTGGCATGGCAGGATCTGTAGAAATCTCTGTATCAGGGCCTGATATTCAAAAAGTAAGTGAAATCAACGACGACCTTGTTGAAAAAATTGAGGATGTTGAAGGCGTAAAGGACGTATCCTCAAGTTTGACAGCAAGAAAACGCGAACTTCATGTAATAGTGGATAAGGAAAAGGCCATTTTACACGGACTTACTCCAGCCCAAGTTGGAAGCGCAGTTTCCAGGGCAATCAAAGGCCAAACCGTCTCAAGGTTGGAGAAGGATAGTACAACATTTAACATAATGGTCAGATACCAGAAGGACAAAGTAGAGGCAATTGACGATATTGGCTCTTTACTGCTTTCCGGTAGATCCGGTACTGTGCCATTAAGAGATATTGCCAAAGTAATTGACGGCGAAGGGCCAAGATCCGTTAACCGAATTGACCAAAGGCTTAGCGCCAGTATTAGCACCCAATACTCTAACAGGAGCCTGGGCGTAGTAACAGATGATATTAATGACATTATCTCAGATCTCAATATCCCTGACGGATACAGGATAGATGTTGGCGGAATGTCCCAGATAATGAGCGAAGGTTTCGATGATTTGAAACTTGCTTTTGTGCTTGGAGCAATCCTGGTATACATGGTAATGGCCGCATCATTTGAATCACTGGCAACGCCATTTGTAATCATGTTTACAATGCCCTTGGGTGCTATTGGCGTTGTTGCAGCTTTGTACTTTTCGGGCTACGCCTTTGGAATTACGGCTTTCATGGGAGTGATAGTACTTGCCGGCGTCATAGTCAACAATGGAATCGTCATGGTGGACTTCATTAATCAGCAACGTGAAGCAGGAATGCCTCTGGGCGAAGCAATATGTGACGGAGCTTCCAAAAGGTTGAGGCCGGTACTGATGACAAGCCTAACCACTATCCTTGGCTTAGTTCCCATGTCTCTTGGCATCGGCGAAGGCGCAGAACTAGGAGCCCCAATGGCTCTCACGATAATGGGAGGCTTAACTGCAGGAACCCTGCTCACTCTGATAGTTGTGCCTGTGGTTTACAGTATGTTCACAGGATACAAACCCGAGAGAGCAGTACGCAAAGGGGAAATCTCACGGGAACAAGAAGTAAGAGAGTATCAACGATTACACGGTGTGCTTCACGGGCATGACAGTGCTGAAAAGCAAGTTTCTAAGCACCCGGTCAGTTCCCCAAAGACAGCGGAGCACCCTTCGGCTCATGCTGAAGACAAAACCGGTTTCGATGACGAAGATATGGCACAGCTAATGGAACTCTTAACCAGACTCATGGCGTCTGCAAAGAAACAAGACAGCGAAAATGCCGAATAAGTATCGGTAATTAACAAGGGGCTGAGTGCAGAAACAATCGCTCAGCCCCTTCTCTGTGGCTTACATATATTAATCATCGACGAACTGCTGGTACCTGGGTAAACGACGAAACATTCGATAGCAAACAAAAGCCTCCATGGCACTTCCCGAAGCCAACGATATGGAACCTATTGCTGCCCCCATGGCCGGATACGCGCGAGCCAGGGTTGTAACCAGCAGGGAACTGACCAACATATTTGAGAACTTAGCCGCAGTTACACCAATGGTATGCTGCTTCATCATAAGAATGCCACCATAAAATTCACCCAATGAAGTCATAAAAGGCATAACGGCCACAAATGTCAAAGTCTTAAGCGCTTCCGGAATAACCTCAGGAGGAGTCTTGATAATCGAACCAAATATCCATGACCCTATCTTCGGAATACTGCAAATCCACAAACCTGTCATTGCTATAATGCCTAATATAGCTGAAAAGCGCCTAATCAGTTTAAATGATTGTGGGTTCTTCACAAATATAATGACCATGTGGTAAATGTTATAGGTGATAGAAGCAAAAATAAATGAAAAACTTAGTGCCACCTGGTACCCTGCAAGAGTAGCCTCAGGCGTTACAGTTCTGGAAAGCGCCCCGGTAATAATTGGCCTGCCTATGTTCTGGATAGGCGACGCTATTAACAAAGGCAAAGCGAACTTCAGAATTTGTGAAGTGCTTGGAATTAGCTCATCAGGCCCTTCTTCTTCCAAAGGCTGAATCCCTTTCTTGGAAACTACAAAAGACAGAAAAGCCTCTGTACCTAATCCCAACATTAGGATAATAGCGCCTACAGGGCCTACAGGCCAAATTCCCGGAAGAATTGCAGCCGCCGCAAACATAATAACCACACGCGCAACCATGTTTATTGTGAGCCACGTAGTTTGTTTCCTCATTACAATGGGGCTTTGGAATATGGACCGTATAGCCGCAGATATAGGCCAGAAAACAAACGCTCTCAAAGAAGGCACGGCCATACTGCAAACTTCTTCAGATACTCCCAGAACATCCAAAAAAATTATCTCTGCTAACGGAGTCCAGCTGATCATCGACAAAAGCAGTACGATAATTGCAAGTATCATTAACGTTACCTGGGCGACCTTCTTGTGAGAACGCTTACCTTTTGTAAACGTAAGGCACATACGGTTCAATCCGTAGCATGGGGATTGAAATACCTGGGCAACACTGTATGACGCTGAGTAAGCCGCTAAAGCAATCGTTGGATATAGGGTCCTTGCAACAGCTCCGGAAACTACTGAATGCGTTACCATCATCAATATTGAAGAAGCCGCCAATGGTAAATAGAACTTAAGCAACGCAACCAGGGGTTGCTTCGATAAGGAAGGCTCCTGTAAATCTGTGCCTGCTCCCCCGCTTGAATCGGCTTTTATATTTGAATTTGCTAAATCCTCTGTAGTTTTTTCTGAGTGTAACGCAGTTTGCGTTAACCCAGGATTATCCTCGGTTGTTTGCAACTCTGCCGCTTCAGAGCCTACATCAGTTGCCTCGGATCTTTGCTGCAATAGTAGTTCCTCACTCTCACAATTACATATGTCTTTTATTGTATCACTAATTATCAAAGATGCTAGCCTGGCATCTTCGATGTGGCAGTGGCTCGCTAAACATCAAAGTGCAATAGATTCGAACCTACCCTATTAAACCTGCCTTACTGTCTTGTTGCGCGTGTCGCATTGCTTGCGGCCTACCCTCAACCGGCTGCGCCTATCAAGGCCTTTCTTATAAGCAGGTTATCGTTTGGCCGGGTACAGCTTGTCATCAAACACTAAGACATGCTCAAGAGTTGTCAGTGCAAACACACAAACAGCAGGCACTACCCAGGCAAATCCGTCGGCTGCAAAAGGTAGAAAAGAAGTAAACCTTTTGAGTCCGAAAATATTCAGGGTATCTACGATAGACACTGCAAAGGTTACATACACAGTCCCTGCAATGACTCTATCATCCTTCACAAATCGGCCCAACAAGGTTAATGAAATCAAGACGATTACCACAGGATACAGAACCCCTAGCACAGGAACAGCCAAACTCACTATCCGATCAACCCCAAGAGTCGCAATGCCAATACTTAGGATACTTATCCAGAGCACATTGGTGTTATATTTCATCTTGCCAAGACTTACTCTTTCAAAGCAAGATGCAACTGTCGAAGACAATCCAATTGCTGTAGTCAGACAAGCCAATGAAATACACACACCAAGAATTAACGAACCCTTTTCTCCCAAAATTCGCCGGGCAACCTCAATAACAAGTTGAACCTTCTCAACGTCACCTGGAATAATACCTGACATCTGCGAACCCATATAGACTAATCCCCCATAAACAAGTGCCAGGGCACCAATTGCAATAATTCCAGCCTTTGTGACCAAACTTCTTATCTGACGCTTGTTTTTGTACCCTTTTTGAATCAATGTTGATAAAACAATGTTTGACATGAGCATAGCGCCTAAACCATCCATGGTCTGATACCCTTCAAGCAATGATCTCGAAAAAGCATTTGCCGAGACTGTATCAATTGGCTCTGCTATAGGATTGATAATGCCTTTAATAACCAGAATACCCAGTGCAACAAGCAGAACCGGAGTAAGAACACGTCCAATCACATCAACTATTGCAGAAGGTTTCATAACGAAAAACATATTTACCACAAAATATAAGCAATAAAAAACAATACAGTACCTTTCAGGAATTAGCGGCCGTATTGCCATTTCGTAGGTTGTAGCAGCAGTTCTAGGAATCGCAAACAAAGGCCCGATACAGAGCGCTAACGCTATACTGATACACACGGAAAAGCGCCTGTTAAGAACCGACATAATATTTGCCGAACCTCCGGCTTTAACTCCTGCCAAAATACCAAGCAATGGAAGCCCTGTGGCTGTCAATACAAACCCCAAAATAGCAGGCCAGAAATTAGAGCCATAAGTCTTGCCAAGATAGACGGGAAAAACAAGATTACCGGCCCCAAAAAACATAGCAAATAGTGCAAAACCTATTACAACTGCATCTCGTGTCTCTTTAGTCATTCAATTCCCACCCCGCAAATTGTGTTTCGCCAATCAATAATTTTAAACTTTCAGTGTTGCTTGTGCAAGTTAGAACAATTCATTCCCATAACAACATACTGTCATTTCCAAATTATTGACGGAAACGCCTCTGGAACCAAAGAGGAAGCGGGAATTCTTGTCTCGTTCTGCCAGGAGAAAATCGTATCACACCCTTTCACTAAAATAGTAAACTGATTAAATGCGCAAAAAAATTCGCAGAAGCCCTCAAACCACCGGACTCCTGCTGTCTTGCCAATTATGTGTTCGAGCTGACACTATTGTATGAGCCCAAAGCTGCTTCCTTGCTCTTCACATACTCATTTAGTCTAACATATAAAGATCTCTAACTCAGTAATTTAAATAACTTTAAGTGAATTTTGATACGTTTGGTTATCCGGTAAAATCTGTGTGGAATCCAGACGTCTTTCTCAAAAGCAGGAGTTTTTCTATACAACGGCGCAAAATTTACACATCTTTTGGCCAAATTGTGAACTTGTATAGAATCTGTACAGTTTATTGAAGTTTTTGGTTTCGCTTATCAATAAGAAGAAATCCTGCTACCAAAACCGCACCAAGTCTAAGCAAGAACGTAAAATCAAGGGTAAGGGCCATTCCAATTGCCTTATACAGTGACACTCCCACCAATGGCCAGACAAAACCCGAAAGCCCTAACACTATATTGTACACTGCCACATAGGTTGGCCTGGTAGCATCCGGGGTTATATCAAGCAGTGAATTAAACACTGAAAGATTCAATCCCGCTCCGAAAAATCCGGTCATGGCGCTGACCAGAGAAAAAACGTACGGAGATCTGAAATGAGCATAGAACAAGGGAACCAAAACATGCGCTCCGGTTGTTACCAAGAGCACTTTGTAAGTTCCATGTTTTTCACTCCATCTTCCCCACTGCTTATAAGAAGCGAAAGACATAATACCAGAGACTATTGAAAACATGCCAATCCACGTATTAGACAGCCCCATTATTTTGACCCATAGAATAGTCCACAGTGCTGCAGGTATATGAAATCCCAGGTATATAACAAAAAGCACAGCAAGAAACTTAAGAAAATCTTTGTCCTTGCATGCCACGGAAAAAGCATCTAACCCTGTGGGAGCATTGCTTCTCTCTTCCTGTGAAAGGGGCATCTCTTTTAGCCGGGTTAGATAATACCAAGATCCCATAACACATCCATAACTCACCACATAGAGAATGGTGTAGTTAATAGGCCAAGGTACACTGTCCAACATTTGGCCTGATATAATTGTTGCGACCAGCGATACGAAAGTACAGACCATATTCCTTTCAGCAAATATCCTGGCTCGAAGGCGTGTGCTGAACATCTCTCCCATCAATGCTGTCCAAGATATGTTACACATAGTCCCCGGAAAGTTCATGAGCGCAAAAGCAATGATGAAAGTCCAAGCCCTTACGTTTAGAGGCAACGGTACTATGGCCAAGAGAGCAAACAGAAGGTAGAAACTTCTGGATACAAGTGCCGATTTCAAAGTAGGTTCAAGCCTATTGTCAAACCGCTCAATTAGCATCGCCGACGGCACTTGGGCCAAAAGGTTAACCAAAGCAGGCAGAGACGTTAACAGCCCTAGCATATAGTCAGACGCGCCTAGTTGCACAGCAAAAGCTCCCCAAAAAGGCTGGGTGAGCCCAGACATTACTGCGAAAAGCGAGCCGTCGATAAGACTGTTAATGGCGTTTTCCTTTTCGCCCGGATCTGGTATATAGTCGCAGAACCTTGGTTTTCTCAAACGCGCCAAATCTTTGCTCCCGCCTTTAGCGATTGCCTGCCGATATATCCAAATTCTGTGTGTATGCTGTCTAAATATCTAATCGAGTTTATGACTAACTAACTTGAACAATTCTACAAATAACCGCTCACTCCTGCTTACCCGACGGGATAAACCAAGTACGTTTGAAACGGATAACCCTGACGAAAGCCCTGGGGCTGATACTGAACAACTTGCCTTCGACGGCATCGGGCAAATAGAGGGCCAAGCGTAATTACATTAGTGTATTATAATAGATAGGCAATTCTCGTTTAAAATTTCTATGTACAGCTAAATTACCGTGGCATCTAAAATGATAAAAGGACAGAAACAGCTATGAATATCAATCAAATGTGCTTATA
>CAZXLH010000036.1:14664-20269 GCA_964641455.1 uncultured Eubacteriales bacterium | reverse complement strand
ACATGATCCAGAACGCCAGCCACATGCAATCGTTAACAACCATGCCAAACATACGAGCAAGAAACGCGGCGCGGTATTCCATTTCCATAGCTATGTTTACTTTCACGTACTCCCAAACGAAGCAAATATGCCTGGCCAAAACGGCCAGCCCCTTCCTATCCTCCGTGAACATTGACACGCTTTACCCCCTTTTTGTAGACCAGTGTAACGACCACAGACAGCACCGTTAACCAGCATACTTGCTTCACCGCCAACATAGCCCATTCACCTGCCGAAAACGAAATGAACGTGCGTACAGGCCCATACACAATCAAACTTGTGGGAAGCGCCTGAGCTAATCGACGTACCGAATCAGGGAGAATATCCAAAGGAAGCATCATCCCGCCGAAAATCATGACTATTCGTGTGTAGAGAAACCGGAAAGCCCAGGTATCCTCAACCCAGAAGGCTGTAAGCCCTATGCCAAACTGCACACCGAAGTCTATGGCAAAACCAATTGCCACACACAGTAGCCCGGCCAAAAAAGCTTTGACGGAAAAACACGGCGGACCGACAATAGCCCAGGTTACCGAGCCAGCAATCACTAAATTGAGTATAAAGCGAAAGGCCGCCTCCGCCATGTATCCTGCATAGTGAAAAAGGGCGTAATTGTAAGGCCTGCCCAGGCTGTACGCAAGCGAGCCGGACTTGACCTCTTCATCGACAGCCATGCCCACCGCCGGCATGCCCATAACCATGCTCTCGGCCAGGGCCAAATACCATATCATCTGCCTCATTGTGAATCCGGAGATATCGGCGGTACCCTCCCAGGCGTAAGTAGTGCGCCAAAGCTGGGCGAATACGTACATTATGATTACCAAAAACAGCTGCCTGAACAGCACATCGTAAACATAGGCAAGCCTTGAGAGCAGGCTTACCTTAAACACCTCGATGTATTTAGCGGCCTTTTGAGCCATCTAAGCCCCCTCCTCTTTTGCAGTGAATATATCTGCGATAATATCTTCAAGAGGAGGATCGGATATTGATATATCCTGGACCTCGCCTTGCTTTAGGATGGCCGATATCACCCCATCGATGCCGGCAATGCCGGTATCCACTTCCAGTTTCAAGCCGGTGTCCTTTGACTTAAGTATTTTAGCCCCGGCGATATCCAGTTTTGGAGGCGCGGCTGAGAATCTCAGATCAACGATCTTCTTTCTCAGATAGTGATACTTGAGGTTTTTCACCCGGTCATCCAGCACTATCTGCCCGTGGTTTATGATAACCACCCTACCGGCAAGGTGCTCAATGTCGCCAACGTCATGAGACGTAAGGAATATTGTGGCATTTTCCTGGTCATTCCATTGCTTTAGGGTTTGGCGTACCTTCTGGCGGGCGACCACGTCTAATCCGATAGTCGGTTCGTCAAGGAAGATAACTTCGGGCTTATGCAGCAGTGATGCAGCAATTTCGCAGCGCATCCTCTGGCCCAGGGACAGCTTCCTTACGGGAATATTCATCAAATCCCCAATCTCGAAGGCTTCAACCAGAAAATCATGCCGCTTTTCCTGCTCGGCCCGGCCCATTTCGTATATCTTCCCAAGCAGGTTAAAGGTGTCAATTGGGGGAAGGTGGTACCACAGCTGCGACTTCTGACCGAATACAGAACCTATCCTGTATGATAGCTTCTCCCTGTGCTCCCACGGGGTAAATCCCAGCACAGTAGCTTCTCCGGCAGTAGGGTGCAGTATCCCTGTCAGCATCTTGATAGTTGTGGACTTACCTGCTCCGTTAGGGCCTATAAACGCCACAACCTCCCCACGTTCTACACGGAGGTCAATACCCCTGACGGCGTGAACATGCATAACCGCCGGCTTGAAGATGGCCTGAATTGAACCTTTAAGCCCGGGCTGCTTGGTCCTGGTAACAAAAGTCTTGGTAAGAGCCTTAGTTGTGATAACCAACGGGATCACCCCTCAGGCTTTTTCCTACTATAAGAGAGATGGCAGATGCTGTCAATCAAATTATGGGGTTAAAATCCCAATGCAAATCGGCGGATGTTCTAAATCCTCTAATCAACAATAGCTTTTGCAAATGCATCTGTTACATCAGCGTAGAACTCGATGTTGATCTTCGTGGCTATTTCATCAGGAAGATCAAACAGCTGCCGTCGTGAAGAGATAGGCATCAACAGCGTAGCAGCTCCTTTTTCAAAGGCTAGTTCAGCTACTGCAACCGGATTTGGTATTATCTCGACGGAACCTCCAAGGTTAAGCGCTCCGACTATGATTAAGCCGCCTTTGACACTGCGTTCGATAAGCGACCCGCAAAGTGCAATCAGCACGGGCAAGCCAAGCCCGTGGCCTGAACGGTCTACATCCATGGCACGCATTTGTACTGAAAACTCATGCGCCCTTGGATCACGGTCACCAATCAATTGTTTTGACCTAACATATAGATTCTGTTCTCCGTAACGCACACTCTCTCGAAATGCCGGCTGAACCGGTGCATTAAGGATCTTCACCCCACTGCCAGGGCCAACAGCAACCTCCATCCGGTATAATGCCGGTGAAAACTCCTGGCCGCCAGGGCTAATCGCCCACACCTGCCCAGGAGGCAGGGGATCGCTGTCAATGGCCTCATCACTGTGAAGTTCCGGCGTGGACACAAACTGTTCCACCCCTTCAATTCCCATGAAGTAACTAAAATGAGTATTGCGAAACTCAGTCCGAAGACACCGCTTTTGCTGTTCTTTCACCCGCCTGCGTGATTCCAGGGCGAGACGCACGATTTTTTCTAGTTCTTCATCAGGTACCGGCATATCAGGATCAGGAAACAAGAGTTTCACAAGGCCGCTAATCGTTTTGTTGACAGCTTCAATATCGCGCCCGCTCAGTGCGCCGCCCCAATTTACCCGGCCCTGGAGCACCGGTACCCGGCTGCCTTCACGCAATCGATGCCAGCACTCTGAAAGAACATCGCTCACAAATCCAAAACGGTCTGTGAGGTGAATATTGGGGTTTAGTTTTGGAAACTCCCATCCTGGAACGTAAGCATGAATGCGATCCATAAAAGCCGTGTCGTCTCGCATCTCCGGCGGAAGCGGGCTCAATAAATGTCCTATGCGTTGCTGCTGCTCAATATCTACGTCAAAATTCCCCAGCATTACAATACCGCCGAAAGCACGAATGGGCTCCTTGCCACGGGAAAACTCCCCTGAAGCCATGTAACCCTTCATAATGTTGACACCGTCTTTTTGGTTAAAAGATATACCGGATATTTCATCAAAACACACGACGTCGTAATGGCAAACAAGCCCGCGCTGTCCTGTGGCATTGTTCACGAACATCTTGGCAACCGTGGCCTTTCCACCTGAGATCAAGTGGGAATAAGGGGAAATTTGCTGAAATAAATGACTCTTGCCCGTCCCCCTGGGGCCTATCTCGACAAGGTTATAGTTAACCTCCACAAAAGGCACCATCCGCAACAAAGCAACATCCTGAGCCCGCTTGGAAAGAGCGTTTGGTTCCAGCCCCACAGAACGGATCAGGAAATGCTTCCATTCTTCAGTGGTGAACCGGTTTCTGCCCCGTTGGATAACAGATAAGGCATCTACTTTCGAAAGCTGAATAGGCCGCAAACTTTCGATTGCAAAAGGACGGCCATGTGCCTCTTGGGCAATGGCGGCGTCGTAAGTTAGGGTGACTTCGGCGTAGAATCCATCTGTCAGCATACGCTCGTTTTCATGAACCAGATCATCTGAAATGCGGATGTCATTCAGGCCCAGACTTGGTAGTTCAGCAATAAAGCAATCGGTTCTGGTGTCCAATCGAGCCTTGACGATGTCAATGAGCCTGATAGAACCCATCTCCCTTGCCCGTGCCTTGAAAAGCTCCTCTTCCCCGGGGGTAACCGTTCGATTGCTTAGTTGCCTCTCAACAATTTCAAGGCCTTCTTCAATTTCTTCTTCGTCGACAGTTGCACAGTATCTACCCAGCAAGAACTCGACTACATATGTAGGCACCGGATATTGCCTGCTGTATTTTCGCACCAGGTCTTTGCGCACTATGTATCCGTCGAATACAGAAGCGGCAAGCCTATCCAGGGTATCAAGTTTCACTCAATTCGCACCTCCAACAGTAGTTGCCTGCATTGCAATCACACGTCCTGATGGATCAAGCAACACAAGGCTAACCTTAGTTCCTTCGAGCAGATCGTTTTCAACAAGAAGCGCAACCGGCCCCTCGGGATCAACTACCTTGGGTTTAGTAATGCTGGAACCAGGATCGTTAGGCTTGGTTCTAAGGTCGGCTGTGACTTCACTTTCACCGGTATCACTTGTAACACGGCAACGCAGCCCAAACCACTCAATCCGCTTTATCTTCACATCTGCGAAAACCGACCCTTTGAGACTGAAAGTCATGTCGGGAATAACACATTCCTGAAGGCTTACACCGCCATGGGCGTACTGGTGCCTCCTTGCAAAACAATTGATCCCCGGTGCGAAAGCGAAATGGTGATGTGGCTTCCAATGCCATCCGGCAGTGGGTACCTCGACCTGGGTTTCGGGGCTAATGGAAGCACACCTTGGCCAACGGCTCTCGGTAAGGTATTTGGGCAATCTCGTAACCGGAAATTCTCCCGGAAGCAAAAGCCACCCATGATCGGTAACAACACGTACATTTTTCCAGCCGGCGTCGACCAAATCCTGGATGCGGTCTAGGAGCAGTTCAATCTGTTCGTCAATTCGTGCGGCTAGAGCGCATTGTAGGTTGTGTCCTAGTTTGTCGAATTCGCCAAATTCGGTCCAGCCACGTGTTTTTGACTGATCAGTCTTGCCGGTCTCAAGGGAATCAAACACCTGATAACCTGCTTTACTTAGCAGTTTCCGAAACCGGTCAGTAGTCAAAAAGTGGCCGGTTCCGGCAACTTTAGGAGCAAAATCTTCACCGGTTAAATCGCCCTTTAGTTCTCCGGCTATTGGCGATACCGCCGGCTTGGCAGTTGCTGTTACTGTGGGCAGTCCGGCCCAGCGCCAGTCTATGCTAACTTGAAGTTGCTTTTCGCTGGCCCTATTGGCCAGCCTTCGAGCTATGTCAAACCTGAGGCCATCCACAAAAACCAAACACTCCCCGGGATTGGCAAAAACCGAACCCTGAGCTTTGCTATTGACATCTGGCAAAGGGTAAGTTTTGGCCAGAGTTTGGAAATGCCAGGCGGCATCTTCAAGCCACGGCAGATAAATGCTTCGGACAGCAATTTCTACTGCTTTTGCATCTTCAGCTGATTTCACACTGCTAATAGCTTTTAGCACAGCATCATCGGCCAAATATCCGCTGTTGGTGTACAAGTCAGCCATTGCTTTTGGCGAGTCGCCTCCTAAACTCTGCGCAGTCGTCCTCGCAAGCATTGAAAGGTGCTCCAGGGCATTAGCCAGTGGGCTCTGCCCAAGCTGGGCCCAGACCCATTTCCGGCGTAAACTGTGCTGCTCCTCGAGTTTTTGGATTGCTTCTCTGGCACCGTCAGGAGGCAGTGTTTCTAACTCCATCAGGCCTTGCCTCAGAAAATCCTCTTGCTCCCGGTTTTCGTCAGGCCAGGACTCCTTATCAAACACTAACCCTTCTGG
>CAZXLH010000036.1:0-14564 GCA_964641455.1 uncultured Eubacteriales bacterium | reverse complement strand
AGACGTTTGCCTCGCAACTTCGATATAGGGGTCACTGCTAATCTCGAGACAGACCTGCGCATTGCCTGGCGAGTTTGGTTGTCTTTGGCAACATCCAGGCCCAACCCTTGTTTCGAAACCAAAAAAGCTTCGATTGTCCAGTCTCTTCCGTTACGCTGTGTCCAGACTATTCCCCTGTACTGCAGCTCCACAAGCGGTTTGAGGTTGTCGGGACATTCTTTTCCCGCCCGAAGTGTCTGCCGGCTTACGTTTGGCATATAGATGATTGGCGTTGCCTCCTTGGGCAGCTCCACTTCAGGTAGCGTCCTTTCAATAACACACCTAAGCCAGATAGCCGGCCCTGTTCTCTCTTCCGGATTGTAGTCACCCAGAATCAAAAGTTCAGGCATGAGAGGACACAGCTGTGATACCAGAGGCTGCCATTGGCCATCGGCATCGGTCCAAAGAACGGCTGCAGGCTCAACAAGGGTACCTGGATCATAAAGGCTTACTCGAAGCAACGACTCACGCACAGCTTCAAGCACTGTGTTTGGTATGGTGCTATTTGCTCTGCCAGACATAACTATCTACTCCTCAAACTCACTGCTTTACGTGCTTTTCTTTTCTCTTCATTGGTAAAGTGAACATCATTGACACGATTTCCTGTAAACTTTCCATCTTCCCAAAACCATGGAAACTGTTCCTGAGGACGTTTTGGCTCCTTGCCTCGATCCTTGCCCCAACGAATGCTGGGTTTCCAACGGAGAATACCGGCACCTTTCCTGCCACCTGGAATGTCTGACGCCATAAACGGCCTGATGTTCATGCGGACACCGTCATTGATATCCGGTTCCCAGCCAATAGGCTGCTTTTCCATGGGTTTCCATCGAACGAAGATATCAAAAGGCGGTTCACCTTTGAGAATGTCAACCAGGCGTTTCTGCAATTCCAGCGCCGCCGCCAGCCGATCTTCTGCTCCTTGTATACCCCGCTTAACCTCATCTTGTTGTCTGGTAAGCCAATCGCCAAGATAGCTGTAAGTCAAGTTCTCCAGGACTCGCCTCCCTTTACCATTGCCTCCAGACAGATTGTGATAGTTTACCAAGGCATGGAAACCGTCTCGCCTGCGGCCGTCCCAAACGTGCCAGATGAAAGGTCGTTGGTGGAATATCTTGCAGTGCTGTTCAAAGAAGTCATCTCGAAGCCACCGGTCAAGATCTCTTGCTTTTGAGCCTGTTGCAGAAATGAGTTCCTGCTCTTTTGAATGCGACCAATCATCGCCATAGCAAGCAGCGAGTAGTGCACGGAGACGTTGAACGGCAGGTTGTTCTCCACGAACAGGTGGAATACATACTATGCCCACACTGTCAGAGTAATCTTCCAGATCCCTGCTAAGTTGTATAAGCTTACGCGCTTCAGATGACAGGTGCATAGACTCATCGACTTCTGCAGGCCACCTGTAGCCAAGCAGACGCGCCACGGCCACCTGAAGCGGGTCAGTCGAAACTGCCGGATACCCGTGGAAAAGCCATTGTGTAGGGTCGTCTGAATAGGGTTCAGGAAGGCCGTTTGGGTATTTCTCTTGGGCTACCGTCTGCCAGTATTCCAGATCGAAGGGGACTTTTACCAGTGTGGCATTAGTGACATTAAGTTTCTGATCAATCCGCCGCACAGCTTCGTTATATTCAGGTGAAGAACAGAAGCACCAGATGGCGGGGAGGTGAACCGGACTCTTCGGGATGATTGGTGCACTATTTGTATCCCATGCTTCGCCAGTATATAGTGTCACTGACAAATGCCTCATTTGCGATACATGGACCCCCTTTTCTCCCCATATATGGGTCCCCCTGACGAATGAACCCGGATGGTTGACCAAAGCTCCTTTACCATTCTCCCAAAACAATACATGTTCTCGACCACCGTAGAGTCTCGTTGAGTTCACTGTACTGAGCTGAAATATCCATTCACTAGTGACTGTTGCCAGCTCCCAGAAGACTCTGCCAAATCGAGGATAATCGCCACTTCCCAGCCCCCAATAACTGTCGGCATACTGTTCAAATAAGCTCATACCGGTTTGTATGTCAAAAACCACCCGCGCATCCGGATTCTCTAACTGCTCCACCTGCACCACCGGCTTAAGCTCAACATCCTTCAGAATCTCAGCCTTTTCCTGGGCTGTGCGAAGCTCGGCAGCATCAATACCGATAAAGATATGCTTCTTTGGAGGAGTAAGGGCGGAAATGGTAAGTAGAATAGTAAAAGCACCCGCTGCCTGCGAGCTTTCAAACCCCCCTTCGCCAAGTTGAGCAAGCATATCCCATCGCCCGGTCTTGAGCAAACGCTTTCTGAACTTCCTGTAACTGGTCAGAAACAACCAGTTCTGGGGCATCACCAGTGCCGTTGTGCCAGAAGGTAGATTCAGTCGAAGCAAGCGGTCCAGAAAAACATTTGCAATATCGTTTTTAGCTTCGTCATAGTGCTGTGCACAGAATTCTCTGAGCTTGTCATCCTGCTTGCCCCGGGTCAAATACGGCACATTGGTTATTATTAGATGATACCGCCCGCCGAGAATTTGAACCGCATCGGCAATCCCGCGAGCGGCAACACCCATCTCATAACGTTCGTAATCATCTTTCTCCGCTGCAATTGCTTTCTCCAGCAGAGGGCGGAGGTCACTAATTCCAACCTCATGTAAACCTTCTTTTAAAGCAAGCCTTGGGTCAATAAGGCTTCCCAAAACAGGCGCATCCTGAAACGTTTCGTATAGCTCGGCCATACTTCTGCTCAAGCGGGCATCGTCGCCTGCCAGGGCAAGCCAGTCTTGCTTCTTGGCATGTGGGGCAATGCCCGAACAAGCTATCTGCAACCCAGGTAGCGACCTGTAACCCCCGGCACCTGGATACGTCCACGCCACGAGCGCCAAGGCAAATGCAGCAATCTGGGTACAGCGCTCATCAATTTCAAGCCCATGGAGATTGTCCCGAAGCACAGCATCGCACGCCTCTTTTGCCGAAAGGCCTTCCTCTGCCATTCTAATAGGAACCAAATGCTGAAAAACCGCGACCAGGAAATGGCCTGAGCCGCAACATGGATCCAGAATCTTAAACTCAGCTGCTTGTCTTGGCCAATCCTCAAAGGTACCCGCAGCAGGCCTCCAGGGCCCCTTGCCTTCGCCTGGCTTGATAAAACGAAGATAGTCCCAGGTGATTCCAGGTAACGAGACTGCTTCACGAATCTCTTCCTCGCTTTTAGCTGACCTGGCCAATTCCGGGTTTGCGGACAGCACTTTACCTGCATACCAGGCCCCGATAGTGTTGTGAATCAAAAAATAAACCATGTAAGGCTCTGTAAAAAGTTGAGTAACAGCCGGTAGTTCCTTAGCACCTATTTTGATACCTGATTTGTTGACCTCTTCTTTTCGCCTGGTTTGCCAGAACTGATACACCCATCCAATGGCATCGCCGGCCTTGAAAACACTGGGCGCCAGGCCGTTTAGAAGCTCTTCTAGCTTTAACTGATATTCACGGGCAAAAGTAACCTGCAGTACCGGATCATCCAATCGAAAAATCTCCGGAAGCATCTGCTGGGCGAAACAGCCTGCCAAAGACCACAAATCAGTGCCTTCCTCCCTGGCCAGTTCCTCACACTCTTCCAGACTAACGGCTACCTTCAGCTCAGGCTCCAAAAGAAGGTGGTTTTCCGCCAAAAACCGGGCAAATAGCATGCAGTGCCAGTGCTCATAAGCGCACGCCTGGATAAGCAAAGCTGTTTCATGACTGCCGCTGGCCTCGTCTCTTTTGTCTCCTAACTGGCGGGCCCGGGCACGAAGACGATTGCGGAGTTTGCGATCTTCAGCACTCATATGGCTGTAAGGCTCGTAATGATGAACAGCCAAAGTTTCCAGGGCAACCCTGGCCCCGGCTTCGGCCACATCACGCGCTTCAGCAACCACACGCTCAAGTTCATTTCGCTGTTCAACTGATAGTACCGGCATCCGTTTCCCTCCTACGAAATCACCACAGGGCCTTTTTCAATCTTCTCTAAAAGGTCTTCCTCAATCTTGGCCACCCAGGTTTTTACATCATCTACTGTTCTCAATATACCCCCGGGCAATCTTACCTTTTGGATTTTTGGCTCAAGCAGTTTGGCTGCTTTCATCAAAGCATTACCAAACTGCTGAGGAAGAGCATCTGTTTTGGTTTTCCAATCAGCCAGAGAAACCGCCTGGAGGCTTGAAAGCAAAGACTTATCGTCTTCTATGGAAAGCACAGGAATACAGGCAATACCCTCCTCGAGGAGGATTTTTTGCTGTTGCTCCTGAGATGTTCTCTTCCAATTTTCATCTGCCTCAAGAGTTTGCCTCTCTCGTTCGTATACTGTCTTAAAACCGGCGTAAGATTGCCTTATAGCATCACGAAGCAATTTAGCAGCTTCACGGATGATATCAGGGACCAGGTCAGGCTCATCCAGTAAGCGACGTTCATTGAGCACTGCATTGGCCTGGTTTTCAAGTTCCAAAGCTCCGGGTAACCCCTGAGCGTATCGTAACATGGTTTGGAGTGTAGCCCACGCAGACCTACGCTTTTCCGCCAGTTTAGACAAAGTTGACCAGTCTTGGAGCTGATTGGACAGCAGTTCGAATTCTTCAAGGATACGCGCAAGCCGTTGGTTTCCGGTCATTTGATGCAGTTTATGTAAATGTTTCTTAGATGGGCGCTTTGGCATGGGTGGATCTCCACCTGCACTGTCAGCCAAATTTATTAGTTTGGCAAGAAACTCTCCGGCCGACGCAGATTCCTCTCCTGGAACACAGCTAAGACCTGCTTTTTGGAAAAGCCCTCGCAGCTTCAAACGGCTCCGAGCATCTATGGTTATGGTTTCCACCCGGAACTTTGTAACGGAAATCTTGGCTTGATCCAATTGCCCGCGATCAAGTTGTTCTCCTTTATATGTAGCACGAACATGGCCTGTGACGTGAAGAGTAATTAAGGCCGCATCAACCGCATCCCGGACCCAACCATAAGGCGCTTTTTCAAACGTATCGCGAATCTCCCTGCCCGACTTACCCGACCCAATCTCAGAAATAATAGCTGTGCACACAGGGTGCCTGGCCGGCACTTCACTCCAGTCAATAGTTTGGAAAGCAGACTCATCATTATTCCTTGCCCGTTTAATCACTGTAGGCCACCGTTCATCATCAGCCTCCTTGAACTGCGGAAATAGGCGATCCAAAGAAGCTTCAGCGGCTGCCCGTACCCTATCTTGAAAAAAGGATTCCAGCCGCTCTTGCCCCCCGCCTTGAAATACCTTAGCCTGGCTTATGGCATCCTCAGCAATCCCATCTCGCCTTGCCTGTGCATTTTTCATACGAGTAGTCATAGCACTCATAGCGTCATTTCTGGCATCCTGCTCGTCAGAAACTGTATGCCTACCTTTAATATCAATGGTGGCATTGGCCGCTTCATATTCAATAATAGCTCTTCTCAAATCGTCAGCGCTTGTTTTAGATATGTAGATGAAAACAACCGGGCTGTCGCTGCCGGCTGCCCGGGCATCTGCCACAACGGTGCTTTCATTTTCTCCCCAGCCGTCACGAACCCAAGCCGGAATTTCGTTGCCCTTGATTGCAGGCGGCTCATCCCCAAAGTAGACAGCCAATTTTCGGCGTTCTTTGCGCTTTCCCTGAACAAGCTTTATATTGGCAAGAGCAGCTTCACAGGCTGAATTCAACACCTCTGTGCGTTTTGCGGCCAGTGTTACAGGATCATTGTTTAACCGGGCTTGCTGGCTACGGAACTCCCTGTCCCATTCACTGCTTTCCCGCGTCTGAAGGCTGTATTCATCGTCTATCTTGATAAGTTTGCCTTCTTCAACCAATTCTTCCATGATTCGTGGAATATCCCTGCGCAACGCGGCCCCATCACTGGCCAGGTCAGACACTAAAAGATCTGCCAGGGTGTCTGCAGTAGCGCGTACGCCAATGTCAACAGCAGTTTCCCGCGGGAGTTTGCGGATAAGAAACACCAGCGCACAGATACGCCTGGCCAGTAAGCCATCTGGAGTTTCAGTGTCAATATTTCGAATTGTTTCGTCGTTCTCCCTGGAAAGAACCTGGGTTTGGAGCAGTTCAGTCTGAAGATAATCAAATATGAAATCTGCAGGCACAACCGTGCCCAAAGGTTTTTCAGCCACATCTCGAACTGCATCATGAACTATGCGAAGTTGGGCGCGAAGCTGGCTACTGGACCCCGGAACATCAACGGCACGAAGCACATGCTCCCAGAATCTATAGCGAACAGGCAAAACAGGGTAGTCTTCAACGATAATGTTCCAATCGTCACGTCGCGAAGCAATTCGGGTGCCAACAAGATGCCTGTCAATCTCACCTGTATGGGGGTTCAATGTTTCTTCAACAACCCTACGCTTATCTGCTTTCTTGGCCAGCACCACCTTGCGAGTTACAGTCTTAACATCACTATCCGTGAGCTCCACGGGTATGGTAAAACGGCCCCTAAGCCTCTGAAGAAGCGGAACGCTGCCGCTCAGTGCAGTTTGGCCTGCCCCTATAAGCAAGATTCGGCTGTCGAGCTGCTTGCAGAGGGCTTCAGCTACTTCTTGTACGTCATATGACCGTTGCGTACTTTCGCCTATAAAAAGTTGGATCTCATCCAGTACAATCGCTGTACAGGGAAGCTGCCCGTTTACAGATAGCAAATCGCGGATGATTTGAATAAATTGTGATTCAGAAATATCATCTACACTGGGAAACTGAGCGCGAATAGTGGCTCGGACCCCCCTGAGATCAGACGCAAAGTCAGGATCTGCTTCTAACACCGCCTTAGCTAATGTAGGGCTGGCATATAAATGATGAAGTTCAGAAGCAAAATCTCTGCCTGAATCCTCTACAGTTTTTTTGACCTCCTCGTAGATACCGTTCTTTTTCAGCCAGAGGCAAAACTGTGCTTGCGGAAAAGCCTCAGGCAGGCCTTTTGAGTTGAAAATCATGCTTAGAATCCCAAGCCGAAGGCCTTGGTCTTGCCTACCTTTCAATGTCCCCCCTGCAGCATGAAGCCCTCCCCCGCAGCGCCGTCCCAGCATGTCCAGTTCTTTGAGCAAATCGTTGACTTCTTCCGGTAACCGGGCCAGTTCACGAGCAGTTGCTCCATCTGACTCAAACCTGGTGTTAACCCATAGATGCCTGAGCATTTTGAGAAGATGTGATTTGCCGCTTCCGAAAAACCCGCTTACCCAAACAGCAGGTTGGTTTGTGTGATTTGCATTACTCAAATAAGATTCAAGAATACGAATAAGTCCATCCTTATACTGGCCTTCACAAACAAAGTTTTCAAGTTCATACCGAAGCGTTTCAATCTCTTTGAAAGTCTTAGCGTCAGTAACTGCAGCTACACCATCATTGGGTAATTTCGTGACAACAGGGTCACGCTGAAATACTTCCCGGTTCCTCATCAATCGTTCACCCCATTATGTAAAGTGATGGGAACGGCCAGGTAATTCCAGCCGTTACGAGCACCAAGAAGGCGATAGTTGTTATTTTCAAATTCTCCTGGGAAAAACACCAAGAGCCGCCCACGAATATCACTTGCTACACTTCCCAAGACCTTCGATGCTCTGGTAAATCCATAAAGGCTGGCAATACCGTAAACAGCAACTACAGTATCGGAATCGACTTCTTCGCAAGTAAGTGTTTTGCGGAGTTTGCCGGCTACAAAAGCAGGGAATTCAGTTTCCAAAGGTAACACCAAGTTTTCAGGTTCTTCGAAGTAAACCTGCCTATATTCCAGCCCTGTCATCCAGCAAGCAAAGGTTTGGGTAAAATCAAGAAGTTTCCATTTGTGCTGAGATTCAAGAGTTGCCATCTCAAATAGTTTTAACCTCGCGCGAAGCCTTCGCTCGTCCCCTTGCGGATAAACAACAAAGATTATCTTCTGCTCACCTGCCAGATTGCGCTGCCATGGTGCTGCAATATGGTTGCGATACCGGTTTGCAAGAACCTCAATTTTGTTCACGAACCAACCTCCTTTCGTCTTCGGTTAACAAACGGTCGATTGAAATGTCAACTATGCCACCTGAATAACTCATATCTATAAAGCCAAGGCGCTTTGCCTCTTTTGTCAAATGAATAAGTTCTTGTTGAGATCTATCGAGCACCTTAGCCCATAATGTCTTGAACAATCCTGAACCCCGGATGTCTAACAGATAACCCAAGCAGAGGGCATACGCGGTCACTGCTGGCGTAGGGTCAACCTGCCGCCGAACTTTATGTACCCGACCTTCCAAATGGCCTGATTGGGTCCAAGAAGAAGACACATTACGAACTGCTGAATCCAAAGTATTGCCGTTGAAACGGTTCCCAGCGCTATTTTGAACCACATCTGTCATTTGTCTCCGTGAAAACTCTTCCCCAAACTCCATTTCCAGAATAAGTGTAGATGTAACCCGAAGAAGAGGGTCCCTTGCAAGAGCGGTGAGCAAAGCTAAAAGCGGGCGGCCTTGCTCATCTATGCCCCAGTAGTGGCGCAAAAGTCGGAATATGGCCAGCGATGGATCTAGCCCATATATTTCCCGCATACGCTGGCCTGTGAGTTTTCGATTGGATGCTGTCTGCTTAACCAGACAATTGTGATCAACAATCGCTGTTATGTAATCTTCACGCATGGCATTAGGTGGACATTCGGCTAATAGCAGCGATAACTCTTCCAGCATAATGGTCCTGCTCGTATGTGTACTCCTGGCACCAAAACGAAAACCCATTTGATCCCAAACAAGCTTCCGTGATAAGTCTGCATTGTGCTCCAGGTTAACTAAAATCGGATCTTTATCCAAAACTAAATTGCACCACCCTTTGCCTGCAATGTAGCAGGCAAATGTAATTGTATCTAATTTTGGCAAAGATTGCAGCCGCAAACTACAAGAAAATTGGAATTTGTACCGGGCTCTAAACAAACATAGTAAAGTACCGTGGAAGCTTTAACATGCCGTCAAGGAGAACATTGTAGTATGATGTATTAAGAGACATTCCTGTTTGGGGAGGCCATAAGAGTGATAAAGCGAGCGCTAAAATCCGCAATCGGCCCCAGTGTAGGAATAATGATAGGTGGTACCATTATTCCAAGAACTGTGTTTTCGCACCTATATAACGACACATATCCGCCTTTATTGGTACACGCGGGTTTGAGTCTTATTCTAGGGTATGCTGTGTGCTTCTTGGTTTGTCTTTTCATCGAATGGATCAAACCAAGTTGCCAGTCAAACCGGGGGTCCTCAACTTAATCTGCTATCTCTTCACGTTTAGGATACAGCAGTGTTTAGTCCCTCCCACGGGATATACGTGCCTTAATGGGCCATGGGATTTCCTTATAACCTTTGAAGCATGGAAATATGCTTTGTCTGATCCATTTCTAAACCATGCCGAGTGCAAAATGCCGTTTTCAAGCGGGATAAACCTCAATTCCATAAAAACAATGACTCCAATATTGATGGAAACCACTACCATCTTATAGACGTCTGAATTTTTCGTAGGTTCCATTGAACTGCACCATCTGAAAATCCAAGAAACCGCAGTTTCTATCAAGTGGCAATTCAGGAGTTAGGGCTACCTCGAATGTCGCAGCCGGAAATCCACCAGGGCTCTCCAAAGCCTGGCTATGACAACATCACCCACCCTTTACTCCGGTGCGACAAATATGCTAGGCTGAGCACCGCTCTTTAAGACGTCTTAGGTCAGCATCTTGAGTGAGTTTATTTCCGACCTCTTCTATAACATAGCCATTGTCCTGCCATGAAACATAAATTCTGAGATCACCATTACACCCAATTTCATTTACATAAGTGCCTGCAATCTTGCCTCGCCATCTTGCCTTCTCTGGAGAGTGCTCAAGTAGACCAATTTGAACCTCGATAGCGTGTACCTGTTCGTACCGCATCGACCCCAGTTTTTTGTATGTGTTATCGTGCCTCATTCTTACAGATGGATAACACTTGCGCATACGATTCATGATAACTTCAGATGCTTTCCTGACACGCTGCTCATGTCGTTTCTCCAAGACGGTATATTTCTGCTGGGCCTTTTCCTGCTCGCGGCAAACCTCCACCAGCTGATTCTCGATACGGTCTAAGTCTTCCAAAGCCTTGAGATGGTCGGCCTCGGGAACGCTTGAATCCAACCTTTCCTGTGCGATCTGCAGTTCTTTGGAGAGTCTCGTGACCTTCACATCAAACTCCCTTTTCTCCCTCTCAAGACTCTTGACCTCATCATTCAAGGCTGCTGACGCGATGGCTCTAAGTTGGGATTGGTACTCTGCATACTCCTGTCCGATACTCATGTGTTCCCGAATTTCCTTGACAAGCACGTTCAAAGACCAATTCCTTTTGTCGCTTTTCGCCCTGCTTTCGGCTTCCTCGCAAATCCTCTCGATTTCTTGCCTGGTGAGAACCTGGTCCTTCCTCCGAGCGTCCAGGATCGCTTTAGCGGCGTAACCTAGACCCACGGTAGCGCGAATACCAACGGAATTGTGGTCAGTGCGCCGGCGTAAGGAATCACAGTCTTATACAAACCTAGGATCCCCTGCTGGGCTAATAAACCCCACCCAACAACACCGGCAACAGACGCTAACACTTCGCCTGCGCCGTGTCTTCCCACGGGACTTTCCATTGCACGACTCATTGCGATCACCATAGCAACCTGTATTGGAGTTAAAATGAAGAAATCAGCAAACGGTATAGGTTGAATCGCCACAACAGCACACGTTAATGCTGTTAGGTTTATGATGGCTCGTACTTTGTCGTCTACCGGAATTGACGGGTCATCCACGATTAGATTGAAGGTCTGCAGCACTTTGGCCTTATCCTGTTTTAGCTTTTCCCGTGTGTCTAATGCAGGGTCTTCCGCGTCGCCCATAATGCTAATATATGATTTATCGCCTGGGTTCAACGATTTCTGGTGCTCACCTCGAACCTGGTGCCCACACCTACGACAGAACCTATCACCATCACGAATTCGGATACCACATGCAGTGCAGAACATGAATATAACTCCCTTCATCCATGGTTTCGGTCAATAGCGCCAAACCGACCGTCCAATGCTACACAAAGAAACAACATAGCTGATAGCAGTACGGGTCACAAAAGGAGACTTGCAATGGATCTGCTCTCTTAAATTCTTCGTTCCCGCCCCTTAGATTTCCTTTCGCCAAGCAAAGGAACTCGATCCGCATGGAAACACTGCCATCGCGAGTCACGTGGAACCTGCACGAGTAAGTTTTACATCACGCCTACTTTTTCAACATAAGGGGTGACAGAGCCGTGCACTGAACTATGAGAAATCATCAAGATTAGTCAACGATGTGGTAAGAGCAACTATTAGACTTGCCTGAACCTGATTGGGGTTACCTTTTGAAGGTGTAGTTGCAGTTTGCTAGCATAATATCTCTTCCTAAAAAAAACTGTGTTGTGGCTTGTCGTAACAACTTCAAAGCGTAAAACTCTTCTTTACTGTTTTCTGCAAACACTTAGGTACGTATCTTCATACATCAAAAACCAATCCATTCAACTCTGCCTTGGTGCTTCGCCAATTGGGCAAAAACCTGTCCATGTAGGTAACGAACTTGTCATTATGTAGCCGTTCAAGTAAATGAACCATCTCATGGACTACTATATATTCGATGCAGGCAGGGGTCTTTTTTGCAAGTTCAAGATTTAACCATATCCTCTTGGCAGATACATTGCAGCTACCCCATCTGGTCTTCATTAGCCTTACTCCCCATGACTCAACCGTGACCCCAATTATGGGTTCCCACTTTTCTATCAGAGGAGGAATCAGGGCTTTCAATTCACTGCGGTACCATTCCCTCATAACTTTTTGCCTTTGCTCTTTAGTGGCCTTGTTACGCACAAACAAGTCCAAATAAGTCTTGTTTCGGACTTCGACTCCTTGTTTTCTCTTGTTTGTATATATCACATTCAAGAGATAGCGCTGCCCTAAAAAGTAATGGCTTTCTCCTGAAACAAAATCCCTTTTAGACTGTCTTTCTTGTTTTTGAAAAACTGCCCTCTGTTTCCTTATCCAAGATAATTTTGATATAGCAAAAAGCCTAACACATTCATCATCCAAACCCTTAGGTGCCGAAATCCGGACTCGACCATCAGGTGGCAGTACTGAAAGGTAGAGGTTTTTTATATCTTTCTTTATTAACTCTATTTCTATGTCATCGATAAAAAACTTCCCCATCAGTATTCCCCCTGCTCCTTACCATTTTTTCTTTGTATCCCGCTCTCTTTTGCTTAGTCAAAAAGCAGCCACTCTTTACCGCCGTGCACATATCGTAAAGTTTCGATTTCGAGTCTTGTTCTGATAAATCCCTTTGCATTATCATACTTGAAAACGCTTTCCAATGGCTGATATTCTCCGTAAGTATACGTCAGCGTGGGAACGTCAATGTAATATGCCATGCCTATGGTGCCTTCTTCAACATCATGATAATAGAACATGACAGTTTGCCCGTTGCCGCTGACATCTACGGCAACACCCTGACTACCCTAAACACTGCCCTCTATGCCGACGGTTTTTGTAAAATCAACGGAAAATATTATTTTCTGCTTATTTGGGTCATAGCCGAACAGCCCGAAATCGCCGTGGAAAATTATCGAATTGTCGCTTTAAAAATCGAGCATAACCCCCACCCCTGGATTTGCATTTAAGTCCAAATTGTCAACTGCAATTTCCGAAAGGTTTGCTTTAATATCGTCTTGCCCAGAGCCGCCAAACGCAAATATAACTATAATCGCCACTACCGTCAAAGCCGCGACAATGCTTACCCAAAAAGCCAGCTTTTTATAGTTCAACACATTGCGTAATGCTCATATTTAGAATCGATGAATCGCCAATCTGTAATCACAGCCATCAACAAATCTCAATAAAATTTACACGAGTCCCAAGAGAACTAAAACCTATTAGAGAACCTAGTACCTTATCCACGTTCCTCCTGCATTGCTGAATGAGCAGAGGCTTGTCGGTTTGATTCACTGCAGCAGAGAGCGTGATAATGACAAGAACTATTTTTCAATAAAACTCACCTTTGCCTTTGATTGCCTTCTCCCTCCGTTGGCCTGTAAAGCCCAAGAAAAATCTTGATAAGGGTGGACTTCCCCGAGCCATTTGGCTATTGAAGTGAGATATGAAACTTTCGTTGACCCTTTCACTTCCACGTCATATTCTTAAGCTAGCTGGTGCCGGCCTTGGTTTTTCTTGTTTTATGAGGAGTGAAGATCAGTGGAGGTAAGTAAGGGCAAAACACTTAAAGACCGCAAATCCATTCAAAAGGAAAAACACATTATTAGCAGAACTGAAGCTCTGGAAGTTGTTCAAAGCCGGTTACTAGATAAAATATGCTCATTATACAGTTTTGAAAAGAGTGAACTAAGACTACACCCCAAGCATGAGGGATGCCAAAATATCATTTTCTTTTGTTCGAAAAACAACATGGAGTACGTAATTCGAGTTTCTTTCCGTGATGATCGTTCATTCGAAGAGATATTGGCTGAAACACATTTCATAAATTATCTGTACGCAAATACAGCATCTGTGAGCAACCCAATTAAGTCACAAGCAAGCAATTTCGTTGAAAAACTAGATGCGCTTGGGAGAAATTTCTATGTTGTGGCCTTCAACAAAGCAAAGGGTATTCGCCTTCCTGACAGCAACTATCAATACAGGGATGGCGTATCTATAGATGAATATTATCACAATTACGGCAAAACTCTGGGTAAAATGCATCGGCTAACCAAGAGTTATCTTCCACCTGATCTAAAAACAGTACGTCCGGCATGGCTAACAAATATGAAAGAAAAGCTAATACCTGGATTTCTACCAAAAGATAGGATCAATCTAATAAGTAAACTTCGGGTGCTCTGTGACAAAGCTGAATCTCTGCCAAAAAACAGAGATTCATATGGCCTAATACACGCCGATTTTGGTGATGGGAATTTTGCAATTGATTATAGTACCGGGAAACTTACAGTATTTGATTTCGACGATTGTGCATATAGTTGGTTTATGTATGACTTGGCGGATGCATGGACAAAGGGCGTTGGTTGGGCTATGTTTGAAACCAATATCGATAAAAGGAAAGATATAATGAATGATTATTTTAGCAAGGTATTGGCTGGATACTATTCAGAAAACTCAATCAGCGATACTTGGTTAGAAAAACTTCCTTTCTTCATAAAATTAGTGGAGATGGAATGGGTAATTGGTGAATTTCAATATATGTTGATTAATGAAGGCAAAATTGAGTATGACGAAGAGATTCTATACAGGATTAAATGCATTGAGGAAGATATACCGTATTTAGGATTTTTTGACAAACTATACTCACCGGAAGATCCGTTTTCTTTAACTTAGAAGTTTAGTGGCCTTACGCTGGACTGTTATTGGTGGGCGGTGAGGGAATTGAACCCCCGGCCTCTTGCATGTCAAGCAAGCGCTCTAACCAACTGAGCTAACCGCCCACTCATGGAGGCGACACCCGGAATCGAACCGGGGATAAGGGTTTTGCAGACCCCTGCCT
>CAZXLH010000035.1:0-21571 GCA_964641455.1 uncultured Eubacteriales bacterium | reverse complement strand
AGACCTCAAAAGTGATCGTGTGCTTCTACATGCCGGGTGATGGCCCGTGCGTTGTTGCTGCTCACTCATGCGGCAGGGAAGCCGGTGATACTCCCGATATTTCCCCAACCAGCGAGGCTTTGGTTTCAAATCCATCCCGGCCGGCTGCTGTCCTGGCTGATTGCGACCATGGAGTCGCTTTTTCAGGGCTCAAGTGTCCGGATCCTGACCGGAAGGTACTTCCGCTTGCAGGGGCGGGAGACGTGAAAGTTGGAGAAGAAGCTGTCATCTGCACCCTAAGCAAGCGAGATATCCCCGTCAAAGTTATTGGGTTTTGTATGATGAAAGATAACCATTTCCTTGTACTGGAGTTTCTTGATGACGAGGCCGGTGTTGGCCCGGGCATGAGCGGGGGCCCTATTATCCAGGATGAAAAGATCATCGCGTTTTTGCACAGCGTTACCAGATTCCACAGGGGCCCGAGATTTGTTATGGCCCGTCCGGCCCTGGAGGTCTACGATGCGCTGAAACAGTACCTGGAGCCTTGATGCACTGTCAAGACACTGCCTATGCTTTTACTGGTTTTTGATCAAAGGCAGGAATTGGCCCAGGATGCCCAATCTTTTATATCTATTAAACTACACCTCTGTGTGTTTATGTACGTCAGTCCACATAATACCATAGGTATGACGCAGTTTCTGTTTGTGATTTACTTCACCTCAAGCCGTTTTCTTGGTAGTATTAAGCTGACTGTTCTCTAACGAATAACTATGCCACACAAGGGGAGGAGACTCTTGAATCTCAGCATTTTTGATGTGATTGGCCCCATCATGATAGGCCCCAGTTCCAGCCATACAGCCGGGGCAGTCAAGTTGGCCCGGGTGGCTGCACTTATTGCCGGTAGGCCTTTTAAACATGTGGAATTTGGGTTGCATGGTTCTTTTGCCAAAACCGGTGTTGGCCATGGAACGAAATATGCTCTTTTGGCAGGAGTGCTGGGTATTACCAAGGATGATGAAAAAATCAAGCATAGCCCTGAAATTGCTGCAGCAAGAGGTATTACTTATGCTTTCAGTGAAGTGGAACTTGATGATGTTCATGAAAACAGCGCAGTGATTACTTTTACCCATGATGATAATACGTCGACTGTAATAGTTGGTTGCAGTGTCGGCGGTGCCCGTATATTGGTCACCAAGATTAACGGAGTAGACGTTGAACTGTCGGCAGAGCAGCCTACTATCGTTATTCAGCAATTGGATCGGCCAGGAGTTATTAGCAGAGTCAGCCAGGTGTTGGCAGATAACAACATTAATATTGGCATTATGCGCTTTTCACGTGTAGCCAAGCGGGATGTGGCAACGAGTGTTATTGAAACCGATGAGAAGATTTCACCTGAGGTTGCCGGTAAATTGGCTTCACTGGACGCTGTGTTTTCGGTCAGAGTGATTCAGTAGGAGGCATCAAAAAATGTACCATACAATGCAAGATTTAATCGAACAAGCTAACAGTCGACAACAGCCACTCTCCCAAATTATACTTGAAAATGAGATGGCTCTTACCGAGAAGACCAAAGAGCAAGTTTATGAATTGCTGGAACGACACTACGAGGTAATGGTAGCCAGTGCAGAGAAAGCATTGGCCCAACCGCAACAGATGGTAGGGGGATTAATCACTGGACAGGCTGCTAAGCAGTATGAATATGAAAAGCCCTTAAGCGGCAAGTACCTGAATAACGTGATGGCCATGGCTTTGTCATGCAGTGAGGTTAACGCGTCTATGGGATTGGTTTGTGCTGCTCCTACAGGCGGGGCCAGCGGTGTTTTGCCGGCGGTCCTATTAGGTACCGGTCAAAAGCTAAATAGCACACGGAAACAATTGCTCGATGCCTTGCTTGTTGCCTCTGGCGTGGGTGCGGTTATCACCAAGAATGCGACTGTGTCAGGTGCTGAAGGAGGGTGCCAGGCAGAGTGTGGCGCAGCAGGGGCCATGGGAGCTGCTGCAGTTGTGACTTTGGCCGGTGGTACTCCAGAGGCGTGTGCCAATGCGGTTGGCATTGCCTTAATGAACTGTATGGGGCTTGTGTGTGACCCAGTCGCCGGCATGGTGCAGCTGCCGTGTTCTTTTCGCAATGCTTCCCAGGCGGTTAATGCGATTATCAGTGCCGATATGGCTATGGCAGGGCAAAGCAGTGTCATTCCAGCCGATGAGGTAATTGAAGCTATGTATCGGGTGGGGAAATTACTGCCTGAAGAGCTCAGGGAAACTGCCTTAGGCGGCGTTGCTGTTAGCAAGACTGCCAAACAGATCTCAAAGCGCCTGGATGATGGCAAACTCGATATGTAGGGTTAAGAAAAGAAGTGCCTGATGATAGAAGCTTATTATGTTAACAAACATGCCTAGAGAGAAAGAGGCTAATAAGAGAAGTGAAGCCGGATGTGAAAATGCCGCATTACTGCGCTACTCCAATATAATTCAGTTATTTTGGTTGTTCGTTAACTTGTCTAAGAGCCCTTTCACTTTCTCTTCCTGTTTCCTTGTTCCTTCTTGATCTACTTCAAATGTAATGTTTAGCCAGCTACCTTCACGGGCCTCTCGAGGAAGGAGTTTTATTGGTATGTCTACTTTTACTTCTTTATCGCCAAAAAGCACTACAGCATAATCTCCTTCAAAACGATCGATAACTGCTTTCATCTGAAATCCCCCTGCCTGAAATGAGTCGTATGCCTAAACTGCCCGGCGGTTTGCAAACACCCCACGGGACATATCTATTATCCTTGGCTTCTTTAGCAGAATCAAACCGAATTTCGTTTCCTGATTCAACCTTCTTGTCGTAAATGCAAGTTAGGTATCGGTTTGCTTCTAATGTCTTAGGTAGATCATGTGACTCGTATTGATAGGGTTCATCAATGTTAATAGTGAGTGTTTGCCCGTCTGTAGCTATTACAATGGTTCCATGAATGTCGGTTCGATAGATGTCTATGTCGGCCGAGGATAATTTGGCCAGTGTTTCTTCATCCGGATGTCCGTAAACATTGCCTGAGCCGGCCATAATTATGGCTATTTTAGGGTTCACTGCTCTTAGGAAAGTCTCCGAAGTACTTGTTTTGCTACCGTGGTGGCCTACCTTAAGGACTGTGCTGCCAAGTTCATAATCTGCGTCTAGCATTTGCAGCTCGCTGGCAAGCTCAGCATCGCCTGTAAACATAAAACTAACTTGGCCAAAGGTCACTCTAGTGACTATAGAAGCGTCATTGAGCTCGGTTTTGGAAGGAGAGGCCGGATGAAGAATTTGCATTCCTATTCCATTACCTAGGTCACGGCTCATTCCAGCACGGCCAACTGTGAACTTAATGTCTTTTTTGTCGATCAATGTTAAATAGTCTTCAAAAGCCTTGGTTGTATGAACAACTCCCGGATCGATTACTTCTTTGACCGTGAAATTCTCAAGCACGTTGATTAATCCACCGATATGGTCTGAGTGAGGATGAGTGCTAATTACAATATCAAGGCAGCTTACGCCTTGTTGCTTTAGATAATCTGCAACTGTCGTACCTTTTTCGCCACCGTCAATAAGTACGTTTTGTGAAGGTGTTTGAATGAAAACTGCATCGCCTTGCCCTACATCTATATAATGAACTGTGAGTGTTTTGCCGTTATCCGTGGCTAGACCATAGTCTTGTGCCTTTCTTATTTCCGGCAAAGCCCAATCGCTTGGATCGTCCATGGCGCCGGACATACATGTCGCCAATGTTACCAAAAGCATTGCTGATACCAAGAAAAAGGAAAGCAGTCTTTTTCTCATTTACAAAACTCCTTTCACAAAATCCAATAACATTTCAAACAGCCATATGATGCCCTTCAAATCTATGGTGGGTTTGCAGTATCTATGTCCACTTGCTAATCCCGGTCAAGTCGATTGGAGCCCTGAAAGTGCAGATAGAAGCCCTGCATCAGGGCTGTGTCAAACTTATTGTGGGTGGATTACGGTTGGCTTCCCACCTTCGACTCAACAGATTTTTTCTTTCCAAATGCTGCAAACAGGCTTGCTGAAAGAAGGAACACTGCACCTGAAGCATAGAAAGAACTTCCAAGCCCTACAGAGTCTCCCAAGGTACCGCCGATTATAGGCCCGGTTACAGATCCCAAAGGCAGAACTCCGTTGAGTACTCCAAAAGCACGCCCTCTGAAATCCCTGGATACTGCTTGGGCAGCAAGAACGTTTCCTGTTACAGTGACTATTCCGTTGAACAGCCCAAAACCCATCCTGAAGGTTGAGATTGCTAAAAGGTTGATCCATATGCCTTGAAGTGCAATTGTCAAAGCCGAACCGATGAGGCCGAAAGTAAACCATTGCCTGGGTGAGGCATTCAACAGGGCAAGTTTTGGCAGCCGGCCAGGGCGATCTGAGACATTTGAGCGACGGGAGACATTCAATCTATTTGAGTTACCGTCTGAAATACTGCCGGTTCCGTTGGCCTTCCTTGAATTCGCCTCAGGCCCTTTACTTTGTTTTGCCGCGAGAGTTGCACCGAGAACTGTGCCGAGCCCTGCAATAGAATAGACAGTTCCGCTGATCAGAGTGGAATCTTTACCCTTGCTCTGTGCAATTTCATCTACATAAAGCACCAAAGTAGGCTGGGTCATCTGAATTGCTGCTTGAACCAGAAACAGGCACACAAAAACTGCAACCAGGTCTCTGTTTGTGAAGCATTCTTTAATATCGCTGATAATGCTGATTTTCTTGTTGCCGGTTACAACCTCTTCTTTGAGCATTATATATGCAGCAATTGTAATTACGATGAGAATCAGTGCAGACAACCGGAATGTAAAAGGTATTCCCAATCCGCTGACCATAGCTCCCCCTAGCAGTGGGCCGGATATGGTTCCTGCCGCGCTTGCCGCCTGAAGCATGCCAAGAGCGTAACCCATATGTTCTTCAGGTGTATTGGTTGCAACAAGAGATGTCGTAGCAGGCATAAAACCAGACATCAGCCCGGTTATGCCTCGTAAAACAACAAATTGCATTGGAGTTCGGGCCATGGGATAAAGCGCATATGTTATGGCGATTCCAACTCCTGACCTAAAGAGTTGCAGCCGCTTACCATATTTGTCTGCAATCGAACCCCAAACCGGCGCCATCAATCCTGAGGTTAGAAACGAGGCTGCATAGGCCAACCCGGACCATGTTGCCAGATTCTCTGTGATGTCCATAGACTTGAGTACGTAAGGGAGGAACGGAGTGACCAGAGTAAATGATGCCATACCGACAAATGCTACGACCAGTACTACATAAAGATTTGTTTTCCAGTAAGAGTACATTTTCTATCCCCATTTTTGGTTTATGTTTGCCCATGGCTTTACCCTAGGCAACGAGGAGTTAAGACTCATCCCCAAAGGGTAATTATTCGACTAACTGATAGCAGAATCCTTCAAGGTGTCCGTCTGCTTGATGTATGATTGTTTTGGGAATCTGCAGTTTGTAGGCATGTCAGTTCAGGGAGAGAGAACAATGGAGGTTAATTTTGTCAAAACAAATCCGGCAGGAAACACCACTGTTATTGTGCTAGATCAACTACCACGCAGTGTTTACGGAGAAATAGCAGAGCAGATTATGAGCCCCCAGGGATTAGGAGCCGAGCAGGTAGGGTTTGCTGAGCGTCCGCAAGGCTCAATGTGCGCAGGGCGTTTGCACATGATGGGGGGAGAGTTTTGTGGCAATGCTTCCCGGGCATTTGGTGCATGGCTATCTTTCCGGGGATATCCTGGAATAACATGGCGAGGGGAAACGTCATTAGTGCCGATTGAGGTTTCTGGGTATGATGAAGTGCTGACTGTTGAGGTTTTGAGCGAGCCCGATGGCCTGCCTGTTTGGGCCTCTTCTCCAATGCCTGTGCCACACAGAATAAGTTTTATTGGTTTCCGAGAAAATCAAATTGCATTAGTAGATTTTCCCGGTATTTCACATGCAGTGGTTTGGGATAAGAAAGCTACCTCAGAGATGTTCCGGGAGGTAGCAACAATCTGTGAGGCTGAATCTGCTCCTGCATTTGGCGTAATGTTTTTTGATGAGCCAGACGGGGAGATTGTGCCGCTCGTATCAGTGCAGGAAAGCAGATCTTTGGTTTGGGAAGGGAGTTGCGCGTCTGGGAGTGTGGCTGTGGCAAGTGCTTTGGCCGCAAGAGATCGCCGGAGCCATCAAAATGTGCGCCTTAAACAGCCCAGAGGCGAATTGATGGTTTGCGTCGATTGGGACGGAAAGGTTGTTTCGGCTCAAGTTTCCGGCCCTGTCGAAGTAGTTGCTGTAGGTACGGCCTGGGTAGATTTGTGAACCGTCGTTTACGTGCTTCCTAGGTGCTGGTGGCTCGCTTGTAATGCCGGTTTGAGGATTCAACGGTTTCTGGCAGTTGACCGGTTCGCTTGCAGAGTCACTTCGATAGGTGCCCGGAGTTTCAGGTGTTTGAGGCATAAACCTTGAGGCCGGGCTTTTATGGCTAAGAATAAAGGAGTGTTCTCGTGGAGCAAACAAGAGTGCTTGCAATATCGGGCAGCCCAAGACGACGCGGCAATTCGGAAAGGTTATTGGATGTTTTTCTGGAAGAGTTCAGATCAGCAGTTCCGCAATGTTACATCGAGAAGATTGTACTAAAATCCAGAAATGGCCTAACGCATAGAGCGAGATGTGAAACTGGATTCTGTGAAGATGATGAACTTATTGCTGAAAAGCGCGACTTATCAACGACCGAAGGCGAAGGACAGTTTGACATCTTGCCTTGCTTAGGTTGTGATTACTGCATCAGCGGCAAATGTATTCAGGATGACTTCATGCAGCAAATGTACAGGAAGATTAAATCTGCAGACGTCATAGTGTTAGCGGCACCTGTATATTTTTACGGACTCCCGTCCCATGTAAAAGCGATGATAGACCGGTGCCAGCTTTTCTTCAACATGAAATACCGGCGTAAGGAGGTTTGGCGCAGCACTCCGGGCATAGGTGTACTTCTATGTTGCGGGGCTACAAAGGGCGACAGGCTCTTTACCGGGATTTCTGCTTGTGCAAAATACTGGTTTGATGCCATAGATTTCCGGTATGCCGGTAAAGTGTTTGTAAGGGAGGTTGATCGATCAGGGGAGATCACAGGGCATCCGGAAGCTTTTGAGGAAACCAGAAGCCTGGCTAAGAAGATAACTTCCGATTTTGTGCAAAAGCCCTAAGTGTTGAGAAAACATCACAAGCAGATGTTTACAATATGCAGGGTTAATTGCTTTCTCTCATGAAACGCTTAACAAGGGGTGACTCATACAATGGAAAAATCTGCTAAAGGATTGACTACTGAAGAGTTAATGGATTTGGCAATTGAAATGGCAGGCCAAACCAGGTTCCCGGCGGATTCACGTATATACTTTCCGGGAAAAGGGATTAAGAAGATACTATTCGGTATTGACATCGGTGTTGCAGAATTATTGGTTGGAAAGCAGTTGGGGGTGGATTGTGTAGTGGCCCACCATCCTGACGCAAGTGTGCTTACTTTCCCTGAGGTGCTTGATCTCCATGTGGATTTGGCGGTGAAAAACGGGGTTCCTGAGAACGAGGCAAGGGTAGCAGTAGATGCAATGAAGCAGAGAAATGCGTTTATCAGGCATTCTGCCAACTACGATCACGCGCCCTCTTTTGCTAGGCTGCTTAACATGCCGTTTATGAACATACATAATCCCCTGGATGAGATAGGCCGTCAGCGTATGCAGGAAGCAGTGGATATGCACTGCGGCCATGATTCAACGGTTTCAGACGTGGTTACTGCTCTGTACAGCCTGCCCGAATTTACCAACGTACCTACCAAAATCGAGGTCCGGTTAGGTAACCCTGATAATCTTGCAGGAAAAACAGTTGTTGTTCATGGGGCCGGTACTAACGGAGGGGCTGCTCTGGCCCGGCTGTACTACAAACACGGTACTGATACGGTAGTTTATATTCATATTGGGTTAGGCGAATTTGTGAAACTGAAAGAGGAGTTTCCTCAGGGTAAAAACCTGATTATCTCCGGGCATATTGCATCTGATGCAACAGGGATCACTCCTTTCATCGAACGTCTGCAGTCTATGGGGATTGAAGTCATAAGAGTAAGCGGTTTGTAGGAGTCTGGGAGCAGGACCTTCGAAATGTAACCTGGGTTGCGGCAAATCTGTATAGAATCCAGGCAGCTTTTTGAAAATCGTAGTTTTTCTATACAGCAGCTTGAAAATCATACAGCTTTCGTCGGGACCTGTATAGAATCTATACAGCATTACTCTTAGTTTCGACTTTCGACATAGGAAGGAGGGAAGAGTGCTGTTTTTCCGCAGCGATCGGCCCTGGGGTTTCTTGAGACTGATAGGGTGGCAATGTCAAACCCTTGGTTAAAAGGTCTATCCTAAGGTCCTATAAGAAGGTCCTATGAGGTCTTATCGGCTGCAAAACGGCACAAACAACATGAATACAGAATTTGCCAAGTATCTAGTTGACATGGCATATGAAATGGGTGCGGATCATGCAGTGCCATTTAAAATCGATGACATCGCTTTTGATTCCAGGACTATCTTGAAGTGTGCATTTGGATGTGGAGACTGGGGTTACGGGCATACCTGCCCATCCCGGCCCGGCTCACTCAAACCGTGGGAGTATGAACAGGTTCTCAAGCACTACTTGTGGGGTGTTATTGTACATTCGACCGATAAGAGAGTTTCCCACGAAGTGTCTTTTGCCCTTGAAAGGGAGGCTTTTCTCAAAGGTTACTATTTTGCATTTTCCATGAGCGATTGTGCACTGTGCAAAGAATGTTCGGGTTTTCACGGGAAGCCGTGTGTGAACCTTAAAAAGGCTAGGCCGGCTTTTCACAGTGTAGGTATTGATGTTTTTAAGACAGTGCGGAAGTTTGGATTGCCAATTCAGACGCTAAGGGCTGAGGACGATCAGGTAAATTGGTACTCAGCGGTATTTGTGGAATAGTAAGATGTTTGTAACGGCCCTGTTGTTTTCTTGGTGAGTGAATGGAGTGAGACGATTTGGGCAGCTCCTGCTGTTTCGGCCGTCCCCGATATTTCAGGCCGCCGCCTTTGCTATCTTAGGGCATCCCCGAAGTTCCAAGTTGTCTCCGCTGTTTCACCAATGGGGATGAGTGAAACTACTAGAGCTGCCCTAATGTTTTATAGGACCGGCTCCGATGTTTCACACATCCCCGATATTTCATCTCAGTTTTCTAGGCGAATCCGTTCTTTGTTGCCTGGCATAAATGGACGTAGTACTTCTGGTACTGTGATGCTGCCATCTTGTTCTTGGTAGTTTTCCAAAATGGCTACCAGGGTTCGGCTCATGGCGATGGCTGTTCCATTTAATGTGTGCACGAACTGGGGTTTCCCTCCGTCTTTGGGACGGTATCTGATATTTAGGCCCCGTGCCTGGAAATCAGTACAATTGCTGCAAGACGTAATTTCTCTGTATACGCCTTCAGATGGATGCCAGAATTCAATGTCGTATTTCTTGTACGCAATGGGGCCAAGGTCTCCTGTGCACATTTTTACCACGCGATAGGGAATCTGTAGTGCTTTGTAAATTTGTTCTTCCAAAGAAAGCATGTATTCATGTAGTTCTCCGGATTTTGATGGCTCTGCGAAAACAAACATTTCAACTTTGTCAAATTGGTGAACGCGTATTAGCCCTCTGATGTCTCTTCCACCGCTTCCTACTTCTGTTCTGAAGCAAGGTGAAAAGCCTGCGTATTTTATTGGAAGCTGCTCTTCGTCTAGGATCTCGTCTTTATGTAAGGCTGCCAAAGGAATTTCTGATGTTCCAACCAGGCCCAAGTTTTCACCTTCGATTCTGTAGATCTGATCTTTAAAAAATGGATAATGCCTGGTACCTACAAGAATCTCTTCTTTGGCCATAACAGGTGGGATGATAGGTGTAAACCCTTCGCTTGCCAGAAAGTCAAGGGCAAACCTCACTAATGCAAATTCCAGGTAAACAGCATCACTTCTAAGCACATAGCTTCTCGAACCCATAATCTTGGCTGCTCTGGGAATGTCGATAAGGCCCAGCCGGGTGCCCAGTTCTACATGATCTAACGGTTCAAAAGCAAGAGCACGAGGCTGGCCCCATTTCCTAACCTCAACATTACCTGAGTCATCTTCGCCGAAAGGAACATCTTGGGCTATCATATTTGGCATATTAAGCAGTAGAGTATTGAGTTCTTGCTCAACTCCTCTTAACTGTTCTTCTAACTTCAAAACTTGGTTTCTGATTTCCCGGCTTGTTTCAATCAATTCTTGCTTTTCTGTTTGGTCCTTGCACTTAGGTATTCTCTCTGATGCCCGATTTCTTTCTTCCCTTAGTTGATTAATTTCTCTGACCAGTTCAATTCGTCTATCATCAAGGGAAATAATAGTGTCCAATGGTGCTTCGGTGTTTCGCCTGGCCAGCATTTCTTCTACTGCTTTGCGATTTTGTCTTATCACTGTTACATCAAACATGCCTTGCGTCCTCCTTTGATAATTGTTGATTTTATGTTTGGCTTCTACATCGATGTAATTTCCAGGAAGTCGATGAGCCCAATTCAGTTCCCAACAGAAAAAGCAGGCTGTCTCAAGGACGAGACTGCCTGCTCTCGTGGTGCCACCCTGGTTTGCTTTGAACTATTTCGTCGTGTAAGTGCCTTTGTAACTATTCTTGCTATATGCTCAAAGCCTCTATTCCTTGTAACGGCAGGAACCGGCACAGCATACTCGGAGCGGTTTGGATTTGCACATTGCTCCTTTGTGCCTGCGCCTCAGAGGTGCTCTCACTTACTTTGGGACATTGCCTTTCACCTACCGGCAACTCTCTAAAGTCCGTACAGTAAGTTACCTGTCCCCATCATTGGCTTTGCATGAATATATCAGGTTATAGGCAAGAAGTAAAGTATTGGCATTGTAATCAAGCAAATTTTATGCTATTGAGTATTGTCTGCAACGCTGTACATTGAGTAGGCACTGATGCTGAATTGGTCGTTACCAAGGTAACTGTAGACAACCAGGGTATCTTCGTTATACCCTAGAAATTTGGCAGTTACCGCTTGCCATTTGCTGGTTTGCCGGAAACCCCGCTCGTCGAGCAGCCAAAGTGACACTTGGGATAAATTGGTATCGGTTTCTTGAGAGTTTCCAACAAGTGCCGCGGTTGTTTTGTCAAATAAAGGCAACCCTTTGTCTTCGTACCATAGTCCGTCTGAGACCTTTGCCGGCGTTGTTTGTCCGGGTTGTACTTGCCCGTGGGCTCCGTACCAGATTGAATATGATTCTGATTGACTTCCGATGATCTGGTAGAATATTCCCCTTGATTGTGCATCAAACACTAACGGATATACATTTTCTGCCTTGCCCGCCGTCAATGAACTTAAGTCAGCTACTCTGACAATAGCACCTGTGGTAATATCGGCTATCCACATTGAATCGGCTCTTAATGATGGAATTTCCCAATTGTCTGTATCATCTGTATCAGAGGAAGATTGGCCTTTGTCAGTATCCGGTTTCGGACATGACACAAATCCAATGTATTGTGAATCCGGCGACCACTTGAAACGGCCTAGAATTCGGCCGGTTATGGAAAATTCGTTGACAAGTTGGCCTGAGACGTCAGTAATACGTATGCTATCTCCAAAGGGCATAGGAGAGTCTTCTCCAAGATAGAACTCGTAGTTTTTGGGAGCAATGCCAGTTGGTTCTGTGTCAGGTTTTCTGCCGGCTGTGTAGGTGGCAATATACTTGCCGTTAGGTGACCAATCCGGGTAGAAACTCATAGTGTCGCTGTTCGGTATAAGAGGAATTTCTTCACCTGTATCAAGGTCGAGAAGATAGACCCCATATTTGTCTTGTTCGTATTCGTATAGGTTATATACATATGTAGTTTTGTCAGGGGATAGTTGTGCAGCCAGGGATCCTTGAAACGTCGGTGGGTTCTGTTTGACATTTTTCACAATACAAGATTCCAGGTCTACTGTAAAAATCGAGTCTGAAGCATCCAAAATGAGCCTGTTATGTTCGGCATTCAGGGCCGCGTTTCTTACAATTGCGTATTCAAGCGGGATAAACGCAAGTTCGTTTACGTATTTGTTGGATATGTCTCCTACCAGGATAGAGAGCCCTTGCCGGTTTCGATGTTTTCCTCGGTTTTGCAAGCCGCTGGAGATAAACAAACATTCTGTGTTTGACAGCCAGCCAATTGGGATGTACTCCAAACCTCGGTCGATAGCCGATTGACGGTCGATTGTGCGTAACACAATAGGCTCCGGCTCCAATTCGCTCTCGGATTCACCTGCCTGTCCACCATCAAGAGGTGATACTTTCGGAAGGGGGTAAGCGGTTAGCCTGGCACTGTCTGTGTCGTTATGAGCCAAGAGAATGTATGAGCCATCAGGAGATATGGCTTGCAAAGGGTTATTGGTCCATGCCCACCCGGAAAGCGTTGCCGAATGAATAAGTGTTGGTTTCAAAACCAATTCAGGAATGACCGGTTCTTCAATGGCCGGTGTGCATCCTGAGAAAAAAGTCAGCGATACTGACAAACACAATATTAGTTTAAGCAATAACCTCAAACACTGAGTTGGTTTTGACGACTGATTCTTGCAGGTAAGCCACATTTCTTAAGACTCCTTCTATGTTAGACCCTATTTTGACACCTGGTACGCACTTACATACATCAAAGAATGGACATTATAATAAATCGAATACTAATCGCTGTTTTCTGTACAATATCATATATATTCTACTATAATGATGCTTCCTTCAATTGTTTTATTTGGATATCCTTTCATATTAAGCAATTGGCACTGTCTTCAAAGGGTATGCTGCAGGTTTTATGCCGGTTTATCGTATTATTCGACGAATAAGCAAAGGTATTTGTTCCAGAAGGTAAACTCCTGCCGTCTGTCGAATGCTGAGAACGTCCGCTATTAGGGAAGGAGTGGGTTGGGATGAGAGCTGGGCTTGCTGTAATCGAAGTGACACGAGATAAAGGCAAAAACGTTGGCGAAATGATCGAACTGGTTCACGAAGGAGCGAGATGTGGCGTTGACCTTATACTTTTTGGAGAGGCCGCGCTAACCGGTCTTATCAACAACGATGACCCATCCCATGATATAGCTGTGGCTGAACCTATTCCAGGCCCTACTATAAACACTCTTGCACAGGCTGCAAGGGATGCGCAGATATACGTTGGAACCGGTGTGCTGGAAAAAGAAGGGTATTATTTGTATGATACAGCGGTCTTAATAAATCCTGAAGGCGAGATTATTCTAAAATATCGTAGAATTTCTCCGGGTTGGCACGGCCCGAGGGTTGACCTAGAAGTATACCGGCATGGTGAGTTAATTCCACGTGCCGAAACTCCTTTAGGCTCCTTTGCCTTTCTCATATGCGGTGATCTTTTCGATGATGATCTGGCTGAAAGAGTGAAAGATCTAAGTGTAGATTGGCTCTTGTTTCCGTTTGCCCGGTGTTTTAATGATGGTTTGTATGACCAGAAACGCTGGGATGAAGAAGAGAGATCTGAGTATGCAAGGTATGCAGCAAAGACCGGCGCTGTGTGTCTAATGGCCAACTACTTATCGAAACAAGAACTGGATGGGGGTAGCTTTGGAGGCGCCATGGTAGTCGGCCCTGATGGATCAATTCTCGCTGAAATGCCCCTAGGGCAACCGGGGTTATTATTGTATGATGGCACTGCTTTGCTTGAGGTTCTAAATGACATTTGAACTTGTGCAGCGCGAATTAAAGTACGGCAAGATCTCTTTGATTGGCTCTTCTGTGAAGCCGATCGTTCCCAGTCATGTATAAGATTTGTAGTTCCATTTGCAGTGAGGTATTGTTAACACGGAACTAAGGTGATAGTAGGTGGTAAAGGAGGCTGTTTCACATGAGGTGTGGTAGATTTTTGAAGGCCGTTGGGACAGTAATTTTGGTCCTTGCATTTGTGGCAACCCCTGGTTCTATATTGTCTTATAACATGGCCTATTCTGCTCCCAACATGTCTAGGTTTTTTGTGTATTTTCCGTTGTATCTTCGTTCGGGGCTTTATCTTATGCCTGTTGAGTATTTGGTTCCACATACTGAAACTCTTGCCAAGGAGGCAGTTGAAGCTCTTGTAAAAGGGCTGCCGGAATACTTGGTGGAGTTTTCAGATATGATGATTATTTCTTTCCCTGAGGAAACGAAAGTTTTGGATGTTACCGTAAAGGACAGCGTGTGCACTATAGATTTTTCCGGTGATATCAAGAATGTTTCTGTTGGTTCCGCAGGCGAAGTTGGTCTGCTTAATGCTATTACCCAGACATTATGCCAGTTTGAGCATATCGATTTGGTGGAAATTCTTATTGAAGGGAAATCTGCAGACAGCTTGGCAGGCCATGTCGATATTTCTCAGCCTCTTAGTGCAAAGCAGGGAGATTGCAAGTTATTCAAGACTTTTCCTGATGCTATACAGCATTGGGGTGGAGGGGCCATTTCTGCTCTTCAGGTATCGGACGTAGTAGATGGATATCCGGACAATACTTTTAAGCCTGAGAGAAAACTGACGCGAGCTGAGTTTGTTAAGATGTTGGTGGAAACTGTTAGACTGCCCTACCCCACATTGGGGAATGAATCTCTACTTCCCTTTAAGGACGTAGCCGAACACTGGTGCCGGCCGTACATTGAACGAGCTCTCAAAGCAGGGGCCATTTCTGCCCAAGATTACGGCGATTATTTTAATCCCGATGAAGATCTATCCAGAGAAGAAGCATGTTACCTGTTAGTTGAAGGTTCAGATGTTTACTTTGCGAATCACCCTGAGGTGGTTCTGGAACCCAGGGAGGCGAACATTGAATTTCACGATAAATCCAATATACAGGAGCGCTATCTGGATTCGGTAATAGACAGTGTCAAGTATGGTTTCATAACAGGTTATCCTGATGGAACTTTCCGGCCGGACGGTACACTTACCAGGGCTGAAGCTTGTGCAATACTTACAAGAATGCAAGGGATTCAAGGAGAAAACGTGCTTCTTTTGGGCCCTAAGCCCGGGTTCAAATGGGACGGCTCTGATGTTTTTGTTATGGGGTTTGCAACGGCATTCGAAGCCAATGTCAACTGGAGGGCCAGAACCGCGTCCGGCGCTGATGTGATGAGAGAGAACTATACTACGTCTACCTACGGAATGGGGTGGGGAGCTTTTGGATTGTGTATTGATCACCGCCTTTTGCAGGCAGACGAGCCTATTGCCCTGGAGATTTACCTCATAGACATGAAGGATGGAGGCGAGTACAGCCTGGTGAGAGTGCCGCTCGCGAAATAGTGGTACTTGACATTTATCAGTATATGGGCTAAAAATTGAGAAGTAGATGTATCTTCGGGGCGAGGTGCAATTCCTCACCGGCGGCAAAGCCCGCGAGCCGGAAAACCGGTTGACCTGGTGAGATTCCAGGGCCGACAGTCAAAGTCTGGATGGGAGAAGATGCAACAGGTTTTGGACCTTTAAGCAACCCCGGAGGCTCATCTTCGGGGTTTTTGCATTGTATGACGTTGAAACAATAGGGGCTATTCTCTGGAAATGCTCAATACGAAAACGCAATTTACCCCGGGTTTTGATGAGGATATTTCTAGAACAAATTCAAAGCGTACGAGGAGGGCATGTAAATGAACCGTGTTGAGCAATCCTGGCCGGCCCAGACTCTTGCCAAGATTTCGGTGTTGGGAGTGATTTCATTTGTTCTCATGTTCTTTAAGACACCTGTGTGGTTCGCACCGCCGTTTCTGAAATTCGATGTTTCAGATTTGCCATCATTGTTGGGTGCTTTTGCAATGGGCCCCATGACAGGCATCTGGGTACAGCTGGTAAAGAACCTGCTCAATGTGTTAATCGAAGGCACGGTCACCAATGGAGTGGGGGAATTTTCCAATTTCCTGGTGGGTAGCGTCTTAGCTTATGTCGCTGGATTTGTCTACCAGAGAAACAAGACATTCAAGAATGCTTTGCTGGGCTTGGGGCTAGGCATTGTGGCTATGACCACATTTGCGACACTGAACAATTACTATGTTATGTTCCCGCTGTTTGCCAAAGTGTTTGGACTGGAACTGGACACCATAGTCAGCATGGGGAGTAAGGTTAACAAGTATGTGGTAGACTACAAAACCCTGATGCTGTATGCAGTCGTACCGTTCAACTTGCTAAAGGGCATGATCGTCTCTCTGGCGACAGTTTTCGTATACAAGAGGATATCCCCGGTGCTTCACCGGTAAACTCTTGTGATGGTGACGGAAACGGTTGTTACGATTGTTGTGATGTGATTTTAAGAGGTGGTTGAAATGACCTATGATGGGTGCGGAGACGGTGTCGTAATCCCCGGGGTGAGTTGTGTCAGTGGTTGTGATCGTTGTTGCGGCATGGCTTGAGCAGGCAACGTTATTTTGGAGGGCCAGGAGGAAGAAGGGTTTTCCACGAGCATATTCGAATAGAGCATAATAGTAACCGTACAATTGGAAATACAGGGGGATTTGCAGTGAGCCTAGATCATGCCATTTTGATCCGGACATCAAACACTTTGAAATACGACGATAACAAAGTATTGATTCTCGACAGGCGAAGATTTCCTGAGCAAGAAGTTTGGCAGCAGTATTCAACATATGAGGAAGTGGCCTCTGCCATTGAAGATATGGTGATTCAAGGGGCGGGAAGCGTTGCTTTTGCTGCGTGTTTAGGGCTGGCGCTGGCCGCTCATTGTTTTTCGAACCAAAAAGATACTGAATTTCAAGCTAATATACGCAAGGCTGCGCAGAGGCTTAGAGCCACGCGTCCAACCGGTGAGTACCTGGTTCCATTGGTTGACAGGATGACTCAACTGGCTCTTGATGCCCGCAGTGAGGGGTCGGACCCTGTTCAAACCATTGTCTGCGATATTGAGCGCCTTATGGATGAAGATGACGAACTTACAAAGAAGTGCGGCATCCATGCAGCCGATCTCATAGGCCATGGCGATGGAATCCTGACTCACTGTTACCCCGGAGGAGCCCTGCTGTATATGCTTGATCACGTCCGGTACCAGGGTAAACAGGTGAGAGTTTACTGCAGTGAAACAAGGCCTTATCTTCAGGGGGCGAGGCTTACCGCTGCCTCAGTCTCCAAACTGGGAATACCGACCACAGTGATAACCGACAACATGGGAGCGTTTCTTATGTCACAGGGTAAGATCCAGAAGTTTGTTACTGCTTGCGACAGGATTTCCATAGACGGGCATATCGCCAATAAGGTAGGAACGTATCAGTATGCCATCTGTGCAAACTACCACAGGATTCCATTCATAGTGCTTGGTTATGATGGCCCCCAGACAAATACACCCGGAGCAGAAGACATGGAAATTGAGGAGCGAAATCCTGAAGAAGTCCTGTATTGCAGGGGAGTGCGCACGGGTGCTCCGGGAGTTGAAGGCTATTACCCTGCGTTTGACATAACTCCGCCCACACTTATAGGCGCCATAGTGACTGACAGAGGGGTATTTTCTCCGTTGGAAATAGAAAAGGCCTATGCAGACAGGTTTTCCAATTGAAATGGCCTGAGCTGCTGTCAGGCCATTTTCTTGCGTATATAGGTCTGTGATACTAACTCAAGCCCGAGGCCCCACCATAGGGCTCGATCTGATCTTAGTGGATATCAAGAATTGCTCGCCCTCTGTTATTGCCATTTTGTGCCTATAGGATAGGCATCATCAGGTGCGTTTTCGTAATGCAGGATACTTAAGTCTGCAGGGCCTTGCCCTGGCACGCCGGTCCTAATATCTACTTTAGCCACAGTGTCCCAAAACGCTCTGTGATGTACCCTGTCTTTAAGTACAATAATGTCAAGATTGGTGTAATCCAATTCAAGTGCGGTTAGCCCTGCTGAATCGTTAGCTCCTCGCATACGTTCGGCGACTACAACGTGCCGGTTGTCACCAAGGTTGATACGGGCCACAAAACCTTCCCGGACCCTGGCTCCTTTCCCCATAGGGCCAACCAAAGTATAAGCAGGGCGCCCCATGTATTCGACAGTACCGCTGATTTGGGCCGGGGTTCCCGAAAACTCGTTGTACCAGCCGCCAATGGTCAATTCGACTTTGTCACCGGCTTTTGAGTTACCTTTAAGCCATTTGGCTGCTTTGGGATCGGTAATGCACGGGATAACCCAGTTCTTTGCTTTCTGTGCCAGAAGTTCCTTGAGCATATGGGTGCTATCACCAATTCTGTCTGCTCCATCAGCTATCACTACAGGGCTATTACCTTCAGCCACATGCTTCATTGCCAATCGCGTTGCTTCCTTGGCATCAGGCAACGGCTCAGTGAAGGATTCTCTCAGGCTCCATGCCAGGTCGTTTAGGTCCTGGGCAACCTTTTCTGCCAGTTGCTTGTTGTTGTTTGTTACCACAAATATAGACATGCCTATATCGACCACATCGGCGTATGCGTATCCAGGGGCAACAGAGGCACAATATACATCGGGATGTTTTTCCCATTCCCGGCACCTGTCGTATATATCCTTCATGGGATGATACTCTGATGCCTGATATATGCTTGCAGATACAATTCCCGGACGGCGGCAAGCCATGGTGGGCACAAAGTTTCCTTGTATGGTTTCTACCATACACTTGGCAGCAGTCATTCCTATTTGCTCAGAATCCAGGTGAGGATAGGTTTTCAATATGAATACAGCATCGGCAGCTTCAGCCAGCTCGTGGTCTTCGTTTGCGTGAAGGTCCAGGGTGACCATAATAGGTATATCGCCTACAGATTTTCTGGCTCTTCTCACAATTTCCGCTTCAGGCCTTGGTACTCCTGTTACAGCCATTGCCCCGTGAAGTGAAAGAAGCACACCGTCAAGGTTGCCTGCTTCCCTTAATCCTTGAGCAATCTCGTTGGCATATTTGTCAAAGCAATCTGTGGTCAGCCAGCTGGAAAATCCACCGGAAGTTTTCCTGGCGTTGATAATTGGGACAATTTCAGCTCCCTGAGCGTCCAGCACTTTCAGAAATCCGTTGATGTAGTTAGGAATTCCCCTGTTTTTTTCAATGATTGAATGCCCTCGTTGTGTAGCCGGTTCAAATCTTTCTATGGTAGTTGGTTCTTTGCAAAAGGTACATGTTTCATCTGAGAAACCTGCTATGGCTATTCTCATTTGGATTCACCCCCGTGTTAAGTATTCTTCGTCAAATCAATCAAAAATCCTGTAGGGAGCTACCGAAAATAGAGGGGGTGGGCAATTGATGAGAAACCAAATAGGCTTTGCTCAGGCCCATTTGGTTTCTGTTAAACTTGTTAGTAATATCCGGCAGCCATTCTATATCCAGGTAAGAGTCCGGGAGGGAACATGGGCCTAGGTAAAACTGAAGACACGTCTGGTACGTCACGTCGTATCTCGATTCCTGTTACGTTAACATTGGTTAGTTCAAGTAGCCCGACAATCAGGTTCAATAATCCATCTACATCGTAGTCATGCTTTACTACAAGCTGTTTGGTTTTGACTATTTCTGCTGCCTGATTAACTTCCTTGATGGTTTGGAGGAAAACCTCTGGCAATTTGCCCGAATACTCAACTATCACAGTTCCTTTCATTGCATTATACCTCCTTGATCGATCGTCAGACATAAGTAGCCACATCTACCATAATATACTTAAAGTGCCAACCGGGTCAAGGCAATTACGGCAGAGGTTTTCTTAAATCTCATGAATCTGTATACAATACAAGCAATTACTAGGGGGTCATACCAGTATTCTTGCGACCGGTTTCAGGGAGGATATTTGAACTCAACACAAATACTCTAAGCAAATTGTTCTTGGTCATTATTCAACCATGTCAGGACCTTTCGGGCTAGCGGGCAACTAACACTTGCCCAGAATTGTTGCAGTTCATTCTCCATAACCTCTCGGTAAGCCTCAGGGTCAATGTTGGCGGTTCTGCATAGCGTCTCTGCCCAACCTGTGTTTACGAATTTGGTAACGCCCATGATTACTTTTATTGCTTTGCGGCATGTTTTAACCGTTTTCTTGGATCTATCGGTCATTTTAACCGTGTCCTTGTGTGCGTCCCAAAGTATTCTTGATGCAAGATCTCTGTAGGCTTGCTCCGGTACATCTTGTGGTAGGTTATCAATAATCCTGGCTAAATATCCAGACTCCCGGGCATCTTTGATTTTAGACATAACATCGTTTGGATCTCTGTTGAACAACGATGCGATTTCCGCAGGTGTTGCACTGTCTTCAGCAATCATAGATGCAACTAACTGCCACGTTAGTTCTGTAAAAGGACGAAGCGGATCATTGTGCTTATACGTTTTGACTGAATCAACTTCGGGCATATAGATTCCTCCAATTTACAATGCTTAGTGTGTCGCACTGGCTTCAAAAACTGCAATGGTTTGATTCTTATTGATATTGAAACAAAATATCTGTACAAATACCTGGACCAGGCAACCTACTCAGGTTTTTTGTGCATAAATCCAGTGTCTGTTCCATAGGCAGAGTCAGATAATGTATCTTTGTGTTTATGTAAAAACATTCAAGTTTCAAGAAATACCTTTTCGGTCAGCCCCTTATCGTCTTTATCGATGTTTGAACACAGTTTGTGGAATTTACCACGTCTGAACTAGCGTCATGGAGCATGGGAAGTAAAACACATACTCCTACATTGTATCATTGTTCGCCACCCATAACGCAAATCCTGTATTTTGGCAATACCTCTTGACGATAATTTGCAGGTGTTTTGGCTTATCAATCATAAAATCCTAGAAAAAAGTCTTGGAACTGAAATTTAGGAGAAAACTTGATTGGAACTTGTTTATCGGTTCTCAATCCAAATGGTTTTTCATATGATTAATCTCGTACGCCAGTCCTATAATGAGCACTATCGTGAGTGCAAATCCTGATGTTATTGGCCCCGGATAACCGGTAAAAATATTTTGGCTTAACACCAAGCTTATTATTGACTCAATGTTATGTTGAGTTCCGAGCAAAATACCTTGGGCTACTCCAAAAGCTATTTCCTTGCCTAAAACCGGCATAAGTGATTTACTGCTGAGTACCATTAGGCACAGGATCACTGAAAGCAGAAAACAATTAATTCCGTAAACCCATGGGTAGGGCCCGGAACGATACAGTAAGAGGCAATATATCGTATACAGTACTGATGTTATGGTCAAAGATGCCACGGGTTTATGCCTTGACGACAGTTGCTTGAGTATACAGCCTCTGAACAAAGTTTCGCAAAAAAGGACTTCCGGGAGGTGGCCCAGGAATGCCGTTATCGCCAGTCTTAGAGTTGGAATTATGGACGATATATCACTAAAGTTTACATGGGCTTGGCCTGAAAGCAAAGTGATTAAAAAATATCCTGCTACGTATATTAGGCCGGCAACAGCCCCTTCACCAAATAGGCTCTGCCCTTTACTGTCAAGTTTGATGCCAAATGTAGAAAACTTTTGTTTGTGAACAACCCATTGGAACATGATCAGTATTCCAAATAGAACTGTATATAAGCACATTTGATTGATATTCATAGCTGTTTCTGTCCTTTTATCATTTTAGA
>CAZXLH010000034.1:0-22390 GCA_964641455.1 uncultured Eubacteriales bacterium | reverse complement strand
TGTATTTGTGGGAACCAGTGTTGTTGATGATTATGGGGGAGGAGTATGCCAGGTATCTACTACATTGTATGTGGCACTTCTTAAAGCCGGCTTTGAAATTGTTGAACGCTATAATCACGGTATGCCTGTAAGTTACGTGCCCCTCGGGATGGATGCTACAGTTGCTTTTGATATTCTGGACCTAAAAATGAAGAACTCCACCCAAGTACCGTGCATATTGAAGATACAAGCCCGGGACGGGTGCTTGACTGTCAAAGTATTCGGCAAGAAAGACCCAGACTTGGTTATCGAAATCGAACCCAAAGTGGTCAAAGAAATTCCCGCTCAGCCTGTTGATTCCGGCGACGGTCTGGGTGGCGATGGCTTAGGCGGTGATAGTATAGAAAATACACCTAAACTGCGAAGCGGTTTTATGGTTGAAACTTCGCGGAAGTATATACACGGAGGCAGTGTAGTGAAGGTAGAAAAACTCAACTCAAGTTGGTATCCACCGGAAAAGCCCAAACCTTCCTCAAGTGAAACATTGGGGACGGTCCTAATTGTTTCATCCCAACTCCTCTTGACTTCAGCCCCTGTGGAGTTTATGATAGTAACCAAACAAGTGTTCTATTGAACGGGTGATCGCATGCCTAGTATTCATTATTTCAAATTTATAGGGGCAAGGGCATACCAAGAAAAGGTTGATCGCAAGATTGATTCTAACCTTCCGCTTGCTGTGTCTTTTCAAGACAGCATTTTGGACTGTGACGAGAAGGCATTCAACGATGGTGTAAGGCCCGGTGATACCATAAGGCAGGCTAAGTTAGCGTCGCCTCTTGGCCGGGTAGTTCCGGTATTTAATGCAACTTCAAATGAGTTAAAGGACATACTTGATGTTTTTGCAACCATAACTCCGTTTGTTGAACCTGATGAAGAGGCTTGCGGGGTTTTCGTAGAAATCCCTAACGATAAATCCTTATCTGAAATTTTTGCATTATTAAATGGTATGTTCTATATGGCCGTTGTTACAAAAAGCCGGTCAAAGTTTTTGGCGAAATCTTCTTCTGCATGGACGGCTCAAAAGTTATTTCAAAAACGCAAAATAGTGTCAGCTAAAAAGCCCTGGGGATATGTTAAGACAGGAGCAAATTATATCTTAGTAGATATAAAACAAGGAAAGGAAGCAATTTATTCAACCGGTATGCCTCTTTCTCTTTTATGGCCCTTGCCACCGGATGTGATATCTCACCTGTACGCCTTGGGGTTTAGAACCTTTAAAGATCTACAGCAAATAACGGCAAACCAACTTGTGCCCCAAATAGGTGATTGGGCGTATCTGGTTGTTGACTGGGTAAACGGCCGGGATCGTTTTCCGGTGAAGCCATTGTACCCGAAGCCTTGTATTGAAAAAGCAATTAATTTAGAAAATTCTATGGATAATTTATCGCCGCAAATACTTGAACCGGCTTTACGAGAAGTATCAGAAGAATTAATCCAAAACGGTACAGGGTTTAAGCATCTAACCATAAGTTTATCAGGCAATTTTGCGCCTGTGGTCCGGGAAAAGAAGCTGGTTCGTCCTGTATGCAGGTTTGAATCTCTACAAGTTGTTGCTTCAAAACTTTTTGAAGAAATGCGGCTTGAATTAGAGCATGATGTTTTATGCCAAGCCTCAACCGTTTTGCTTACATTTAAAGATATTGACAGGGTACAGGTTAAGCAGGTCGCGTTGATACAGAATTTTGATGATTATAAAACAAGACAGGCTAAAGTAAAGCACAGTGATTATAAAGGAGTCTCGGCTTCGTTAGAATTGGCTTTAACGGGTATAGAACAAAAATACGGAGATTCAGCTTTGATATGGGGAGTTAACAGTAAACACAAGCATAGTAATATTTTCAAACCGGAAATCTTACGCCGCGAAAAAATGCTTGCTTTTTGGGATCCTATACGATTTGACAAAACTCAAGTACCGGCAAGTTAGCCGGCTTTTATAATTCACATCGGAGGGAGGATAAGTTTTCGCATGTCAAAAATAGTGGACCAGCCTGTTTTGGTGGTTTGCGAAAAAGGACAGCCAAAGCGATTTTTCTGGACGAAAAGATGGGTAAACGTAAAAAACATTATAGATAAATGGAATGACGTAGGCAGGTGGTGGGACGAGGAAAAAGAAAAAACTTTCTACCGGGTCCTGGCCAGTGAAGGCGGAGTTTACGAAATTTATTCAGATAAAAAGCATTGGAACCTTTACAGGGTGTTTGATTAACCAATGTTCATACATCTCCATGTACACAGCCCGTATTCTTTTCTGGATGGGGCTTCAAGCATAACCCGAATTGTGGAAAGGGCGGCCGAACTGGGTATGCCTGCACTTGCCATAACCGACCACAACAAACTTTCATCTGCCGTAAGGTTTATCAAAACTGCCAAGAAAGCGGGTATTAAACCTATAATCGGGTGTGAAGTAACTGTAAAGGGCAACTTTCACCTTACGTTGCTTTGTAAAAACAGTATAGGCTACAGGAATTTATGCACTGTTTTAACCCGGGCCAACCTGGAAAACATGCGTGGGTCTCCGATGGTAGATTTAAATACCTTGGCATCTCATAAAGAAGGGCTTTTTGTTCTCTCAGGATGCAGGAGAGGGCTGATTCCGTCTTTAATACTGCAAAAAAGATTCAAAGAAGCCAGAGCGGTAGCCGAAAGTTACAAAAGTATCTTTGGAAAAGATTGGTTTATGATTGAACTATCAGAATCTCTTCTGCCCGGGTCTATGAGTTTAAACAAAGCACTTTCAGAATTGGCTGCGGCCCTAAATTTACGCAGTGTTGCTACAAATAATGTCCATTATGCTACCAAGGAAGAATTTCAAATCCACGATATCTTAACTTGCATACGCACGTTAACCAAACTTGAAGACGTTCATCCGGAAAGACGGCTGAACTCGGAAAATTATCTAAAATCCGAGAGCGCAATGAAAGAACAGTACAAGGATTATCCTGAAAGCCTTTACATGACGCAGGTTATTGCTGAGCAATGTGAATGCCCTTTAAACTTAGGGGTTCCGAATTTTCCTGCATTTTCTTACCCGCATGGTTTCAATTCATCAAAACATTTTTTGCGCCACCTGGTGTACCAAGGTGCAAAGCGCTGTTATAAAAAAATCACACATAAAGTGAAAACCCGGCTTGAGCACGAACTTAACATAATAGAACAGTTAGGATATGAAGATTATTTTCTCGTAGTGTGGGATCTTGTAAAGTATGCCGCAAAGCAAAATATACGTCACGCGGGCAGAGGTTCGGCTGCAGATTCTGCTGTAGCTTACTGCCTGGGGGTTACAGATGTAGACCCTATTGCCCAAAACCTTCTGTTCGAAAGGTTCATGAGCCTTGAGCGAGGTGAAAAGCCTGATATAGACATTGATTTCGACGCCAGGCGAAGGGACGAAGTAACTGAATATGTTTATAGAAAATACGGGGAACAGCATGTGGCGTCAGTGGCCACTTATAATACTTTCCAGGCCCGTTCATCTATAAGAGATATAGGAAAAGCAATGGGTTATGCTCAAGATGAGATTGACATAATAGCCAAACGGCTGCCCTATATTCCCGGTTATCTGCTCGAAGATGCGTTTAAGTCATTGCCTGAACTAAGAAGCCTGGACATTCCTGAAAAGCGGCTCAGAATTCTCATTGAAACAGCAGGCCAATTATTTGGATTTCCCAGATTTCTAGGCACCCATTTAGGGGGAGTGGTAATATCCAAAGATCCGATTACCTGGCTTTCTCCTCTTGAACGCTCGGCCAAGGGAGTCAAGATTTTGCAGTTTGACAAAGACGATGTAGAAGATTTAGGCCTTGTAAAAATTGACCTTCTGTCTTTGAGGACCCTGGGGGCAGTTGAAGATTCACTGAGGCTTATTGAAAGCAATCCGAAAAGCACCTGGAAATTTGGCCTGGCTAAAGATCAGGAAGCCTGCCTGAAAAACTCCTCTTATCTTGGATTTGATTATGGCCATGAGTATGGGGAGGGCCGGGGAAGCAATTTGCCGGCTGCATTGTCTGCTGAATGTGGCAAAGCTAATTTGGGTGCCACATCTTATCCTCCGTCCTCTCAAGTGCATGTTAACCTGGGAAGTGCTTCAGGCTCTAAATTGGACTATGGCCGCATACCTCTGGATGACAAAGCTACTTTTAAGCGGCTGCAATCTGCAGATACAATAGGAATCTTTCAACTGGAAAGCCCTGCGCAAAGAGGGCTCCAGGCAAGGCTTGGCGCTGACAACATCGAGGATATTGTGGCAAGTGTTGCACTAATACGCCCGGGCCCAATCAAAGGGGATATGGTAGAACCTTTTATTAGGCGGCGCAGGGGAGAAGAAGATATATCGTATTTAGACCCGCGGCTTGAGCCAATTTTGAAAAAGACTTACGGGGTGATTTTGTTTCAAGAACAGGTAATCGAAATTGCCTCGGTTATTGCAGGCTTTACCCCTGGGGAGGCCGATAATTTGCGCAGAGTGATGACCCATGGCAGATCCTTTGATGAAATGGAGAAGATAGGCAGGCTTTTCATTGAAAAGGCAGTAAAAAGCGGGGTTACAGAACAAACTGCCAATCAAATATTTAATTGTATAAAAGGGTATGCAAGCTATGGTTTTTGCGAGGCCCATGCACGAGCTTTTGCTACCACTGCTTACAAAACCGCGTATTTAATTGAACATTATCCGGCGGAATTCTATGGGTCTATACTAAACAACCGGCCTATGGGGTTCTATCCTGTGTCTACCATATGCGTTGAGGCCAAAAATCACGGGGTAGAGGTGCTTGGGCCCTCAATTAACCGTTCGGGCAAAGATGTGGCGGTGAAAGGCAGCAGCATACGTATTTCATTTAAGATGATAAACGGCATGAAACAAAATGCCATTACGTCTATAATTCGTGAAAGAGAAAGAGGGGAATTTAAGTCTTTTTATGACTTTACCAGGCGTGTCAAAGTAGATTCCAATGTTTTGCGTAACCTTATTTTGTGCGGCGTTTTTGACGAATTTGGGGTTTCCCGGAAATCACTTTTGTGGCAGTTAAAACATGCATACCTGGCAGATGATAATCCACAAACAGAAACTCTTATAGAATTGAACAGTGTTGTTGGTTCTTCCGGTGCAATGGAGTTTTCCCTTGGCGAGAAAGTAACTTTTGAGTACCAAATTCTTGGGGCCGGGATTTCTGCTCACCCTATGGAAATATGGCGCAGCAGGCTCAAATGCCAGGATTTTGTATCAAGCCGTGAACTTTCCGGTATCAAGCCCGGCGATTTTGTCAAAACCGGCGGTATTCCCGTAAGGCCTCACAGGCCTCCTACCAAAAGCGGAAGAACCGTTGTTTTTCTTTCGCTGGAAGATGAATATGGCTTAATCGATGTGACCTGTTTTGAAAACGTTTATGCCAGGTATGGAAAGTTTCTATTTCCCGGAAAACTTATGCCTTTGGGAATATGGGGACAGGTCCAAAAGCGGGGGAATGCTTTTTCCATCACGGCAAAAACAGTGTTTCCATTGTCGTATGTTCTTTCATAGCATGCGGGTTATCGGTGCCGATTATTTTATACTGCTTAGCAAAGCCCACAACGCCCCAAGCAGTCCGAAGATAAGTACTGTCATCCAAGCGAGCCCTTTCAATAGGGCCTCATCTATCATATGCTTAACTTCGGTCTTAAAACGCTCGAACTTCTCGTCAATTACGATAGAATGGGCATCGTATTCGCTCTTGTCTACCTTTAAGGATGATGATGCTGCAGCAACTTCATTAATCAATTGCACAAGTTCAGTAGCAGCTTCTTCTCCCAGCGCATCAAGTATTTTTTGAGGCACTATCAAGGCATGAATTCCTCAGGTATTGGCCTTAAGCGGATAGCCTCTTACATCTGTTTTACATATGTAGATATGCGTGTGTCGCCGTAACGATAAGTTTTCCTCAGGATAAGCTCGCTGTACTTTTCATTAAACTTTTCTTTTCTGGCTTGCTGCAGTACCACAATTCCGCCTGGGTTCAGCAGTGCTCCCGAAGCAAGCCCTTTCATAGCTTCTTGGTCCAATCCTGTAAAATACGGAGGTGCCACAATGATAATGTCAAAACTCCTCCTTAATCTTTTGAACCTTTGAATTATATCCAATGCATCGGCCCTTATGACCTCAACCTGATTTTGAACACCTAATTTGGCAGCATTCTTGTTTAATGTATTTACAGCTTTTGGATTTTTATCTATTAAGACGGCCATTTCAGAACCTCGTGATAAAAGTTCAAAAGAGTAACTGCCGGTTCCGGCAAAAAGATCAAGTATTCTGGCCCCTTCAATGCGGGTTTGCAGAATATTGGTTACAGATTCTCTTATTCGGGTAAGAGGTGGGCGGGTACTTTCTCCGGGTACTGATAATATAGTTTTTCCTGCCAGGTTACCTCCGATAATTCTTAGCATTAGCATGCCTCCGTATGTAAAATATAACAGTAAGCCCTGATAGGCCGATGTATGTTTATCATCAATATCTTGAATCCAGCAATCTTGAACCTAGTAATTTTAAATAATCTTAGATATCTATCTTTTTTAGAGCCCAAATACGTAAATGTTTCGTCTAAACACATAAAGGGCAAACCATTTCCTTAAGGCATTTTATCACAGTGTCTTTTATTGTTATAATCACGGTGAGACAGTGATCGAGTTCTGATTTAGCATTACCGAAACCTCACTTTATTGAACATATTATACTTGCATTTTTGGAGGCAGCTATGAAGAAAGAGAAAACCCTGCTCGTAGGCAAAGTACCACCAGAGCTGTTAGAAAAAACAGTATTCAGCCGTCTTGGCCATTCTAGAAAAGAAGTAGTGCTGACACCTGCAATTGGTGAAGATACTGCGGTTTTAGATCTAGGAGAAGAATTACTTTTAGCAAGCACCGACCCGATTACAGGCGCAGAAAACAAGGTAGGTTGGCTGGCCGTAAAAGTGGCACTAAATGACATTGCTGCAACAGGAGGAGAGCCTGTATGCATTTTGGTTACCCTATTGTTGCCTGAAGATGCTTTGCTGTCAGATCTTGAACAGATTATAAATGATATTAATGGTGCTTGTTTGGAAGAAGGGGTGCAGGTAGCCGGAGGGCATACTGAAGTCACGCCAGGATTAAAGCAGCCAATCATAAGTATAACTGCTCTTGGTAAGACCAAGAATAGAAGGGTGTTGAGTTCCGCCAATGCGCAAGTCGGAGACGACATAGTAGTTACCAAATGGGCCGGCATGGAAGGAACTTCAATACTGGTCAGGGATTTTTACGAGATTTTTTCAAAAGTATTGGATGAAGATTCAATCAAACAAGCAAAAAAATTTTTCCAAATGATAAGTGTAACCAAAGATGGAAGAATGGCTGCGGAAGCAGGTGCAAACGCCTGTCATGATGTTACTGAGGGTGGGGTTCTGGGAGCAATTTACGAAATTTGCCAGGCCTCAGGGCTGGGAGCTGTTGTTTATGCCGATAAAATCCCAGTGTTTCCGGTTACATTAAGAGTAGCAGAGTATTGTAAGATAGATCCTTTACAGCTGGTTTCATCAGGGTGTCTCATTGTTACTGCGCCTGATGGCGAGCGGCTTTGTCAGGCGTACCGGCAGTCAGGTATCAATGCTACTGTGGTTGGCAAGATCTGCCATGAGTCTAGGGAGGTTGTGCGATCAGGAAAGAAGTTGGCCTTGAGTTCTCCCGGCCCGGATCACCTATGGGCAGCCAGAAGGTATCTGGAAAGTATAACTCAGGGGCATTGAATGAAACATTCACCCTTTGGGCAGGATGTCATAAGATTTACAGCGGACGCGAGGTGGTTCACGTATGTGGTTATTGTGGACTGCTATAACCTTCGTGGTCCTTGGTTGGGTTGGATACGGATGGATAAGAACCCTTAGTACCAAATATGAACATACCACAGAATCCATAGCCATACTTTTTGCGCTTCTGGTTTTAGCTAACTTCCTGGGTTTGAAGCTTACCTATGTCATGGCTCCGGTATGGGGTATATGGCCAAGGCTTGTACTTACAATACCTTTGGGTTTTGTCATGTTCCTTGGGTTTTCCTTTGTAGCGGTTAATTTATGGTGTTCATTTCTAACCAGAGATTTTGATGAACAAATCGGTGAATTGGAAGAAGAACAAGATAATCTTCAAAGACGCCTTGACATTTTGCGTTGGCGACACATCACCGAAAGCATATCTTCAGAACATGACGTTCAAGATAAAGCACATAGAGAAGGGTATCGCACAGAGGCTAACGGTGACGAAATTGAACGGCTGCAAACGTTTGTTGACAATTGGCAACAAGTTGATGGTGCAGCCAGGGTTCGCTCCATAAAGGTTTCAGAGTGGAAGGCCCAGGCCCGTAAACAAGAAATTCATGAGCTAAGAGATACGATAACCTTACTTGAGAGCGAAATTGAGAAGCAAACAGATGAGGCAAAAACTGAACAACTCAAGGCCAAAATGTCAATATTTAAAATGGAAATTGCTGAGCGTCAAGAAACAGATAGGCCAAAGGCGGAGCCTTTAACCAAAAAATTAGATGGCGCACGCCACCAGACAGAATCAGAGGGTATTAGGCACCGTCTGCGTGATGTCCATAATGAACTTCAGATAACCGAGGCACAGAAACGCGAGTTTCTGAGAGGCAAAGTCAGATTGACATGGAGGGTTCGCTCATGAGTCATATAAGCTCATATCAAGCTGATATAAAACTTCAAACGGCTATTGAACAAGGTAGGCCTGTAGAACAAGACCCTGGATGGGAAATACTTAACGAGGCAGTTTGGGTATGTGCTGAAGAGATGAAGTTAGATGTAGGGCACAGTATCAGGGACTATTACGGAAGGCCAATATATTGTGACTGGTCTTTATCCGGGCCTGTTTTCGACAGAGGAATTGGTATTAAAGTTGATCGGGATACAGGCGATGTAACCTTTATCTGCGATACTTATGGTGGTTATGAGAGAATTGCAGGAGAGATAAAGGAAAAAGTGATTCAAAACTACATTGCACTTTGCGTTACCAGAGCTCTTTCATCTCTTAATTACGAAGTGGAAGTAGAGGAAGTCAAGCATCCGATCGAGGGGAAAAAAGTGCTTGTGAAGGGTGTATTATGATGGCAAGGACTATAAAAGCTGAAATCGGCGCTCGAAGAGAGATAAAAATAGAATTTTCAGGGTTCCCCGGCGAATCATGTTTTGATGAAGGAGAGCGCCTTAAGGAAGTGTTGAAAGAATTGGGGCTTTGGGCAATACCGGTGACCGTGGTTCCCAAGACTTCTTCGGAAATCGCCAGAGAGGTAGGGGAGGATGTTGGCGAAAAGAAGAAGGTGTTGCACTCTTGAATTCTTTGAATAGCAAACTTGAGTCCTATTTTGAAATAGAAATAAAAAAAGATAGAATTAATATTCTTGAAAGAGCCGGCCATGGGAAGACCAAGGAAATCATAGAACTTCTTAAATGCTACGGACTGGAGTTAATAGTGAATGTAAACGCACCCTGCGGATGAGGAGGAACATTTTGCCCAAAGATTACCTTGATGATTCCTGGATTAGGTCCGGGGTACTTAAGCGAAAAGCAAACTATTCGCCTATTATTTGCTTTGAGACTGTGGATCCTAAAAGGATTTATCAACTTAAGCACTTTGTATTGTCTGATCCTGAGTTCCAGCACGTTGAAAACGTCTTTCTTTACGATCCATGGGATGGCCTTGGAGTTCTCAAAAAAGGGCCTGAGGGGCCTCGTTTTGAGCCATACAAGAAGCGTATTCCGAGCCAAACTCCGCTGTCTTCGCGCATGCGTCCCGAAAGTGCAGTTGAAATTCAGGCGCTCAAAGCAGTTTTAAAGGAAGTTGATTCACATCTAAAAACATCCAGGTCGCTTTTTATCCTGCAAAATCTTGCTGAGGTAAAAGAATATGATACCGGTTTTCAAGCTGCTTTACGAGCATGGGCCATAGATCCACAAATTACGGCCAAAGGTTCATGTGTAATGATTCTTACTCAAGATGCTACCCGTCTAATGGATGAATTCACCAGAGAGTTTACAGTGATCATTTCGGTTGACCCGTCCAGCCGCCTGGAAAGGGCCAAACTTGTAGAGGCTACGGCTTCTGCTTTGGATGTACCAATGAACGATTTAAAACTGGAGGCGGCAACGGTAACCTTATCAGGGCTTAATCTTCATCAAGTGGAAAGTATTTTGCTGGAATCATATCAAAGGTCGAAAGATTTTGAACCTGACATAATGAAAGAACTTAAATCAGAAATGGTTAAGCGCTCAAAGATTTTGGAAGTAGGCGATCCTCAGTACAGTTTCCAGGACATAGGCGGTTATCACGCAATAAAAGAATTTATTTCGAAGTACATAATCAATGTGCTCAAGCGGCCTGAAAGGGCCAGGCATTTTGATCTTGGGTTGCCGAAAGGGCTCTTGTTTTTTGGCCCGCCCGGAACAGGGAAGAGCCTTTTTGCCAATGCCTTGGCAAGCGAGGTTCAACTTCCGTTTATAAATTTGGTAACTGAGAATATTTATTCTAAATGGCTGGGTGAATCAGGGCAAAATATGAAGAATGCGATTAATCTTGCGGAAAAGATGTCACCGGCCATAGTGTTTGTTGACGAAATAGACAGGTTTGGCAAAAGGACCGGTTCTGCTGCCGGTTCAGCTGAAGAAGAGACCCAGCGGGTATTTTCACAATTCCTTGAGTGGCTCGGTAAGCCTGATAGGACTGCCATAATAGTTGGCACAACTAACGTACCTGAACATTTGGATGATGCATTTTTACGGGCCGGCAGGTTCGATTACAAAATACCGTTTCTTTATCCAGGGCCACAGGCAAGGCTGGAGATTTTACTGGTTCATCTTGGTTTCTCACAAGCCTCTAATCGAAAGAAGGTTCCCTTAGACATAGAAGATGATGAGGTGAGGGAAATACTACGGCATGACATTGTTCCATTGACACACAACTTTTCATGTGCAGAGCTTGAAGAACTTATTACCAGAGCTAAAAGGATTGCTTTTGACAAAAATAAAAATTCCATAGGAAGTGAAGATTTACTTGAGGCTACCAGAACTTTTCGAATTGACAGTTCGCACAGAAAAAGGGTGGTAGACACGTGTATGCTACAGGCCAGGAAATTTACTGATGATCAAACTTTCCTCGATGCCATTGAAGAAGAAAACAAAATAGATGACAATTATGAGCAGAGTTTCTAAGCAGTGGTTGCCCATGGACCAAATTATACAACGTGAAAGAAGGAATTGATGATGAAAGCAAAAGTTAAAGAGATCTTAGAAGAAATCCGCCCGTCTCTACAAGCAGATGGGGGAGACCTTGAATTGGTAGAGATTACCGACGACGGAATTGTCAAAGTACGGCTCACAGGTGCATGCGGTACATGTCCTTTCTCGATTATGACTCTCAAAGGTGGAATTGAACGTATTCTTAAGAAAGAAGTTCCTGAAGTTAAAGAAGTTCAATCAGTGAGATAAAAAAGAGCCTGCAGAGTAACCGGGTTTGATTTTTTCTATATGATGCTTTAGCAGGCCCCAACGCCTTTTGCTGTCGAATCCTATATAAGGGCGCTCATTATCGCATCTTACCGGCAAGCCGCCATTGAATATAGATTTGGCCAGTATGCAATCGCCGATTATTAAATCGGCGATTTTGTCTGGATGGTCGCCGCGTCTTTCCCGTGACCCCAAAAGGCTGTGACTCAAAGTGATGCCGATTTCAACGTTTAGCCCATGCTTCTGGGCTAGTGCCTGAGCCAAAGGGGGTATGCTCAGCACCTGGCAAGGCAGTGTATCCAAAAAACGTCTGGATATACATGATGGGCCATGGGACATGAGTGCCACGCCTAAGTCTTTTCGCCCTATAGATCTGTTGAAACCCAATCGTGCTTGAATTACCTGTCCGGCCATTCCCCCGTATGGCAAGCCTCTGGGATAGCAATTGGTTAAAGATAAGTCATAGCCCCAGGCAATTGAGGCGAAAAGTGATGAAAGATGCCTGGCCAGGTTACCTGACAGGTCTCCGTCGCAAAATACAATTGCATCAGCTCCCTGGGTATGAGCTACCAGGGCTCCTACGGCCCGTGGAACGTCTATACCTAAAGGTTCAGGTTCCCAATAAACCTGCACTCTTTTATCAGGGTAATTTCGTGCTATGCCGAGTGTGTTGTCTGAACTGCCATTGCATACAACAAGCACTTGTGTTGAACCTGCCGCCAGGCAGTTTGCGATTACGTGAGCAATGGTGCTTTCCTCATTTTGTGCAGGGATTACAGACCAAAGATTCAAATACTTCCTCCTAAATGACCGCAAAAGGGTTTCTGACATATGATATGCGGCACTCATATAAAATAGCGTGGTCACATTGTTAATCGCCGTGGCATATAGATGTTTTAGCGACAAAAAGCATTTTTGTTATTAAGAGAGGAGGGTAACGGTTGAGTCTGGATACCCTCGAAGTGAAAACCGAGGAGATAAGACTGGAAGAAACTATTGGCGTGGGAACTTCTCAGGTAGTGATCTCTGAGCCTGTGACAGTACCCGAGCCAAAGCCACCTGTGGCATCTGTCATTGATTTTGCGGGTAGGACCAAAATCAACAAAGTTACAGTGCTTCCTGGGAAAGTGATTGTGGACGGAGTTCTTGACTTGGCTATAATTTATGAGGCTGCTGTTCCTTACCAAACCGTGCATGTATTCCATGCAGAAGTTCCATTCAGCACCTTTGTAGAGATCCCGGGTGTGGAACCGGGAATGGTGGCTACTCCCACTGTGGCAATAGAACATGCATCATTTGAAGCCCGCCCTGATGGAATGGTAATAGTGCTCCGGGCTGTAGTAATGCTTACCGTCCGTGTTTCAAGGACTGCGATTATCGATGTTGTTACTGATGTAAGCGGAATTCCTGGCTTGCAAGTCACAAAAGAGATGATAAAAGCAGAAACAGTGCTGGGAGAGTCTGTTGCGCAAGCAGTTGTAAGAGAACTTTTGTTCATTCCTGAAACCAAACCAGATGTAGTATCAATAATTGACCAAGTAGCCACAATTCAGATTAACTCAACAACGATTCTTCCAAACAAAGTTATTGTAAGTGGGACCATAAGCCTTAGAACTATCTATGAAGCACGAACCCCTTATCAGACTGTTCACGTGGTGCATCACACTATTCCTTTTGAGCGGTTTGTTGAGGTACCTGGTATAAAGCCTGGAATGACAGTGCTGGCCAATGCAAAAATAGAATTCATTTCCGTTGATGTTGCACAAAACGGAAGAGCAATTACAGCCAGAATAATCATTGAAGTACACGTAAAGGTGATTAGAGTTCAAAGCATACAGGTAGTAACTAATATTACAGGAGTTCCCGGCCTGGAAGTGGTAAAAGAACTTGTAAGAATTCAAGAGGTACTTGGTGAAAATAAATCTCAGGGAATTGTCAGAGAGATCGTAGATATACCCGAAGAAAAACCCCTGGCAATGGAGATTCTGGACTTTTCCTCAACCCCTGAAGTAAAGCGTGTAATTGTGGCACCGGGAAAAATCATTGTAGACGGAACTATTGCACAGAGGATTATATACGAGCCATTGATGGATCCTGCTCAAACAGTACACACATTACACTTCACCGTGCCATTCTCTGAATTTGTGGTACTTCCCGAAGCCAAACCCGGGATGACGGCCAGAGTATCGGTTCAAGTAGAACATGCAAATTTCGAAGTTCCACCGGCAGGCGAGCCAATTATGGTAACCAAGATTATAATGCTCACTGCCAGAGTCTTTAGAACCAGGCATGTTCATGTAGTTGTCAAGGTCAAAAAGGGAGTTGCAAAATGTTCAGGCACGGTTACTGCCCATTTGGTTAATGTAAGGCAAGGCCCTGGATTAACATTTGCAGTTATAGCCCAGGTAAATGCCGGCGCTAAAGTACGGGTTCTGGAAATTCAGCCTGAGTGGCTTAAAGTTCAACTCGCTACAGGCCAGGTAGGCTGGATCTATGCACAGTATGTCAAACATGACTGTATGCCTCGTGGTTAAGTAGAACGAAGTGGGGAGGCCGGGGTATCCAAGGCAAACCTGGCCTCCGAATTATTTTCCTCTGAAACATCGGATGATGAAAAATCGGGGACGGTCCTAAATGTTTCACGTATTTGCCAGTAAAAACAACCGCTTTTCTCAGCCTATCCTCTAACCCTCAAAACAAACCAAAGACGGTCGTAATGGGAAGTGGGGAATCTAAAAACCACGTGAGCCGTAAATAATATTTTAATGAAACATTTAGGACCGTCCCCGATTTTTCATTCTTCATTTTATCGGAGTTGGTAATATATACATTTTCCATACACCAGGCCAGAGTTGTATTATATGGCTAGAGTTGGTTTGAGACACACAAAAATGGAAGGAGGAAGTCAATGAATTCTAGGAAAAGCATTAGTGCAATACTGGCAATCACTCTAATTTTAGGAGTAGTCATGCCTGCAGGGCAACTTTTTGCATCATCCTATGAAAGATATGTCCTTCCGGCACCAGATGGGGGAAAGATGTTTGTTTTTGCCGGCCCTTCCCACGGGCCCCTGGCTTTGTTGCTCAGTGATATATGCAGCAACAACCTTATAATTCAAAAAGTATTGAAGATAGTGATACCGGGAATATGGGATCTTGTGCCGGCCAGGCCGGCTATGCCTCCAACTTCAGAAAGCGGAGAAAATCCGGCACCTGCGCCAAATCCGCTGCCTGATCCTGTACCTGTTCCTGCGCCTGATGAAGAGCCAACTCCCGAACCGGTTTTGCCTCCCGATACTGAACCAACTCCTGAGCCAACTCCGGAGCCAAAACCTGATTTAGAACCTAAGGAAGGTATGACTGCTGAAGAAGAGCTAATGGTAGATTTGGTAAATGAAGAGAGGACTAAACTTGGCTTGAAACCTCTTGAGGTTGATATTAGCCTGGTTGAAATTGGCAGGATGAAAAGCCAGGACATGATCGACCTTAATTACTTCAGCCATACTTCGCCTACATACGGTTCGCCTTTTGACATGATGAAACAAGCCGGAATTCAGTACCGCACGGCAGGGGAGAACCTGGCAGGCGCGTCTACGGTTGAACGTGCCCACCAGGCTCTTATGCAAAGTGATGGGCATAGAAGAAACATTTTGAATCCAGCGTTTACTCATATTGGAGTTGGTATTGTCAAAGGTGGTTCTTACGGGATGATGTTTACCCAGATGTTTATTGGGTCATAAGCGTATCCAAGCTATTTTATAGTTTTTTCAAACCGGATGTGACTCTGACAGAGGTGGGGTTTTTGGCCCCACCCCCCGTTTTCAGGCCCAACCTCTGTCAGAGACCGTATTGACTTCTTCTGTTAGAATGAAAAGCAGAAGCAGCAAAGAAGGATAATTAGAAGCAAGCAAATCAACCATTCACACTGGAAGCCCTTAGTTCCTGCCACTTGCGATCACCTCCAAAACTCGTTGCGTTAACATGTTATGTTTAGAAGGTGATTTATGACACTGTTTGAATGGCCTATTTGCCAAGGCACACGATATTGGGCTTAATCAGGTTTTAAGTTACAAGAGGTGTAGTGTTGTCCACTGATAAACAATCTGTTGTTTTGCACATAATGCAGCTTCCATTTGATGTTATTGATGTTATGTTACTTATTGCCTTTTAAGCTTATTCATTGGCCCTTACATAATCTCTGAACACCCACCCGCTCTTACCGTCATATAGTTGCAACCCTACCCAGTTGCCCCTCCTTTCAGTAAGGATAACAGGAGTGCCTCGGTTCAATACCGCTGTGAGAGTGGCAGAGGGGTGGGGTGACTCTCTGAAGTTGACTTGATCTTCAATAATAGATCCAAAAGCCATGAAACGATCTGGCACATTGCCAGAGCATAGAAGTTTTAGAGTCTCGATTTCAAACTTCTTTTGAGCCAGTATGCGATCTAAAAGATCACGCTCAGTGGAACTTCTTGCTGTTCTAACTAAACCCTTGTATTTTTCAACTGCCTGTTTCTCCTGCTCTATAAGTTCAGTTAAAATTTCCTCCATGCGTATCCTCCTTCCACATCCAGATAGAACACTCAATGCTCAGAATAGATCTATGCGGTGGCCGGGTGGGACATACCTGAGGGTGTAGAAATATGGCCTGGATTGTCTCGGTAATATGTCATGTTGAATATTATGTCATGAGCTAAATGAGCTAATGACTCTTTACGTGGTTTGAGGGGGGGTGCTGTGTAATGCTTTTTAACTTTAGTAAGGGAAATCTTGTAGTCAACGGAAGTTTTGAGCAAGGGTTTGCAGGATGGTGCGGGATCGACAATGTAGGGCTTGAAGGTTCTGCCTTATCTCATGAAGGTTTGATTGCGGCTGCAATGGGTAAGCCAAACAACCTTTTGGAAGCAGTCATTTTCCAGGATGTATGTATAGTGCCAAGACGGACTTTCTTCCTCAGGTTTTTTGTTGCAGGTGTCACATCTAATCCAGCAGATCTTACTGTGGATGTATTATGGCTTGATCCATGCGGCAATGTGATATCTTCGGCGCTTACTGCACCGATTTTCGTTCCGGCAATTACTACCGGCCCGGCCGGAAAAGGAGGATACAAGGCAATTGTTTCCTACACAGAGCGTGCTCCTGTTTCAGCAGCAGCTGCCAGACTCTTTTTCCATAAGGCTCCGGGAACAGTTGAAAACAATTTTCTGCTGCTAGATACTGTAATTTTTGCAGAGCAATAAAAATCCGCGGGATTTAGGGAGGTGGATAGTTAATGATAGTATCGATTCCTCAAGGGAATTTGATTAAGAACCCCGGGTTTGAGCTTGGGCTTGCTTTTTGGCATGTGCCGCAAACGTTGACTTCAACCATAACTCAGAATGTGCGGATTGCAGATGCCGGACTGTCTCATTCAGGGCTCGCTATGCTTGGCCTGGGATCTTTGTACCCAAAGCAGCCGGCAATGATTTTTCAGGAGGTTCAAGTAACCCCTGGAAAGCACTTTGAATTGGATTTTTCAGTAGCCGGGCTTTGCGCGTGTGCCGCTCCGCTTCAAGCAACAGTTGAGTGGTTGGATGCAAACGGGAATGATGCAGGTCTGGCGCTGTCAATATTCGTCCCTGCGGTTACTGTTGGATTAGTCACTGAAGGCGGATGGACTCTCCATACCGGGATTACCGACCAGTCACCTGTAGGGTCTCGAAGTGCCAGGGTTTCATTTACGCGAGGTTCGGGAGCAGCAGAAGTATTTATTGATGATGTGTACTTCTTCCAGGTTGGATAGAGGTTTAAGAGGGGGTGTAAACGTGCTTGTGGCACCGAAAGGAAATCTTGTTGCCAACTGGGATTTTGAATTGGGAAGCATTGGAGAATCTCCGGAATGTTGGGAGTCTGCAAATGTGCTGCTTGTTGGTTCCAACCAAGCTTTTGCAGGATTGCAAGCAGCCGTAATGGGTGCCGAGGTTCGAACAGATCCGGCCATAATGTTTCAGGATATTTCGGTATTTCCCGGACGTCGCTTCTTGCTGACCTTCCAGATGGCATCGCTGGATTGCAAGGCCGGAGATTTGCTTGTTCAGGTACGTTGGCTAAATAACTCAGGGTGCAATTTAGGCATCGGACTCAATGTGTTCATATCAGGGTTGTCTTTTTCTAAGCCGGAAAATGGGTTATGGCAAGCACAGTCACATGTGACAGATTATTCGCCAATGGATGTTTGCAGTGCGCGGCTTGTTTTTACCAGGAGCCCCAGCAAGAACGGAAACAGCCCGACAGTAATAGATTCTGTAACTTTCGCTGACGTAAACTAGTAAGAGTTTGGCTTGAAGCAAACAGCCAGAGAAGCTGGGTTTAGATTTGGGTTGCAGTTTGCTCAAACCACTGCAGGAATATTGTGGTATTGAGGGGCTGTGCAACTAATAAGACAATTGAACCTTCCCGGTTAAGTAAATAATATGTTTGCTCACAAAAATGGCTCCGGAAGGTGTATGGATTTGACAATTTTCAGGCTTTCCGGGGCCCCTTGTTACTTTAGGCTCTTTGTTATCGGCACAACAAATATGATAGTGAAGCCGCTTTGCCTTGTGATTTCCGGTTCGAAAATTTGATCGCAGCTACAGGTATTGGGAGCTGTATTTTTGTATTTTGTTGTATAATACATACTCTGCAAGACATATTTTAGCTTTGGAAATAAACGTGATGCTAATCGTTTTTCTTGCGATACCATAAGTTGTAAACTGTATTTGCCCTGTGATAGAATAGGTGCTGCCAAGGGCTCTTGAGGGAGGTGCTAACCAATGGACAGAAGCACCGGGAACAAGTTCCCAATAAGAATTAAGAAGATCCTAATAGGCGGCTTAGTATCTGTAATTTTGAGTTTTTCGTGTATATGGATGGTTTTGAAACTTACCCGCGCAGAGGGCTTGTTGGCAAATCTACTTGCGGTTGGAGCCTCTACTTTAGCTCTGTCATTACTTTTGGTTGTGGGAAGTTGGATAGTAGATGCACTGAGGCTTAAGATTTTGGCTTCTGCCATGGGCGGCAAAGTTCGGTTTATGGATGCGCTTAAAATAACGGTTGTGGGATCTTTTATGGCCGGTGTTACACCGTTTGATACCGGCGGAGAACCCCTCAAGATATATTTTCTTCACAAAGAAGGCCTAAGTATAGGAGCTTCTACAGCGGCGGTAACTTTGGGTGCTTTTTCTCATGCTACTTCCAGGTTCTTGCTTTGGCTGTTGGCTCCGGTTGTCATGCTGTTGACCGGCAGTAGCTGGGAGGTCCCTTCTGTGATTAGGACTACTTTGGTTATAGGAATTTTGGTTTACCTGTTTTTTATGGCTTTGATGATTGCAGTGATATTTTGGCCCGAATGGGTAGAGGTGTTTGCAAGCAAACTGTTTGAGATTAGGTGGGTGAAGAAACTTGTTCCGCAATCTTCGATTGATTCTATCCTTGAACAGATAAGAACCAGCGCTTATGAGTTCAGAGACGGAATCAAGAAGGTTAGGTTAAGTGGTAGCCATGCCATTTTTGCCATGCTGTTGAGTGTAGCCTATTGGTTGATTGTAATTGCAGTCCCGGCTCTTATTGTAAGAAGCATGGCGCCCCAAGTTTCATTTACACAAGTATTTTTTGTGGCAATGGCTGTTTACTTGGTCATGGCTTATGTACCTACCCCAGGCTCAAGCGGTGGGGCAGAGGTGGGTTCTGCATACTTCTTCGCGTCTATTTTACCTTCAAAAATGGTTGGGGCATTTGTGGTTGTATGGAGGTTCGTTACTTATTACTTTACCATGCTGGTGGGCGGAGGAATTGCGGTTATTGAGACGATAAGCTGGTCTGTAAGGAGATCTCAATCCGCATCCCACTCCAGCCAGGGAGAGTAAGCTGGGTTTCATACGATACCTATATTAAACTAACTATCTTAGAAGACTGATCTTGCCTGCTTGTTCCATGTTGAGCAGCCTTAAGACAACAGCCGCTGCTTCGGCCCTGGTGATAGATTGATTTAGCCGTAATGTACCGTCCTTGTAACCTCGAAGCAGTTCTTTGTTTATGCACCATACCACAGCCTTACGACTTTGCGCATCAAGGGATTCAAGCTCTTCAATGTAATTGCTTGAGTGTGTTTCTATTGTGATATTATTGTTTATATCAGATTCTTCAGGTGTTCCTGCTGCCCTCCACAGCAAAGTGCAAACTTCTGCTCTTGGACAACATTCGTCAAGATTCAAGTGAGAATCATGGTATGGCAAAATATCCAAATTAGCCAAATAAGCAATGTGTGGGAATGACCAATGATCTTGCTTACACAAACCGGAATTTTGGAATTCCAGGTTCTCAATGTCTTCGTTTTTAACATTGAGTTTTCCGGAAATTGCCCGTGCAATTGTGGTGATGAATTCGGCTCTGGTAATAGGGAGATCAGGCTTGAACTTAGCGGCTTCAAATCCTTGTATAACGCCTTTTCGTGCAAGTTTTGTGATATCAAACCTGGCCCAGTGGCTGAGAATATCAGCAAATGGCTTTTCCCATAACTGTCCCGACCGGTCAATGTCGGTTTCAAAGGGTTGGGAAAGTCTATTTAGAGTAGCCAGCACTTCTGCGTTTTGCTTACCTTCCAACATCACCGTCTTGCCAAATACTATTTTGGTTGGAAATACAGTTGCGTTTTCTATGCCATCTTTAGAGACAGTAACACGCAAGATAGCACCTATTTGACAAGGGGGACAGTCAAGGCGCGTTGTGAATACAAAGTTGCCGAGGCTGTGTGCTGTAAGGGTTTTACCGTCGAATCCAAACCCCCTAAGCACATGAGGGTGGGTTCCGATTATGATGTCTGCGCCAGCCTGTTTTAAAGCCTTTTCCATCCTGAGAACCCAGTCCTCAGGTTGTGTTTTTCTTTCATCACCCCAGTGAAGGTATACCACTACGAAGTCTACTTGGGAGCGAAGTTGTTTTATTCTGCTAACGATGTTATGGTTCCAGTTGCTATAATCCACAGCAAGCCCGGGCTTGTCACCTACAGCTGCCCATTCCGGTACAGGGATTATCATGGAAGTGGCAAGCAGCCCTACTTTGATTCCGGCCTTTTCCAGAATAATAGGCGCTCTGGCTGATTCTTCATTATGGCCGGCTCCTACCGGAATTATGCTGTATTTCTTTACATTTTCCACGGTCTCCAAAAGACAGTCAACACCAAAGTCCAGAGTGTGGTTATTGGCAAGGCTCACTACATCAACGCCTGCATTTTTCAGCCCTTCGAGGGTTTCAGGGGATGCCCTAAAAGTGTACTGTTTATCTGGCATTGGAGAACCTGTGGTTCCTACAGAGCATTCAAGGTTTCCTATTGTGAAATCTGCGTCTTGTATCGCATCTTTGACTCCGAGCCATGGTGTCAGTGGGCCTTCTGACCGAATTAGATCTTCAATGCGGCTGGCAAGAAGAATATCACCTACGAAGTTCAAAGTAAGTATGGGTTGCGAGTCAGTTTTACCGGTAAAAGGGGCTTTGGTTTGGGCGTTGCCCAATTGCGGTGGGATTACAATTGAGAGGAAAAGAGCCACCGTTACGCAAAGGGCCAAAACTTGAGAGCAAATCCATGGAACTATGTTTTGTGTATTGAGGCCTATGTATTTGCAAAAGGTCTTGGTTTTTACAGGTGTGTTGCGGCAAGAAACACAAGATTTTTTCATAGATTGCACCGCCTATATCAAGTAATTAATTAACGGTGCTACGTCCGGATGCCATAGCAGATTAGAAAATGCTTTTATACGCTTTGTGGCCTAAACTAAATACTTGTTTGGTTTTACAGTTACGTGTAAGATATGACAGGTACTTGACTAATATGTGTGTAATTCATGCCCCTGTTGCAGCAGCATAGGTCTTGGTGTTGATTGGTTTAGTAAGCATGGTTCACCAACCTATCATGGTCGCAGTATTTACCTGTTGACACCTAGTAGCATGTACACATATTCTACGTTTACGGATGGAGTTCCTTCACATTATTGGGTAAAAATAACATCACCCGTTTCGGATTGATTACCGCGGCCGGCAAGATTTTCATTATGCTGCGCGCACAAACTATTAGCCGGGCAGGCAAATGCTCATTCCAATCTGAAGGTTTAGCGGGTCAATTCCCGGATTCAGTTCCAAAAGTCGTTCAACAGTGGTGCCGAAAGCCGTTGCTATAGTGAAAAGAGTGTCTCCTTGGGATACTACCCAGTAAAGCCCTGATGGGCAAGGTGGGATAGGGCCCCTTGGCAAAGCGGTTTCTTCAGGTAGGCAAACCTGCATACCAATTTGAAGAGTTTCAGGATCAATTTGAGGGTTAAGGGCTATGATTCGTTGAATCGTGGTACCTGTGGTACGCGCAATGCTAAAAAAGGTATCGCCTGGGCCAACTGTCCAAAACAGCCCCGTCGGGCACCTGGCTTGTAACGTGCTTAGTTCATCAGGTGATTTTCCTTGAGTTTGTGGCTGTTTGGGTAACCGGGTTATGTGTTGGCGGATAGATTTGAGATTATCGATAGACTTGATTTTCATACATGCACATGTTTGATGGAAACCGAATGGCATTTTGTTCTTATGACGCACTTTTTAACACTCCTCTGATCTTTGGGTTTCTGGCTATCTGGGCCGCTTAGAAGTCCTTTTTGAATGTGTTAGAATATATTAGAAACAGAGTGAATATTGATTGTTTTATGTATATAGGATTTCACAACATAAAGCATATAGTTTTTCATGAATTTGTTTGACTAAATCTTTGCCCTTAGGTATACTATGTGACGATGTCACTTTGGTGGCACATACTTGGGCGAATAGCTCAGTGGGAGAGCACCT
>CAZXLH010000033.1:0-25028 GCA_964641455.1 uncultured Eubacteriales bacterium | reverse complement strand
GATAGTGCTCATCTTCCGTCCCCCTCATAGAGCCGACCATCAACCATGGTATAGACTTTCTCACAGGCGAGAGCGACCTTCTCGTTATGAGTTATAAGAATAATGGTAGTTTTGAAGCTTTTATTAACGAGTTTGAAGAGGGAAACAATCTCTTTGGTGTTTCGGCGGTCAAGATTTCCGGTAGGTTCGTCAGCCAAAATGACAGCGGGACGGCTTATCAGGCTCCTTGCGATGGCGACGCGTTGTTGTTCGCCTCCTGAAAGTTCATTGGGGAATCGCCTTTGCTTATCGGCGATGCCCAGTGTTTGGATGACTTCCTGATAATAATCTTCACCTGGCACTCGCCGGTCCAAGAGCAAAGGCAGACATATATTCTTGCGCACGCTGATGTTCGGGATCAAATTGAAGAATTGATATATGATGCCGACGTTTCGTCTGCGAAATACGCTCATTTGGCTTTCTGAAAGTTTTGTAATGTCTGTTCCTTGAATAAAAACGCGTCCGCTTGTCGGACAGTCAACCCCACCTAGAATATGCAATAGCGTAGATTTGCCAGAGCCACTGTCACCCATGATGGCCAGCAGGCTGCCTTTTTCAACACTCAAATTGACTTGATCCAGCGCCTGTACCTCATGTGCACCGTGGTAGACCTTTGAAAGGTTTTCGGCTCGTAATATTTCCATATGCTCTTCTCCTTTCCGCTACGACTTAACCTTATTCTAGAGGGCCAACGTGACATTCAAGTGACAAGGACAAATACAAAACTCATGGTCCGCTCTTGTTTGCTTTTGCTCATCTGTCACCTACTCAATAGGTGCGGTGGGATTTTATGCCATGCCAGGCACACCGAAAGAAACGCGGCCCGCCCTGTTGTGCAAGCCGCGTTTTTTCTTAACTTTGTTACTTTGTGGGATCGCTGCCCAGGATAAAGGTGTATATGTCATCGGTCACGGCTTGGATGTTCTCTTCACCCAAGTATGTCATGTGGCCTGATTCGTATCCCTTGACGAAAACCCGGTCCATGGGTAGGCCAGAATGATTCAGAGTGTAGTACAGAATACCGATCTGAGTGCAGATGTCATACCAGCCGTTTATGAAGAATGCGCGCATGGTAGGCGTCCGGCGCATGGCGGCACTCAGGCTTTGAGAGGTATTCCGGCCCTTAATATCGTTGTTCCAACTGGACCACAGAGAGTGAGAGTTGACAAAGTTGCGGTCCGATTTGATGCCCAACATAGGGAAGACTTCGCCACAGAGCACTGATTGGAAGAAGGAGTTATACTTTCCTTCCGCCGCGTCATCGCGGATACCCCACTCTTGCTCATCTAACAAAGGCGTGTATAGTGGGCGGGTAATCCGTCCATCCAAACGGGCCACCGAACGGCCTTTTTGGCGTATGACTTCACGGCGATACTCTACATCTTCCAAAACTAATGCCCGCTTTTCTAAGTACTCTCGGGAAACCCCGGTGTAGTAGATAACCCGTTCAATTATATGTTCCCGGGTTTCCTCTTTCAGGGATTCTCCTTGGTACAAAGCCAGCAGGTACTCAGTATCGGCAAACTGTTTCGCTTCGGCTACAAATTCCTCCACCGTTTGATTAGAAGGATGATTATGGTACCAGTTGACTGCGGCCAGAGTAGGGAATGCTAAAACCGCCGGGTAGACCGGAGCTTTGTCGCCAAAGGATTTGCCCACGGTGACTGTATTGCCGATCATGATTAGGCCATCAAAGGTGACGCTGTAAGCACGGTCTGAACCTGAGAGAGAACCCATTCCAGCAACTGTGCTGGCCCGGGTGCAACCATAGCTTTCACCCACCAGGTATTTGGGGCTTTGCCAACGGTTATACCGAGCCAACCAGGCTTGGACAAAAGTGAGGAACGCTTCGGCATCCGGTTCGATCCCGTAAAACATATCCTTTTTGGATTCGTCCAGTAAGCGACCGAAACCTGTACCGACCGGATCCACCAGGACTAGGTCGGCAATATCTAACAGACATTGGTCGTTATCGCAAGATTCATAAGGAGGAAGTGGCAAACCATCATCGTCGACTTCACCATATTTGACTCGCTTAGGGCCTAAAAAACCGACATGCACCATCATAGAAGAAGTGCCTGGGCCACCGTTAAAGCCAAATAGGACGGGACGGGAATTTACATCTTCGACATCGGAACGGAAATAAGAATACGAAAAGATTGAAGCGATAGGTTTTCCTTCATCATCATAAAAGACGTTGTCTTCACTGACAGTGTGGTAAGGTACTTTCACACCGCGCAAGGTGATACTTCCTTTTCCGGTAAAGCGGGAAGGTGTAAAGACATCTGTTTTCAACATCGATGCTGATCCCTCCTTGAAGTATTGATGGACAGCTTCATTGTATCACTAACATTCTAGCTTGGGAGAACCGGAATCCGTTTTGATTGAATGGCCGCTAGGATTCGTTGCCTTGATTGGCGTAGGCGTTCAAACCCCTCCTTTGCATCACTGCCAGATCTTTCGCGGTATGCCTGCTTATCAATGGGTCAAATTGAGACAATCTGGGTGACGGGAGATTCAAGGTAGACATAGAGTACAGTGTACCGGTAAAGCTCAAGGTTTCAATTGTGTTTCACAGGCGCGTACAACACGGCACTTCGACAAGCCACGCAGTGGTTTCTTCTATCATAACAAAGCAAGAGTTTCTCGCACTCCAAAGCGAGCAGTTCGTAAAAGCGACTTTTGACGGTTCACTCCCGCTTTTTCTTGCAGCTTTTTCACGGCGCAAGAAGTTTACTGAAAGAGAGATCAACGAGCTACAAAAGTTGATCAATGAGCACAGGGGGTGAAGCAATGGATGGGGACGTTTTGCAGGGGCAAGTGCAGCAGAATAGTTGAAGAAGTAGCTTAACAGACAAAGAGGTGGAAAATAGGGTGAGGATTGGTTGTCAAAACCATTGTTTAATCCTCACCCATAATACTGTGTAAGAAATCCGCGGCCATTGCCGCTTTTTTGTGTTCTTGTTTTCTGGTAAAATATTTAGGCTGTCCTCAGAAGATTTGTGTTTTTGAATGTTCTGCATTAAATTCGGGGATAGGTGAAAAGATGTGCTCAACTCGATATGGGTTTTAAGGAGGACCAAACTGTGAAGGTTACTACAGAGAAACTTGAAGGTTCAAGGGTTTCACTTGAAGTTGAATGTTCCCAAGAAGTAGTAGACGAGGCGTTAACAAATGCGTTTAAGAGGATAGTCAGAAAGGTTACAATTCCAGGGTTCCGGAGAGGGAAAGCTCCTAGAACCTTGGTTGAACGGTTCTATGGTGCAGAACTATATGAGGAGGCAATCCAGGAAGCCCTCCCTCGGCAATACATAAAGGCTGTTCAAGAGGCAAAAATTGAACCGGTGGATGATCCTGAGTTTTCCGAGGTTCATTTTGTCAAAGGTGAGCCTCTGCGATTTAAGGCCACTGTTTATGTCATTCCTGAAGTAAAACTTGGAGAGTATGATTCTATTTCCGTTGCTTTTGAAAGCGCACAAGTTTCTGAGGAAGACATTGAAGAGCAGATTGAACTACTCAAAGAGCGTATGGCTGAATTGCGTCCTATGGAGGCAGAACAAACTTTGGCAGCCGGACACTATGCCACCTGCCATGTGAAGTCAGTTGACTCCCGGGAAGATAGTGTTGAGGAGCCGGTTGAGGATTCTCAAGAAGAGCCTGACGAAGCGTCTGAAAGCGAGGGCAGCAAGCCTGGTTTTGAGTTCGATGAAGAACTTAGCTATGTAGAAGTAGGGCGGGAATACACTATGGTCCCGGGTTTAGGCGAAGCCCTTGTAGGAATGAAGAAAGGTGAGGCTAAGCAATTTGAGGGCACTTATTCGTCTGAGGAGGGCAAAGACTCGAAGACTTACCGGTTTCATGTAGAAGTCAAAGAAGTTTACGAAAAATATGTTCCTGAAGATATTGAAGAAATAGCAAACAACGTTGGCAAAGCCTCAGGCGAAGAACTGCGTGAGGATATAAAAGAACATCTTATGGAACTCAGAGTAAGAATGGCCCGGGAGCAGCATTCAGGGAAAGTTCAGGAAGAACTACTCCAAAACGCTGACGTTGAGATTCCCAAGGTTATGGTATCAACGCGGGCTCAGACCCTCTTAGAAAGGTTTCAGAATAGATTGGCTGAGGCAGGGCTCAAAATGGAGGATTATCTTGCTTCAACCGAGCAGTCCTGGGAGGATATAGAATCAGAACTTGAAAAACAAGCTGAAGAAGACGTAAAATGCGATCTTGTTCTGGATACCCTGGCAGAAGAAAAGAATGTTGAGGTTTCTGAAGATACCGTAGATAAAGTTATAGAGGGCTTGGCTGTGGAAATGGACCAAGATCCCGGAGCGGTCAAGACCACTTTGGAACTAAGGGGAGCTCTTGACAGTATAAGGCTTCAGTTAAGGCGTATGGAAACTTTGAAGATAATGGCCGAGAAAGCGGCGCTCAATGCCGGAACTCCATTGCCTACTGAAGACAAGCAGGAATCCGGTTCTGAAGCTCACCAAAATCAGGAGACTGAGTCAAAAGATGAAGAAAGCCAAGGCTTGGATTCGGAAAACGGGGATGGCTCAGGCGAAGCTGCCGGCCAGGAAACTCAGGAGCATGACGAACCTTCCGAAGAAGCAGTTAAAGAAGACAATAAGTAGCCCAATGCCAGGGACAACGGTTAAGACAGTGGTTGAGAGGTTAATGTTTGTTGTCATGTAATGTTATAATGATATTGAAATGCCCTTGGTTATTAGCAAGGGATTTATCGGGAAATCCTATGATTTGGGGGTGCAAATCAACATGAGTTACTTGGTACCCATGGTTGTTGAGCAGACCGGCCGGGGAGAAAGAGCTTACGATATTTATTCGCGGCTTCTGAAAGACAGAATAGTATTCGTAGGCGCACCGGTCGACGATCAGATGGCCAACTTGGTAGTAGCTCAGCTACTGTTTCTTCAGGCGGAAGATCCTGATAAGGAGGTCTCGATATATGTCAACTCTCCGGGAGGCTCGGTTACTGCCGGTTTGGCTATTTACGATACTATGCAGCATATAAAGCCCCCGGTATCGACAATATGTGTAGGCCTTGCTGCAAGCATATCCGCAGTGATTTTGGCAGGGGGAACCCAGGGTCGTAGGTTCTGTTTGCCCAACGCCAAGACTCTTATTCACCAGCCTTTGGGCGGAGTGAAGGGCCAGGCGACGGAAGTTCAGATAATGGCAAAGGAGATTTTGCGGACTAAGGAACGCATCAACAAACTGCTAGCCGAACATACAGGCCAGCCTCTTGAAAAAATCGAGAGGGATACCGAGAGAGATTTTTGGATGACTGCAGAAGAGTCCAAGGAGTATGGGCTTGTTGATGATATCCTTCTTCCCGGTCCGAAGACGGCCAAATAAAGATGGGGTGAAAGGATGTTCAAATTCGAAGAGGAAAAAGGTTTGAAATGCTCATTTTGTGGCAAATATCAGGACCAGGTTGATCGGCTTATTGCCGGCCCTGGCGTGTATATCTGCAATGAATGTATTGAGCTATGTAATGAGATTATTGCTGAGGAACTTGATGAAGAAGCTGAGCATGATCTGCGAGAAGTCCCTAAACCCAGGGAAATTAAAGCTTTCCTTGACCAATACGTAGTTGGGCAGGAAAGGGCAAAAAAGATGTTGTCGGTGGCGGTCTATAATCACTACAAACGTATAGGCCATTATCGAAGCTCTGCTGACGACATCGAAATTCAGAAGGCCAATATTGTCATGTTAGGGCCTACTGGGTGCGGGAAAACATATATGGCACAATCATTGGCCAAGTTTTTGAACGTACCTTTCGCCATTGCTGACGCCACTACCCTTACAGAGGCAGGGTATGTCGGTGAGGATGTAGAGAATATCCTTCTGCGCCTGGTTCAGGCAGCCGATTACGATATTGAGAGAGCTGAGCGTGGAATTATATATATCGACGAGATCGATAAAATTGCTCGCAAGTCAGAGAACCCATCGATTACCCGAGACGTTTCCGGGGAAGGGGTTCAGCAGGCACTTTTGAAGATTCTTGAAGGCACTATTGCAAATGTGCCTCCTTTGGGAGGACGCAAACATCCCCATCAGGAATTTATTCAATTAGATACGACGAATATATTGTTTATCTGTGGTGGTGCTTTCGAAGGCATAGATAAGATTATTCAGAGCCGGATTGGCCAAAAAACGATGGGGTTCACGTCTGAGCCCAGATCCCGCTCGGATGCTTCTATCGGAGATATTTTGGCTAAGATTCTTCCTCAGGATCTTCTCAAGTATGGGTTGATTCCTGAATTTGTAGGCAGGGTGCCTATCATAGTGACGTTAGACGCCTTGAGCGATGACGATCTTGTGAAGATTTTGATTCAACCCAAGAATGCTTTGGTAAAGCAGTACCAAAAAATGTTCGTTATGGACGGTGTGCGTTTGGAATTTGAGGATGAAGCCATTAGAGCTATTGCCAAAGAGGCAAGCAAGAGGAATACAGGAGCTCGCGGGCTTAGGGCAGTTATTGAAGATACAATGCTTGAAATTATGTACGACCTGCCTTCGCGAGATGATGTAACCAAATGTGTAATAACTAAAGATGTGATTGTGTCTAACGCTACACCTGTCCTGGTCACAATGGATAAGAAATCAAAGAAGAAAGAAGAGACTGCGTAGAGTTTATGCCCCGGCAGCCTGAAACACTTCTGCCGGGGTTTTACCTACATAGTTATTCACCCCAAAAACCCCTCTTGAAACTGATTTTTAATGTATGCCGGTAATGGTCATACTAATTCAGGAAACAGTTAATCACACAATTGGCCATAAACAGTGGGAGTACATTATGAATTCTGGTGTTATCATATATCTTCAGTTATTTCTTTCTGTAATTATGGGGCTCTACTTTTGGAATCTCTTGAAATCTCAAGAGAGCCAGAAGATAGTCATGGGTAGGGAGTCCCGAAAGGAACTTGAGCGGCTTAAGGAACTAAGGCGTATTAGGCTTAGCGAACCTTTGACTGAAAAAACCAGGCCTCAGAACCTTTCTGAAGTGGTGGGCCAGGCAGATGGCATAAAAGCGCTTCGGGCTGCTTTGTGCGGGCCCCATCCTCAACATGTGCTGCTGTATGGGCCACCTGGAGTCGGAAAGACTGCAGCGGCCCGGCTTGTGCTTGAAGAAGCCAAAAAGAATTCTGCGTCGCCTTTTAAACAAGAGGCCGCTATGGTTGAGGTAGATGCGACAATAGTGAGGTTTGATGAAAGAGGCATTGCAGACCCTTTGATAGGTTCGGTTCACGATCCTATATATCAAGGGGCCGGGCATTTGGGGGTAGCAGGGGTTCCGCAACCCAAGCCCGGGGCTGTATCCCGTGCCCATGGAGGAATCTTGTTCCTGGATGAAATCGGAGAGCTTCATCCTGTTCAAATGCAAAAGCTTCTCAAAGTGCTTGAAGACAGAAAAGTATTCTTGGAAAGTTCGTACTATTCGAAAGACAATTCCAACATCCCTGAATATGTACATGATATTTTTGAAAACGGGCTTCCTGCTGATTTCAGGTTGGTAGGTGCAACTACAAGATCACCTGAAGACATTCCTCCTGCTTTGCGTTCACGATGCCTGGAGATATTTTTCAGGTCGTTGTCGTCTGAAGAGATTGGCCTGATTGCCGAAACTGCTGCGAAAAAGGCTGGAGCAAGCATAGAACCTGAAGCGATTGAGGTTCTGAAGCGGTATGCCCAAAATGGCAGAGATGCAGTCAACCTTGTAGAATTGGGCGCGGCGCTGGTTACAGTAGAAAACCGGCATATAATAACTTTGCAGGATATCGAATGGATTGTATCTCAAGGCCATCATGTAATGAAGCCAAATGTCAACACATCATCTGTACCGGCCGTAGGCGTAGCCCTGGGGCTTGCAGTGTTCGGCCCTGGAATGGCTACCGTCATAGAAGTAGAGAGCCAGGCGATTGCTACAAACGAAAACAGAAAGGGGCATGTGACTGTTACAGGGGTAATTGAAGAAGAAGAGATGGGAAAGACAGGGCACACCTTTAAGAGGAAAAGCATGGTAGTTTCGTCAATAGAGAATGTACGTACTGCGCTTAGTTCCGAAACCCAGGTCAAAGCTTACGACTACGATTTGCACGTAAATTTTCCGGGTGGAACGCCGGTAGATGGCCCATCAGCCGGGCTTGCTATAGCGGTCAGCCTCTACTCTGCCATTGTGAAAAAACCTGTTTCACCTTTGGTAGCTTTTACAGGAGAGATGTCTATCAGAGGGCAGATTAGGGCTGTAGGCGGAATTGAACAAAAACTTCGCGCTGCAGAAGAAACAGGGCTTCAGCGGGTAATCATTCCGGAAGCTAATTGGCAAGAGAGGTATGTTAGCCGTAGTGTTGAAGTGGTACCTGTTAATCATATTAGCGAAGTGCTTGGATTGGTTTTAGAGCCACATATGGCAATTGCGTCAGTTTTGAGTTAAACTAATATACTGTGAATCCCAATTCTCACGTTTAAGTTAGGAACAATTTTTTGATGAAAATCTGGACAAGCAGGTAGGAAGTTTTTCATCAGCCAACCAAAATACCAAAAACTGTAGAAAAACCCCAATGTTAACACGAAATTATGAAGGACTTCCGCTATTACAAAGAGAATATAAAAAATACGTTTATACTGTGTCACCTAGGCTTTTGCCAAGGCAATATGATATGACTGGACGATGAGGAAGATGCGGGAGGTGCGCAAAATGAGTCAAACAAAGGACACCGATCGAAAGTCCTACCCGCTTTTGCCACTAAGAAACGTGTTAGTGTTTCCGGGTATAACAATATCTCTTGAGGTTGGGCGGCCCAAGTCTTTAAAGGCGGTAGAAATCGCTCAGGCTCGAGATATGGCCTTGATCATGTGTTCACAAAAAACCACCGAGATTGCCGACCCTTCACCTGAACATATATACGAAGTAGGCACATTGGGAAAGATCAAAGAAACTGCAAGGAGTGCATCAGGGAATCTCCGTATAGTGGTAGAGGGCATAAAACGCATAAGAATTTCTTCTTATACGGCCCTGGATCCGGCCTATATTGTTACTGTAGACGAATTGCATGAACAGCTGCCGGGGCGAGACGGAAATGAAATTTTAACCAAGAGTCTTATTGATCAGTACGAAGAATATGTAGGAGTCACCAGAAATGTACCTGCTGAGACTTTGATTTCAATAGCCGGCATCAATGAAGCAGGCCGGCTTTGCGATACTGTAACGAGCCACATACCCATTTCAATTCCCGAAAAACAAGAAGTGCTTGAGACAATTTCAGTGACAGAACGCATAGAGAAAGTGCTTGATATACTCAGCAAAGAAATAGAGCTTGCAGGGCTGGAAAAGCGCATTAATTTGCGTGTTCGCAGGCAAATCGAGCGAAGTCAAAAAGAGTATTGGTTGCGGGAACAGATGAAGGCTATCCAGAAGGAACTAGGCGATAAGGGTGGCAGCGTTAGTGAATCTGATGAGTTCAGGCGCAAAATTGAAGAAGCGGGGTTGACAGGTGAGGCCAGAGAGAAAGCCTTAAGAGAAGTTGATCGTCTTGAGAAAATGCCTCAAGCTGCGGCTGAAGCCGTAGTAGTTAGAACATATCTTGAGTGGTTGGTTTCATTGCCATGGGATGTAGTCACAGAAGATACTATCGATATTGAACGGGCCCAAAAAATTTTGGACCAAGATCATTACGGGCTTGATGAACCTAAAGAGAGGATACTTGAGTATCTGGCTATTCGAAAACTTGTAAGCAAGCCTAAAGGACCTATCCTTTGTTTCGTAGGGCCGCCCGGGGTGGGCAAAACTTCCTTGGGCAAATCCATAGCAAGAGCGTTGGGGCGCAAGTTCGTAAGAATTTCCCTGGGCGGAGTGAGGGATGAGGCTGAAATTAGGGGACACAGGCGAACTTATATCGGAGCCCTTCCGGGTAGAATAATCCAGGGGTTAAGAAATGCAGGCTCGAGAAATCCTGTGTTTCTCATGGATGAAATAGATAAACTGGCGTCGGATTTCAGAGGAGATCCGGCAGCGGCATTGCTTGAAGTCTTGGATCCTGAGCAGAACCATCAGTTTTCAGATCATTACCTTGAAGTTCCGTTCGATTTATCGAGAGTAATGTTCATAACCACTGCTAACTCAAGCCATTCAATCCCAAAGCCGCTTTTGGACCGAATGGAAGTAATCACTCTTCCCGGGTACACCGAAGAAGAGAAGGTTGAAATCGGCAGCCAATTTTTGGTTCCGAAAATGCTGAAAGAGCATGGCTTAACACCGTCAAACCTTACTATACGAAGGGATGCATTGAAAGAGATAATTAGATCATACACACGGGAAGCGGGAGTAAGAAACCTTGAAAGGCAGATAGCCACCATTTGCCGGAAGACTGCCAAGGATCTGGTTTCAGGCAATAAGCAACGAGTGATAGTTACGCCAAGAACAGTGAGCAAGTACCTTGGCATCCCCAAATACCGGCACGGGAAGACAGAGAAAGAAGATCAGGTAGGGGTTTCCCTGGCTCTGGCAGTTACCGAGTTCGGCGGTGACGTAATGCCTTGCGAAGTAAGCGTTGTCAAGGGTAAAGGGAAACTTACGTTAACAGGCCAGTTGGGCGACGTCATGAAAGAGTCGGCCCAGGCTGCTTTGAGTTATCTTAGGTCGCGCAGCGCCGATCTAGGCCTTGCTCCGAATTTTTATGAGACTGTTGATATTCACGTGCATATTCCTGAAGGAGCCATACCAAAAGATGGCCCGTCGGCAGGCATAACAATGGCTTGTGCCATTGCATCAGCTTTGACCCACAAGCCTGTTAAACACGATATTGCCATGACCGGTGAAATAACGCTTCGGGGCCGTGTGTTGCCTGTAGGCGGGGTTAAGGAAAAGGTGCTGGCATCTCATAGGGCCGGTGTTTCAAAGGTGATATTGCCTCTTGATAACAAGAAGGACCTGGAAGATATCCCTGGCAATATACAAGAGGATATAGACATCGAATTGGTAACTCATATGGACCAAGTGCTTTCAATAGCGCTGGTTGGCGAAGACGGCAGTGAACTGGGTACGTTTCCCTGCATAGGCGATTTGAAGCAGGGCGAAAACGTAGCCGTAAATCATATAAGTTAAGATTTGGTTCGCACAACTCAAATACAGATTGAAGGTAGTTGTAATGTTTACAGTGGCGCTTTAGCCACGGGTTTTACTTGTGTTTTGCCATAAAAAAATCGATTGACGCCTATGACAGGCCGTGCAATAATCACTTGCAACAGCATAATCCCAAAGGGGGAATCGCACAGTATGGCTGTTATAGGCGTTATGTTTAATTTGAAAGGAGAGTCTCCTTTAGAAGGAGAACCTCCTGATGCAGGGGCGGAATTGGATTGTGAATCGACAGTGCTGGCAGTTGCTCAGGCTCTGAGAGCCTATGGACACGATGTTAAGCTGATAGAAGGTAACGAAAGTGCGTATTTGAAACTTAAGTCAGAGCATGTGGATATTGTTTTTAATATGTGCGAAGGAGTCAAAGGAGAGTCCAGGGAAAGCCATATTCCCGCTATTCTTGAGATGCTGGAAATTCCTTATACAGGTTCAGGAGTGCTTACCCTGGCGGCTACTCTGGATAAGCCCCTTACCAAGAAGATTCTCACATATCATGACGTACCTACAGCAAGGTTTAAGGTTTTTGAATCAGAAGAAGTGGATACTACCGGCCTTGAGTATCCATTGTTTGTGAAACCTGCCCATGAGGGATCCAGCATAGGCATTTCCCCGAGTTCAAAGTGTAACAGTTATCATGAAGTTCGGCTTGAAGTAGCAAAACTGGTTCGGCTTTATCAACAACCTGTGTTGCTTGAAGAGTTTCTTTCGGGCAGGGAATTTACGGTAGGCTTAATCGGCAACAGGCAACCTCTTGTGTTTCCCATAATGGAGATTAATTACGCTCGTGTACCTGAAACTCACGGAAGCATCTATTCTCGTCAGTTTAAGGCCGAATGGTGTGAAGATGATTATTACTCGTGCCCTGCGTGCTTGTCTTCTGAATTAGAGGAGCAAATTAAAGATGTTGCTCTCAAAACTTACCGGATTCTCGATTGCAGGGATTTTGCCAGAATAGATATGCGTCTTGATAAGAACGGTGTGCCAAATGTAATAGAAGTTAATCCGTTACCTGGAATGGCCCCGGGTTTTTCTGATTATCCAAGGATAGCAGAGACGGCAGGGTGGCCATACCAGGAACTGGTTAACACAATCTTGACATGTGCACTGAAGCGGTATGGATTATTGCATCTGTCATCGCCGGTTTCTATTGGCAGGCAGATAGCCTAAGCAAGAATCATTGAGATTTCACTTAGCGGGCAAATAGCATAAACAAGATTGATTTACCGCCGGTACCGTATCGCCTAAATTTTTGGGATAAGCTTCACCCAGCAATGAACTAAGGTGGTACGGTACTGATGATCAGGAAAGGAATTCAACTCTTTCCCGAAATTACAACTCATCTTTTAGCAGGTAATCCAGGCATTGTGTCGAAATTCCCAGAGTCACGGAATTGTCGGATGGCAAACTTCGGCATTTTATCCGTGCCTATTTTTGGAAATATTGCGTTTTAATCCGGCAGTGACGAAGGGAGGGGAGCCCCGTGGTTTTTTTGGGGCGCTAATTTGCTTAGAGGTAGAAATTCAGATATTACCGGAGCATTGGTTCGTTTAAGGGCAATCACCGAGAAAGATCTGGCCAAACTGATTAAGTGGGATGAGGATGAAGAGATATCGAAGTGGGCCGGAAAGAAGTTTGCATGCAAGGCAGAAGCCATAGATTGGTATATTGAAAAGCCGCCTTTAGACAAGAGGACTTTGGCCATAGAGACTCTGGACGGAAAACTTATTGGAGAAGTTGAAATCGTAAACATATGTTGGAGGTTACATACAGGTGAACTAAGGGTGGTTATCGGCGAGAAAAATTACTGGAATCAGGGAATTGGAACAGACGCAGTACTCGCTTTTGCAAAGTGGGTTTTTGAAACTTATTCTATTGAGACTATTTACCTTAGAGTAGACAAGCGCAACCACCGGGCCAGAAGGTGCTATGCAAAGGCCGGGTTTAAGGCCGTTGGGCAAGTCAAGTTTTCACGTGACAGAAATGACTCAGACGGTGTTTCCACACAACTTATCTTGATGAAGATAACCAAGCATCAATTGTTGGAAAAAAGAAGCCCCTAATGTATTGGGGCTTCTTTCCCGCGGGTCTCATTGAACACCCTGTGTGTATTAATCACATGTTGCAATCTCTGATTTCCAGTCCAAGTTGCCACGCCAGAAAACCCCACATATTGGCTTGCTCGTCAACTATCTTGTTAAGAGGTTTTCCTACGCCATGGCCTGCATCGGATTCCACTACAAGCAGTATTGGGCCTTTTGCCGGAGTTTTTGACGAAACGTCTTGAAGCAGTGCGGCCATCTTTTTTGCATGTAAAGGGTCAACTCTGGTATCTGACTCAGCCGTGTAAAAATACACGGCAGGGTATGTTACACTCTCACGGACATGATGATAGGGTGAGTATGCGTAAATCCACTTAAATGCTTCAGGGTCATCAGGATTTCCGTATTCAGAACACCACAGGTATGCAATAAGGAACTTATGGTACCGTACCATGTCAAGCAGTGGCACTCCGCATGCTACTGCCCTGAACAGATCCGGGCGCTGGGTAAGAGCAGCTCCTACCAGCAAACCGCCATTGCTTCGCCCCCATATCCCAAGGTGTTCTTTGCTGGTGTATCCGTTTGCTATTAAATATTCTCCGGCTGAAATGAAATCGTCAAATACATTCTGTTTGTTTTCGAGCATACCTGCCCTATGCCAATCTTCTCCGTATTCGCTGCCACCCCTTAGGTTTGCCGAAGCATAAATTCCGCCTGACTCGATCCATGGTAGTATTTCAGGCGAATAGGCCGGGGTTCGGCTAATGTTGAACCCTCCGTAGCCTGACAACACTGTTGGATAGGGAGCATTTTTTGATATTTCCAGCCCGCGGCGTTTGAGAATAAACATAGGAATTTTAGTTCCGTCCTTGGAAGCATAGAATACCTGTTCTACTGACGCCAGGGCTTGGTCTGCCGCTTTGGCGCTTTCAAGGAAAACCCGAGGCTGCTCCTCTTTTTCTACGTTGCAGTTGTAGATTGCCGGTGGTACCAGGAAAGATTCAAACCTAAAGAAAAACGTGGCGTTGTCTAAATCTGCTGTTAGCCCTGTAAGCGTTCCCAACGTGGGAAGAGGGATTTCACGTTTAAAGGTGCCGTCTAAACCGTGTATGTAAAGATGGGACACAGCATGTTTCAACCCTGACACAATTATGTGGCCTTTGGCAAACTGCACGTTATCGATTGTTAAATCATCAGATTCGGGTATAATGGCCTTCCAGTTTTCCATACACGGATTTTTGAGATCTACTGCAACCACTTTGTACCTTGATGCCTGAAAATTGGTAACCATGTAGAGGGTATCACCTATAATCCGTCCGTAAAAGATAGCGTCTTCGCCTTCTACTATAGGTGTAAACTTGGCTCCGGGCTCGGTTTCGTCACGGAAGAAAAGATCTGTACTGTTCCAACCGTGGCCCACAGTCAACAGAAGGTATTTGCCGTCATTTGAAAGAGAGGTTCCGTAGGATTGCTCCTTGGGGCGTCCTTCGCCAAAAACCTTGGGATCCTGGTCCGGATCCGTTCCTAATTTGTGATAGAAAATGTGCCTGTTGTAGTTTTCTTCTCCAGGCGGGACTTCTCCGGGCTTTGGATGTTTTCCATAGTAAAATCCCTTGTTATCTTTTTCCCATGTAACTCCTGCATATCGGGCCCGTTCAATCCTTTCAGGCAAAAGCCGGCCTGTTTCAACATTGAGGATGTGGAGAACACTCCATTCATCGCCACTTTTTGAAAGCCCGTATGCCAGCATGGATCCATCTGACGACGGATACCACCAGTCGAGAGCCACTATTCCTGTCTTGCTTTCTTCGTTGGGGTCAACCAGAAGTTTGCTCTTTGTGCCGCTGTCTTCTGTATTGTCTGCTGACTCATTGAGTTCCAGTGCCATTAGAACAGGCTGGTTCTTTCCTTGTACCCGTTTTGTATAGAAAAGTCTATTGCCTCGAAGTACAGGCGGCCCTACAGTATCCTGTGACATAAGTTCAGTCAGACGTTTGCCAAGCAGATGCCTCTCCCTTAGTTGTTGCATTACAGTATCCGTTCTCTGGTTCTGAGCTTGGGTCCACGCCTGCGTTTCGGGAGATTGGCTGTCCTCCAGCCAGCGGTAGGGGTCCTCAATTCTTACACCGTGAACAATGTCAGTTACTGTTTGCCTGGGGGTACGAGGCGGGTCAGGAATTTGTATTCGGTGTTTTGACAATACCATCAGTCCTTTCAATTTACAAACTAAGACCTAATCAAAATCTGGCCGCAATTTAGGTTTGTGGTTTTCCAGGCTCTGTCTGAACAGGCTTTGCACTATTTTCACTATTGTTAAAATTCTCTATAAAACCGGCTTATCCTCCTTGCTTTAGACAAGCAAAAATTAGATTCGATCAAATTGTGCTTTCTGCATACAAAGGAAATCCATGGCACTTAGAAGAAATAGTTATTGGCTGAGGTTCCGTGGATTTGGTGAGAACAGGTAGCAAAACGAAGCTTCGCTTTAGAGGAGGAGACATGAGTACTTTTGTGGAAGTGCTTATTGCAGTATTGAAAATCGCAGGAAGCCTAATAGCTTTGGCGCTTGGCGCCATAATTGCTATTTTGATCTTGCCTATATCTGTAAGCGGTTCGGGCTTTTGCAAGTTCGAAAGTAATATTGAAGAAGTTCTGGATAAGCTGGATGATCCGGAATACCCGGAATCAGATTGTGACGATCTTACTCTTTTTCTACTCGACTACGGATTTACACTCAAAACCAAGCTGTTTATGGGGCTGTTTTCTGTTTGGATGTCTGATTCAGAGTTTCCATATATCAAGATTTTGGGCATCAAAAAGCCTTTGCGGTTTGGTAGCACCGGCAAGGGCCATGAACCGGCTGAAAAACTAAAGGATGAACCGGCCCATGAACTGGCCGGTAAGCCGGCGGAGGCGAAAAAAGCTGATGAGTTTGTGGAATTGGATGCCAACTCGTCCGGAGTACCTAAAAAGAGTAGGCAGGCTAAGAAATTATCTTTCAAGCAACTAAAACAATTGGCTTCTGCTCCTGTGCTTTCCAAAGTAAAATGGGCAATTCAATCTGTTTTTAAAGCCATTCACCTAAAGGCGGATCTGGATGTGGAACTTGGGTTTCCTGACCCTTCCCATACAGGGATAGTATATGGCTTGTTTTGTGCGTATGCAGGAGCATTTGGCGTGAAAGGGGTGAGGCTGCACCCAAACTTTGAGAGCAAGCTGGTTGCTGTTGATGGCAGTGCATCTATGTGGATTGTGCCAGGCCAATTATTGTGGATTGTAGCACGTTTTATGTTTGATTCTGAAATCAGACACCTTTGGTGGAAGAAAAAGAGTAGTTAGGAAAAGGTTCCGATGATACTTGACACACTTTGTGACGTAAAGCTTAGAGAAGGTGTTGTTACAGGAAAGCAGATGATTGCTGCTTATTTGCGGTTTATATTTGCTGCTAATATGTAGTGTGCGCCGGTGTATAACCGATGTAGCATCAGCCCAAAAAAAGGGGGAGGCGAAATCATGGAACATGTTGGATCATTAGAAGCCTTAGGGTCTCAGTTAGAGAAATTTTTGTCTACAAAAACCGTGTTCGGAGAACCTATTGTTGCCGGGAAGGTTACGTTGATACCTATTCAGTCTGTATCTTTTGGTTTTGGGTCCGGTGGTGGCCAGGGCAAGACGGAAAAAGACTCAGGTGGAGGTTCAGGTTCAGGCGGCGGAGCGTCTCTTAGGCCTCTGGCTATAGTTGCGGTCAAAGACGATGGAAATGTACAGGTCTTTACTTTTGAAGACCGTGGAGTAATGGAGAGGATTGTAGAGAAACTTCCTGATATTGTTTCTAAGGTTAACTTTGCAAAACCAACGAAAAGCAAGGCGAAGTCTAAGAAAGCAACCGAGGAAGAAACCAAAGACGACGATGACCAGTGTGAATGCGATGATACATGTGATGATGAATGCAAGGAAGAATGTGAAGCGCAAGACGAGTGAGATTGGATGATCTCCATATTGCCTAATATAGCTGTCCGGTCTATAATCAAAGTAAGATTGTGAGCCTAATCACAATTAGTTGACAAAGTGAATAGAGTTTAGGCCTGCGGGGAGGGGCTTAGTCCCTGAACTTATGGGTTTTGAAGCCGAAGTTCGGCTTGTTTGCAGATGTAGCCTTGGAGGTTTTTTCGAATATCTGACAGGGTTACCGTGCAAGCAACTAGGCAGCCTGTTTGGGCAGCCTAAAGTGAGATATCAATTCAAAGCCTGTCCTCGCGACAGGCTTTTTGCATGCAAGAATGGATTTTGCCGTGAGGGAGGGTAGGTAATGAAGAACCTGCATACAGTTTCTGAAGCGAGACAAGAGTCGGAACATGAGGCCGAAGCCAAAAGGATTGGAGTCGTAGGCATTGTTGTTACAGACAGGCTTAAGAGCGCCCCTAAAGTCAACCAGGTGCTTAGCGATTATGCCCACGTGATAGTCGGGAGAATGGGCATTCCGTACAGAGGCCGCGGTGTTGCTGTTATTTCCCTTATCGTTGACGGAGACACAGATACTTTGGGTGCAATGACAGGAAAATTGGGAAGCCTTCCAGGTGTGAAAGTAAAAACTGCAATAACTGTTTAGGCTGTTCAGGCAATTGGGCCGGCTTAGCTTAGTTGGGACTGACGGCACTTGGAGGCTGACGGCCCGGCAAAAGTCAGTTTGGTATCTCAAAGTTACGAAATTAAGCGAGCTCGCCAAGGAGCAGCGGGCACAAAACATTGTCACCGAATACCGCGTTGCCGGCAAATTAGGGGTTAGTTACGGTGCCAGCGGTCGTTGTTTGTGTGACAAAAGCAAATATTCATTAGTACAAGGTAGAAAAAAGGATGTTGTTAGATGAAATCAGGCGAGGAGGGCTTCCGGACAAGCAAGAATAACGGCCAAACGTACAGCAAACTCCTTGAAACAATCTTATCGGGGCTACCTGTACATCCCCATGAGGTTCAAACAATGTTCTTGCCTGAAACCTGTGAGAAAGAGTTTAGCTTGCTTGAGGCTGCCTACCGGGCCCGTGTAGAAAACCTGGGCCGGGAGATCCATGTAAGGGGGATCATTGAGTTTTCCAATTGCTGCAGGCAGGATTGTCTTTATTGTGGGCTCAGGCGAAGCAACGGCAGCCTAACAAGATACCGCATGTCTCCTTCTGAGATTGTGGATGCGGCTTCCAATGCACTTAAAGTGCACAGGTTTGGTACATTTGTGCTTCAGTCAGGTGAAGACCCGGGTTACCCTGCTTATGCCATAGCAGAAGTGGTTAGAGCCATAAAGCAAATGGGCCCTGCGGTCACTCTGAGCGTAGGCCAGAGATCCTATGAAGATTACAAGTTATGGAGGGAGGCAGGCACGGATCGGTTCTTGCTCAAATTCGAGACGTCAGATGCTGCTTTGTTTCGCAAACTAAAGCCAACTACCACTTTGGATGAGAGGTTGCAGTGCTTGCATGATCTGCGAAACTTAGGGTATCAGATTGGAACAGGCATCATTCTTGGTTTACCGGGCCAGACTTATGAATCGGTCATAAATGATTTCATGCTTCTTAAGGAAATTGACCCTGAGATGGTAAGCATTGGGCCTTTCATTCCCCATCCTGGCACGCCCTTAGGGCCGGAAGCAAGTGAGCCCCAGGAGTCTGATCCCACTGTGTTAATCCGCAGTGTGTTGCGTGCTACCGCCGTGTCCCGGATTCTGGTGCCTTTGGCTCATATTCCTGCAACTACTGCATTGGGGGTTCTAGGAAAGAGTTCAAGGGAGTGGGTTGATTTTTGGAAGAAATATGTTGGGGCCGGGCTAAGCGGCCAAGGTTCATCTTCTTTTGTTGATTTGTCTTGGTTGGAATTGGCCCAACATTGGAATGATCCCAGGGGCCTTGCGCTTCTATGTGGCGCCAATGTGATTATGCCAGATGTAACCCCAAAAAAGTTCCGGGATTCCTATGATTTATATCCAGGTAAGGCTAGCTCAGATGGAGAGGAACTCAAGACTACTGTGAAAAATGTGAAAACCTTAATTGAAAGGTTGAGGATGTCTGTTTCTTCCGGGAGAGGTGACAGCCCAAAGCCCTGGTTTCAACTTGGATATCAATAGGCTGTAAGGCCCGGTTCAGCGGCCGGGTTTTGCGGTAAAGGGCAGATAGGTTTTGCTTAAGGTATCGACACAAGAAAGACGCAAAAGAAAGGACTGTTCAATATGGCAAAAGACCGTCAAGAAGCGTCGTTCATAGACGAAAGCAAAATAGAAGAAGCGTTGGAAGCCGGAAAGAGCTATAGCAGCTCAGGTGTGAAAGATGTAATAGCCAAGTCATTGGAACTTAAGGGTTTAGATTTGGAAGAATTGGCGGCATTGTTATGGGTAGATGATCCCGGTCTTGAACACGTAATTTATAGCGCCGCGCGAAAGATCAAGGAGCATATATATGGTAAGAGGATTGTATTTTTTGCACCTCTTTATGTAAGCAACTACTGTGTCAACAATTGCATGTACTGTGCGTACAAGATTGATAATGATTATCCAAGACGAAGGCTCTCAATGGACGAAGTTCGCAATGAAGTTAAAGTAATTATGGATATGGGCCACAAACGCATTGCACTTGAAGCCGGTGAAGATTCGGCTAACTGCCCGATTGAATATATCACTGAAACAATGAAAACAATTTACGATACGGCTTCGGGAAACGGCGCTATTAGGCGAATTAACGTAAACATAGCGGCAACCACTGTTGATGAGTACAGAATGCTCAAAGACGCAGGCATTGGCACCTACGTGCTTTTTCAGGAGACTTATCACCGGGATACTTATGAGAGGGTACATTGGGGGCCAAAAGCTGACTATGATTGGCATACCACTGCCTTTGACAGGGCTTTCGCAGGTGGAATTGATGATGTAGGCATGGGAGTTTTGTATGGGCTTTATGACTGGCGGTTTGAGACCGTGGCTCTTTTGATGCATGCCAAGTATTTGGATAAGACGTATGGAGTAGGCCCCCACACAATTTCTTTTCCCAGGTTGCGTCCGGCATACGGAATGTCTCTTGACGATTTCCCCTACATTGTGGACGATAACGACTTTAAGAGAATCGTGGCTGCTTTAAGATTAAGCGTGCCTTATACAGGTATGATTCTTTCAACAAGGGAAGAGCCTTTCTTTAGGGAAGAGGTTGTTTCCCTGGGCATATCGCAAATAAGCGCAGGGTCTATGACCGGTGTAGGCGAGTATAGTGAACATGCAGGTGGGCACACCCAGGGACAGACCCAGGCTGCTGCCGGTTCAGCCGAAGGTTGCGGCGCCCAGGCGGATACTCCTCAGTTTGACGTAGGAGATCACAGAACTTTAGATGAAATTATACGGGATTTGCTGCCGGAAGGTTATATCCCAAGTTTCTGCACTGCCTGTTATCGTTCGGGCAGAACCGGAGAGAATTTCATGGCTCTTGCTAAAACGGCCCATATCCATGAGATGTGTCAGCCTAATGCTTTGCTTACCTTCCAGGAGTATCTTTGCGACTACGCCTCGCCAGAGACTAAACAAAGGGCGCTTCTTGTTATAGAGAAGGCGCTTACGGAGGTCGAACCTAAGAAACTAAGGCAAGAGTGCAAAGCCAGGCTTGAAAGGATAAAGGCCGGAGAGCGGGACCTGTATTTCTAGATAAGCCGGCTTCAAGTAATCGGGGAAAAGTTATGTAATTTACTAACTGATGACGGCATCAGCCTAATGGAAGGAGAAATGGCCAATGAGTTTGAACAAAACTCCGCGGTCCAACAGGGTTCACATAGGTATTTTCGGAAGGCGAAATGCAGGAAAGTCCAGTTTGATTAATGCTATTACAGGCCAGGATACGGCTTTGGTTTCTGCCACTCCCGGAACTACCACAGATCCTGTGTACAAGTCTATGGAACTTCATGGAGCGGGCCCTGTAGTCTTCATTGACACACCTGGCATAGATGACATAGGGGATTTGGGCAGGGCAAGAGCGAAAAGGGCGCTAAGGATTCTGCGAAGGACTGATATTGCTGTATTAGTAGTAGATCCTGTACTGGGTTTTGGAAAACCTGAAGAGAACTTAATTGATGAACTTCTTTCTAAGCCTATGCCTGTAATAACAGTGGTTAGCAAACAAGATGCCTGGGTTGGCCGGCCATGCTTGGAACGTGTGACCACTCAGGTTAAGGTAATTTACCGGGAGTGTCAGGAAGATCAGGAAAGTCAGGAGCCCAGGGTGTTTGGAGCAAGTGCCGTTACCGGCTATGGGATTACTGAGATTACTGCTCATTTGTGCAAAGTCATAAGAGACGAGATTGGTGATATTGAACCTGTGATAGCCGGAGATCTTTTGGAACCAGGCGATACAGTATTTCTTGTGGTTCCGTTGGACTTGCAAGCTCCTAAAGGCCGGCTCATCCTTCCCCAGGTCCAAACCATAAGGGATATATTGGATCATGACTGTGTTGCGGTAATGGCCAAAACTGCAGATCTTGCCACAACCCTTCACAACTCAAAAGAGCCGCCTAAACTGGTGATAACTGATTCTCAGGTATTTAAGGAAGTAGACAGTATATTGCCCGGAGAGATTCCACTCACATCTTTTTCTATTCTGTTTGCCCGGCAAAAAGGAGATCTTTATGAACTTGCCAGGGGTGCCAGAGCCTTGGAAGAACTCCAGCCTTACGACAAGGTACTCATTGCAGAGGCATGTACCCATCATCCTATTGAAGACGATATCGGCAAGGTCAAGATTCCAAAATGGCTCGAAGAAAAGGTTGGAGGGCCCCTGGATTTTTCCTGGCAACGCGGAATTGACTATCCCGCTAACCTTAGGCAATTCAAAGTTATAGTTCATTGCGGCGGTTGCATGTTAAATCGCCGTGCAATGCTGTCAAGAATTGACGCTGCCAGAGCTGCCGGGGTTCCAATTACTAACTATGGAATGACAATTGCCTATACCAAAGGAATCCTTGAAAGGGCATTGAAACCGTTTGGATTGTAAGCGACAGGTTTTTTAAACGTTTGCTTTTGGGAGTTTTGCTATGAATTCAAGAGGGAATCTGTAGTTTGATGAAGAATTAATAAATGATGTAATGGTGTTCGTTATGTGTTTGTTTATCGCCAACTCTATCATTGGCACCAGTGGCACTGGGGCGAATTGGTAATATGCTGCCATTTATAAGTAACTATGCGGTGTTTCATGTAGGCTGTGTATCAATATGGTGTAAATCAGGAGAGTATATGAAAAAGATATGAATTAGCCCTTGTGAAGCCACTTTACGAATTGGGTAAAGGAGAGAATGGATTAATGACCTCAATCTCAGGAAGTAATGAAACTAACAACGGGGTGAAATTGGCTGAACCCTCCATAGGCGAGATGCTGCTTGGCCTTGTAATGGAACATGCTCAGCTTGCGACTGTGTGCACTGAACCTGCAATGATAGCGCTGGCAGCAGCCAAAGCACGTGATCTTCTTGGAACTATGCCTGATAGGATTGAGGTTTCTTTGAGCCCTGGCGTTCTTAAGAATGCATTGTCAGCCGGCCTTCCGTGTGGAGACAGGAAAGGGCCGGATGTTGCGGCGGCACTTGGAAGTGCCATAGGTGAGACAGGTGCTGCCGGAAAAGAGTTGCAGGTTCTGGCCGACGTGTCCCCTGAGGCTATGGAAATTGCATATGATTTGGTTGATTCAGGCCAGGTGTCAGTTTCATTCGAGTATGGCCAAACAGGAGTTTATGCCGGTGTTACAGCCTATAGCGGTGAGCATTCGGCTCAGGTTGTGATTAGCGGAAGTCATACTAACGTTACCGCTTTAGTGTTGGATGGAGAAGTTGTATACGAGGAACCGCCGTCCTCCCAGGGTTCGTCTCTTGAGCAACTTAGGAACGTGAGTTTTGAAAAACTGTATTCTACATGTATGGATACAAGTATAGATAAGATAGACTTTCTTTTTGAGGGAGCTGAGTCAGACTTGAGGTTGGCTCTTAAGTCTGATGAAAGGCAGGTATGCAGGCATTCTCTGCATATAGAAGATGAAATAGATGATGAAAGCCGGCTTGCATCCAAAACACCGTGTTCTGACTTGTCTACAGACGATCTCATGTCACGTGTTCACGAGAGAGTATTAGGTGCAATATCTGTAAGAATGGGTGGCACGCCTTGGCCGGTACTTACTTCCGGAGGAAGTGGAAATCAAGGAATAATGCTGGCTGTCCCGGTTTTGTCGGCAGCAGAGTCACTGAATGTGGGAAGGGATGATGCTGTTAGGGCATTGTACCTGGGCCATGCGGTTAATCTTTATGTAAAGAGTTATATGGGCAGTATTTCGTGTGTATGCGGGGCTGTGAGCGCAGGTGCAGGTGTAGCCGCGGCAATTAGCTGGCTTTTAAGCAGGGATATTCGCAAAGTTGAACAGGCTATTAACATAGTGCTGTCTGCTCTGTATGGAATGATATGTGACGGAGCCAAGGCAAGCTGTGCCTTAAAAGGGAGCGTTGGGGCTATTCAGGGGCTTAACGCAGCTTTCATGGTGCACAGGGGCCTAAGTTTGCCCGAAGGCGAAGGAATTATTGGCTCGTCCATTGAGGAAACCCTTGATACCGTCTGTTATTTAAGTGAAAAACTGTTTTCGTATGGGGACAGGCTTATCTTAGACAAGGTTTTCAAACAGCGATAATTATCGAGGTGTTCTGCATACAAATGAACCGGCGCCCTAAGCCAATGGAACACATAACTTAGTTGACCCCGCACATTCCAAGTATAGGTGGCTGAGGCCATGGTTGTTATCACCTCGTGTTCGCTAAAGAGGTTTGATCGGGCTACACAAAGGCTCAATATATGACATAATGAGCTGCAAATTCATAATAAAGAGGATCGGGATTCTGATACATAAAGGATCATAGTGTAATCACAATAGACAGTCAAAAACCCAACAATTAAATGGTGGGGACTACAGGGCTTGAACCTGTGGCCTTTCGGATGTGAACCGAACGCTCTACCGCTGAGCTAAGTCCCCAACCCGAGATCTGGCAGGAATTTCGCCCAATATCAAAATTCCTGACGCAAAACACAGTATACCAAACTATTATACAGCAGGCAATATGAACCCAGGCTTATTTACCGGGCCCTTAATTGCAAAAGTAAGTTCCAGTGTTTTTGAAAAAAGTAGAAGTTACTTTTACAAATCTCTCTGAAGTAGAATGTAGGTGGCCCAATTCCGGTTTGGTCACCTCTGCTCAAGCTGTTCACATGGTCTACTCAAAAAGTAACCGCCTGAAAACCCCTGGCAAAACCGGAACTGGGCACACAATTGAATTCTAGACTCAATCCCTCAACTGGAACTTACTTTGAAAAACACTCAGTTGGAGGTGTAATTAGTGCGCCTTTTTTCGGTCTTGCTAATTCTTCAGCTGCAACAATACCATATTTCAGGCCGCTTTTCGAAGAAAATTAACACCTTTTTCCCGGCAAAAACAGAAGTTACTCTTGCATTTTCTGAAACTCCTGCCGGCTGGAAGTTAGTTTTTCAATTAACCTTTTGTTACCGGACAGTGATATTGTCACCCTGTAAGCCCGACCCACAAATACTTATTTTACCTGAAGTAGTGGTTTATTCAATCCGTTTCAGTAAAGTCCACTTGATATAAGACATTGCCGGCTGAATCGTAAGCTACAGTCTTTTGCCTGAACCATCTACTTCCCCAATCATAAGGCTCTGTCCACCAAAAACCGTTCTTGATTTTGGCTGTAACTGTTTCACCGGTAAAACAAGTCACTTCGATTG
>CAZXLH010000032.1:4698-25837 GCA_964641455.1 uncultured Eubacteriales bacterium | reverse complement strand
CAGGCATTTCTGAATACCTTACTGCGGCGTATATACCCATGGAAAGCGCCACAGGCAGCACATATCCTCCGTTGTAGTCAATGTGCTCGCCGATAAGGTTAACGCGCCCAGGTGCAAAGAAGACATGGATCTCACCGGGCCCTTCCCCGTAAACCTCAAGAAACTTATTTCTGAGAGTCTTTACGTCGATATTCGTATTAGCGTTACCGGCTGTACCAATATTGGCATTAGCATGTTCGTTAATCATTACCTTCCCTCAAATGTACTCTGATGGCTTTGATAATTCTTACAGTTTTCTCTCATACTCAGACTCTACCACCCAGAGCGAACTCTCGGGGTCAATACCACCCTTGCAGTCTTGTTTGCCATTTAGACTCCGGATTCTGCCTAGTCTGCCCTGTCTTGACTGCCCCGAGTTTCTCGCCCGGCTCTGCCTACCCCGCCTTACCTACCTTGCTTCAGAATCTCCATCCATCTTGCGGTATCCCTGAAATATCCTTTCTACCGGAGTCCAGCCTATGTATTTGGGTCTTGTCCACCCTTCAGCGCCAGGCGTTAGTTTTTCAATATCCAGGTAATTGTCAATTCTAACGCTGCCCCAGGAATGTATGATATTTCCGTCACCCAGAGATAGCCCCACGTGTCCCCAGTTCTTGTAGTTGCCCTTCAACGGCCCGAAACAATCATAAAAAACGAACACCCCCAGGGGAGGGAAACCGCGGCTCTTCACAACTCCGTATTCATCAGCAGATTCCTTGGCCGAATCTCCTCCGAATATCTCGACATTGTTACTTAGCTCATAGACATCCTCTACAAACGCAAGGCATCTATAAGGCCACGCCTTTGAACCCAACTTACTCTTTGCCCATTTCACTGCATTATCGATATACCCGGTGAATTCATCCTGTTTGTCTTTATTGTTTGTCACATGCAATCCTCCTAAGTATTTTGCTGCTTCGCAAGACTTCTGCTCCACGAATCTTCGAAAACCTAGCATCCTACCTGTAGAATATCAGCATCTGGGTCCTAAGTAAGATGCCTGTGCACCTTCAGAGACAGACAAACGAAGCAAACAGCCATAAACGCCACACTCATCCTCACCGCCTATCCCCTTTTTCCACACAATCGCACCCATAACCTTTCAAGTAGCACTCGAATCTGTTGACGAATGTAAAATAGAAGGTTGAGTGGAGGAGCTTGGACACAGCAGAGTTAACCTCAGATTCTTGGATTGATAGTATGAGCCAATATCATTCCGATTTTCTACCGTCTGCCATGAGTAACAAATTAGGATCGGCTTGTTTTTTCCGACATATTGGCCCATCGGCGTCAACCAGCACGACACTTCAACACCCGACTGTCATCTAGAAAGACACGTTCGCCCCGCAAGTGCAGTTATTCTCCCGAAAACACTTCATGGCTGTTCCTTTCGGGTGCGCTTCTGTCAATCTAATTCCTTTAAGCAACTTCTAACGCAGAAGGCAACGCCAACTTTCTGCCTAAAATACCAACACGATTTCACATGCAAATCATCCAAGCAAAATTCCTAGGTGGCTACTCCAGCCTTCTGCTAGTATTAGAATAACAAACAGGTTCACATACAAATCATCGGGACATACCAATTACTGTACAAACATGATACAAACTCTCGATAAAAACCTTTAATATAGAATTAGTAAGATGTGCTGGATAAAATAATCATAGCCTTAAGAATGTACAACAAATGCAGCAACAATAACATGAATTCAGATTCATTGTGTATAAACTAGCCCCCTGAGCCCTTGCTTAAGAATGGGGTGTGATGTGTTGTGTATCTCTGGAACCACCTATGCACGGATGGGTAGATAGACGGACAAATAGTAAATAGACAGGAATATATGGTAGGTAAATAAAGAGAGCACCTAATCTTAAGTTTTTACAGCAATAAGAGACTCGATCGACTCAAGATGCAGATTTTAGACTCAAGACAAAGACTCAGAACCTGTCATATCCGGGGAGAGACCTGATAAATGAAAACCTTCAACATAGAAGCCAACGTGAAAAAAGCCAGCGTAAGAGATAGCATTGAATGCCTGCTCCAATACGCAGTAGATACAAGGCTTATCGCAAAAACCGATAGGGTTCAAAAGAGAAATGAGATTGCAGCGCTTTTGAGAGTGGAGTTCTCTACCGCAAACAAATCTATGCAAGATGGCTGCCTGAACCAAGCTCCTCTCAATAATAGCAGTGCGGGTTCGCAAAATAACTTCAATATTCAAGACAACTGCAATACTCATTACAGTAACAAGTTACACAAAACTCATGACGTAGGCAATACAGGTAAGCGCCTCACCCTGTCTGAAATTCTCGGTAACATCACAGACTACGCAGCTAAAACCGGCCTTATCCCCAGAAACACAATCACCTACCGGGACCTGTTCGACACAAAAGTCATGGGTCTCGTCACTCCACGGCAATCAGAAGTGATCCGGCGCTTCACCGATATCAAGAATAAACATTCAATCGAGAAGGCCACTGAATATTTCTACTCAATGTGCCAGGCGTCAAACTACATACGAACTGACAGGATCCGGAAGAACCGCAGTTGGAGTACGCCCACCGAGTTCGGACAATTGGCCATTACAATAAACCTTTCCAAACCCGAAAAAGATCCCAGAGATATCGCCGAAGCCGCTTCCGCCAAGAAAAGCCAGTATCCAAAATGTGTTCTGTGTGTCGAGAATGTGGGTTATGCGGGCAGGGTCGACCATCCGGCGCGCCAGAATCTCAGGGTAATTCCACTTATATTAGGCAACGAGCCCTGGTACTTTCAGTACTCGCCATATGTTTACTATGATGAACACTGCATTATTCTCAGCGAAGAACACAGACCCCTTGTTGTGGACAGTGGCGCTCTCAACCGTATGCTGGATTTTATAGATGCTTTCCCCCATTACTTTGTAGGATCCAACGCAGGGCTCCCTATCGTAGGAGGTTCAATCCTTAACCACGACCACTATCAGGGCGGCCGCGAGACGTTTCCCCTGGACAGAGCCCCTATTGAGCATATGATCGCACATCCTGGCTACCCCGGTATCACTGCCGGTACTGTCAAGTGGTGTATGTCAACCATAAGGCTAGTGGGCCAAAACAGACAGGATCTGCTTGACCTGGCATCGCTAATCATGGATACGTGGCACGATTACAGAGACGAAAGCGCAAACATAATACCATATACCAAAGAACCGTTTGACCTAAATGAAGTGAACGGGGCCAATGAAACCGCTCAAATCAACAAGCCCAACGGAACAGCCATAAGTAATATGGCCCATAGAGCCTATGAATGCAAAATCGGTATGCCCCATAAAGCATACAAAGTCGATACAGGTGTCGCCAACAAAGCTGTAAAATGCGAAAGCACCTGCAAGAGCAATATACCGGCAGCAAAACCACACGAAACCGCAAACACACTAAGAAACGGCATGCCCCGGAAAATAAGACACAACGCCATAACACCCACTGTGAGGAAAGACGCACAAGGCAACTACATAATAAACCTAACACTTAGAAACAACATAACCACACCGGATCGCCCACAAGGCTTGTTTCACCCACGGCCTAAGCTCCACCATATCAAAAAAGAAAACATTGGAGTTATTGAAGTAATGGGCATGGCTATTCTTCCAGGCAGGCTTAATAAAGAACTTGCAGAAATAAGCAAGATGCTGTGCGGTGAAGTTCCCGTTCCGGCCTGGATGCCTGAAGACGCGCCACAAAGAAAGAATACGCCACAACACTATGAAAACGCGCTTGAAAACGAGAAACAAGAAGATGAACGTTCAGCATACACCTACAACAACACTGCCAACAAGGATGATAAATGCAAAAACCGCGGTGGTAAAGCCAAGAATCGCAACTCTAAAACCCAAGCGACTCAAAATCACATATTATACAAACACCGGCACTGGATAAATGAGCTTATGACAAGATACGGAAATCAGTTAAGTGCAGGCCAGGCCCGGCAAATTCTAGAACGCGAGGTAGGTAACAAGTTTCTTGAAGTTCTGCTCGATGCCAGTGTGTTCAAACAAGATGCTGAAGGCCAGGCGGCATTTCAACGATTTATCAAGTCCTGTGGATTTGCCGAAATCTGATGGCCGGCAATAATTTTACTTGCACTATACATGCTTTCATACTTTTTTCGATTGGCAAATTATAAGCCATTACTTTTGATCAGCTTTTTTCCTCCCATCTATCGCCATCGGATTCTGTTCGGATACAGTTCGATTATACCCTTAGCCTGCCGATGCTCAATTTCATCGTATAGGTTCAAATATTCGTTAATCCCTGTGGGTTCGCCCAAAGTATACCTACAAAGTTTTAGCAGTTTGCCCGCCGCTTTGTCCGCCCCATTAGCACAGGCGTTCTCCCGAACCCTTACTACGCACCCTTCATAATATAAACTGCCGACCTCCAAAATAAATGATCAAAAGGAGGGATCAAATGTTACCGGAAGGAACTATCTCATATACAATTAAACCTTTTGATACCTTGTCACGGCTGGCCAGTAGGCATAACACTACAGTCTCATCAATTTTGGAACTGAATCCGGGCATGAACCCTCGTAACCTTCAAGTTGGCCACACCATTAATATTTGCCCAGAATACACATACCGACGAGGCACAAGAATCAGCAAAGCACAATTGGATTTGAACAATAGCATACGTATGCTATGGGAACAACATGTTATCTGGACCAGGCTGGCCATTATCAGCATAGTGCGTAACTTGCCAGATGTAAACCCGGTCATAAACAGGCTGCTTCGAAACCCAATAGACTTCCAAACGGCTCTGGAACCCTTCTACGGCAGGAGAATTGCAGGGATGTTTGCCGCGCTGCTCAGAGACCATCTTGTGATTGCAGCTGAACTTGTTACTGCAGCCAGGAATAAAGATACAGAAAGAGCCGCTGACGCCGAAAGAAGATGGTTCGAAAACGCAGATGATATTGCCGCTTTCCTTGGCAGGATTAACCCACACTGGTCTGAACAGGAATGGAGGGCTATGCTTTATAAACACCTGGAGCTAACCAAGGCAGAAGCGGTCAGCCAAATCACCGATGATTTTGCTGCCGGGATTAGTCTGTTCGATGATATTGAACAACAAGCTCTGGAAATGGCTGATGTAATGATAGAAGGCATAGTTGAGCAATTCCCAAAGAAGTTTATGAGGTAACATAGCGAATACAATATATAATTGACTCAAGCCGATATATCCGGTATATACAATGGCTAAATAGATACTACGCTTATCGACTCTTATTGGGTTCCTCAACATGCTTAAGCCATTATACTTAAGCCATTGCTTTCGAGATTTCAAAGTTCTTAAAAGCTACAGAGAGCATCAACTTAATACGGTTGAGTTGGTTAACCTCACTGGCTCCCGGGTCATAATCTATGGCCACAATGTTGGCTTCAGGATAATTTTGCTTGAGCCCTTTGATCATACCTTTGCCTGTAACATGATTGGGAAGGCACCCAAATGGTTGTACACAGACGATATTGGGTACTCCCATTTCAATAAGTTCAACCATTTCGGCAGTTAAGAACCATCCCTCACCTGTATGGTGGCCCAAAGAAAGAATTCCTTTAACCTTCCCCACCAAATAGTCAATGGTTTTAGGAGCCTCAAATCTCCGGCTTAAATCAAGGGCCTTTTTCATGGTTCGCCGGAAAAATTCCAGGTAGCGAATGGCTATCTTGCTAATCATCATATTTCCAAAAGAACCGGCTAAATACCGGTGACGGAATATGCCATCGTGAACAGAGTACAGAAAGAAGTCCATCATATCAGGGACCACTGCCTCTACGCCTTCGCTTTCCAAAATACTCACAATGTGGTTGTTGGCCGCAGGGTGATACTTAACCAGAATCTCCCCAACCACCCCAACCCGTGGTTTCTTGATATTTCTTACTTCCAAACGATCAAACTCTTCCACTATTCCGCATATGTTTTGCCTATAACTCTCATTGTCTGCATTCACTATGTCCTTCTTGCAGATGTCAATCCATTTAGAAAGCAGTGAGTTGGCAGAACCGGGAATCTTCTCATACGGGCGAACCCGATACAGTACCTTCATGAGGAGATCGCCATAAACCACCGACATGCTTGCCTTTTTCAACAGCCTGGGCGTAAGTTTGAATCCTGGGTTTTCTTCAATTCCTTGTAAACTGAGTGACAGAACCGGTACTTGGGAAAACCCTGATTCCTGTAAAGCCTTGCGAAGAAGCCCTATGTAATTAGTGGCACGGCAACCGCCTCCGGTTTGGCTCATTAAAACCGTGGTATTATTAGGATCGTATTTTCCTGACTCAAGCGCATGAATCAGCTGGCCGATCACAATAATCGAAGGATAACACGCATCATTGTTGACATATTTAAGCCCTGTTTGTATGTCCTCCGGTTCTACTGTGGACAGCAATACTGCATCGTAACCTTCGGACTTAAACGCCTCGACCAGTATTTCGAAATGAAGGGGTGACATCTGTGGGCATAGCAACACATGGTTTTGCTTCATTTGCCTGGTGAATATGTGCCTATCCGGAACCGGGAAGAGCTCTTTCGGCTTTATTCCCATCTTGTCTCGTTCTTGAACAGCAGCCACCAAAGACCTGATTCTAATTCTGGCAGCTCCGAGGTTACTTACCTCGTCAATCTTGAGCATGGTATAAAGCCTGTTATGGCGGTGGAGAATCTCTTGTACCTGATCTGTGGTTATGGCATCCAGGCCACAGCCAAAAGAGTTTAGCTGTACCAGTTCCAGTTCAGGAGTAACAGCTACCAAACTGGCAGCAGCATACAGCCTGGAATGATATGCCCACTGGTCAACAACACGCAGAGGCCTCTCAATACAGCCCAGATGAGCCACTGAATCTTCAGTTAAAACAGCCATCTCATTTGAAATCAATAATTCAGGAATACCATGGTTGATTCCAGGATCAAGATGGTAGGGCCTTCCTGCCAGGACCACTCCTTTTAGCCCATTAGTTCTTAAGTAATCCAAAACCTCTTCACCCTTGCGGCGAATATCCTGTTTGAAATGCTTGTCCTCTTGCCAGGCAGCCTCAACTGCTTTATAGATCTCCCATCTGCCCAAACCAAGGAATTCCAGTTCTTCATGAAGCCGCTGTGCCAATCGGGACTTATGCTCATATGGAAGAAATGGGTTTAGGAATGTCACGCCATTTTCACGTACCATGTCCATATTTGAACACACCACTTCAGGGTAGGAAATGACCATAGGGCAGTTAAACTGGTTATCAGCTTCAGGCTGTTCCTTTCTTTCAAAAGTTACACAAGGGTAGAAAATGGTTTTTATTCCTTGCTCAATCAGCCAAGCAACATGCCCATGGACCAGTTTAGCAGGATAACAAGCTGATTCGGAAGGAATAGTCTCACTTCCAAGATCGAATATATCCCGCGACGAAGAAGGAGAAAGTTCCACTCTAAACCCTAAATGAGTAAAAAAGGTAAACCAGAAAGGATAGTTTTCATACACGTTCAAGACGCGAGGAATCCCAATAACTCCTCGATGAGCTTTCTCCCGCGGTAACGGCTCGTAATCAAAAAGCCGGTCTAATTTATATGTATATAGATTCGGTAGCTTCCGCCTACTCTTTTGCCGGCCAAGAGGCTTCTCGCATCGGTTGCCCGAAATGAATCTTCTTCCATCCTGAAAACGATTTACGGTAAGAAGACAATTATTCGTGCATCCACCGCATCGCCTGGTTGAAGAATCGAAATCGAAACCCTTGACCTTATCAGGAGTTATCAAGGTACTTCTGTGGCCCTCTTCGTATTTGTTCCGTGCAATCAAAGCAGCGCCAAATGCTCCCATTAGCCCGGCTATATCCGGCCTGATAGCCTCTTTTCCGGTGATAAGTTCAAAACATCTTAAGATCGCATCGTTGTAAAAAGTACCGCCCTGCACGACGATTTTCTCTCCCAGGGCTTTAGGATCCCGAATTTTGATCACCTTGAAAAGAGCGTTTTTGATTACAGAATAGGATAACCCGGCAGAAATATCGCCTACCGTAGCTCCTTCTTTTTGGGCTTGCTTGACCCTGGAATTCATAAATACAGTACATCTTGAACCCAGGTCAACCGGCGATTCAGCTGTAAGAGCCTCTTTGGCAAACTCACTTACATCCAGGTTTAGGGAATGGGCAAATGTTTCAATAAACGAGCCGCACCCTGAAGAACAAGCCTCGTTGAGCATTATGTTATCGATAACGCCGTCTTTAATCTGCATACACTTCATATCCTGGCCGCCTATGTCCAGAACAAAATCGACACCGGGGTAAAAATGCTCAGCCGCCCTGTAATGCGCAATGGTTTCGATCTCTCCTAAGTCAACATGTAATCCAGCCTTGATAAGCCCTTCTCCATAGCCGGTTACAGCCGAATTGGCAATGAACGCACCTTGAGGCATCTTAGAATACAAATCCTGTAAAATTTCCAAAGCCGACTCGACCGGGCTGCCATGGTTATTAGCATAGAACGAATACAGAAGATTGGCCTCTGTATCTATCAGCGTAGCTTTCGTAGTGGTAGAACCGGCATCTATTCCCAAAAAACAAGGGCCATGATAAGAAGCAAGGCCTCCGCGCCGAACCTTATGTCTTGCATGCCGGGTTTTGAATTGCTCAAACTCGTGTGAATCAGCAAACAGCGGCGAAAGCCTCCATACTTCAGGCTCAACTTCTTTGTCCAATAGAGCCAAACGGTCAATTATGGTTTGAAAACTCACAGCAGGAACATTTATTGAGGCCAGAGCTGCACCTAAAGCAACAAAGAAATGCCCATTTTCAGGCACAATAGCCGTCTCGTCAGTGAGATTGAGTGTTTCTATAAACCGCTTTCTGAGCTCAGGAAGATAATGAAGCGGGCCTCCAAGAAAAGCCACCTTGCCACGAATCGGTTTGCCACAGGCCAGCCCACTGATAGTTTGGTTAACCACTGATTGAAACACTGAAGCCGCAATGTCTTCTCGGGCGGCTCCCTGGTTAAGCAGCGGCTGAATGTCACTTTTGGCAAATACTCCGCATCGGGCTGCAATGGGATATATCATCTTGTGGCGAGCGGCAAGATCGTTTAGGCCGGCAGCGTCAGTCTCAAGCAAAGAAGCCATTTGGTCTATAAATGCACCGGTACCGCCTGCGCATATGCCGTTCATCCGTTGGTCAATACCGCCGGTAAAATAGGTTATCTTGGCGTCTTCCCCGCCTAGTTCAATGGCTACATCAGTTTGTGGGATAAACGTCTCAATGGCCTTGCCGCATGCAATCACTTCCTGGATGAAATCAAGCCCTAACCGCTCCGACAAGGACAGCCCGGCCGAACCGGTTACCATGACTGTGACAGGTTTATTGCCGACATATTCGAATGCCTTGTTTAGAAGCAGCCTTAAAGTGCTCTTAATATCAGCGTGATGACGTTCGTAATCTTGATAGGCCATCTGATTTTGGTTATCCAAAAATACTAACTTGACTGTGGTTGAACCTACATCTAACCCCAGGTGTAAAGGTTCCCACCCATTATTCAGAGACAAATCGATCTCTCCCGCTCCCAAATTACTATGAATGTTTCAAACAATGCTAGTGGTATATGCATAATGTAATGTTATTGGTACCGATCTTGCTTGTCAATTTGTATCCGTTTGACTTTGACACTTGATACCAGCAACAATATCATTATAGGAAACAATAATTACAATCTGGTGGTTCCTTGGAATTCCGTTAAATATGAAAGGTGTTGATTCTGGATGGCCCGGTATCTCATTACAAGCGCATTGCCATACATAAACGGTATGAAACATTTAGGAAACTTAGTTGGTTCCATGCTTCCGGCCGACGTATATGCCAGATTTCTTCGGCTTGAAAGCGAAGAAGTACTTTACATTTGTGCAACTGATGAACACGGTACGCCTGCAGAGATTGCAGCCTTAGAAGAAGGCCTGGATATTCAAACTTATTGCGATATCCAATATCAAAGACAAAAGGATGTTTACATGCGCTTCGGGTTGTCTTTTGATCATTTTGGCCGCAGTTCCTCACCTCAAAACCATGAGCTTACCCAGCATTTTTACAGCATGCTCGAAAAACATGGTTTTATAGAGGAACGGGGTATAGACCAAATATATTCGCTTGACGATGAACGGTACCTTCCGGATAGGTACGTCATAGGAACTTGTCCGCGATGTGGATATGCCCGCGCACGAGGCGATCAGTGCGAAAGCTGTGCCAGCCTGCTCAATCCATCTGAACTGGTTGAGCCAAGATCAGCTATTTCAGGGAGTCAAAACCTTGAGTTGCGCACATCTAAACACTTATTTCTAAGACTAGATGCATTAAGCTCTGAAATTGAGGACTGGGTCCGCTCTCATGACGAATGGCCACGGCTAACTTCATCAATAGCCATGAAATGGCTAAATGAAGGATTGCAGCCACGCTGTATCACAAGAGACCTTTCCTGGGGAATTCCCGTTCCTCGTGAAGGCTTTGAAAACAAGGTTTTTTACGTGTGGTTTGACGCCCCAATCGAATATGTAGCCGCTACCAAGGAATGGTCTGACATTGATCCGGATAACCGTGATTGGAAATCATGGTGGTACGATGCCAACGACTTGTACCACGCTCAATTCATGGCAAAAGATAACCTTCCATTCCATACAATTATCTGGCCTGCAACCATTTTGGGCACTAGGGAACCATGGACCATGGCTTCATTTATTAAAGGATTCAACTGGCTCACATACTATGGCGGAAAATTTTCTACCAGCCAAAATCGGGGAATCTTTATGGATGATGCTTTAGATATCCTTCCACCTGACTACTGGAGATATTTCCTAATGTCAGTTGCTCCTGAATCTGATGATTCTGATTTCAATTGGGAGCTCTTTTCGACAGTAGTCAATAAGGACCTGGCCGGTACACTTGGCAATTTCGTCAACCGCACCCTAAAACTTATTTCATCCAAATTCGGCAGCCAGATCCCCGAGGGTGGCCAATGGGGCGAACACGAAGACAAATTGCTGGCTGAGTGTAAAGATACCATGGAAGAATACAGAAATGCTTTAAGGCATTTTGAATTTAGAAAAGCCACCTTTGCTCTTAAGAAACTCTGGTCTCACGGCAACGTCTATATCGACGCCCGGGCCCCGTGGAGCCTAATTAAGACTGACCGGAATGAGGCGGCTTTAGTGCTTCGAACCTGTGCAAACTTGATTCGCACCTATGCTCTGGCTTCATCACCGATTATTCCGTTTACGTCAGAAACACTGTTCGATGCCCTGGGTATGAGCGAAGAAGAACGTAAGGCCGGACTAGACGAAGCTCTTGAACTGACCGCCCTTAAGGCCGGCAGAACTTTTAAGGTACCTCCGATCCTATTTAGAAGACTGGATTCAGAAGAAGTGGAAGAACTCGAAAAACGATTCGCAGGTGTAGAAAACCAGGCCTGAAATATAGGGGACGGGCTTAAATATTTCAAGGCCCGTCCCTTAGTTTTATCGCGAATTCAATCCATTCAGACTAATATCGCATAATACCATAGAAGGAAAACACCTCTTTACTTTTTCTGCACGCCCACAAAACCCGATTTCAGCAATACTGGGCTAATTTTGCACAATCTATGTTTTCTGGCCATGTTGGACAAAATCACATAAGAATCAACCGGCTACTAACATCATATTTTGAGGTACTTTGCCAAAATCGTAACATTATTTTCTTTTAAGTGGTTGAAATATTCCAATTTTCATACGATAATCCTATTTGAAAGATACTTAGCTTAAGTAAACTATTTTCTTCATTTGCACCTTTCTCACTGTAGCAGCTTTTATAATCAAAAGTACATAACTGTAAGCTCCCACGGGCAAGGAGTGTTAGGCATTTTTCACCAACAGATCAATCAAAAACGGTTTTTTCGGCACAATAATACGGGCAATTCGAGCAATACTCAGAAACACAGGCAGTCTGAGCGCTTTAACCGTTTGATCAAAACCCAACTCGAAGGCAAGGACGCACTGCCCCAAGTTATCTATTTCCTGTCGTTTGCAGCCATTGGTTTGCCTCTGTGTATCAAAATGCTACTAACCAGGCCACTGCCAGACACGAAGACAACGGTGCTGCTCGCAATCTTAGGGCTTATTGCATATCATCTTCCGGTTACACTACCGTCTAACATTCAAATACATCCAGGATTTCCGCTATTGATGGGCGCTTTTTACTGCTACGGTATTTCTGCAGCCATTGTAGTTTTAATACCATCAATGCTGCTTTATTTCTTTACTACAAAGCACGCTCTTTTTAACTGCCTGTTCAACGTGGGACAATTCACCTTATGCTTATATCTCACTGAAATGGTTGGCTTGTGGGCGGGTTGGGTACAAGGGGCTCCTGCCACTAACGCCGATCTCTTAATCATCTGTTTGATGATAATAACTTATGACCTCTTAAACCTACTGTTTGTCACCGGGTCAGTATACATAGACACCAAGCAATCATTCGGAAAGTGTTTTGTCAGAGCATTTTATCTGGACAGAAAAGCGGTGCTGCTACAACGTACGTTCCTGGCAATTGTCGCCATGCTGCTTTCATCCCATATGGGAAACATTGCATTCGTTATTGTATTTATAGGGGTTATCTCGCTCAGATTTCAAAATCTTTTTCAAAAAGAATTAGTAATAAGGACTGAAGAAGCAGAGACAGATCCTCTTACCAAAATCTATAACATGCGCTATTTACATAGATGGCTGGAAGATCAAGTCCGGTCTTTGTCCAAGAATCAAGATCATTGTACCTTCATATTTGCTGATGTAGACGGGCTTAAGTCAGTAAACGACAAATATGGCCATGATATAGGAGATAAACTTCTTATCCACGTATCTGAAATTCTTGTTGCCAACGTGCGAAACAGAGACCAAGTTGCACGCTACGGCGGAGACGAGTTTATCATAGCGTGCCCCTATACAGACTTGAACCAGGCTATGTCAATAGCAGCAAGAATCTTGCAAGCTTGTGCCAAGAATCCTTTTGTCATCAATGGAACCCAGATAAATTTCGGCGTTAGCCTGGGAGTAGCGTCATGGCCGGAACATGGTGAAACTGTATTCGATATCATCCGCATGGCTGACAAGGCCATGTATCTTGCCAAAAAGAGCGGAGGAAACACACTGCGTTCTGCTGCCAATTTATGATGCCGGCCACTAAATGGTTTGCATACACTAGATTGGGGCAAAAGTTGGCCAAGCTAATCCTACAATTGATCTGTTTACTGTTTTGAATTACCAGCAGTTTCAGCTTTTTGATGGCATTGGGCAGGATATATAGTACTTTTGCAGAATAAGGTAGGAATGTCTCCGGCCATTGTATTATGGCCGGATAACAAGGTGCGGTGATCACGATGAGAATAATAGTAACCGGTGATTATAATGAGATGGGCAGTTTGGCTGCAAAGGAAGTAGCTCAAACAATCAAGGCAAAACCTAATGCTGTTTTGGGGTTGCCCACTGGAAGTACTCCTTTGGCAATGTATAATAAGCTCATAATAATGCATCAAAAATACAATCTGTCGTTTGAGAAAGTAACTACATTCAACCTTGATGAGTATATAGGCTTGGACAGAGATCACGTTAACAGTTTTAATTTCTTTATGTTCGAAAACTTCTTTAATCATATAGATATTGATGAAACCAACATCAATATTCCCAATGGAAGTGCCGGTGATCCCAGAAAAGAATGTGCTGAATATGAAGCCAAGATTGCAAAAGCAGGCGGGATTGATTTTGTAGTTTTGGGTATAGGTGTCAACGGACATATAGCTTTTAATGAGCCTTCCGATCATTTCCCTGCGTCTACGCACATAGCTACACTTGACGAAAGCACTGTTCAGGCTAATGCAAGATTTTTCGAGAGCATCGATGAAGTACCCCGATACGCAATAACTATGGGCATAGGAAACATTATGCATTGCCGAAAAATAATGCTTCTGGCAAACGGAAAGGCAAAGGCTCATGCAATTAAACAAGCGCTTCAAGGCCCAATTACCCCTGCGCTCCCCGGTTCTGCATTGCAATTACACCGAGATGTTACAGTAGTGCTGGATACCGAAGCAGCATCACTTCTTACGCTAACTTAAATTTCTAACAGGGCTGCTTCTAAATGCACTAAGCCTTTTAAGCAGCCCATAACCTTGGTCCTCAGCAAACTTATAAACTTCATGCAGGAATAAGGCTGTAACATTTAGAATTGAGTTAATGTGTAGAAATATTTTCTGCTGCTAAGACATGGAGGTATCAAGATGAAGATTCTGGCGATTAATGGAAGTCCCCGCCCTAACAGAAATACTGCATCGCTCATGAAATTGGTAATTGAAGCAGCCAAGAAGGAAAGTTCAGATGTTAACGTAATGTGGTGCAACCTTAACGATATGACATACAGTGGATGTCAATCATGCCTTGCTTGTAAGGAACCCACCGAAAACAGTTGCGTCCGCAAAGATTCACTGGCTTTCGTACTCGATGTGATGCAAGCAAGTGAAGCATGGGTTATTGGAACCCCTGTTTATATGGGCCACGTTAGCGGCCAGCTCAAACAACTCTTTGATCGAATGTATGGATTTATGGGGCCAAACAGAGAGAACCGGATACCTCCAGGCAAGAAAGTAGTTGTAGCCCTAACCCAAGGTGCCGGCGAAGGATATCACAAAGACCTAAATAAACGAGTAAAAACCTTTCTGTCCAAACGGAACCTTGAAACCAGGGTGATTCGCGGCTGTAATATGCCTGCAGCAGCACCTGTTCCCAAGTTCTCCCAACCGCTTGAGCAAGAAGCACTTGTACTTGGGAAATGGCTGTCTAACTTAGATCAATCCTAAAAAACACCGTAGACTCAATCTTAGACAAAGGTGGTCCTACACGTGCAACGTTTGGAACCAGACAAGGTAAGCCCATTAAAACAGGTAATTCTTGATATCGTTACCATACTGACAGTTCCCCCTGTTGCAGGGCTTGTTACAATTACATGGCTTTACCTGGCAAACAAACCGTCTTTCGGAAGTGCAGGATGGTACTTTGCATTGTTGATATTTTTGTTCTTGGTACCGATATCACCATATATATTTTTAAGACTAATGCCCACAGGCCTAGGCAATAAGCGTCCCAAAGAAAGAAAACTGGCATTTATTGCAGGAGTAACATCCTATACTGTAGGCCTCATAGTATCTCTAGTGCTTGGGGCGCCAAGAACAGTAAAAGTAATTTTCCTTGCCTACTTCTTGTCTGGAGCTTTACTTGCCTTCACCAATAAGTTTCTCAAATTCAAGGCCAGCGGCCATGCTTGCGGAGCAGCCGGCCCTCTCGCTCTTCTTTTGCATTTTATCGGCCGAAAAGCCAGGCCACTTATACTTACTATGCCTGTTGTTTTTTGGTCACGTATAGCTCTGGGAAGGCACAAGCTCCCTGAACTTATAACCGGAACTGCCATAGGGTTAGGATGCACTGCAATGGCAGTGCTCATGCTATAGATTAGAGCCAATCACAATGTAGAAATACGTTGATTTTCGCGGTTGCCGCGCCAATACAGATATTTCTGATAAAACAAGAGTACCTATTCATCTACATATATGCTAAAATGTTCTTGATCCAAAATAAAATACTTGCTCCGAGCTTTGGAACCTAAAAAGTGGAGTTTCCGCTTCAAGGGCCAAAGCCGATAGGGTTGATCTGGAAACGGGTCCGCCTCCCTCCTTTGGAAAGGAGCAATAAGAAGACAAAGTGTTGGATATGTGCTTGCTTACAACGTTGCAAGGCTAATATTCAACCAATGTCCTTTTAAGATTACAAAGCGCCAAAGGAGGCGCTTGATTTATTTCGGCTCAAGGTTTTGCAAGAAGGAGATTACATAGTTAAAAGATTTGGTGCCAGGAAAACCACTCCCAAATCCTAACAGTTGACATGGACACCTTCTGAATAGATACGGGAGACCCTCTTCCACCTGGCACCAATTTTTCAAAGGCTGAACCCGAATTTGTGCTCGTTTATTATTATACAAGTTATAGCCCTATGGAGACACATTGTGCGGCCAATACATCTCGTTAACTGAGTTTAGGAGTCCTTCGTGCTTTTGTCACCTGCTCAAAAGCATAGGCAAACCGTATCAACACGGGTTCTGAATATGCCCCACCTGCGAAAGTAACCCCAACGGGTCGGCCCGCTTCAGTGTAACCTAGAGGCACAGAAACGGAAGGATATCCGGCTCTTGCTGAAATCGCAGCATTCATCAGCGTCAATCATGAGTAAATTAGGTGTTCGAGTCTAACCGTAGCCATTGGATGTAGCAACCCGTAAACAACTAATCAACAATCTGTTACTCCCTTACATACTCATACGTACAACATATTTGGATAATTCACATAACCATGGAAGTTTTCAATCGTTAGGCAAACGGGCATCTTCGGCTTAGACTAATGCCTGGCAGTACGCAGCGTATCATATAACCCAAGGACGTATTCAAGAGTAATTACAGTAAATACGCAAAGGGCAGGTACAACCCAGGCAAATCCACTATCTGCAAAAGGCAACAAAGAAGTAAACTTTCTGAGCCCGAAAAGATTGACCGTATCTACGAGAGATACTGCAAACGCCGTATAAACTGTGCCGGAAATCACCCTGTCGTCTTTCACAAACCTGCCGAACAATACCGCCAAAATTAACACGATTACCACCGGATACAAGACCCCTAACACAGGCACTGCCAATCTAACTATCTTGTCTACCCCTAAAGCAGCAACTGCAATACTTAGACTGCTTATCCAAACCACATTGGTAGAATACTTCATCTTACCTAAGGTTACCCGCTCAAAATAGGAAGCACCTGTAGCAACCAGTCCAATTGAAGTAGTCAGGCACGCCAGTGAAATACAAGCGCTAAGAATCAAAGTGCCTTCTTGTCCCAATATTCTTTGTGCAATTTCCACAACAATTTGAACTTTTTCGATATCACCCGGAAGCACTGCTGATACCTGAGCCCCCATATAAACCAGGCCACCGTAAACAGCCCCCAAAGCCACCACTGCAAGGATTCCGGACTTTATAACCAAATCTATAATCGTGTCTTTCTTCTTATACCCTTTTTGAACCGCGGCTGACAAAACCATATTCGAAAATATTACTGCTGCCAGAGCATCCATAGTCTGATACCCTTCCAACAACGATTTTGAAAAAACTCCCGTAGCACTTACAGAAGCCGGTTCAGCAATAGGATTAAAAATACCCTTGATAATCAGAATCGCCAACGTCACAAGTAAAATCGGAGTAAGGACACGACCAACCAAATCGATTATTTTGGAGGGTTTCATAACAAAAATCATGTTGACCATGAAGTAGAAACAGTAGAAGATTATTCGATACCTTGGTGGGACCCAAGGCTGCACTGCTATTTCATAGGTTGTAGCGGCAGTCCTGGGTATGGCAAACAGCGGCCCAATACATAGCATCAGCGCTATACTTATGCATATAGCAAAACGCCTGTTAAGAGCCGACACCATGCTGGCCGAGCCTCCGGCTCTGATTCCTGCGATGATTCCCAAAAGCGGAAGCCCTGTAGCAGTCAGCACAAATCCCAAAATCGCAAGCCGGTATCCGGAACCAAATACTTTACCAAGACAGACAGGAAAAATCAGATTGCCGGCTCCGAAAAACATGGCAAAGAGTGCAAAACCAATTACTAATACATCCCGAGACTTTTTACTCATCAAATTCCCACCTTGCGAATTGTGTTTCCGCTAATAAACATACCAGGTGTTCAATATCGCTTTTGCCGGTTCGAGCAAATCATCTCTATAGACACAATATCATTACCAATTTGCCAGCGCTCTTAAATCACAGTGAATATCTGTCAACTCTGCATATCTATCGGAAAAATGACCGTATCCATCCAATAACTTAGCCAACAATACACGTCTAAGGAATGATACTCCTCGCAAGGCGAAAATCCCTTTTCTATTCCTCGCAGATGAATAAAATACCGATGCCGGGGCTTATGCACTTCACCTTAACACTTCGCCAGATTCCTTATTGAAACGCTCATATGTACGCCTCAAAAGTACCTTTCTCCAATATTCCCTTGCTTCGTCATTTTCAACGAGCAGGTCAAAGAACTGTTTGCTTTGTTCTCGGATTTCAAATATTTTGCTTTCAAACACCTCATTGAAAATCACTTCGTACGCTCCCATGGTATTAACCTGCGCCCCTTTTCGAGCACTGTCCTCAGCCAGGATAGATTCCTCCATCAGGTCAGGAATCTTGTCGTCTTTTGAAAAATCAGTTCCGAAGCGCTCGTTAAACCGTTCAATCACTTGCGAAAGCGGCGTGAGCTCATCATCTTCTGAAATAACTTCGCCGGTACCTGGATCAGGCAGGGGTTTGCCCTTGTCAAGCGGTATGGTTCCTTGTGAAATCTTGTTTATTCTGTAGTATTGAAGTTCTATGTCTCCTTCCAGGTCATACAGGCCACCCCCTGTGTCAGACGGGAGCTTATTTCTAAGCGCTCTTCCGTAGGCATATAGTTTCTCAAGGGCTATGTCCTGATAAGGTAAGATCTGAGATACGAATTCGTAAGATTTTAAATATTGACTAAGGTAGCTCCGGAACTCTTGTTGCTTTTCTTCATCTCTTTCACCAAACCGTGCAACCGCCATATCTAGTATTTTGTGCAACATGCTTTGTATTGGGCGCTCTACGAAAAACAGTTCAGCATATTGCTCTACTTCTTCCCAGCGATATACATCAATAGCATCCATTTTGGATTTAAGGTCATATACCTGGTTCAAATCAGTGGGAGTCTCGATTGTCGCACCTTCATAATACTCAGCAAATGCCTTTTGAATCTCTTCAGGATCATTTACGAAATCAAGTACAAAGGTCTTATCTTTGCCAAGATGCATTCTGTTGAGGCGCGACAGTGTTTGAACTGCCTTTAGGCCCGAGAGTTTTTTGTCTACGTACATAGTCTGAAGCAGTGGCTGATCGAAACCGGTCTGGAATTTTTCAGCAACTAAAAGCACGTTGTATTCATCAGTATCAAACGCGTCTCTTATTCCCAGGCCCCTAAGATCATTCATGTTTTTCTCACTGTAAGGCCCGCCTTCATCTTGTACGTCCCCTGTAAACGCAACAAGCACTCCCACATCGGTATACCCTTTTTCCTTGATGTAGCGGTCAAATGCTTTTTTGTACCTTACAGCGTGCAGGCGTGACCCCGTTACAACCATTGCTTTTGCCCTGCCGCCTATTTGTTTCATAGTGTTGTTTCTAAAGTGTTCTATGATAATTTCTGCCTTTTGAGAAAGGTTATATGGATGCAGTTCTGCAAACCTGGCCATAGCCCTGGCTGCTTTCCGCTTGTCTACATCAGGATCTTCCTGAGCGATCTGAAGAATTTTGTAATAGGTTTTATACGTGGTGTAGTTTTTCAACACATCCAGGATGAATTCTTCTTCAATGGCTTGCCTCATAGAGTAAAGGTGAAAAGGATAAGGCTTACCGTCAGCACCCTCTGTACCGAATATCTCAAGAGTTTCCCTTCTCGGTGTAGCAGTGAATGCAAAATAACTAAGATTCTTCATTTGCTTGATATTGCGTGTACGGGCATATTCTGCTATAGCCTTTTCTACATCAAGCCCTTCTTCATCTAAGTCTTCGACAGGTGTATGAGGCGATAGCACTGCACGAAGCTGTCTGGCGTTTTCGCCGGTTTGTGATGAATGGGCTTCGTCTACAATAACCGCGTAATTGCGGGCCGGCAGTTTGTCAACATAGTCCATTACGAACGGAAATTTTTGAAGTGTAGTAACAATAATTTTGGTTCCATGCTCCAGCGCCTCAGCCAGTTGCTTGGAACTTTCGTCTATCTTCTTGACGACTCCGTGGACATGCTCTATTTGATATACGGTTTCTTGAAGTTGCTGGTCGAGCACTAACCGGTCTGTGACAATAATGACAGAATCAAAGATTGCTTTTTGTCCTGAGGCATCATGCAGTTTTGACAGCCGGTGAGCCAGCCATGCTATAGTAATACTCTTACCACTGCCTGCACTATGTTGAATCAGATAATCCTCGCCAGGCCCTTTGCTTTGAACATCCCTAAGAAGTTTAGTAACCGCATCAAGTTGATGGTACCGCGGGAAAATAACGCTTTCTGACCTAACCGTCTTGGTTCCTCGCCTTTTCTTCTTGGTTTCTATGTGTACATAATTGGCAAGGATGTTAAGCCAGCTATCTCTTTGCCATACCTCTTTCCACAGATATTCGGTTTTGTAGCCGTGGGGATTTTCCGGGTTGCCTTTTCCCCCATTATCACCCAGGTTAAACGGCATAAATCTTGTTTGATTACCTGATAACCTGGTGGTCATTTTCACTTCATTGGGATCTACTGCAAAATGAACCAAAGCCCTTGATTTAAACTCAAAGATCTTCTGCTTGTGATCCCGCGCCTTATACTGTAGCACAGCATTATTAACTGTCTGGTTTGTGAGCAGATCTTTAAGTTCTGCCGTGGCCACAGGTACACCGTTTATAAAGAGGGCTATATCCAGGGATTCGTTGGTATTCGGGCTAAAATACAGCTGCCTTGTAACCACGAGCCGGTTTTTGCTGTAATCTTCAACTAGCTTTTTATTTAGGACATTGGCCGGTTTAAACTGGCACATCTTAAATTCAACACCCAGGTCGGTAACACCGTGCCGTAAAACATCAATAGTTCCCCGGTTATCCAGTTCTTGAGCAACACGTTCCACAAACCGGGCTTCTACATCGCCATTTCGACGCTTGCTCAATTCCTTCCATTTCTCAGGCTGGGTATCTTTGATCCAGGCCATAAGTTCCACAGTGTCGAGAGCCAGATAGGGGTTAAAGTTTGAAGATTTACCAGGCTGCCACCCTCCGTATGTAGTCATATATTCTACAATCTCAGTTTCAAACTGCTTTTCGCTAACTTTAAGCACTGTGCACACCTCCCTCTCGAACATCTATCTTACCGGTTACGGCAGCTGTGATAAGTGACTGCTTATACTCTTCAAGGAGTTCTATGGAGCGTTGGATGTC
>CAZXLH010000032.1:0-4598 GCA_964641455.1 uncultured Eubacteriales bacterium | reverse complement strand
CTCCGGTATCTCCCCTATCCACTCAATCCCTGAATCCTTCATGGGAACATCAGGGTCCAATCCTTTGGTTACAGCGTGTGTAATCAGGGCTGAACGCTTCCCTTCGAGTAGTTCTATGAGCTTCTGCTGATCGGTAATAAGGGAATCTATTTGAGATACTTTGCGGTCGAGGAAGTCGGCGATGGATTGTTGGCATAGTGAGTCGGCAATTGGTAATACCAGAGAGTTTAGCGTTGTGGCGTTTACATTTCCCAGTCCCGTAGTCGTGGTAGTCAAGTACTGGAGTTGGCTCTTACCCAAATGAGAGTTGATAAAATAGTAGATAAGTTTTGGAGAGAATCCTTCCCTGACCCTTAGTCTTTGCATAAAGTTCGAGTAGACACAACGTAGTTCTGCAACTTCTTTAGTCACGACGGCAGTCTTTCCAATATGTTGCTCGCTACCACTGGACTTTGTGACAAGCAGATCTCCTTCTCTGAGCAAGTACCTCCTCTTCTCTTCAAGAGATACGTTCCTTTTTGCTGGTTCAGTTATTCTCCAGGAGCCGTCAAGGTCTATTTCAGTCGATCTTAGGACAATTGTTCCTTCATCATCAAATTTCTCTCCCCACACCCCTCCGTCATTGGAGCTCAGTATGTTTTTTAGTTTGATGATGCCCCACCCCTCAGGTATCTCCCCTATCCACTCAATACCCAAATCCTTGTACCTGGGATACCTCTTATATCTCACTGCCAAACACCTCCGCCAGGCCCTTGGCAATCTTATTGGTTAGCTCCAAAATCTCGGCTTCAATTTCTTCAAGTGGACGCGGAGGTTCATATTTGTAAAAGTACCGGTTGAAGTTAATCTCATACCCAACCCTGCCTACTTTACCGTCTTTCTTATCTGTTACAGACTCATCTATCCAGGCATCCGGTACATGAGGTTTGACTTCCCGCTCAAAATATTCATAAGGGTCTTGGGTTAGGGGCACACGTTCGTAGTCTCGCAAACCGGTATCGGCCACAGGGTTACCCTTCTTATTTCTCTTAATAGGTGCAGTCTCGTCTCTTTCCGAAAGCCCCCTTAAAATCGCATTGCGAACCGATCTTGTCACGCTAATCTCATGTTCTTCCAGGGTTTCATCTAGCAAATCCTCAAATGCCTGATAGCCTTCATAAGTTCCGTCAGGCCCCTCAGGGATAGTCTTAAGTGCCTCTATAATAGCTTCTTGCTTGACTCTACCCTCTTTTTCTTCCTGGGCCTTTTTCTGTTTGTCACGTTTTCTTGACCTAGCAAGATTCTGAAATGCTCTCTCATTTCTTACATTCTCAAGGCGTTCATCAGTTACTGCATAATTAACACGCAATGGCCGCTCCACGGTTATCTTTCTGTAGCCAAATTCTGTACTGGGAAACACTTTCGAAAACTCGTTTTCAGCCATGTCACCATAGGCTTGCACTATTTTTTCAATATCTTGATCCCCTAGCTCATGGCGCTTTTCTCCCAAACTTCTTCGCATCTTCTGATAAAACTCTGTGCCATCGACTAACTGAATCTTGTTTCTTCTTTCTGGCGCCTTGCGATTACTCAGCACCCAAATATAAGTGGCTATGCCGGTATTGTAAAACAGGTTCTCAGGAAGGGCGATAATTGCCTCAAGTAAATCTTCTTCAATAATCCAACGCCTTATTTCACTTTCGCCGCTGCCTGCATCACCTGTAAACAAGGGTGATCCATTAAATACTATAGCTATTCTGGCCCCCTCTCCGGTATTAGCCATTTTGGAGATCATGTGCTGAAGAAAAAGCAGCTGCCCATCGCTTTTCCTGGGTAAACCGGCGCCAAAACGCCCGGCATATCCTAAACGTTTATGTTCACCTTCAACAAAATCTGCATGTTTGCGCCAATCAACACCAAAAGGAGGATTGGTAAGCATATAGTGGAATTTCTCATCTTTGAATCCATCTTTAGAGAAACTGTCTCCGAAATAGATGTTCTTTGAATCCAGCCCTTTAATAAGCATGTCCGCACCGCAGATAGCATAAGATTCAGGGTTTATCTCCTGGCCATATACTTCCAACCGTGCATTGGGGTTCCACTGACGAACGTATTCCTCTGCTATGGCCAACATCCCACCGGTTCCGCAAGCAGGGTCATACATTTTCCTAACAATGTGTTCTTGGCTTAGAACTTCGTGATCTTCTATAAACAGCAGATCAACCATTAGGCGGATTACTTCACGGGGAGTAAAGTGTTCCCCGGCTGTTTCGTTAGATTGCTCACTGAATCTGCGAATTAATTCTTCAAACATGTACCCCATCTCAATATTGCTAAATGTGTCAGGGTGTAAATCAACATCAGCAAACTTCTCAACAATGAAAAATAATAGCCCTGCCTTCTCTAAACGGTCTATCTGAACTTCGAAATTGAAGTGGCCAAAAATCTGTTTTACGTTATCACTGAACCCGAAAACGTAATCAAGAAGATTTTGACGTAAATTCTCAGGGTCAGCCCTGAGCGTATTAAAATCAAAAGCAGAGATATTATAAAATTTAAGAGGACGGCTTGCATGACGTAATATAAAATCTATGTTTTTGTATTGCGGCCCATATTCATGGTACACATCCAATACCTCTTGTTTCTTCGGAGCCAGTACACTGTCGAGTCTTCGAAGCACGGTAAAAGGCAGGATTACTCGGCCATACTCAGACTGCTTGTAATCACCTCGAAGATACTCAGCTATTTGCCAAATGAAGTTGGTAGCCTGCTGGACTTTCCCGGCTAACTCTGTGGAAGACATTAAATGCACCTCCCATATTCCTAAAAGTTATTACTCATCTACATCATCTTTAAACACCCATTGAGTAAACAGTATTAGTTCGTATTTCTGTACCCGGTATCTCTATCGAAAACCAGCAAACAAACTCAAGTCAAACGTCATAAACATCTCTCCGAAACGCCTAAGCCACACCAATGTCAGGGCTCTCAAGCACAGCCGTATTGAATCTATTCCTAAGTAGTGTTATTTGATTCCAATAGCTAGTATATTGGCTAATGCCGGTATTCGCAATTTGGCGCTGACAAGCTTGAGCCAATGAAGCGGTACCAGCTCAGTATTGGCCCTCGCTGTCAGTAAGCGAATTCGCTTTTACTTAATCCTGTTACTCCGCCTCCATATGTTCATGTTTTCCGCTTCACGTATTAAGTCGTCCCTAAAATCCGGATGAGCGATGGAAATAATCATCTCTGCTCTTTCCCACGTGCTCCGGCCTGCAAGGTTAACCATGCCCCATTCGGTAACAATATACATTGCCTGGCTGCGCGGGTCAGTCACTATGCCCCCTAAAGGCAACGTCGGCACCACACGTGATGTTACCTCGCCTGTTTTCTTGTTTGTATAAGTAGACGGCATGCAAATGAAGCCTTTCCCTTCTTTAGCCATAAGCGCACCTGTAAGGAAATCCAATTGGCCACCGGTACCGCTTATATGTCTGGTACCTGACGACTCTGAGCATATCTGGCCGTATAGGTCTACCTCTATACAACTGTTAATGGAAACCAGGCGATCATGCTTTGCCATTACATCAGGTGAGTTCGTGTACTCCACCGGAAACGAAGCCAGCCCCGGGTTGTGATGCACCCAATCATAAAGTTCCCTGCTGCCCAGGCCAAAAGACCATACTCCTTTGCCACGATCAATGGCTTTGCGCCTATTGGTAAGCTTACCGGCCTTATACATATCCAGGTAGGAGTCACACAGCATTTCCGTATGCATACCCAGGTCTTTTAAGTCAGATTCCGCAATCATCTGGCCAACCAGGTTTGGCATGGCGCCAATCCCAAGTTGAATCACAGAACCATCCCTTACATGCTCACAAATCATCCTGGCTATTTTCTCATCTGCCTCTGTAGGCTCAACCGGCCCCAATTCTGCGAGAGGCTCATGGGCGCCTTCCACTACCACATCCACTTCTGATATATGGATCACTTCAGCATAGCCACCACACGCCCAGGGCAGATGTTCGTTAACCTCAAGAACAACCGTCTTGGCCTTATCCAATATGGCTTTGGTAGAAGAATTGGTAAGCGAAAGATTGAAAAATCCGTGGTTATCCATAGGCGTCACAGCTATACACGCTACGTCTACGTCAAGATATTTGCGATAAAACGTCGCCTGGCTGCGATAGGTCATAGGCATGTAGCTACAAAGCCCTCGATCATGGTACCTGCGTTCGGGAGCGCTGAAATGCCAGCTGCTGTAGATGAAACTTTTGCGTTCCGGATCAGCTTCGACAATCTTCAAAGGCTTGGGCATCACACCGCCCCGAACCTTTACATCTACCAGTTCATCGGCACGTTTAGACAAAGCCTCATCTAACAGTTCCGGCATGTTAGAGTTCATCCCGTAATCCACCCAGTCGCTGCTCTTAATCAACTCAACCGCGTCACCAGGGGTTTTTAGTTTCTGCCTGTACTCATTTGCCCAACCCATACGCTTCTCCCCTCTTTCCATTTCACAAAATTCCATTCTGCTTTAAATCGGCCCTTACTGCAGAGAGTAAGACAGATGCATACGAAACTCATCGAGCCAATAGCAGCAGGCTATAAGTATTTTT
>CAZXLH010000031.1:0-25869 GCA_964641455.1 uncultured Eubacteriales bacterium | reverse complement strand
CAGATTCACCAGCAGATTCACCGGTAAATTCATGAGCAAAATCGGTATCAGGAACAACCATGCCAGCGCTATCGGAACTCTGGTTGCTAAAAGACGATGATGCCGCGAACGCCCCTGTCAGTGGAGCAACCATGGCAGCTCTATCGGAACCCTGGTTGCTTGAAACCGCGTCACCAAACTTGCCTCTAAAAAGCCTGTACCCTCGCCCGCTTGACAGAAGGTGCCATACCAAGCTCTCACTTTGTACCCACGCCGTGCTTCCTTCTTTAGTGTAATGCCATCCGTGGCCGTGAGGAATACCCCCTGCATGAAGCACCTGTGATGCAAAATTGGCACAATCTCCTCCTGCAAAGGTGTAAACTTTGTATTTGGAATTATACCTTCCTCCATCAGGCAATGCCCTTACCCCTGAATACTTGACTGCATACTCAAAAGCTTTGTCCCTGTTAAATAAGGGCTTAGCGCTTTGAGCCTCGTATAATTTGAAGAAGCCTTTGGACAATCCCAGCGCCGTCTCATCATAAATAGCATTTTGCGCCGCGCTCATTGGCGTCATATCCAACACGCTTATGGCCGATGTACAGGCCACACTGTCGTCGCCTAAAGCCGGGAAATTCCAAGTGCCAACCGCATACTTTCCTGATAACGTCAACGCCACTTCCCCGGATTCACCGGCATTATTCCCCAGAGGATCCATATACCAATCTTTGCGTATCTTCCATTTGTCATCTACACGAACCATTTCAATCACATGCACTGTTCTTGAGCCAAACTCATGGCGAACACTTGAGCCCCTTGAAGTCGGGCCGGTAAGCATATTTACCCCACTACCGCAACCTGTGCCACGGCCTATACCGAAACTTGCAGTTAGATTTCCGCATAAACCGGTACTGGTGCCCATACCTAATATCCACGTAAACTCAAACGAGTTATCAATGTACTCATAGGCATAGAAAGTGTGCTCGGTAAGTTCAATCCAGTATGAACCTCCGTCTTCTTTGGAAACTGAATCTACCTCGAAAGTGCTTTCAACATCCACTAAGCGGACATTCCTTGCCAAAGCCCATTTTCTGAAATAAGCAATCCGGTTGGTTTCATTTTCATAAGCCCATGTGCCGGATGTGCCGGATAAATCATAGTTATCCATGATTTCCTCAAGATTGCCGCCCAAGAGTAGTTGAATCCTTTGCGCTAACGCTTTTTGAGCAGCCTCTGCTGCTTCATGTTGCTCAGGAAAAACCCTGGATGATACTAAAGTCTTTACTGTACGTGCAAACATCGATTGGTGAATGCCCCGGTTCCCCATGGGAAAATAGTCAAAATAATGCAAAATGGAAACAGCAGCAAGTAACAGCATAGACAAATAAAGTACTATACGCCTCGCCTGCGCCCGGCTGGTTGATTTTTTGGCATGGTTCTCGGGCAGTCGCTTAGAATGCATTTTACCTGAACGTTTCTTGTTTCGGCGCAAAATCATAACATGCCGCTTACGCATATACCATTCCTCCAAGTTAAGGGGCTCAGAAGAATGATATTGGTCAAAATACTTTCATATGTCCTGACGCGGAAAAAGGTGAATATCTACGTTTTAGGCTTCAGACTGCCGATTGGCTCGCCTGTGAAGCCGGTCTGGCGGATTCGAGGTTTCGGGGGTTCGACTGGCTCGCCTACAGAGCCACTCCGACGATATTGGGCGCTGACTGGCTCGTCTGCAGGGCCAGTTCGGCGGGTTTCAAGGCTCCCAGGCGTTGGATTGGCTCAGCTGTAGAGCCAGTCTCATGGATTTTATGGCTTTCCGGTCGTTGACCGGCTCGCCTACAGGGCCAGTTCAGCGGGTTTTAGGTGTTGACTGGCTCGCCTACAGAGCCACTCAGGTGGTTTTAGGTGTTGACTGGCTCTCCTACAGAGCCAGTCAGGTGGGTTTTGGAGCTTTTCGGCTGTTGACTGGCTCGCCTACAGGGCCACTCCGGTGGTTTTGGGTGCTGACCGGCTCGCCTGCGGAGCCAGTCCGGCGGGTTTTGGGGCTTTTCGGCTGATGAGACTGGAGCCACTCAGGTGGTTTTGGGTGCTGAATGGCTCAACCTCAAGCGAAATTCGAGACGTTTCTACATTGGTGAGTAGACTTCGAGAGTACCACATTCACTTGACAGACCCCTTGCTGACTTTCACTTTGATTTCATATCATAAATTAGTATAATTTTCGCTACAAAGCCTATAATGATGGAAACCGTCGGTGTAGAATTGAATATGTTAACATAACACTGAAGTAGACAAATTATTGAAGCAGCTAAATATTGAGGTATCGAACACTTCAGATGTAGCATCTTGAACATTGGAATCGTTTAGGTTACATTATGAAAAATCGGTATCGGCAGTGTTAAGCAAGATCAGTAGCGGCAATATTTGATAACATTAGATAATACAAACGATAAGCAGCCGATTTAGAGTTAATTAACAATATTCCAAATTCAATGACGGGGAGGAGTAAGCAAGGCGCTTCCTACAGAAAACAGGGCCACCGGCTGAGAGCCCTGGTGAAAAGGCCTTTCTGAATGTCGCCCCTGAGGATTCAGGCAGAAATGCCTGAACGGAAACGGCCCGTTATAGCTAAGAGAGCCTGTCATACAGGATTGCCTGGTTGGTTGATTGAATTGGTAATTCGGTATTTATCGGTATCTATCCGGTATCTATAATGAAACGTTTAAGACCGTCCCCAATGTTTCACCAAGCGGGTATACCTGAATGTTCAGGAAACAAGGTGGTACCGCGAATTAGGCCCCTTCGTCCTTGTGTCGGAGGGGCCATAACTTTTATTAGTTGGCCATATTCCATGACGCGTAGGCAGAGCATGACAGCAATTTTCGGTAGCGCGGCCGGTGGCCTGTTATTTCACTAAGACACCGCTACATTGCCACCGGAAGTGGTCGCGGAAGTGGCGGCGGCGCTGGCGGCTAACGATAGTTGCACAGCAATGCAATTTTGGCCGGGGCCTCTGGCCCTGGGAAACTTTTAGATGATGTTATTATGAAATTTTTACACATGAGGTGAGCACCATTGAAAGAGAGCCAAAGTGAACCGAGAACCAAAAGCCTGCCTAAGGCTTATGAACCCAAAAGTTTTGAAGATAAATGGTATTCCTACTGGATGGAAAACGAGCAATTCAAAGCACACGTCCGCCCTGGGAAACCTAAGTTCTCTATTGTAATTCCACCGCCCAATATTACAGGAGCGTTGCACATGGGGCATGCGCTTGATACTACCCTTCAGGACATATTTGTGAGATATAACCGGATGCTAGGCAATGAGACCCTATGGCTGCCTGGAACAGATCACGCTTCAATTGCAACCCATGCCAAAATTGAGGAAATGCTTGCAAGCGAAGGAACCTCCCGGTGGGAGCTGGGCAGAGAGAAGTTCCTGGAACGGGCATGGGAATGGAAGCAAAAGTACGGCCACATTATTACCGATCAGCTTAAGACAATGGGAGCATCTTGCGACTGGTCAAGAGAACGCTTTACCTTGGACGAAGGCTGCTCAAGAGCGGTAAACGAAATGTTCGTAAGGCTCTACGAAAAAGGGCTTATATACCGCGGAAAATACATGGTGAATTTCTGCCCAGGCTGCCGCACGGTAATATCAGACATTGAAGTAGAGCACGAAGATACAGACGGCTATCTGTATTACATTAAATATCCGTTGTTAGGTGACAAAGACTCATCAGGCACCCAGGCAAAGGAGCATGCAGGGCAACCTGCCGGCAAATACTCGGATTTTATTACGGTCGCCACTACAAGGCCTGAAACTATGCTAGGCGACACAGCTATAGCGGTAAACCCAGACGATCCCAGATACGGGCACCTTGTAGGCAAGTACGCAGTGCTGCCTTTGGTAGGGCGTATTATACCGGTAATAGCCGATGAGCACGTAGACCCTGAGTTTGGCACAGGGGCGGTTAAAGTAACTCCTGCCCATGACCCAAACGACTTTGAGATGGGGCTTAAGCATAACCTGGAATTTGTTTCAGTAATCAACATAGAAGGCAACATGACAGATGAAGCCGGAAAATACACAGGGCTTGAAAGATACCAATGCCGGCATGAAGTACTCATGGAACTTAAGGATCTCGGATACATGTCGAAAACAGAATCGCTCAGGCATTCAGTAGGCCACTGCCAAAGATGCAGTTCAGCCGTGGAACCGCTAATATCTGAACAATGGTTCGTCAAAATGAAGCCTCTGGCGGAACCTGCCCTGGAAACAGTGCGCCAAGGCAATGTGACATTTGTACCCGAAAGGTTCAGCAAAATATATGAGCACTGGATGGAAAACATCAGAGACTGGTGTATTTCAAGGCAGCTCTGGTGGGGACACAGAATCCCCGCATGGTATTGCGATGATTGCAATGAAATTATCGTAGCCCGATCGGCTCCGGACAAATGCCACAAATGCGGCGGCACAGTCCACCAGGATGAAGATGTGCTGGATACCTGGTTCTCATCAGCTCTTTGGCCGTTTTCAACTATGGGCTGGCCTGAAACTACACCTGACCTGAAATACTTCTTCCCTACTGACATTTTGATTACAGGTTACGATATAATTTTCTTCTGGGTAGCAAGGATGATCTTTTCATCTTTGGAATTCATGAATCAACCGCCATTTCACCACGTGCTTATCCACGGACTCGTAAGAGATCCGTTAGGCAGGAAAATGTCCAAGAGTTTGGGCAATGGCGTAGACCCGTTAGAAGTCATAGGCAAATACGGAGCTGACGCACTTAGAATATCACTCACCAGCGGCGTGGCTATGGGCAGCGATATGCGGTTTTACGATGAAAAGGTCGAAGGCTCAAGAAACTTTTGCAACAAACTATGGAATGCCGCAAGATACTGCCTTGCCAACCTTAAAGGATGGCAACCGCCTGCTTCAGGCAAATTGCATGGCCTTTCCGGCGAAATGTCTACTCTCACAGGTAGATGGATTCTGTCGCGGCTGGAGCGTACCATTATGGCTGTAGAAGATGCCATGAGCCGCTATGAACCAGGTGAGGCAATAGATATCATAATCGACTTTGTTTGGAACCGGTTCTGCGACTGGTACATTGAGTTTTCCAAAGAATCACTTGCAAATGCTGAGGCACAGGACGAAACCAGGTTAGTGCTCTGGCTGGTGCTTAAGCAATCCCTGGCACTGCTTCACCCATTTGCACCTTTCATTACCGAAGAACTATGGTCATACCTGCCAAAGAGCGAGTCAGAAAGTAGAGAACTTATAATCTCAGATTACCCTGTACCCGGTACGTTTTCTCTGGATGTGGAAGCCGAAGAACAGGTAGATAACCTAATTGAAGTGATAAAGGGTATACGAAACATGCGGGCTGAAGTGAACATCCCAACAGGAAAAAGAGAAAAGGCAATACTTCTGGTTGACAATTTCCAGTTGTGGGAAGGCCTGGCCCCGTATATAAATAGGCTGGCATGGGCAGAACCTTTGGAAATCATCGACAAGACACAGTTGACAAGCGCGTACGAACGTCCCAAGCAAGCCCTGGCCTCAGTAGCAAAAGGCGTGGAAGTTTTTCTGCCTCTGGCAGGTGTAATCGACATAGATAAAGAAATATCCAGGCTGGAGAAATCTATGAAAGAAATACAAAGGGACCTGGATAGAACCAAGAAACGGCTGTCTGACGAGGAATTTCTCTCAAAAGCGCCAAAAGATATTGTAGAAAAACAGCGAAAAAGGCATCTGGACAACAAGGAAAAACTTGACACTTTGAAAAAGCGGGTAAACATGCTGTTAGAAGTGAAGGGTTAACCTGGCAAATTTCAAGTAGTTATTTTTGGGGAAATGGAGCGGTACGACATATGCAAACAAATAACAACCAGCAAATTGAAGCCGCCTATCAAGATACACTTAAGTGGATTCATTCTACTATGCGGTTTGGATCGAGGTTAGGCCTGGAGCGGATTTCCAGGCTCCTTGAGATTCTGGGAAACCCGCAACAATATACCAAGTTCGTACATGTAACCGGAACCAATGGCAAAGGCTCAGTAACAGCCATTATAGCTTCTATTTTGAAAGAGGCAGGATACCGGGCGGGAATGTTCATTTCGCCATACCTCGAGGACTATCGCGAACGAATAATGCTAAACGGCAAGAAAATTCCGAAGCAAGACATAGTAAGCATTACAAAGCAAGTGCGCAAAGCCATTGGGCAAATTGTAGACGAAGGGTTCGAGCATCCCACTGAATTTGAGATAAACACTGCTATTGGCCTAATATATTTTGCACAAGAAAACTGCGATTACGCGGTCCTCGAAGTTGGAATGGGCGGACGGTTTGACGCCACCAATATTGTTAACCCTGTGGTTTCGGTTATCACAACAGTAGACTTCGACCACATGGATAGGCTTGGCAATACACTTTCCAAAATTGCCTTTGAGAAGGCTGGAATTATCAAACCGGGAGTTCCTGTAGTGACCGGAGCTACAGAAACTGAAGCCCTAAGCGTAATCAAAGAGCGTGCAGAACATTACGGATGTGAGTTGACAATTGTTGGTAACGTGCCTTTTGCCGACGTTACCTGGACGCAAGAATCAGATTCAAAGACGGAGCATTCCCCGTCTGGGCAAGACAGCAAAAATGTTCTGGGCAGGCAGGTAATTAACATCTCAGGCCCGGATTTTGCTTACAAAAAGCTGAATCTTCCATTACTGGGCGACCACCAGCAGTCTAACGCGGCCCTTGCAGTTGCCGCCCTTAAAGCGGCAAAGGTAAAACCATTGGCTGTAACTTCTCCAAAAACATCAAATTGGAAACCGGCTCAGACAGCACACAATGGTGATGCCCGGCCCTCACAAGCATCTTTGGAAAACACACAAAATGATCCGGCATGCCACGCAAGTCCCAGTGTTTCAAGCGGCTTGGGTGCATCCCGAAGAATATACTTAGATGAGCAGGCAATTAGAACAGGTATTGCCAAAACAGTATGGCCAGGCAGGCTTGAGATAATGCATGAAGCACCGATGATAATCCTGGACGCAGCCCATAACCCCCAGGGCGCCGAGGTGCTCGCTGAATTTATAAGCAAGCTGTCACGAAAAGTGATCTGTGTGTTCGGAATCTTGGGAGACAAGTGCTACAAAGAGCAAACAGCATATATTACACCTTTGTGCCATGAAGTCATAGTAACCAAACCCCATACTCCAAGGGCGCTGGATCCGGAAATACTGGCCCAAGAAGCTAGGTTATACACACCCAATGTATTAATTGAGAAAGATGTAGGCAAAGCAGTGGAACTTGCCATTAGCAGGGCAGCGTCTGACGAAGTAGTGCTTTGCTGTGGCTCTTTGTACCTTGTTGGCCCGGCAAGGACATTCATTCGAAACAAGTTTGGTATTTCACCGTACGGCGGAGAATAACAATTGGTAGAGCAACTATTTGCGTATGGAGGAGGTAATTGTGCTTTCCAGTTTGGGGAACATTTTGGAAGCAAGAAGAAATAGTGTAATACGGTTCCTCCCGGTGACGCCGGATTTCAGGCCTCGGCCTAAGAGAACCAAAAAACAAGGGTTCTTTGTATTTGGAGATAAGGAATCTTTCATGAAGACATATAACCTTTCTTTCGAGCCTGAAATGCTTTCGACTGTTGACTTTGCCAAACTCTATCTTGTCGGTATACACCAGGGCCTTTGCCCAACAGGCGGTTACCGGATCGATGTAAGAGGAATTAAAAGAGGTGCGGAAAAGGTCGAAATAACTATTGACTTTCGTGAACCGAAGCCCGGCGAAATGGTGACGATGGTTATGACAACACCGACTGTGTTTCTCATGGTTCCCCGTCTGACAACAGAACAAGAACCGCCGGTATTTTGCTTTAAATCTTCCAACGGAACTATGTTGGCAAAGCGTAAACCCGAATTCGGTAAATAAGAGGGGGTGTAGACCGATGAGACGAACCCGCATGCCAAAGAACCGAACCATACCTGCCTTTGTTACATTTTTAATACTTGCTATTGTATTTGTGGGTTCAGGTTATCTAATAGGAAGATTTCTCCTTGCGTCCCTACTTCAACGCACACCTGAGGGACAACCGGTTACTGGCGATCCTACGCCTCAACCACCGGCTGATACTACAACAGTTACGGCCCAAATCAGTACCAAACCATTGACCCTATACAGAGTTCAACTTGGTGCGTTTTCAAGCCGCGAGAGGGCAGAAAGCACTGCAGAACTTGCTATTGAGCAAGGAGTGGCTGCCGGAGTAATGAGCCCTGACCCGCTTCACAAAGTATACTGTGGCGTAACAAGTTCCAAAGAAGCAGCCAACAAACTTGCAGAAAGCGCTCTTCCCAAACTATCGGGAATAGTGGCCGAAGGTGATAATCTCTACGTAGCCACTATGGAAATCGACGGCTTAAGTTTTGCTTTGACAGGAGGCAAGAGCGTAGTCGAGGAACTTGAAAACGCATTTTCGACAATTGACAATGCCATAGCATCTTTAGTAGGTTTTTGGGACGAATATTATCTTGGCCAGCCAATAAGCGTTAACCTGCCTTCTATGGAAGCAGACATAGCTACAGTTAAGGATGGGCTTGCAAAACTTTCGCCTGATGCCGGCACAAAAACAGCTCATGAAATTGCACTTAAACTCGCAACCGAAATGGAAACTGCCATAAGCACAGCCCACCAGGCTCAAGGTGGCGACGGAGACAGTGCTGTTACCGGAATGACAAGTGTAATTAAGCTGGTTGATCAATATGTTCAGGACCTAAAGGCACTTGAATAAGAACTGATTTCATTGTTAACAGGATGAGTTCATGGCCTAAAGCAGGCCGGTTGAGCAAACCCAAAACAGTGATTTGAACCAAACGTGTACCAATCGGGCCCAAATGTTACGGCCGGCCAAAGTGTTGCTCAGCACAATACATCCAGCCGGCCAATGCCGCATCTGGGCTCTTTGTTTTTGGCTCGCCTTGAAGGCCGTGGCATTTTTGAACTTAGTATGCATCAGACAATATACCAACAGGAGATTGATCCACACGATTGCAGCAGCGTTTTTGAACCCGCGTAAAGAGTGGCAAAGTCGTTGTCCAGGGACATAGGTTTGCCGTACCGTCTTGTTTTGCTGTATTATTGATGGTAAGATTTTGTGGTATCACGAGAAGTTTTGGTGGAGGTGCCGTTTTTGGCTAATATAAAATCCAGTATAAAAAACATAGAGCGTTCTGAACGACGTCGCCAGAGAAACCGAACTATAAAAACTTCGGTTAGAACTCATATGCGCAGGTTCAAAGAAGCAGTGGCTACAGGAGACAAAGAGTTAATACAAAGCACTTACAAAGCAGCTCAATCACAAATTGACAGAGCTATATCAAAGGGTGTGCTCAAACCAAATACAGGAGCACGTTATAAATCAAGGCTATCTGCAATGATTTAAGTGGGAGTTGTAGAAGGTTAGCCACGTCCAAATAAGCGGCGTGGCAAGACCTGCTCCCAAAATCAAATGCAATGCACAAAGACAGCCTGCCTGCCGACAATAGGGTATCTTTATGGCCGCTTAAATGGACATTTTGAGTATGCACACATTTCGAGTATGCAACAACAAACTGTGACAACAAGTAGCCCTGACGGGCAAGGCGATAAAACATGCTTTGTTCTGACTATGCTTACCGTCTTTGCCGAAACACACGTTTACCGGTTTCAAACCCAAAAGCTACCCAGAATCACGGAATCATTGAATCATGCAGTGAAAAGATTTACTAAGATATAGTCCATAGAGGAATCTTGATCTATATTTCCTGTCTTCAATGACTCGTCAACATCGCACAGCAACCGAATTGCCTTCTCTAATTGTAAGAAAGTCCATTTTTGAGATTGGCCCAGAGCTTTTCTGGCTGCGTACGGATGAACTCCCAGGGCTCGCCCTAAAGAGTCCGGCCGAATTCCTTTCTGGGCCGAATCTTTGACTCTCCACATAAGCCCAAAATGAGAACCAAGTACGGCGATCATGAAAATGGGGCTCACTCCCCGCGACCTTAAATCCTCAACCTCTGAAAATGCTTTGGCTGTATCCTTGTTCGCCACTGCATCTACAAAAGCAAAAGTATTCATTTGTGGGTCAGCAGAAACGCATTCCAGAACGTGAGACAATCTAATCTTAGACTGAGGCTGTACAAATAACTCAAGTTTTTCAATTTCTTTGTCGAGACGCTCTATACTCCTTCCGGCAATAAGGATTAAATTTTCCAATGCATCTCTGGTGATTGTGTATCCGTCCTGTCTAAGTTTCTCCCTAATCCAAGCAGATGCTTCTCGCCAGGAAGGCTGAGCCACCCTGACCACTACGCCTCCAAGTTTCAAGAGCGTTTGGGTGAACTTCTTTGGCGCCGGGTTTGCCTTTGTTGTGGCCGACAACAGCAAACAGTTTCCCGGTGCAACAACTTCTATCCATTTTTCGGGTTTTTGCTCAAAAAGATGTTTTGCGCCTCTCACGATCCACAATCTGGGGCCAAAAAAAGAGGGTTGAGCCAAAAGGTCACGCATCTCTTGCCAGCTGGTTTCGTCACCTGATACATGCTCTGTTTCATCACCGAAATCATCAGATAAAAGGTCAATGAGCCTATCGTGCCAATATGCCTCTTCCCCGTATATAAAATATATAGGAGCAATATTACCTGCTCGAATTTGCTTTTCAACTTCAGTTGCTAACATCGAAGCTCACTCCCGTAGTACCCGGTAACAATTTGCCATATAAAATTTGTGCCACTCACTTTGGGTAACTTGGCAAGTAATATGACCTAACCAGAAGCTGCCTTCTTTTCACCTGGCCATCTTGCTTTTCAATGCGGTAGGTTTCGACCAATAGCCCTGGATTCTTACCTTCTTCAGGATATTCCTCCAAAATTACAGGCTCCAACTCGTACGTGCTTTCAAGGGTTTTGCCAAACACCCTCACTGATACTCTTCCATCTTCAACCCAGGCTCCAAACACTACAGGATGGTCAAAATCATTCCTTATTTTGAGGTCCAGGTAATTCCAGGCTACAGCGGCATCCATACCCGGATCAACGTACTCAACCGGTATGCCGTGAGCGTGAATTTCCGGAAACTCAAGCCCGCTTTGCGCTGCAGCGTTAAACAAAGTAGTGGTAACTTGGCATATGCCGCCGCCTATATCCGGAACAAGCGTATTGCCTACAACAACATTTGCATACCGGTAGCCTCGTTCAACAGATCTCTCGCCTGCCTCTTTATTGAAACTATAAGTATCTCCAGGCATCAGAACTCTTCCATGAACAGCCTTGGCAGCAAGGGCGAGATTTACGTTTCTGTCAGTTTCCTCAAGTTTATAGCCTGTTTCAAAAGACCCAACAAGGCTCAAAGGTTCAAGGTCTTGTGAATTGGCAGGTTGTGTTGTTTCAAACGGCACTTCTACCGTAGTCCCTTCAAGTTCCTCAAGAGATGCCAACACATCCTGATAGTCCACTGTTTGGCCCTGTTCAGGTGGAAGAATCACAAGATCATATCCTGAAAAACCATATCTTTCATGAAGCGGTTGTTTTGATAAGTTATCTGCTATCTTCACTGCAATATCGTGCAGATCAGGCGAAACTACACTGGAATTTCCGGCTACCACAGTTTTAGGCCCTTTCCTGAACACAGAAACAGGTAAGAGTGTAAAACGCGAATCTATGTACTTTTCCAATTCACTTGTTATCTGCTTGGCGTCGAGCACTATTTCGAGATCTTCAGGCTGTACTTCGTAAGACATCTCTCCTGCCTTAAAAACCAACGGCCCTTCGTGGATTTCATTTACTTTGCTCTCGATTAACGAAATTGCTTCTTCAACTGGAAGCCCACCTAAGGGAATTCCGAAAACCCAGACATTCTGGCTAATAACTTCTTTTGTAGCGCATGACGCCAGCAAAACTGTAGAGCCTACCAACAATAAAATTGCAATTGCTGTTTTATGCTTGTCCCATGTATGCACTTTTAATCACTCCGATTAAATTGCGTTATGTAGCATATACAATTCTACCAGACTTACTCACATTCCTACCATTTGAAATTATCATGGCTAAGTAATCAGAAGCCAATGCTCAAGGTTGATCGAAAACGCGGCTACCGGTTACAGAAAAATATGCGCTTTATGAACGTACGAACCCTCACCCCTGTCTTGTATACTCTCACTGTCACTGCGCCGTCGATATCAGTGCGATAGACTGCAAGCCCGCCTTGCTCTGCTGCCCGAATTACATCAGAAGACGGATGCCCATATGAGTTAGTGCCCACTGAAATCACAGCCATTCCACCGGGCAGCCTTTCATAGAACCCGTAGACAAGAGAGTCAGGGCTTCCATGGTGTGGCACTTTAACAATCGTAACAGCATTTTTGTGAGCATCTCCAAAAGCACCGGATTCCAATGCTTTATGAGTGCCTAAAGTGCAATCTTTCCACAAAGCAACTTCTGACGATTTCTTTACCCCCGGACTGTGTGACTTGTTTCTCTCGTCCATCAAATCCAATACAACTTTTCCAGGGGCATCACCCCAAAGTTCTACATGTGCAGGAAACTTGTTAAATTCCAGGCTAATAACAAGGGAATCTTCATTATTGAACCCGGGCGCAGCTTCCCCGCCGCTTGTTTGTGTGCTTGTGGCAGTGGTTTTACCAGTGTCTATGGTAGCGGCAGTGTCTTTGGTAAGATTCTTGGCAATGGTTTTGCTGTCTTCTCCAATCCTTCCAACATGTTTCTGAGGATGAATTACAGACATCAAAATCGTGGCAATCTGATATATATCGCCGGCTCCTGCTTCAATAATTTGCAGAGAGGTAGAGTTTGCTTGCTTAGTATCGGAAATTATTGTCCGGATAGTTTGAGTGCTCCCAGGGCATGTCATAATCGTTTTTACCTTAAAATTGTTGCATAACTCCCCCAGCCCACCTACATGGTCTTCATGCAAATGAGAAATTATACACAAATCGATTTGCTTAATCCCTTGTGTTTTCAGATAAGGGGCCAAGACCCTTTTTGCTGAGGAACCAGTACCTGTATCTACAACAACTACTGCGCTTTTGCTTCTTATGACCGCACAATCTCCCTGGCCTACGCTAAGAAATACTACCTGTGGCCAGGGCAAGTAATACCGAAACAACCCTGAGACGAACAAAATGAGCGACATGATCAATATGAGCAATCGCCTTGTATGTGTACTCATGGTGGTTGAGGTTGCCTCCCTTGTTGCCGTCCTGGCATGGAGCAGCAAAAATACAAGTCCAAAATATGCAAAGATTTCAGCAAAATTTGGCGCCGGAAAGACAAAAAATGCAACTGGCACCCGGGCTACCGTGTAGCCAATCCACCTCATACCGTTGAGCACAAAAAACGGAAACCATCCCAGTACTCTGCTCAATCGCAAAAAAAGGCAAAAAAGCGGCAGTGAAGAAAGGATTACAGCAACAGCAACCACTGCCCACAGGCCTCCAAGGAAGAATCCTGCCACAGATACATCTTGGAAATGAGTAGCTAAAACAGGCAGCAGGAAAACTGCCATAAGCAAAGATTGAAGAAGTGATTGCCTTACAATACCCAAATCGAATTTCCGCACCAAAAACTGTGTGTATTCATTGCTTATCCATCCTGCAAGCATCCCTGCAAAACTCAGCTGGAAAGATACGTTTAGAAGCGGATACGGAATCCGCCAGCCTATGATAAAACTGCAGATTGCAAACCCGGCCAATGTATCATATTTTCGACGGGACCAGAAAGCAAAGTGCCTGAGCAATACACACAAAAACGCCCTCAAAGGGCCTATTGCCCATCCTGAAAGGCTACTGAGCAAGAATGCAGAACATATGCCTGCAACCATTGAAACATGCACATTCTTGAATATCCTTCTTGAAATACGTTCAACTGCCATGGCCACCAGCTGTACGTGAAACCCTGCAATGGCGATAAATCGATACAAACCTGCAATACGGAACTTCTCTGAATCCAAGGGTGATAGGTCTCCCTTGTCACCAAGAAACAACGCCTTTACAATTCCTTTTTGCTCTTCAACAAACAGTGTATCAATCCGGGTTTCAATATGGCGCGATATCCGGTGGACCATTTTTCTATACCACGGCCTGCGCCAAAATGATTGATTGGCAACCCTCTCAGATACCCGGATTTTGTTTTGCTGATCGGGTTCGATCATGCCCTTTAGTTCCAAGAAAACCTGCTTGCCCATAAGATACTTTCTGTAATCAAATTCCCCTGGGTTCTTGGCACCCGATGGAATAGCAAGTTTCCCTTTGACAAACACAAAATCGCCTGGTTCCGGCAAAACCTGTTCTTGGTAAAGACAAACATGAACAAAGAGTCCTTTGTACTTTGCAGGCAATGGTATCTCGCGCAATACACGAGTACCTGATTTCGTATAGTAATTCTCCATGAAACTATGGATCTTGCCTGTGAAAACCACTGTGCTGCTTTTCACCTTAGAATTACCCATAACCTCGACTAACACACCATCAACCTGGGTGCTAGGCTGCTCAATGTTTGCAAGGTGTTCTGCAGCCGAAATTTTCTTGGCCCAAACAGCACCGCGAAAAGTTCCGGCCAAATAGCCTGCTACGATTAATAGCAATAACGTGTGTACGCCGGACTTGAAAAGAGCATTGTTAACAAACATTGTGGATGTGGCTTTTGGAGAACCCAAGTTATGAGTTCTGAAAGATATGGCCATGCCATTTGCTTCAATTTCGAATCTGTCTTGTAAAAACCGGGTACCCGCTAAGATCGCCAACAACAATAGCAACAATGAGGCGCAAAGCCAAATGTTGCCTGGATAAGCAGTACCCAGCAAAAAACCTATAGCAGGCCATAACATTGGCCTTTCGTGATGCCTGAGCAATTTTGGTAGCCCGAAAGGTTCCTCTTTCTCTAAGTTTTCTATGAAACCTTTGCTATGAGGAAATGTAGGATCAGAATAAGGCGATACCATAATTAAGTCTTCTACGGCACTGCCTTGAATTCCTTCCCATATTATGTAAGATGCTAGTTAAGGAAGCTGCCTAATTTTCATACAGGTTTCCAAAAAGCTGTATAGATTCCATACAGGCCCCGACGAAAGCTGTATGATTTTCAAGCAGTTGTATAGAAAAACTACAGCTTTTCAGAAAGCTGCCTAATTTTCATACAGGTTTCCAAAAAGCTGTATAGATTCCATACAGGCCCCGACGAAAGCTGTATGATTTTCAAGCAGTTGTATAGAAAAACTACAGCTTTTCCAGGGAACTGTATGTTTTCCATTCAGTTTATTAGACCACGGTTCTAAACCAATTACCTTCAGTCACTTCTCAAAGCTTCAACCGGTTCGAGTTTGGCTGCGCGCATAGCAGGATATACACCAAACACAAAACCTACCAGCACTGAAAACGCAAAGGCGATAACTATAGATACAGGAGAGACAGCAGTCTTTGGCCCGAGTTTGGCAACTAACCCAGAACCTGCAATACCGGCAAATACTCCCGCTATACCTCCTAAAGAACAAAGCATTGCCGACTCGAATAAGAACTGAAGCAGTATCTGAGATGGCTTGGCACCAAGTGCCTGGCGTAAGCCAATTTCCTTTGTACGCTCGGTTACCGCGACAAGCATGATGTTCATTACGCCTATGCCGCCAACAAGCAGCGAAACCCCTGCTATTGCGCCTAACATCAAGGTCATGGTCCTGGTAGATTCCTGGAGTTGCTCAAGCATAGACTGTTGAGTCCAAACAAATGCAGCATCTTCACCGTACCTGGCCTCAAAAATTCGCTCCACAGTGAGTTGAACAACAGGCACAGAATCCTGGTCCCTGGCTTTTAACAACACCTCATCGATCTTGTCAGTGCCCCGCCTTCTCTGAGCAACTGTAAGTGGGACAAACATCATCCGGTCAACACCTTCGCCCAGGTTCTCGCCTTTTTCCTCAAGAACGCCGATGATTTCAAACGGCTCTTGATCAAGAAAGATGTACTTTCCTACAGGATCCCGTCCGGCAAACAAATCTTGCATAACCTGCCAGCCAATCACTACCACCGGCCTTGCAATCTCTATTTCAACGGCTGTAAAGAACCTTCCTGAATAAAGGTCGTGGTTTCTTATTTTGGGAAACACTTCAGTTACACCTTGTGCAGGAGCATACCTTTCTTTACCTTCATAAGTCACACGGGCGCCCCAATAAACCTGTGGCAACACCATTTCCATGTCTGGAACCCTTTGCTTGAGGTCATATACCTGATCAAGGGTTAGCCTTGCATCCCACCGTTGCATATATAGTTTAAGAATATTAGTCCCAATGCTTTCGAAACTTTCAACTACATCCTTACGAGCGCCTTCACCCACTGATACCAGGGCAATGACAGAAGCTACACCTATGATTACACCAAGCATGGTAAGAGCAGATCGCATTTTGTTCGTCGTAAGCCCGCGCAAAGACATACTGAAAAGGTCAGACAGTTTCACGGAAATTCCCTCCTATTCGCCCCTCTCCTACTCTCAAGACACATAATTGGCTCAAAAAGCATCTTACTAATCAGGCTCATAGCAATCAGGGCCTCAGAAGATTCCCTTGACTTCTCAAGCCCGGTTTACTTGCCTAATAGCCAATCGGATAGGGACCCCTTCTGCCACCGTCGTCTTCCGGGTCTTTGCTCATGGCTACAACCACTTCTTGGCCTTCTTCCAACCCGCTCAAAATCTCAGCGTACATGTCATTCATAGCACCAATTTCAATTTCAACAGGTTTTCTTGAATTGCCCTCTTTGATATCGGCAAACCATTTATCCTCTTCCTTATAGATTGCTTCAATAGGACAAAGTAGCACATCATCTTTCTTTGAAACGAAAATATGGGCAGTTGCACTCATGTGCGGCCTTAAAAATCCAGGGTTAACCACCCCTATGCTGATATTAAAAGATGACATTCCATCCTGCATACTGCCGGATACTCCCACTTTGGAAACTACTCCTTGCACTTGCTGCCTGCCCTGAGGCCCCCAGACGTCTATATCAGCCATTTGCCCCTCTGCTATCTTGGGTACATCAATTTCATCTATTTGCAGCATCAAGTTCATTTCAGTGAAATTCGATACCCGTGTTAACGCAGTGCCTTTACCTATAACCTCGCCCTTATTAACGTTCCTGCTCATAGCTACTCCGTCAATAGGGCTAACAATATCCAGGCTCCCTAACTGGGCTTTCTTTTCCTCCAACTCGAGAAGATCTTGCCTGAACTTAAGCTGTGTTTCCATAGCTTCCAAGAGTACCGTTCCAGGTTCAAACTCTAAGATAGGATCTCCTGCCTTTACAAAAGCCCCGTCTTTTACAAGCACTGTCTTTACTCTACCTGCAAAAGACGTGGATACCATCTCCTCTGTCCCGTACGACGTGATCTCAGCTTCTTGACTAAAATCGCCGGATGGAGTGTGTAAAGTCAACGTTCCTTTGTCGCCAACCCTCAAAAGCCCAGGATTCTTCATTTCAACCCAGACTTCGTAGTAATAAGTAGCGTCTCCGGCTATAGGAGTAGAATCAGCATGGATGATCACCCCAGGGTCTTTCCCATCGAAACGTTCAGGCATAAATGATGTCTTTTGGCCAACCTTCACCTTGTCGAACAGAGGTTTTGCCAGTAAAAGTTGGATTCTTAGTGTGGAATTATCAACTACCTTGCATATAGTTCCTACCTCGCTGCTACCGGCCTGGGCAGTAAGCCCGGTTATCTGCCCTGAAATAGGGCTTCGTATGATAAGCGCTGCCTCAGGATCAACATCAGCAACTTCATCAGGTGATACTCCAAAATCTTTTGCAAGTTTCAACCTCTCAATTTCCAACCCAATTTCAAGTTTCTTGATCTCTATTTCAAGAGAGCCGGCATCGACGGTAGCAAGCACTTGCCCTTTTGAAACCTGCTCGCCTGGCTCAAAAAATATATCCTTAATAACCCCGCCTGCTCCGGATATAGCATCCTGTTCTTTACTTGCCTGAAGCACGCCCCATCCCCTTACTGTAACTTCAAGGTCACCACGGGCCACGGGCTTGGTCACCATCACAAGTTTGCCTTCTTTATCACCTGCAGTAGCCCTGACTCCCCAGTATCCCAGTCCAACAATAGCAATTATTACTGCGGAAACAATGATCCATTTTCTCCACTTCTCCGGAATACGTTTCATGTACTCGTCTCCCCTCCCACTTCTAAGCAAACTATTGCTCTACACTCGAACTTATGCTTTTTAAGATACTCTTGCAACCACTCCAATACTGGCTTCATACTTGCCAAAACTTCGTAAGACACTTGATGGGACACTCGGTCAATTCATGCCGCTCTACAATTTTTGATCACATAATTAGGAAACTGACTATATCTGTTCACATCACGCCGGTTCAACATCATTGAGACGAAGACATTATTGGATTTGTTCCCAATTGTTTCCCTTCATACCGGACATGTGATCCTAACAGATACCGTCTCTTGCCGTAGCCGCTCAGCCATTGTGCAACCGATTGGGATTACTCACGGCTCAATGTCATCTAACAGTGTTCTCCTTATTGATTCCAAACACAGCACTGGCTACACCCTTAAGGAAAGCAAAGGACAATCAGGCTCGCAAATAGCCGGTGTCAAGAAATACCGTTAGTACAATACTCGCCGGCAAATCAATAATTGGCCTTTCACGCTAAGGTTCATACATAAATACCAAAAACCCAACCACTATAGGTATATACGAGCAATAGCCGCCTGTGGTTGCATTTGGAAGAATTGATGCAATAAGATACGAAGAAGTTAGGCATTGCAGTAATTCTGATCTTGAAAATAGTTTTGTGAAGCTAAGTCAGAGCAAGGCCAAAAGCGAGGGTAAGATCAAAAACACCCGGGGTGGTGTATCCCGGGTGTTTTTCGCCAATCCTAAATACGTTGATTTAGTAGGCCATATCAGGAGTGGGCGGATACGGAGGTGTGGCCGCCTCCGGTTCAGGCTTTTCAGCCACGACCGCCTCGGTAGTGAGCAGCATAGACGCTACAGATGCAGCGTTTTCAAGGGCAGAACGTGAAACCTTGAGAGGATCCACAATTCCATGCTTTGCTACTTCGACGAACTGTTCTGAAACAGCATCAAAGCCAAAGCCTCTCTTACCGCTGCTCTTTACTTTCTCTACAATAACCGAGCCCTCAAGCCCGGCATTTTCGACGATTTGACGTAGCGGCTCCTCGAGAGCTCTCTTGACAATGTTCACACCGACTTTTTCGTCAGCTTCTACATCAAGTTCATCGAGAACATTCAACACGTTAACATATGTTACTCCGCCGCCAGGGACCATGCCTTCTTCAACAGCAGCTCTGGTAGCAGCAAGAGCGTCTTCGAAGCGGTGTTTCTTAGCCTTCAGTTCAGTCTCGGAAGCAGCCCCTACCTTAATAACTGCTACGCCGCCTGCCAATTTGGCCAGCCTCTCCTGAAGTTTCTCGCGGTCATAATCAGAATCAGTCTCTTCAAGTTCCCTTCTGATTTGAGTAATCCTGGCCTCGATGTCTTCTCTGGTACCTTTGCCCTCAACGATAGTGGTCTTTTCTTTGGAAACCCGCACTTTTGCGGCTTCGCCGAGCATACCAAGGTCGACGTTCTCAAGTTTGACTCCAATATCCTCAGACAGGAACTGCCCACCTGTAAGCGCAGCGATATCGCCGAGCATTTCCTTTCTTCTGTCGCCAAACCCAGGTGCCTTAACAGCACAAATTGACAAGGTTCCGCGAATCTTGTTAACCACCAAGGTGGCCAGGGCTTCCCCTTCAAGATCTTCGGAAATAATCAACAGAGGCCTGCCAGACCGCGCTACCTTCTCGAGCAAGGGAAGGATGTCGGCAATAGCAGAGATTTTCTTCTCGTAAATCAGGATGTATGGATTCTCAAGTTCGGCCTCCATAGTTTCGGTATCGGTAACAAAATAACCGGAGAGATAGCCTCTGTCAAACTCCATGCCTTCCACAACTTCTACGGTTGTGTCGGTACCCTTGGATTCTTCAACAGTGATGACTCCGTCTTTTCCGACTTTGTCCATGGCGTCAGCGATAATCTCTCCAACTTCAGGATCATTGCCGGAAATAGCGGCAATGTGTGCAATGTCCTGCTTATCTTCAACAGGCGTTGCAAACTTCTTCATTTCCTCAACTACCCGGCCAACTGCCTTATCAATTCCGCGCTTGACAAATACAGGGTTGGCACCTGCTGCAACGTTCTTGAGCCCTTCTTTTACAATTGCCTGAGCAAGAACAGTAGCAGTGGTTGTCCCGTCACCGGCTACGTCATTGGTCTTTGAAGCAACTTCACGGCAGAGCTGTGCTCCCATATTTTCGAAAGGATCTTCCAAGTCTATTTCCTTTGCGACTGTAACACCATCTTTGGTAATAACAGGCGAACCAAACTTGCGATCAAGAACTACGTTTCTTCCTTTTGGCCCTAAAGTGATTTTCACTACATTAGCAACAGCATCGACTCCTGCTAAAAGAGCCTTACGCGCCTCAACATCATACTTGATTAGCTTTGCAGGCACTTAACGATTCCCTCCTTAGAAGATTTGCTTGAACAGTTATGAATGCTTTGGTTCAAGCCTTTTAATTTCTGAACGGAAATCCGGTAGCCATACCCATTCGCATTTACAAGTTTGCACTTGTGACGAATTCTCGGTGGACACTTCACCGACATGTATGGCATTCCAGGTGACGGCCTGTGTAACAGCCTTAGATAGGACTATCTTAAACTATTTTCAGCTGTCTATGTAAAAATGCCGGCCGCCTTTCACCATGTAATCAATCACTTTGATTACACATCAAGTTAAGCAACAGTGGCTTACTACTCTGACCTAATTGCGAGAATATCGCTTTCGCGAACGATCAGATATTCCTCACCGTCAACCTTAATTTCAGTGCCACTGTATTTCGAGTAGATAACCCGATCTCCAACCTTAACTTCAGGCGTCAGTTTTTCGCCGTTATCTAAGATTCTGCCAGAACCTACCGCAACAACTTCTCCTTCTTGCGGCTTGTCTTTGGCGGTATCAGGTAGAACTATTCCACCTTTTGTCTTTTCCTCTGCTTCAACGGGTTTCAAAACTACGCGATCTGAAAGCGGCTTAAGAGTCAAGATGAACCCCCCTTGTGAAATTAGCTGATGACTTATTGTGTTGTTAGCACTCTCCTTAGGTGAGTGCTAACTGAAATCTATTATATGGATTAGCAATACTAATTGTCAACGATTTCTTTCATCTCCATTCATTTGGTGTGGAAAACTCTTCAAAATTTGCACAATCGGGAAGACCAGAGAACGTTAGTAAGGCCATATTTTCAGAACTCAAGAGGCACAAAATCAGTTGCTAGCTGCCATGTCATAGAAAAATGCATCTCAAACTCAACACATTGCAAACTTACAATATTAAGTTTAGGTTAAACAAAGGATAATTTGCTTACTATAGTTTGCAGTCAGCCGGCTCGGCCCATCAAAATCAAGCCTTAGACTATCTGAGTTTTATAAGTGATTCTATCTTTGAATATGTCACATCGCCAATTCCAGGCACTTTTTTTAAGTCTTGCTTATGAGTAAACGGGCCCCTCTGCCTGCGAAATTCTACAATGGCCGCAGCCTTTGACGGGCCAATTCCGGGAAGCGCCTCTAATTCCTTGGCAGTTGCTTTGTTTACATTAATAGGGAAAGCAATGTTGCTTGGGCTTGAACCTGAACCGGAACCGCCGCTTACACCTGAACCGCTTTGGCCCGGGCCATATCCTTGCGATGTCCATGAACCTCCTTCTGCTGCACCTGTGCCATTGGGACCTGAGAATTCACCTTTTTTAGGAACGTATATCTTATCTTGATCAGCCAAAACACTTGCAAGATTTAGGTAATCAACATCTGCATCTTCAAGAGGAACAGCAAGTTCCAAGGCCTCGTAGACCCTTTGGCCTTCCCACAGCCTGTATACCCCGGGAGACTTAACTGCCCCGGCTACATGTACGAAAATCTGTTTTCGATTGTTGCGTTCTTGTCCCGGGCGGTCCGGTGTAGCATGCCTAACATCTGATTGGCCGGAACCCCTGTAGTCTTGCCCGAGGAAATTATCCAACTCAAATCCATAGCTGCCGTCGGCAATATCTTGCACTCCCATGTTACTGTCTTCCGGGCTGTTACCGTAATGGTTGCTTCCACCTGTTTCATCATTTTGCCTGGCTGAAGCACTCTCGCCAGGTAGAAGAACCAGTTCTTTGCCTGATGAAGGAAATACTCCTTGCCACCAGAAACAAGCGGCACCTACAAGCAGAAGAAGGCAAATAGCGTAGACAATAATATCTGTTCTTCGATTCATGCTTATTCTTCGGTTCATGCCTATATCTTACCATAACTTACACAACTTGCCAATATATGCTGCTGGGTATTCTGCAAAATTCGCCAAAACAATTGTTAGTTTAGAAGGCGCAATACTCTTAAATTCAAACGAAGCCTCTTAACACTCAAACCTTCCTCTCATTGCAGCTCCTCTATATTTTGTTTGGGCGTTCTTATTTAAGGAGTGCAAAACAGTGTTTAAACAGTATTCGAATGATGCAGAAGTGGTGCCCAAGCAGTGTTCAGATAGTACCCAAACAGGCTCAAAGGGCGCAAACAGAACCTAAACAGTGTAAAATACTGACAGAGCAATGCTTTACACTGCGCTGAAACAGTACTGAGACAGTGCTCGTATGCCGAGATAACTTATCCAAAACATCTGGCAAAACTAAGGAGGCCATTGAGTTTTTCTACGCAGCGCACCAAACACTCAATGAACCTCCTTCAGTTCACACTTCAAATAGGCTCAAAAGCCGCTCTAAGGCTATAGGGTCATCGCTTGGTTACTATATTTACTAATTTATCTTTTACGACTATAACCTTGGCAATGTTGCCTTTTGCCTTGGCCTTGCCTCCCAACATGTTAACTACTTTCTCAGATGTAAGTGCCTTTTCCGTAAGTTCTTGATCGCTGCAACCTACAGGTACGTTGATTCTGTCCCGAACCTTCCCATCAACCTGAATTACCAAAGTTATGACTTTTTCTTTGATAAGTTCCTGATCATACTCAGGCCAACCTGCTTCCTCGACCATTCCGCCCTGGCCAAGCCTTTGCCACAATTCGTGAGCCATATGAGGCGCAAATGGGTTCAACAAACTTACCAAAGTTCTTCTTGCTTCATTCAGAGCGTCCTGGCTACGGCACTCTTCCGGAAGCCTCAGGTACTTGCCAATATAGTTAGACAGTTCCATAAGCTGAGATACTGCCGTGTTCAGGGTTAATCGTTCAAAATCCTCGGTTACCTTTTTTATGCTCTGATGAGTTATCCTAAGCAACCCTTCAGTGGAAATTCCATACCCTGCGCCACCGGCATCTTTACCGCTGTTTACATCAGCCTGTGGTTTGTGATCAACTTCTGAAGCATGGTCAGAATCATCGGCAGAATCCTCAGTAACTTGCCTCCATACCCTGCGAAGGAACCGCTGGGCACCTTCAACTCCACGATCAGACCATTCAAGGTCTCTTTCCGGAGGAGCCGCAAACATCATAAACACACGAGCCACATCTGCGCCAAATTTGCTGACAATTTCATCAGGAGAAACTACGTTGCCCTTTGACTTGGACATTTTTGCACCGTCCAGAACAACCATACCTTGGGTCAAGAGGTTCTTGAAAGGCTCATCAGCCGAAACCAATCCTGCGTCATACAAAACCTTGGTTATGAACCTGGAATATAAAAGATGCATAACTGCGTGCTCTACGCCGCCGATGTACCTGTCAACCGGGTTCCAGTAGTCAACGCCCTCCTTGGAAAAAGCCACGTCAGTCTCGTTAGGGCTGGCAAACCTGAAGAAATACCACGATGAGCACACAAACGTATCGATAGTATCTGTTTCACGCTTAGCAGGCTCACCACATACAGGACAAGTAGTGTTCACAAACTGCTCATGCCTTGCCAAAGGCGAAGGGCCTTCCGGTGTAACTTTCAACCCCAGGGGTAAGTGTACAGGAAGGTCTTCTTCAGGAACAGGCACTTCGCCGCACTTTGGGCAATTGACAATCGGAATAGGAGCTCCCCAGTACCTTTGCCTGGAAATCAGCCAATCCCTCATTTTGTAAGTAACTTTGCCCCGACCCGCTTTATTTTCTTCAAGAAACCAAGTGACTTTGGCCTTGCCTTCTTCGCTTGAAAGCCCGGTAAACTGGCCTGAATCTACCATGGTTCCCGCGTCAACATATGCGGTATCCATTTCTTCTAGCCGCAAACTCTTATCTTCGTTCTGGATTACTATTTTGATTGGCAATCCGTATTTTCTGGCAAAATTGAAATCTCTTTCGTCATGGCCCGGAACTCCCATTACTGCTCCTGTGCCGTATTCGTAAATTACATAATTGCCTATCCAAACCGGAACCTTGTCACCTGAAACCGGATTTGTAGCATAAACCCCTGTAAACACCCCTTCTTTTTCAAGGGTTTCAGCGGTACGGTCAATTTCAGACATCTTGGTGGCATTCTCGATAAAGGCTTTCACCGGCCTCTCATAAGAGGTTCCCTGTATGAATTTTTTTACCAATGGATGTTCAGGAGCAAGGACAATATAGGTAACGCCGTAAATCGTATCTTGACGCGTGGTAAACACAGGAATGTTTTCGTTTTGTGGGCCCACAAAATCAATTTCAGCGCCTTCACTTTTGCCTATCCAGTTCTCCTGCATAATTTTGACGTGCTCAGGCCAACCGTGGAGTTTCTCGATATCAGCAAGAAGCCTTTCGGCGTAATCAGTTATTTTGAAAAACCACTGATCCATGCTACGTTTTTCAACCAATGAATCACATCGCCAGCATTTGCCTTGTTCTACCTGCTCATTAGCCAAAACAGTGTGACATTGGGGGCACCAGTTGGCAGGGGCAGTCTTCTTGTATACCAATCCACGTTTGTAAAGCACCAAAAACAGCCACTGAGTCCATTTGTAGTACTCCGGAAAAGCCGTAGTGATCTCCCTTGACCAATCGTAACTGAAGCCCATCGTTTTTAACTGATCCCTCATATGGGCTATGTTGCTCCACGTCCACTCATCAGGTGATGTTCCGCGTTCAATTGCAGCATTTTCCGCAGGCATACCAAAAGCATCCCAGCCCATGGGATGAAGCACGTTGTATCCGCCAGCCCGCTTATATCTACAGATTACATCTCCGATAGTATAGTTTCTTACATGGCCTACATGAAGTTCCCCTGACGGGTACGGGAACATCTCAAGGCAATAATACTTAGGTTTGCCTGGCTCTTCAGTGACTACGTACGTTTCATTGTCGCGCCAAATCCTCTGCCATTTGGATTCGATTTCCCGAGCATTGTAGGTTTGAATACCATTAGCAGTGCCGCTGTCGCCAATACATGTGTTTCCGCCGGCGCCGGTTGTGGCAGTATTGCCGGCGGCACAGCCTTCGCTATCCCTGGCCATACAGTTTCTGTTATCATCCGCCATCGCCATATTGATTACCCCCAGTTCATATTACTGAATATAAGTCTCTTACAAACATAAAGCCCTCATCCTAGGGACGAGGGCTCAATTTAGCTTAATCCGTGGTACCACCCTGGTTCAGCTTAACACTTACTTAACACTTATTAAGGCGCAAATAAATCCTGGAAATTATGCATCTTTATCAATGCACAAGCGTTAAACCGCACTCTAAGCACTTAACGCGCGCCTTTCGTGTGCTGCTACCTCACATAGAGCTCAGGAGTTAGCACCGGAAACTGTCAAAACCTGATATTGGCCGTGCTTGACCTAAGACTAAATGCCATT
>CAZXLH010000030.1:0-27838 GCA_964641455.1 uncultured Eubacteriales bacterium | reverse complement strand
TTCCTGCTATAAACCGGTAAACAGACCTGGTAAAACCGGATAAATCTTCAATTAAGAGAAGGCGTTTGTACAAGAGCTCAGAACCTAGTTTCACCACAAGTTGATCAAGCGCTTCAAGCGTCCTCGCCCACGAACTGTCAAAACCCACTTTCTTTAAAATCATGTTTCGTCTTGAGACCGTGTCATTATACCTTGATAATACCCTGGCATAAACAGTATCCTGGCGAGACAGGATTGAGTCAATAAATTTGCGCCTAACCCCTGAGCTGCCCTTAACTATATCCAGATCGTCAGGGGAAAAGTAAACGCAAGGAAACAGAGTTAAAATATCCTGCCTTCGCGCATGCCTGTCATTAATCTGAAGTTTTCGCCTTACAGAAGGGATTGCAATAGTGTCAATTTTCACTGTAGTAACTGCACTGTTATCTTCCAACCTTGCCGCCAGGGAAAATGACTTTTCACCCCAACGAACCAGATCTGATTCCTTTTCCGCCCTGGGCGAACTTAGGGAAGATACATAATAACATGCCTCAAGCAAGTTTGTTTTTCCTTGTGCATTCTGCCCCATGAACAAAGATGCACCCGGAGGTATTTGCAGCTCCAGGTAACGATAATTTCGGAAATCTCTCAAAATAACAAACGAAAAACGCACGTATCAGAATGCTCCCTTTGGGCTCATAGGCATAATAACGAATGTAGATTGCACATCACCCTCAGAGGATTCTTCTTCTTGGGCCGGCTCTACAAGCATGGGACTTACCTGTCCTGTCATCCCTAGTTTTGTCTGTTTTGCGCCTATTTTACTCAGCGCTTGGAGCACGTAACGATGTTGCACCCAAATCTCTATGTTTTCACCCTCTACTTGTGCCGGCAGTGATTCTTCCATTTTTCCTTTTTCCGGTGACCCTGCTTTTACAGTAATGGCCTGAGAATCGTTATCGAGGATAATCCTCATTGCCCTGTCCTCTTCACTTGCTACGATTGAAGCTCTTGATGCTGCGCTAATCATGGCTTCTGTAGAGACTTTCGCAGTAGATGAGCACGATTTCGGGATCACTTGCTGATAAGCATAATATTGGCCTTCAATTAACCGTGTAAAACAAGATATGTTGGTTGAAGAAAAGTGAAGATGGCTGTCGGACAATATGAGCTTAATCTGTTCGCTGTCTTCTGTATCTTTAAGCCGGGAAATATCCTGTAATACATTGGCCGGCACTATGGCGCGGGACTCACTTGCTGCAATATTGGTTTGCGCCCTTGAAAGCGCAAATTGATCAGTGCTTACAAGAACTACCTTATTGTCAATAAGATCCAGTAAACAAGCGCCCCATAAGGGCCTGGCCGGGTTCGTTACAGCACATGTGGCACCTACTTTAACAAGGTCCCTGAAAGTATGAGCATCCAATGTTATTTCTTGCCCGTTAGACGGTTCCGGCCATATTGGAAAATCATCTGCCGGAACTGCATTAAGAACCATTTCCGAAGTTCCGGACTTTACAATAAGCGCCCATGCCGATTCATCAAGCGAAAGCGTAACTTCAGGTGCAGATAATGTTCTGACAATATCTGACAAGAGCTTAGCTGAAACCACCAGAGATCCTGAAGAGGATACTTTGGCCGGAGCAGATACTCTTACTCCCCAATCCAAGTTGGTACCTGAGAAAATCACTCTGTCAGAAAGTGCTTCTATAAGACAGCCTTTAATAGCCGGTAGAGTACTTCGTGCAGGTATGGGACGTGATGCTGTATGTACTAACCACGCAAGATGTTCTGTTGATATTGATAAGTGCATAATGTTACCCTCCCTGTCTTATTATCGGTGTGTTGATAAAAGAAATTGCGTTCCTTATCTATATTGGGTGTGTATATTTTAAAATCAGTAGTAGTAGTAGTTGGTGTGAATTTGTGTAAAACACCCTCCTATCCCACTTAAAATATGTTTTCTGTATGTGGAGACTGTTGTGGAGTAAATGTGGATGATTGTGCATAACTTTCCCGCAACACAAAACCAATCACTTTATCCACAACTCCTCAACAGGTAATCCAACATCCATCCACAGAGTTCTTCACAGGAAGATATTACCCCTCCTTGATGCGCTTAATCAGTTCGTCAATAGCGTGATCAAGGTCTTGATTGTCCTTTCTTTCATCTTCGATTTTTGAGCAAGCATGAAGTACGGTTGTGTGATCCCGGCCACCGAAGTTTTGCCCTATTTGAGGCAAAGAAGCATCTGTCAGCATTCTTGACAGATACATAGCTACCTGTCTCGGGAACGCAATGTTGCGTGTGCGCCGTTTGGCTGAAAAAGCGCTCATAGGTATTTGGTAGTATTCAGATACTTGCTGTTGGATTGCCTCAATTGTTATGGGAACAGTCTTTTTCTCAGGTAAGAGGTCTCTTAGCACCTTTTTTGTAATATCCAGGGTAACCTCTTTTTTCTGTAGCGCGGTGTATGCAAGCACCCTGATTAAAGCTCCTTCAAGCTCACGGATATTACTGGGAATTCTTTCGGCTATATATTGGCAAACCTCGAGAGGTACTTCTCTTCCCTCCAGTTCAGCTTTTTTGCGCAAGATTGCTATGCGTGTTTCAATATCCGGTGGCTGAATATCACAGATAAGCCCCCACTCAAACCTGGTTCTCAGCCTTTCTTCAAGCGTTGATATTTCCTTGGGAGGCCTGTCCGATGAAATCACAATCTGTTTTGAAGCTTGATGAAGTGCATCAAATGTATGGAAAAACTCTTCCTGGGTTGCATCTTTGCCTGCAACAAATTGAATATCGTCTACAAGCAGAAGATCTGTGCTACGGTAACGATTTCTGAAATCCTGGGTGTTGCCCTCCTGAATTGCCAGGATCAATTCGTTGGTAAATGTTTCTGAAGATACATAAGAGACCTTTAGCCTCTTGTGGTGGGCAAACACATGATGGGCAATGGCTTGCATCAGGTGCGTTTTGCCAAGCCCCACTCCTCCGTAAAGAAAAAGAGGATTATACGCTTTTGAAGGGCTTTCGGCTACTGCAAGACAAGCTGCATGAGCAAATCTATTGGAAGCCCCAACAATGAAGTTTTCAAACACATACCTGGGATTAAGGCTTTTTATTTGGTTAAGCCTATCATTGGAAGGACGTTTCTTCTTTGGCGCAATTGTTTGGCCGTCTTGAGGGAAGAGCGTCTCAGGTACGAGTTTTTCAGGTTGGCTCACTGCGAATTGGAGTTCGCACCGGCCGCCGTAAGTTTCGTTCCACGCGGTGGCTAATTCTTCCTTGTATCTTGTTTCTATCCATGTTTTAGCAAACTCACTTGGCACTGCAACAGTAAGTATGTTGTTTTCAAGCGTGATAGGTTTTGTATCTTTTAACCAGTTTTGAATCAGCCCTGGGTTCGGGAACCTCAATGAAGCCCTAGAAAGTGCATTATTCCAGAGAACTTCAAGGTTTTTGAGCATAATGAAGACCACCATTCTTGTAAAATATAAGACATCAATATATTTAGACTACGCTAAATATCGAATCATCTTGCCCGGCGGAGGGAAAAAAAGAGCTCTGCATCCTGGCTATATACAGTAATGAATAAGACCCACCCTAGCAAGATGGCGTTTCTGTTTGCTGTAAAACCCCATAATAACAGAAAACCCATGCTTATCGCGTCCGTATAAGAAGCTCACAGGTTATACACATAGTTATCCACAGCTGTGGATAATGTTAAGCTGAGGCGGAAAGACCGCCGGCAAAGGCCACAAGTATGACCCAATATGACTATACCAAGGCATGGGAAGCGTGGCAATCAAAAGCAGTGTGTAGACTTTCCAAAATGGTTGCAGATAGTTGTTCTTACTGGTAAAACGCCTGTAAAAGGTGCATTTATTGACACTTTCGCCCATGCTAAGATATAATTCGTTGGATCCAAGGATATTAGTTCCAAGAGTGTTTTTTAGGGGGAACAAACAACATGAAACGTACCTATCAACCGAAACGTAGAAAAAGACAAAGGGCCCATGGCTTTCGAGCTCGAATGAGGAGTAAAAGCGGGCGAAGAACAATTAAGAGAAGGCGCTCGAGAGGCAGGAAACGGCTGTCTGTTTGATGTACTTATACCTTAACGTAGATACATCTGTGTGTGTTTAGAGAAAGCGAGGCTTTTTTGTGGTATCAGGAAGGATACCTGCACCGTTGTATAGTAGAGTATACGGGGAAGGCCGTTCGGCAGCCAATAGGTATTTAGTGATGTATCATAGGGATGACCAGGAACCGGTTAGGCTGGGAGTTGTAGTTTCCAAGCGGCTTGGCAAAGCATGCGTTCGAAACAAAGTGAGGCGCCGGGTGAAAGAGGCTTTCCGGCACGTGCTGCCTCTTATTGAGCCGAGGGGTGAATTTGTTTTTATTGCGCGGCGAAGGGCGGCTATGTGTACCTACCAGGATCTTTTGGACTCTGTCAAAGATCTTCTCAAAAGGATGGATTTGTTGTAAATGCTCACTAAGGGATTGTTATTCTTAATATCGTGCTACCAGAAGTATATATCTCCTATGAAAGAACCGGTCTGTAAATATAATCCTACGTGTTCCGAATATGCCCGGCAAGCTATCATTGCTCACGGACCCCTAAAAGGCGTAATTCTGGCTATATGGCGGTTATTGCGATGCAACCCTTTTTCCCGTGGGGGTTATGACCCGGTGCCGAAAAAAGGCTTGTTGGAGCCAGGGAGGTTCAAACGATGTCATACATAGTTGATGTGATGCTGTCTATAATGGATTTCATTTATGGCCTGACCGGCAACTGGGGTTTGACAGTTATTGGCTTAACTATTCTTGTGCGGCTTATAATTTTGCCTTTTACGATCATACAAGGGCGATCTACCCAGCGAATATCAGCCATCCAACCGGAACTTGATAAATTGCAAAAGAAATATAAAGATGATCCTGAACGGCTTAATCTTGAAATTATGGATTTGTACCGCCGTAATAAAGTCAACCCTGCATCAAGTTGTCTTCTGGCTTTCATTCAATTACCTGTGTTATGGGCTATGATTCGAGCCCTGGGCGCCCATGAACAAATGAAAGAAGCAGTGTTTTTGGGGCTCACATTGGGAGAGCCTGCTATGAAACAGGGAACTTTGTACGGTGTAATCGTAATTGCCATTACATTGGGAACCACTTACCTGGCAATGCGGCTGTCACCTTCTATGGGAGGCGGAGGGCAGCAAGAGCAGAGCCAGAACGTAATGATGATTGGAATGCTTGCGTTTATGGGCTATTTTTCAGTAAAGTTTGCTACTTCAGTTTCTATATACATAATAACGGCTAATTTGGTCGGCTTATTAGAGCGGCTAGCGATACCGCGAGGCGAAACTACCGGGGAGGGAGCTCGGTCTAAGTGACAAGTATTGAAAAGACGGGACGTAGTGTAGAAGAGGCTTTGGAAAGTGCTCTCAGTGAACTTGGAGTAACCGAAGACGAAGTGTTTGTTGATGTAATCGAGGAGCCCACCCGTGGATTTTTGGGCATTCTCGGTGGTAGAGACGCCAAAATTAGGGTAACCGTAAAGAAAGACAGGGCACAGTTGGCTTGTGAATTTATTACAGGCGTAATTGACAGAATGAACATTGACGCTGTAGTTAACGTACGTAGCCAGGGTGACACCAGATTACTCGAAGTCAGCGGCAATGATCTGGGCCTTCTTATTGGGCGTCACGGCAAGACCCTGAGGCACTTGGAATTTCTTACAAATGTTGTATCGTCTAAAGGCATAGGCAATATAAGAAGAATTATCGTTGATGTAGACGGATACAGGCGTAAGAAAGAGAAAACACTTGAGGACATGGCCAGAAACGCTGCAAGAAAAGTGCAAAGAACAGGCAGAAGCACATTTTTACGGCCTATGGACGCAAGAGATCGCCGTGTTGTGCACATGGCTCTTCAAAAAAACGGAAGAGTTGCGACCCATAGCGAAGGAGACGAACCATATAGAAGAGTGGTAGTCTCGCCTCGAAGAAACGTAAGCGGAAACGAAAAGCGGCGGTAATATAGGCCTGTAATTGAATAGTGGCAAAATATAAAATGCAAGGGCCCTGAAAAGGGTCCTTTTACTGTCCTTAAGCAGTATTGGGGTATAATTCAGGCGTAAACACAAGGTTTCAGAGCACGTACAGAGGTGACAATCTATGGCCCGTAATCAAACAGGTTATTCAGGCGTTCTAACCGACACCATAGCAGCCATAGCCAGCCCTAGAGGGGTAGGCGGGATTGCAATCGTAAGGCTAAGCGGCAAAGATGCTATGGAAATTGCAGAAAACATGGTAAGGCTCAAAAGGCGCGGCAAATTGCAAGCTGTGCAAAGCTGGTTTATGGCTTTGGCTGATATTGTTGACGTGGCCGGCAAACTAATCGATGAGAGCGTCGTTTTGGTGATGAGAGGGCCCAAGTCATATACAGGAGAAGATGTGGTAGAGATACAGTGCCATGGCGGAATGATTGTTGCCGAGAAGATTCTCAGCGTGGCGCTTGGCCTCGGTGCAAGGCCTGCCTTACCCGGAGAGTTTACCAAGCGGGCTTTTATCAACGGCCGTATTACTCTTGACGAAGCCGAAGCAGTGCTGGACATGGTCACATCAGCGTCAGAGGCGTCGCTCGTTCAGGCAGGTAGACGGCTCAAAGGCGAGCTTGGCTCTATGGTCGAAAAATGGGAAACCGAGATAGTTGATTTGCTTGCCTTACTGCAAGGCTCTATCGATTTCCCGGAAACAATCGAAACAGACAAACGCCAAATTGAACAATTGCTTACTACGTTGTCCCGGGAAATTGGGGAAGTGCTAAAAAGGGCGCCTTTAGGGCTTGCGCTTTCGCAAGGAGTGGAAGTTTGCCTTGTGGGCCGTCCCAATGTAGGCAAATCATCGCTTTTCAACGCATTGCTTTCGAGAGAGCGTGCCATAGTTACTGATATTCCCGGGACTACCAGGGACGTGTTAAGGGAACCTACTGAGTGGTACGGCTTGCCTGTAGTTTTGCTGGATACTGCAGGGCTGAGGCAGACTGGGGAAGTAGTTGAAGCCCTGGGAGTTGAGCGGGCGCAAAGTGCTGCTATGGAGTCAAACGTCATATTGTATGTGCTCGATGACACTGAGGGGATTTGCAGGGAAGATGTCAAGTGGCTGACAAGGTGGCAAAACAGAAATTGCCTGGCAGTGGTTACTAAGGCAGATTTAATGAAACAAAAGGTGAATACACAAGAACTTGAGGATATTACCCAAGGCAATTGGGCCAGGGTTTCCGGAGCAACAGGTGAGGGTATTGAGGATCTTAAAAAGAAGGTTCAGGCCATGTTTACGTCGCTTGGCGATCCTGAAGCTTTGGCGCCTGGTTCAGCGCGTCAAGTCGATTGCCTTAAGCGGGCTTTAGGTGAAATAGACAATGCCCTTGCCTTTTTGCAGCAAGGTTGGACAGATGATGTGATAGTGCTATCTTTAGAAGAAGCAGCAGATTCGCTTATGGAGCTTACCGGCAAGAAAGTAACCGGTGAGACGCTGGACAGAATATTTTCTCGCTTCTGTGTAGGTAAATAATATAACGATCTAAAGCGAAAGGAGGCAGGCGGGGTGAGAAGCAAAGGCTATGATTTTGACGTTATCGTGGTAGGCAGCGGGCATGCAGCATGTGAAGCAGGGTTGGCCGCTGCCAGGCTGTCAACCAAAGTGGCCATGGTTACTTTGGACCCAGGCAATATTGCAGGCATGCCGTGTAACCCCGCCATCGGCGGGCCAGGGAAAGCGCAGATAGTTGCCGAAATCGATGCTTTGGGGGGAGAGATGGCTCTTGCCGCCGATTCGGCTGCTATAGAAATGCGGCTGCTTAATGCGTCTAAGGGGCCTGCGGTTCAATCACTTCGGGCTCAAATAGACAAACATGTCTACCGTGACTATATGAAAAAGCAAATCGAAGCATCTGGCATAATACTTATAGAGGGTATGGCTACAAAGGTGCTGGTTAGCGCCGGCAGGGTTTACGGAGTCAGGCTTGAAGACGGAAGCGAGATCTACGGGCCAACAGTTATTCTTTGTACAGGAGTGTATCTTGAAAGCCGGATTGTAATAGGGCCTGAGGTTATTGAGTCAGGGCCTATTGGAGAACCCAGCGCCAAAGGGCTTTCGGATTCACTTACAAGCCTTGGGTTTGAATTGGGCAGGTTCAAAACAGGTACATCTCCCAGAATCCGTAAAGACACTATTGACTGGTCAGCGCTTACGCCGGAAAAAGGCGTCGACAAACCGGTTGCGTTTTCATTTATGTCTACGCCAAAGGTTTGGAGCAAAAGCGTTTGTTATTCTGCTTATACTAACGAGCAAACACACGACGTAGTGAGAAACAACATAGACAGGGCACCGCTTTTTGACGGGACCATAGAAGGAGTGGGCCCCAGATACTGCCCTTCTTTGGAAGACAAGGTAATGAGGTTTCCTGACAGAAAACGGCATCAATTGTACTTTGAAATTGAGTCTGAAGAAAGCGATGACGTATATATTCTGGGCCTTTCAACCAGCCTGCCCGAAGATGTTCAATACCAAATGCTTTATACCATTCCCGGGTTAAGCAACGCCAAAATTACCAGGCCCGGTTATGCAATTGAGTATGATTACTTGATACCGTCTCAGATTCTTCCCACGTTTGAAGTTAAGGGAATATCAGGGTTGTTTACTGCCGGCCAGATTAACGCTACGTCTGGCTATGAAGAAGCTGCAGCCCAGGGGCTCTTGGCCGGAGTTAACGCAGTAATGAAACTTAAGGGAGAAGAGCCGTTGATTCTGGGAAGGAAACAAGCTTACATAGGTGTCTTGTTAGACGATCTTGTGAGCACCGTGATTGAAGAGCCTTACAGAATGCTGACTTCCAGAGCCGAATACCGGCTTATGTTAAGGCACTCAAATGCAGATTTAAGGTTGACGCCTGTAGGCAGAAAAGTTGGGCTTGTTTCAGATAAGAGATGGCAGGTATTTTGCCGTAAGGCACAATATATCAAACAGGGCAGATCTCTTTTGGAGCAAAAGGTATCCGGAGACGCAATAAAAGACCTTTTGAGAATTCCCGGAAACAGAATTCAAGATTATATAGGTGTGGTTCATGGGCTGGGTGGTTTGCCTTCAGAAGTATTATCTGAAATTGAGATTGAGGCTAAGTATGCAGGCTTTATTCAAAGGCAAAATCGGGAAGCCAAACGGCTTGAAAGGCACCTCAAAAAGAAGTTGCCGCCTAATGTAAACTGGCAGGGTTTTAAGAGCCTTTCAAGGGAAACTACAGATAAACTAACGCGGTATAGGCCTGCTACCATTGGCCGCGCCTTAGAAGTAGGAGTTTCCCCGTCTGATGCGCTTGTAATCCTCGCCATGTTAAGAAGCGGCAAACTCACCAGAAAAAGAGCTTAGGGGCGGTTTGAATATGGGCGAGCGGTTTACAGCGGACTCAAGAGATAACAGAAGTGATGGCAGCTATTCCGGGCAAGTATTAGGTATCTTTGCCCGAACTCTGGAACACATGGAGATATCGTTACCGTCTCACGCCGGTGAAGCAATTGGCAAATGGTTAACATTCTATTCCCGTTGGGAAGGAAGGCGTGTGGTTGGTTTTGAAGAACCGGATGACGTGGCAGTCAAACTCCTGGCCGATTCGTTTGCCGTTGCATATCTAAAAGGGCTTGGTTCAGGGCTGGACGGTATAGATTTAGGGAGCGGCAATGGCTGGCCGGGGCTTGCAGCAAAAGTTTTGGGGATTTGTTCCCATGTAAGTTTACTGGATTCCAGGCAAGGTGCCTGCGATTTCATGCAGGGCTTTTTGGATAATGCTTCGATGCCGGGCGCTCAGGTGATACAGGATAGGGCAGAGCAAGCGGCGCACACCCGGGAATTAAGGGAAAGCTACTCGCTGGTCATGTCCAGGGCTATGGCGGAACCCGGAATTGCCCTTGAGCTCTGTTCAGGGTTAATCAAAGTCGGCGGTAAGGCTGTGCTTTGGATGGGACCAAACCAACAAATTCCCAAAGGTGGGCATGGTTTAAAATTGGCAGGGCTCTCATTTGAAGAGGAAGTACGGTATACGTTACCAAATCAAATGGGGAAAAGAGTGCTGGCCGTATATTCAAAGGCCTGTGCGTTGGGTAAAAAATACCCGAGGCGATACGCGGCTATAAGAAAAAAGCCCCTGATCTGACAATAACAGGCAGGAAATAATTGGTGCAAGCGAGAAAAGTCACCTTGGAGGAGGTGGCTTTTTTAATGTCTGAGGCTATAAGTAACAGGTTTAATACCAGGCAGGTGCCCATTGGCCGTATTGATCTGAAGCCGGCAGCGTATTTGCCAGGCGGTGAAGCAGCGATTTCCCGTGCCATTGTCGCTGATCTTGTAAAAGGAAGAAGGCAGCCTCTTTTAGTGAGGCCTGTCGGTGACAGGTTTGAGCTTGTATCAGGAGATCTTGAATATTGGGTGACGCTGAGGAGGGGTGAACCGGCAGCCACTTGCTTTGTGAGAGAAATGGATGATGTTACTGCAATTGTTACGAGGATTTCAGAAGGGGCTAAGAGGAGAGACGTTAACCCGGTTGAAGAAGCCCGGTTAATGCTGAAACTGGTATCTGAGTACGGGCTCACTCACCAGGAAATAGCCATTCGGTGCGGAAGGATGCAATGTACCGTTTCAAATAAGTTGCGGTTATTGCGCTTGCCCGATGAAATTCTCGATGGATTGAAAGCAGGCCAAATAGGAGAGCGGCAGGCAAGGGCGCTTTTGAGGGTGAAAGATGCAGATAAACAGCTAGACCTCTTTCGCAGGTGTGTTAAAATGAAACTGACTGCAGAGCAAATGGAGAATTTGTGTAGGTTGTCTGCAGGAAAAACAAGCAAAAAGACGTTATTACCTGATAAAAAAGCCAAAATTATTTACAAAGATCCACGGATTTTTCAAAACACCTTGCGGAAAGTTGTCGCGGAGATGAAAAAGGCAGGACTTGATGTAGTATGCAGAGAAGAAATTAATGAAAAATCGTGGAAGTTTAAGGTGCTGGTAAAAACATAGTTATGTCAAAGGTCATTGCGGTTGCTAATCAAAAGGGCGGGGTTGGCAAAACCACTACAGCCGTAAATTTAGGTGCTTGCCTGGGAGAACTGGGCCGTACAGTATTAATTGTAGATACGGATCCTCAAGGAAATGCCACAAGCGGCCTGGGTATCGAGAGGAGCAAGCTTGATTATTCATTGTACGATTGCCTTGTACGAAATACTGAACCTGTAAAGGCTCTTAGGGCCACTGAGTACACAGGCATATGGCTTTTGCCGTCCTCAATTGATTTGGCAGGGGCCGAAATTGAACTGGTCGGTCTGGACGAGAGAGAACACAGGCTTAGAAAGGCAATAGGCAAGATTAGGGACAACTACGATTTTGTGTTTATCGATTGCCCGCCGTCCCTTGGGCTTCTTACAGTTAATGCGCTTGCGGCTGCTGATTCGGTGCTGATACCGATCCAGTGCGAATACTACGCTCTTGAAGGGCTCACTCAACTTCTGAGTACGGTAAAACTTATAAGGGGAAGGCTCAACTCCACGTTAGAGTTGGAAGGGGTGCTTCTCACAATGTTTGATGGCCGCACAAACTTATCGCTTCAGGTTGCTGAAGAAGTTAAGAAGTACTTCCGTAATCAAGTATTTTCAACGATAATCCCTAGAAACGTCAGGCTTTCTGAGGCGCCTTCTCACGGTAAACCTATCACTGTTTATGACAACAGGTCCCGGGGTGCTCAAGTATACAGGGAACTTGCAGAGGAGGTGTTGCGGCGTGGCCAGGAGAGGGCTTGGTAAGGGTATTGATGCCTTAATTCCGGCTGCTTTTGATGACGAAGGAAGCGAAGAAATTCTGGAGGTTAATCCAAATGATATCCGGCCCAACCCATATCAACCGAGGCAGATTTTTGATGATGAGAAAATACGTGAGCTCGCTGCGTCTATGGTTGAACATGGGGTTATTCAGCCTTTGATAGTAAGGCGGGAAGGAAGCGGATATCAGTTAGTTGCCGGAGAGAGGCGTTTAAGGGCTGCACTGGAGGCAGGGCTCGAGAAGATACCGGTCGTAGTAAGAAGCATAAGCGATCGCGAAGCCATGGAAATATCTCTTGTTGAAAACTTACAACGAGAAGATCTTGGAGCGCTTGAAGAAGCAGAAGCTTACAAGAGATTGTCAGAAGAATTCGGGCTTACCCAGTCAGATATTTCTCAAAGAGTGGGTAAGAGCCGTTCTGAAGTGGCAAACACAATGAGGTTGCTGCGTTTGGAGCCGGAGGTTAAGCAACTTATTAACCAGGGGAAAATAAGCGGTGGGCATGGACGTGCTCTTGTGGGGTTACCACGGGAGCGTCAAGTAAAACTTGCTGAAACCATTGTTGATAAGGGGCTTTCGGTTAGAAGTATAGAAGAAGTGGTTTCGAGCAGTCCGGCTAAAAAGGCCAAGAAACGATCGGCCCCTTCAGCAACCCGTGTAAAAGAAGCAGAAGAAATTTTGACTGCGGCTTTAGGTAGCCCGGTTGTTGTTAAGAGACAAGGATCCAGGGGAACCATTTCCATCAGTTTCTTTGGAGATGAGGATTTGGAACGCCTGGTTGAAGCCATAAGTGGAGGCTTTGATAGTCTGTAACTTATACTTTGACGTTTTCACGAAATGTTTCACGTGAAACATTTGCATTTTACTATGTACTAATAGGAGGAACCATAACAATGCACGAGCCTCTAAGGCCGGTGTGGGCTGAAATCAATCTAGATAACTTTAAGAAAAATCTGCAGTTAGTAAGAGGCCTTGTTCCGGCGACGAGCCAGATGCTTGCCGTCGTAAAGGCCAACGCCTATGGAATAGGATCGGTGGCTGCTTCTAAAGCTGCGTTAGAAGTCCCGGGGGTAGCAGGGCTGGCAGTGGCAACCCCGGACGAAGCAGTGGAGCTTAGGTCTGCTGGCTTAACGCCAATGATATTGGTCCTTGGGCCAGGAACCGCAAAAGCAGCCAGGGCGCTTACCGAACTTGATGTTTCCATGACGGTTACATCTGTCCAGGGCATCAGGGATGCTGAAGAAGCAGGTAAAGCGGTGGGCAAGAAAGCCAAGGTTCACATCAAGGTAGAAACCGGCATGGGGCGAATTGGGTTTATACCCGGCCCTAATCTTCAGGAAGGCCTTGAACTGGTATCTAAATGCAGCTATGTTGAAGCCGAAGGGATGTTTTCACACTTCTCAGCTGCAGATACCAACAAAGAATATACTAAATATCAGTGGAGTAACTTTCAAAATGCTATGAAGCAAGTTAAACAGGCGAAGATTCCTGTGCGCTATTTCCACACATCAAATTCTGCAGCCATACTTGACCCGGCTGTTCCACATCTTGACCTGGTGCGTCCGGGAATCATGCTTTATGGCTGTTACCCGGATCCTTCGTTGGCTGACAAAGCCCGCCTGTATCCGGTGTTTGCTTTGAAGGCTCAGATCTCTCATATTAAGCGAGTGGAACCGGAAACTTACATCGGTTACGGAATGACCTACAAAACTTCAAAACCGGCTACAATTGCCACTATTCCCGTGGGCTATGCAGATGGTTTTCCAAGGCTGCTGTCTAACAGAGGCTCCGTGCTGATAAAAGGGGTAAGATATCCAATTGTCGGACGCATATGCATGGACCAACTCATGATAAACCTTGGCGCTCAAACCGAGTGCAAAGTAGGAGATGTGGTCACGCTTATAGGCTCTGACGGGGCAGAAACAATTACCCTGGATGAAGTGGCCGGCCTTGCAAGCACAATCAGCCATGAGATACTTACGGGAGTTGCTCCCAGGGTACCTCGTGTCTATGTTGGAAACTAGGCTGTAGCTCACGCAAGCGGCAGTGTTTTCGGCCTTCACATAAAGAGGATTATTTGTATGAACGTCGAATAAGGGATTATCCTATTTTTTCAACCTGATTGAAATTCGGGGGCATTATAAGGTTGTGTTTTTCTGATTTAATCAAGCGGAGAAAATCAAAGGCGAGGAAACCCAAGAGTAGCCGGGAACGCCGGTTTACTTTTCTCATGGTGTACTCACATGGGAAAACCCGTACATTGAGTTTGAGCTTAACTACAATCCTGGCCATGTGTACGGCAGTGTGTGTGTTGCTCGGGGGTTTGGGTTTCTTCGTCAGTTCATATATTGAAACATGTAAGCAAAACGAAGAACTTAATTACCTGGAAGAGGTTGCAGGGGTTCAAAAACAACAGATACAACAACTTCAAGAATACCTTGAGCAACTGTCTGAAAGAATCAAGCAAACGGAACTGGCAGAGAGCGAAACCAGAAACATGCTCATAAAAGAAGGGCTAATGGAACAAAGTTCAACAGGGATTGAAGCCGTAATTGCATCAAGGCAATCTGCGTTAGCCATGGCTTCACGGGGCGGGGGATCCAGGCGCAACCCTATTTCCGTACGCTCTATGGGTTCTGCGCTTACTTTTATGGAGCAAGTCGCAGCCGGGCTAGAACATCAAGTGAGTTCTTTGGAAGAGCGTGTCGATGGCCTCCATGAAAGCGCGGCCGAGGCAGTGGCTTATTCCAGGGCCCAGCCAAACACATATCCTGTGTACGGTACGGTGACGTCTGGATACGGATGGCGCAGGCATCCAATTAGCAGAAGGAATCACTTCCATGAGGGAATCGATATTGCCGCTCACTACCGTACGCCTATCAAGGTTACAGCAGACGGCACTGTCACATTTGTAGGTTACAAGGTTGGATATGGCCGGACTGTTGTAGTAAGCCATGGCTATGGAATCGAAACTTTGTATTCTCATTGCAGCTCAATTGCGGTAACAACCTGGGAAAAGGTCAGCCGCGGCGATACCATAGGCTATGTAGGCAGTTCAGGTTCAGCTACAGGCCCGCATCTGCATTATGAAGTCCACAAGAATGGCCAGGCCCAAGATCCTCTGAAGTTTCTTCCTTAATTTCGGGAGGTGGATTCCAATGTTTAAATCCAAAAGTGCAGCACAAAAACCGGGCACTTTTGAAAGTGTGTTTGGAAAAGGGGTCGAGATCGAAGGAACCATTAAGGCCAAAGACAGCCTCAGAATAGATGGGAAAATTAAAGGCAAAATAAATTGCGGCGCCGATATTATGATTGGCGAAGGCGCCGTTCTCGAGGCCGATATTGAGGCTGAGAACGTTACAATTGCAGGAGACGTTACAGGCAATGTTAAGTGTAAAAGCAGATTGGAACTGCTTGCTTCAAGCAGCCTGAAAGGAGATGCTTTTACGGGGAGCCTGGTCATATCGGAAGGCGCTGTGTTTTTGGGTGCATCTAATATGAACCACAGGGCAGATGGTTCCCAAGGCGCGCCTTCAAAGCAAAAAAGAGAATCCAATGTATAAAAACAGACGCCACGCCGGCCAAACACTTGCCGACCATATTAGGCGCCTAGAGCCGGTAAACCCGGCTGTTCTTGCCATTCCAAGGGGCGGGGCAGTGGTTGGCAAGCATGTTGCACTGGAACTAGACGCCCCCCTTGATTTAGTCATGGCCAAGAAAATTGGGGCGCCTTTCAACCCGGAATTTGCCATAGCGGCGGTAGACCTTGACGGCTATGTTACATTCCCGCCCGGAGAACACAGTTACACCTCAGAAAAGTACATACAGGATAAAGCCAAAACAGTGAAGAACGAGATAAAGCAACAACTTGAGTTTTTCAGACAGGGAAAAGCCGCCTTGGATGTTGCCGAAAGAGATGTTGTGCTTATTGATGACGGCCTGGCTACAGGGCTGACTGCTCTTGCGGCCATTAAGTATGTACGCAGGCTTAAACCCAAACGGTTAATCTTGGCGGTGCCTGTGTCTCCACAGGAGACGTTAGGCTACCTCAAAAAGTTTGTAGATGATGTTATATGCCCCTATACGCCTTCTCCGTTTTATGCGGTTGGAGAATGGTATGCTGAATTCGGCCAGGTTACCGGCCAAACTGTACGCGAGATTCTATCACTGTTTAAATCCTAATAATCTTTTTTGAAGTATCATTTGACGGGTTTATGTGCATATTCTCCTAACAGGGGTAAATATGACACAAAACCAATTTTCAATTTACATAAGTAAATCGCGTCCAGGTGAAAGGGTGGCGGGAGCTCTTATGGCCGTCTTTTCGCAGATGGCTTATTGCCCATCTTCCCGGCTCGTGGCTGTTTGCATAGGGAGTGACAGGGCTACAGGTGACAGCCTTGGGCCCCTGGTAGGAAGCATGCTTTCCTGGAATGGCTTTAAGGGAGAAGTGTTTGGCACCTTAGACCAGCCTGTCCATGCAGCAAATTTAGAAGAGACCTTATCGGCTTTGGAAGCGGAAAATGCAGTGGTGTTAGGGGTTGATGCTTGCCTGGGAACGAAAAATGAAGTGGGTTCAATAATCGTAAAGCAAGGTTCCCTCAGGCCGGGGCTAGGTGTCAAGAAAAAACTTCCTCCCGTCGGTGATTTACATATAGCCGGAGTTGTAAACGTAGGCGGGTTTATGGAGCACCTTGTACTCCAAAACACAAGGTTGAACCTGGTTGTCAAAATGGCCCAGGCAATAGCATCCGGAATTATTTTTGCCGCTAACAGTATAGAAAGTACCTATTTGGATGCTATGCCCAGGCCTTCACGGGATGTTATTCCATCGGGCCTAAAGAGCGTCGAACTTCATCCACAACTTGTTCCGGTGACAGACCTGCAGCGGTAATCACCGGCGACTCCCTCGAGTCTTGAATGCCTAAGAAATTTCGATCCATACCTGATACTACAATTGCGTGGGCTCCAAGCTGATCAATTTGCCCGGGCTCATCTACTTCAACCACAATAAAGCCGGCAGTTTGCAGTGCCTGCTGAAAAGGCCTCAAGCCTTGCTCTACGGCAACTTTGGCCAAATGCCCCACCTCCTCGTATGTTTAATCTTCACAGCGCCGGGATGGGCTATACACATTTAGATAAGATAGTGTAAATTGCAAGAAGGAAACTATACTGTATTTCTAGAATAGTCCGGCTGTGTAGATAGGAGTGAGTTTGGGTGTGCACAGGTTTTGAAGCAGGAATCACACGCATGGTGCAGCGAGGCCAGGTAGCCGAGGCTGCCCAAAAACTGTCCGAAAAGATGCTTGCAGACAGAAAGCAGTGCGTACGGTGTCAAAACCTCTTGGCCATCTGCAAGGCAAAACTAGGTGGCCTAAATAAAGCCAGGGCATTGCTTGAGCAGATCCATGGGCAAAATCCGGGAGATCCCAGAATACTAAATAACCTCGGAAATATTGCACTCCTTGAGAACAATGCTGAAGCCGCCTTAGAGCTCTACCAGGAAGCTGTTTCGGCCAATCCATGGGCTTACGAACCAAGGTTCAACGCTTGCCTTGCTTATAACGAATTAGGGCAATTTGAAAAATCACTTTGGGCGTTTCAACAGTACGCGTTTGTAAAGCGGGTTGCAAAAGTGGGCAAGACCGTTTTATGGGGCGCCGTAATAACCATGGTGTTTTCTCTTATCTACATTTGCTTCCCTTGATAAACCAAGTGCTATTTAGGAGTGTACCTGCTTCATGAGTGTGAGTTTTCCGGTAATAAGGAAACAGCAGGAAAGGCCTGAAACACCCGGGCAGCCAAAGCACAGTCACAACAGAGACAGGCGGCGTTTGAAAGCGGCAGTGTATATAACCGTATTGCTTGGTTTAGCCGGAGCGCTTTACTTTGGGTATATTGCGGCATCTATATCTGCAAGGCCAAAGGTGCTGGCTGTTATTGCCGACGCACAGCTTATGGGCGTCTATGACACAGGTTTTATAATAAGCAACCAGGAACATACAGTATTTCTCGATGTAAACGGCATAACCTCAACTATGCCGCGTAGTTTTGAGTACTTTCTTGTAGCGGGAACTTCGATTATAGGCGTGGATCCCCCTTTGATGCATTTGATCCGGCCCAATAAGCCTGGAGTTGTGCATCGTACAGTACACCTTGCCCCGGAAGAAAGGCCGGTTCCTATGACAGGCGGGGATATTGTGCTTACGTTCAAACCCCAATCAAGCATAAAGTTTGGGGAAACTTGGGCTCTTTGCGCGTTGTCTCAGGAAGGCGCCTGTTTGTGGAAACAAGTAATTTCTTATGCACCTTTCATAGCGGCTTGTAGTGAACAGCGCCTTATTATTGGAGCAATAGATATATCCGGAGGTGGAACCCCTTGGATGATTTGCCTTTCAAGGCATACAGGGCAAAAATTATGGGAACAACCATTAGATGCCGGGATTTGGCGGCATCTTTCGTTTTGCCCCGACGGGAAAATAAGCGCTGTGTTAGACAGTGCAGCCTATTCTTTCACATGCGAGGGCGAGGCTCTTTGGGTACACACGCCTGGCAGCAGAATAGTATCGGCAGTATATGATTGCAATGTCAGTGCAATTGCCACTGTAAGCAATTTGCCCGGTACAGTGGCCAAGGTTTTAGGGGCAACTCGAATAGATGTGATTGGGGAAGATGGGAAGGTGCGGTGGTCCAAAGTATTACAGGACCGCCTTCCAAGGCTGTTTATATGGAAAAACCACTTAATTGTGCTTGGTTCAGCAAGCGCATCTTGTTATAGGCTCCGCGACGGCCACAAATTAGTTCCCGCCAGAATCGACGGGTATCCCATAACATGTGTCAAAGATGTTATTCTTATATATAAAGACCGGAGCCTTACACTGGTAGACCCGGGAATTTTAAAATCTGTAAGGTGATTTCACTGTGCACCCCAAGACCAGGAATGGCGTAATAATAACTTTGGTAACTGCTTTGCTGGCCGAGAAGATTATGGCAAAACTTCCCGGGCCTGTTTGGTTTACCGGTGTATTCATTATTGTATATGTGGTGGCCAGGGTGTGCTTTCCCCGTGAGGGCTCAGTGGTTGCTGCTTATTTTGAGGACGTGTTTCTCGGGTTGCTATTGTGTGTCGGTATTGGCATCATGGCATGGTACCTTGACGGCCAAATTTCGATATATACAGGAAAGAGCGGCAGCCCTGCTATCCCTGCTTTTGTATTTGCAGTGATAACCACATTGACATTTAACACCCATTGGTAAGAAGCCGGAGGTGGATTATAGTTGAACTATGCAGACATAATCATTGGTATCTTGCTGGCTTTGGGGTTTGCCAAGGGCTTTTTGGCAGGTTTTTGGGCATCGGTGTTGAGTCTTGCCGGAACGCTGGTAAGTTTCCTTGGCGCTTACTTCCTTACAGCGCCTGTTGTAAGTTATATTGAACATGCTAAGGGATGGGTAACTCATGTTGCAACGTGGTGGAATGATGTGTTTGTGTTAATCCCTGCTTACTCAAAACCTTACGACCCGAATTCTGTGGCAGAGTTCTTTGCAGGTATCGACTCGACACCATGGCTGCGTCCGATCTCGGCGCTCATTAAGGATTATTTCCTGGAAATCGAGGCTCTGACAGGCCCGGGTGCTACATGGGGTACAATCCTGGCAGGTTTGCTGGCGCAAATTGTTGTGTCGGGCATAGTGTTTTTTGTGCTCCTGGCTTTGGTAAGGTTTGTTTGGTCCCTGGCCGTAAAGACGCTGAGGTTCGCATCTTCGCTGTCCTTTTCACAAAGGTTTTTTGGCGGTGTGCTTCAGTTGGGGCTTTCGGTTATATGGTTGTCTTTGATTGTAGGCACTTTATACCCATTGATTGGGCTAAAGAACTTTGGCTCTTTAAGAGACATAGTGTCTTCATCACATTTAGTGGCTTTTTTGCTGGGCGTGTATAAGGTGTTGATTCCTGCTGTGTTCTTGCGAATTAAGCCGCAATTGTAACGTGAAGGAGGCTGCGTAGCATGTTGTTGGATCCCCCTTTAAGGGAGGGAGACATCATCAAACTCAAAAAGCGCCATGCCTGTGGCAACGATTTGTGGCGGGTGCTGTTCGCCGGTGCAGATGTGAGGTTAAAATGTACATTATGCGGAAGAGTAATCTTTATGGACAGAAGTAAAGTGTCATTAAGATTTAAGCAAAGAACCCAAATAGCAGAAAATGACAAGTAACCAAATTTAGTCTTGAGTTTGGTGGAACAGACGTCTATAATGATTGTTGCGCCGGTTGAGCGATGCGGAGAAGTATCTCCGGTTACTCCCGCCCCAAAAGGGGCCGTTAAAGTCCATGGGAGGAGGTATATTAGTGCGCAGTTATGAAGTTTTGTTTATTGTGCGTCCGGATTATGAAGAAGAACAGATTTCTTCAATAATTGCCAGGTACACGGACGTGATTACCAGCCAAAAAGCAGTAGTTACCACAGCCGAAAAGTGGGCCAAACGCAGGCTCGCCTACGAGCTTGACGATTTTCGCGAAGGCATCTACATCATTATTACCTTTGAGGGACCTTCTGATCTGGCAATCGAATTAGATCGCCGTATGAAACTTGATCAGCAAATCTTAAGGCATATGGTTTCCCGTGTCAGCAATGTAGCCAAGAAAGAACTTGAGGAAAAGAAGCGAAAAGCCCGCAGGCAAGAGGCGAGAATTGACAGTGGCACCAAAGGCCAGGCAAAACCAGAAGCAACTGTTGTTAAGGAACAGGCTTCCCAAGAAGCCACGGTACAAGAGTAAATTCTAATTAAGAAAACATAATTTTTGGAGGGGAGACAGTGCTCAACCGGATAGTAATCATAGGAAGATTGACCAGACAACCTGAACTGAGGATTACCCCCAGTGGGGTTTCTGTTACCACAATTACTGTTGCAGTTGACCGCAGGCCTACCAAGAGCGGCCAAAAAGAAACAGATTTTATTGACGTAGTTCTTTTTGGAAGGCTGGCTGAAGTTACCTGCAAGTATATGGATAAGGGGCGTCTGGTGGCAGTAGAAGGTAGGCTTCAGAGCCGTACTTATGAAACGCGAGACGGGCAGTGGCGCAAGGTGTGGGAAATTTTGGGCGACGCAATTCATTTTCTTGACAGCAGGCCCAGAAATCAGAATGATGTGCCCGGAACCCCGGCAGAAGATACTGAACCTAACCAGGAAAACGAGCCGCCGACGTTTACTGAGTGATTATGGGATAACTTCGTCAAAGGGGGTTTTTTCTTGCGAAGAGAGCGCAGGCGCAGATCACGCAAACGAGTATGCAATTTTTGTGTAGACAACGTTTCATACGTCGACTATAAAGATACAGCCAGATTGCGTAGATACATTACTGAACGCGGAAAAATTTTGCCTAGAAGAATAACAGGAAATTGTGCCAAACATCAGCGCCTTCTTACGAGGGCAATTAAGAAAGCCAGAGTAATGGCGTTAATGCCATATACTATTGAGTAAACCGTAAATGTCAGGCCAGGCGTTAACCAACCGGTTATTGCTTGGCCTGGTTTCAGAATTTATATGGGGGGCGTCAGTTGACCCAATACAATACGAGAGCCCTGGTTGAAAGTGCACTTTTAGCAGTTTTGGGAACAATGCTGGTTTTAATCGGCCAGTATGTACCGGTTATCGGTATCATAGCTACTTTTCTGTGGCCTCTTCCCTCAGCCCTGGTGGTCCTTAGACATGGTATGCGATGGGGTATCATGTCCTCAATTGTCACAGCGCTGACATTGGGCTTTTTCATGGACTGGGTGACGGCTCTGGGGCTTTGGGTGCTTTTTGGCCTTACAGGGTTGATCTTTGGTTACGCAGTAGACAAACAATATTCTCCGATTACTGTTATTATGCTTACAAGCGTCGCTTTTCTTGTAGGTTTGTTTGTGAGTTTACTGTCTGTTTACCTTGTGGCAGGGTTTACGCCTACCAAACTCATTGAAGAACAGATTCGGGTTTTTCAAAAGGCCGCTGAACTCAATGAAAGAATACTTGGCCCAAGCCGGTATCTGGAAATGTTTAAAGACTTTGACCTGATGAAGCAGCAACTTTTTCGCTTGTTGCCTGCCGCAGTGGTGGTGTGGGCATTGATCCAGTCGTACCTAAACTTTGAAGTGTTGAGGCGTGTGTTGACAAGGCTTGGCCATGATCTTGAAGCGCTGCCGCCATTTTCACAATGGATTTTTCCTGAATACGTTGCCCATGGCGCCATTGTAAGTTACTTAGCAGCAGCTTTCGGGGTGTATTACGAGATCCCTGTCTTGCAGAAAATAGGCCAAAACGCATGGTTGGTGCTGTCTATGCTGTTGTTTATTGAAGCAGCTTCTGCTGTTTCATACTACCTTCTGCGAGTTCGTGTACCGCGATTTTTTATTGGGCTGATACTCTTCTATCTTTTTGCTTCTCCTGCTTTTAACATGCTGGCAGTGCTTTTTGGTATTATAGATATACTTTTCGATTTCCGGCGGTTAAGGTATGGTTGGTTAGACGAGTTCTAGCGCTTATTAAATACACATGCTTTAAGCAAAACAAGTTGAAATTTGAGGGTTTATCCTGTTTGGTTATAATGCGGATGCATTTGGAAAGGAGGAAGTACAATGGATGTTGTTCTTGTAAAGGATGTTGAAGGCTTGGGCAAGGCCGGAGACCTGGTAAACGTTAAAGGTGGTTATGCCCGAAATTACCTTATTCCACGGGGGCTTGCAGTGCGTGCTACCAAGAGTGCATTGAGACAGCGAGAAAGTTTGAAAGAGGCTCAGGAAGAAAAGGAAGAAAGGCTCATTGCAGAAGCAAAGGAGCAGGCTGCAAAACTCGAGGGCAAAACCTTAACCTTTCATGCAAAGACAGGAAACGGGCGCATTTTCGGATCTGTGACTTCTCAGGATATTGCGTCAAGAATTAAATCTTCCTTTAACATAGTTGTAGACAAAAGGAAGGTATTGCTGGCTGAAAACTTAAAGGAGTTGGGGTCACACAAGGTTGAGATCCAACTTCATCCTGAAGTGAAAATTGAAGTTACCATTGATATACAGCCGGAAGGGGGACAATAGAGGTGACTCGCAAAACCACTGAATTCCAGGGAGCTGAAGGCGAAGAATTGCTTAAAAAGCGTATAGGCGCTATGTTTGGCTTTCTTGCATCTGTTTACGGGCCTGAAACACTAGTGTTAAAGGCCGGCAAATTGGGAGCTCTCAAAGGAATGAAGTCTCAGGATCTTTTGCAGCAAGTGGTTGCGCTGCAAAGGGTGGTTTACGAGGATCCTACTATTGCAGCATCTCTTTCTATTGAGGAAATACCCGAAATTTTAGAGGGCTGCCAGGAAGAGATAGCTGAGCATATTGCACGTGAGTCTATCGAGCAGGAAATTGAAGATATGGTTTCAAGGAAAATGCAGGAAAAACACGAAGAGTACCTTAAGGATATCAAAAAAGAAGTCCTGCTCGATAACAGCAACCCTGAAACGGAACAAACACAGAAAAAACTCAAGTCGATTTTGAAATTGGAAAAACGCTCGCTTTCCCGTTCTGCTTTAACTATACTCAGGCCCAGGTCACTCAAACATATTGTAGGGCAGAAAAGAGCAATACAAGCCCTTTTGGCGAAGATTGCCAGCCCGTACCCTCAGCATGTTATTCTCTACGGGCCTCCGGGAATAGGCAAGACTTCTGCAGCCCGGCTTGTGCTACAAGAGTCCAAGAAATTACCCTTTTGCCCTTTTGCAAAGAATGCCCCTTTTATTGAGACAGACGGCTCAACCCTGCGTTGGGATCCCAGGGAAATAACAAACCCTCTTTTAGGGTCAGTGCATGATCCTATCTACCAAGGCGCCAGGCGCGATTTTGCCGACGGCGGAGTTCCTGAACCCAAGTTAGGGCTTGTGACTGCTGCAACAGGAGGGATTCTGTTTATAGACGAAATAGGGGAAATGGATCCTTTGCTTCAAAACAAGTTGCTAAAGGTGCTTGAGGATAAGCGGGTATTTTTCGATTCGTCATACTACGATCCTGATGATCCCAGGGTGCCTGAATATATTAAGCGGCTTTTCAGCCAGGGGGCGCCTGCCGACTTCGTGTTGGTTGGGGCTACAACCAGGGACCCTGAAGAAATCAGCCCGGCGCTCCGCTCAAGGTGCGCTGAAGTGTTTTTCGATGCGCTTACACCTGCCCATATTGTCAAAATAGTCAAAGGGGCGGCAAGAAGGCTCAGGGCCAAGATTCCCACTGATGCGTGTGAACTAATTGCAGATTATACTATCGAAGCCAGAAAAGCGGTTGGCCTCTTAGCCGATGCTTACGCAGTGTCTCTTTACAATGCAGGCGGGTACCCGGAGCGAGGGTTCTTGCCGATTAGCTCTGAAGATGTGAAGACTGCCATTGAGGCAGGAAGGATTCAGCCCAGTGTAGTGGCAAAGGCTAAAGACACGGCTGAAGTAGGCAAAACGTTTGGGCTTGGGGTTGCCGGTTACCTTGGTTCGGTTATTGAGATCGAAACCGTCAGTTTTCCTGCAAGGGAGCCTGGGAAAGGCACCATGAGGATGAATGAGACTGCAGGTTCCATGGTAAAAGATTCGTTGTTCAATGCCGGCTCTGCTCTGCGAAAAACTTTCGGCATCGATTTATACAGTTGGGATATACACGTCAACATAATCGGAGGCGCAAGAATAGACGGGCCTTCGGCAGGATTGGCCATAACGCTGGCTGTGTTTTCTGCCATAACCGGGCTTCCTATGCGCCAAGACGTGGCTGTTACAGGTGAGGTTTCATTGACAGGGCAGATTAAACCTATCGGAGGAGTATACGAAAAGATCTATGGGGCGAAACAAGCAGGAATGAAGTCAATTATCATTCCTTACGATAATGCCCAGGGGCTAAAGCAAATCCGAGGAATAGAAGTAATTTTTCCCAAGGATTTGGAAGAAGCGCTCGACCATATTTGCCCCGGTTGGAGAGAATCTTCTTTTTGCGCTTGATATGAGGAGGAATTAGTTTGTCTCAGGTGCCACAAAGAGTGCCACCTCAGAATATTGAAGCAGAGGAAGCCGTTATAGGGTCAATGCTCATTGAGCAAAGCGCTGTGATCACAGCGCTCGAAATTCTTACGCCTGATGATTTCTATAAAGAAAGCCACAGAGTCATATTTAGGCACATGGCCCGAATGGCAGATAGGTTAGAGGCTGTTGATCTGGTTACCTTATCTGAGGCTCTAAGGGCCGACGGGCACTTAGACAAAATAGGAGGCGCCGCAGAACTTGCGAGGCTGGCTAACCTGGTACCCACTGCAGCCAACGTTGAGTATTATGCCAAAATAGTATCTGAAAAATCAATTTTAAGGCGGCTTATAGGCACAGCTACTCAAATTGCCGCAAGCGCTTATACGTCGCAATCTGATGTTGATGAGATTTTGGACAAAGCCGAAGAGAAAATATTTCAGATTTCCCAGGGCCGTGTCACCCAAGGGTACGTGCACTTAAAAGAAGTCCTGGTCGAAACTATGGAGAACCTTGAGTACCTTGTCTCAAACAGAGATGATGTAATAGGGCTTTCCAGCGGCCTAAGTGACCTGGACAACTTAACCCTGGGTTTTCAGCCGTCTGACCTAATAATCCTTGCTGCCCGCCCTTCGGTAGGCAAAACTTCACTTGGGCTTAACATTGCCAGAAACGTAGCTGTCAAAGAAAATGCCACAGTGGCCATATTCAGTTTGGAGATGTCCAGAGAGCAGGTGGCACAGAGGCTTCTGTGTTCCGAATCAGCAATCAACAGCCAGAAATTACGCAGTGGTTTCTTAAGTGACGATGAATGGCGAAGGCTGTCTATAGCACTGGGCAGGCTTGGTGAAGCAAAGATTTTTATCGATGATACGCCTGGAATTTCAGTAATGGAGCTTAGGGGCAAGACGCGGCGGATTAAGGCAGAACATGGCTTAGGGCTCGTGGTTATTGACTATTTGCAGCTCATGAGATCGAGAAAACAAGAAAACAGGCAACAGGAAATTTCTGAAATATCCCGTTCGCTTAAAGGGCTTGCACGCGAATTGAACGTTCCTGTAATAGCCATGTCGCAGTTATCAAGGGCTGTAGAGCAGCGGCAAGACAGACGGCCTATGTTGTCAGACTTAAGAGAATCAGGCGCCATAGAACAGGATGCTGACATTGTAATGTTTTTGTATACAGATCCTGAACTCGAGCAAAATAATGCCATTGAGCTAAATATCGCCAAGCAAAGAAACGGCCCTACAGGTTCTATCAAGTTATTTTTCTCAAGAGAAGTTTGCAGATTCGGAGATCTCGATGTAATACATGCTCCGGGAGCCAACGACACCTAGATACACTTGGCAATGGTTGGTTTTTGATCACGGTGCCACATGGTACAGGTCATTTCGGCATAGTGTTTGCTGGTGCCATCCGGTATATGTAGGGGGTTAGCCTTTGGATATTTGGGACGTAATTATTATAGGGGCAGGGCCTGCAGGTATTTTTGCAGCCCTTGAACTTAGCAGGAAAATTCCTGATTTATCAGTGCTTATTCTTGATAAGGGGCAAGACCTTGACAACAGGAAATGCCCCGGCCGTGGAATAATCGGAGGATGCCTTAACTGCGCCCTATGTTCCATAACTTCAGGGTGGGGCGGCGCAGGCGCATTCAGCGACGGCAAACTCACGCTTACAAACCGGTTCGGCGGCTTTCTTCACGAATACCTTTCACAGCGCAAACTTATGGAGCATATCGAATACATCGACAAAATATGGCTTGAGTTCGGAGCTACCGATCGCATATTTGGCACAGACAAAGATGCCATATCAGATTTGGTACGAAGGGCCGCAACTGCAGGACTTGAACTTATACCTGCGCCTATCAGGCATCTAGGCAGCGATAACAGCCCGAAGATACTGAGAAACATGTATGTATACCTAAAGCCACGCGTTGCCATCAGGACCCTTACGGAAGTAGACAGAATCTTAGTGCATCAAAACAAGGTGCAAGGGGTTTTGCTGTCAAACGGGCAAGAAGAACGATGCCGGTATCTCATAGCCGCTCCAGGGCGTGAAGGTTCATCTTGGTTTTCCAATGAAGCTCAAAGGCTTGGATTAACCCAGGAAATAAATCCGGTAGATATCGGTGTAAGAGTTGAAGTGCCTGCTGTCGTTGCCGATGACATTACCGAAAAAGTGTGGGAACCTAAGATCCACTACTACTCGCGGGCATTTGACGATCTTATAAGGACGTTTTGTGTGTGCCCCAGAGGCGAAGTAGTCGCTGAAAACACAGGAGGCGTAACTACCGTCAACGGCCATTCATGGAGCGGGTATGCTACTGAAAATACTAACTTTGCTTTGCTTGTCTCCAAAACCTTTACTCAGCCTTTCAGAAAACCGATTACTTACGGCAAATATATTGCCAGCCTTGCCAATATGCTTGGAGGCGGGGTAATCGTTCAAAGGCTGGGTGATCTTTGGGAAGGGCGGCGGTCTACTGAAAAACGGTTAGCCAAGAGCATGGTAGAGCCTACGCTTAAAGATGCAACCCCCGGTGATCTTACCCTTGTACTGCCATACAGGCATATTCAAAACATTCTGGAAATGCTTGAAGCATTGAATTATTTTATGCCGGGGATTTGGGCTAAGCATACATTGTTATACGGGGTAGAAGTTAAGTTTTACTCGGCCAGGGTGAAGGTTGCGCCGAACATGGCCACTGAAATAGAGGGTATGTATGCTGTAGGCGACGGCGCCGGGTTAACAAGAAGTTTGGCACAAGCTTCAGTATCAGGAGTTGTTGCAGCCAGATCTATCGCTTCCACAGCGTAAGCCGTATCGAATTTGCCATTTGGAACAATTGCCGGGCGTTGATTTCGTCTCTGAGATGTGATAATATTTGCATTCGAAGCCCCGGACATGAAAAGCACTTTTACGTAAATATCCGGCTTCTTGTATCAGACGGAGGGGTGGCAGAGCGGTTGAATGCGGCGGT
>CAZXLH010000029.1:0-28928 GCA_964641455.1 uncultured Eubacteriales bacterium | reverse complement strand
CAAATTAGATTCAATTCCTTTACTTGCCTTGATTTATCTACTGGTAAACCTTGACTGCGGAAAATGTGTTAACATAAGAGTGAGTAAAAGGAAGTAATACGGAAAGGGGGAAGGGGATTGGATCGCAAAAACAGCTTGGAGGAGTTTTTGAGCATCAAATCGCTTGGGAAATGGAACTGGAGCCCTGACGGCACGCTTATTGCCTACATATGGAACGATGGTGGAGTAACAGATCTCTGGTTAACTGAGCCTGGCGGCTTGGGCCCGAAGAAGATAACCCGTGCTAAAGAAGGGGTAGCAGATTTTCAGTGGTTGCCTGGTGCAAGCCGGTTATTCGTTATCGTAGATAACGGATTGTATCTGGTTTGGGCCGACGGACGGCAGCCGGCCAAACCAATTTTAAAGGCTACAGGGAAACTTTCAGGCTTGTCTTGCTCTCCTGAAGGCAGTACCCTGGCGTTCGGTTGGGATGGCAAGGCCTGCTTGTATGATGTAAAAAGCGGTAGCCTCAAGCAGTTGAATTTACAGGAGCAAGTGGTTCAGGCTTATGGGGCTGACGGCATTGTACAGTGGTCTCCGTCAGGCGCTAAGTTTGCCTACTCATTCAAAGATGCTGAGAATTACCAGCAGGTCGGTGTATGCGAGGCAGACGGCAAAGTGCTTTGGAAGTCGCATGGTGCAGCTTCGCTGAAGGATTTGTGCTGGTTTGATGAAGAACATCTTTATTTTGTCAAACCTCTTGAATTTGGCAGCGCAGCAGATTTGATGCTTCTTGGTTTTTCAAATGAAAAACCGGAACTTGAAGTGCTTATGCACCTTAAGGGTTCTGGGAAAGGAACGTTGCTCTCAACTAAGGCCCTGCCGTCACCGGATAGATCAAAGGTGTTGTTCTTGCTTGAAAATGATGGGTTTGCTCATCACTATGTAATGGATCGGGTTAAAAGTTCGTTCAGGCAAGTTACCTTTGGTGAGTGTGAGGACTTTGGCCACGCCGGCGATGAGGCAGTTTGGTTGCCTGATTCGTCTGGGTTTTTATATTCTTCCAACAAGGATGCCAGAGGCCAGCGGCACATATTCAGGCACTGCCTGGATACCGGAACAGATGAAAAGATTATTGGATTGTCAGGAACTAACTCAGTGCCTAAACTTGCTTCTACACGGAAAATCGCTTTTGTGCATTGTGATGCATACCGGAGCATGGATATATGGGTAAGCGATTTTGATGGCACCGGGCCTGCTCAGGCAACATTTTCCATGCCGGAAACGCTTACGTCTGATAAGCAATATGTTCCGGAGGAGGTTTCATTTAAGAGCGCCGGAGGGCTAACCATATACGGATACTTGATGAAACCGCGCAATATTCCCGAAGGTAGCAAAGTTCCGGCCATTGTATGGTGTCATGGGGGCCCAATTAGGCAAATGCGTCCAGGTTGGCACCCTCTTCCTGATTATGCTCTGTTTCATGGGTTTAATCAGTATCTGGTTCAACAAGGATATGTGGTTTTATCGGTTAACTATCGTGGCGGAGTAGGCTACGGGCGTGATTTCCGCCAGGCCATATATAACAAAATGGGCGTAGACGATGTGGCTGATGTAGTGAACGCAGGTAAATTTCTTAAATCTCTTCCTTTTGTTGATCCTGACAGGGTTGGTGTATGGGGGCTTAGTTATGGAGGCTACATGACTTTGCACAGCGTTACCCAGTATCCTGACGTTTTCAGGTGCGGCGTCAATATTGCCGGTATTTGGGATTTCGCCCAGTATACCAGGTGGGCTGAGGGTATCTACGGCAAAGGGACAGGGTTATTCAAGGTTTATCTGGGAGGAGAGCCTGAGGCAGCTCCTGAGTTATATGCACAAGCATCACCTGTGACATTTCTGGCTAACATGAAAGAACCCTTGATGAGCCTTCATGGAACTGCCGATGCCAATGTGGATTTTGAGCAACTGGACAGAATTGTAGAGGATTGCGTAAAGCATGGGAAGCATCATGAAGCTGTGTACTATCCCGGCGAAGTTCATACATTTGCCAAGAGAGTAACGTGGTTGGATGCCATTCCTAAAATTGAGAAGTTTATTGCTCAGCATCTCGAGCGACGCTAATTACTAAATCAGGAGCAAGGTTCCAAAGACACGCAGTTGGATTTGTGATAGATTATAGCTAATTAAAGAAGGAATTCGGAAGTAAATTGCGAATAATATAAATTGCGGCAGAAATTCTAGGCATTTACGGAAGTTTTGCCCCACGAAATTTCGGACAAGCAGGGAGGTGAAACTGGTTATTTAGCGAAGTATGGGAGTTAAGGTAATCGATGATTTGTATTCGTTGGTTTCAGTGGAAATAAAAGAAAGAGGTGAGCTATTTTGTTTGTAGATGGCAGAGTGTTTTCATTCCTTTGTTTGCTCGCAATATGCGGAGTTATATTGCTTCAGATAGACCGGGCTAAAAAGGGAATAGCTGTTAGTATTCGTAAGATTCCGGCACTGGATTCTCTTGAAGAAGGAATAGGCCGAGCTACCGAGATGGGCAGGCCGGTACACTTCTCGTCAGGTTTTATACCTATGTCTAACGCTACCCACGCTCCTATGCTGGTGGCCAGCATGGAATACCTGGCGTATGTATCACGCCAGTGTGCCAGGTTTGACACACAGTTGATTATCACCGTAGCTCAGGGAGATACTTTTGCAGTTACTCAGGAAATAGTCAGAAATGCTTATTTGCAGGAAGGCGTTCCTGAAAACTTGAGGCCTGATACAATCAGGTTCTTGAGTTCGAACCAGCTCGTGTTTGGAAGTGCGGCCGGTAGCATAATGGAACAAGAAAGAGTGGCAACTAACATCATGATAGGCGGATGGGCCGACGAAGCGCTGTTCGTTGCTGAAGCAGGCCACTTGGCAGGTGCATTGGGAATCGGCGGCACCACCAACCAATATCAGATTCCGTTTTTTGTCGCAGCATGTGACAGTGTGCTGCTTTCAGACGAATTGTTTGCAGGCAGTGCTTACCTGTCCAAGGATCCTGTTGAACTTGGTGCTGTAGCAGGGCAGGACTGGGGAAAAGCCCTCGGAGTGTTTTTGCTGCTGGCAGGTACTATTCTGCGAACGCTAAATGTCGATTTTCTTGTGAATCTTATGTCTAAGTGAGGTGATATCCGATGATTAATACAATCACAAAACTCGTTACGTTGATTGCCGGATTCGCAGTAACATTGGATTTCTTCGTGGATATGCCGTTTATCAACAATCTGGCAAGCACGATCTTAAGCTGGATGCCTTTAATTGCGAGTTTTGCTGTGGTTGCAGGTGCAATAAACGTGATTACAGTTAATAGGCGTAACTTACGGAGCAAAAAAAGCGGAATGGTCAAGGTAAACAGTGTAGTTACCCTGGTTTTCCTGGCTTTGACCATAGGCATCGGACTGCTTCAGGGAACATCTTCGCCAGGCTATAACTTTCTCTATTACGATATCTTGATTGTATGCGGGAATACATTAGGCGGACTGCTGGCGTTCTTTATTGCTTCATCTTGCTTCCGTGCATTTAGAGCAAGGAATCTCGAATCGTCTTTATTGCTTATAGCAGGAGCTTTAGTGATATTGGGACAGTCCACATTTGGAGCCTTGATATGGTCCAAATTTCCGGTAATTAGTGATTGGATTATGAACTATCCAAACCTTGGAGCTCAGAGAGGCCTATTGGTTGCCAGTGCTGTAGGATTCATTTCTGTATGTCTCAGAGCTATCCTAGGGCAGAGCAAATCAATGAGTTCTTAATAGGAGGTGTTAAGCTTTGTTGGAACGGCTACAGAATCTTGATTCAAGAATTATATACGGCTTTTTGGTAATAGCGATTCTTTTGCCCTTTTTCGTACAAGTTGATGTACCGGTAGAAGTTGGGCCAATGACTCAAAGTGCTTACGATGTGGTAGAGTCTTTGGACGATGGTGCAAAAGTGCTGGTTTCCCATGACTACAGTTTCGGAACACAAGCAGAGCTTGATCCGATTGTGATTGCGCTTTACAACCATTTGGCAAGCAAAAATGCTAAGGTAATGGCTATTTCGTCAGTGCCAGATGGCCCTATGCTGGCTAGGGATACTTTGAAAACCTGTGAAAACCTTGGGATGGCCTATGGTGAGGATTATGTGAACCTAGGGTATTTCGCAGGAGAAGAAGCAGGGTTGGCTGCGTTTGCAAAAGACGTCAGAGGAGTCTTGAGAACTGACTTTTACGACACGCCATTAGACGATCTTCCAATTATGGACGGAGTTAGTACTATTGAAGATTTTGACCTGGTAGTTACTGCTAACGCAGGTACAGGTGCAAATATTGACGCATGGGTCCGGCAGGTTGCGGTACCTTATAAGTCAAAACTTATTACAGGAGTTACGGCGATTCTTATTCCGCGTAACATGCCATTTGTGCAAGCCGGCCAAATTACGGCTTCAGTGGGTGGCCTTCGCGGCGGAGCTGAATACGAAAGGTTAATTGACACTAAGGGGCCTGCTACTCTTGCGATGAATGCACAGTCAAGCACCCAGCTGTTTCTCCTGGTGCTGATTCTCGTTGGTAACATTGGTTACTGGTCCTCGCTTAAGCAGAAGTCTTCAGCAGGAGGTGCTACGAATGGCAACTGATTTTACAACGTGGCTTGCCGCGTTTCTTACACTTGGAATTATCAGCATGGTGTTCTTTAAGGATAACCCTGTGTACAATCTTATAGTCAGTGCATATATGGGTATCGGTGTAGGACACAGTGTGATAATGGGGCTTAGGATAATATCTAACAATGGCTTTAAACCTATGATTCAAGAAGGCAAGTATGCCCTAATCATCCCAATCCTATTTGGAATCCTTTTGTTCGCTAGGTATTTTGACAAATATGCGCGCCTTGCAAAACCTTCGGCTGCTTTGATTGTTGCCGTAGCGGCAGGGCTTGGTTTGCGGGGTTCTATTGTTGCACAGTTCCTTGATCAAATCAAAGCTACTTTCATCCCACTTAACAGTGTAGGGAATATTGTCTTGGTAGTCAGTGTAATATGCACTATAATATACTTCTTCTTTACTGAGCGTTACACCGGTAAGCTTGTTGGGCCGTTGCGCCACTTGCCAACTGTTGGAAGATGGGCAATGATGATCTGTTTTGGTGCTTCGTTTGCCAGCGCCAGTGCAGGTTTCCTTTCAAAACTTATTGTACGGTTCATGTTTTTGGTCAGAGATTGGTTGGGTGTAGTCTCGTAAAACGGGATTCCGTGAAAGCCATGAAAGTCCCTGTGCTTCTCGCCTGAGAAAGCACAGGGACTTATGCATGGTAAATAAGGAGGCTTGAAGAAGTGAAACGTTTTAACAGTGCCTCGTTTGAGAAATACGTCGAGGATGTTATGGCAAAAAAGAAGATTCCGGGTGTTGCTGTAACAGTGGTTGAAGGCGACAAAGTTATTTACGCAAAAGGTTTTGGTTACCGAAACGTTAAGAAAAAGATACCGGTTACTCCTGATACAATTTTCGGCATTGCTTCTGTTACCAAGTCCTTCACAGCTGTGGCTATTATGCAGCTTGCAGAAAAAGGAATGATTAACCTCGGTGATCCTGTGAAGAAATACTTGCCTGATTTTGATCTTCCCAACGGCAAGGGAGATGCAGTTACTATCTATCACTTTCTAACCCATACCAGCGGACTCCCGCCGGTGCCTGCATTAGGTTACTGTATGATACCAAATACGCCCAGGGATCCTATTGAACCTCGCGAACTTCCTGAGCCGTCTTCGTATGATCGGATTGATACTTATGCAGAACTAATGGAATATTTACGAAGCGGCGATTTTGAGGTCTTGGCGGGGCCAGGTAAATATTGTAGTTATTCAAATGATGCCTATGCTTTACTGGGGGCTATTGTACAAAGAGTAACAGGCGTACCCTATGACAGGTACGTATGGGAGAACATATTTAAACCTCTTGGGATGGACAGGAGCACCTTAAGCGTCGAACAAATGCATACCCTTGATAATGTAACTTTGCTTTACAGCCGGGACGGCCAAGGAGAAGTGTTTCACGCACCTAACTGGCAGATAGCGCCTCCGTATTTATCCTGTGGGTGGATCAAGTCAACTGCAATGGATCTGAGTAACTTTGTGAAAATGTATATAGGCAACGGAAAGTTCCAAGGCTCTCAGATTGTATCTTCACAGGGTATCTCTGAGCTCATTGCTCCGAGATATAAGTTCTACGGTTCCGGTGGCAACGTCTGGTACGGCTATGGGTTGATGGTGGAGCCTGAGTATTCAGGAGCCACTTTGGTCTCCCATGGCGGCAACCTTAAAGGGATTGCTTCAAGGGTAGGGTTTGTGCCCGAAAGCAATATTGGCGCAGTAGTGCTAACCAATTTGACCAGAGCTCCTGCTACTGAAATATGGAAGGCAGCGTTAAACTGTGCATTAGGCTTGCCTGTGGATTTCGTTCCGGATCCGGTTGAGTTTAGAGATTGGCCGGCAGAGGAACTTAAAAAAGTAGAAGGAGTATTTGAATCAGGTGAAGGTTCAGTGGTTGAAATTAGTGTTGATGAAGATAAATTGGTGGCGAAGTTTGATGGAACACTTGCTCCCATAAGGACTACTTCACGTCAAACGGCTGTGGCAATTGTAGATGGGCGGGAGTCAGAAATTGATTTCCTGTTTGATGAAAACGACGAATTGTGGGCAATAGGTTTAGGCGGGCGAATTGTACCGAAAGCTTAGCATTGTGCTGGATAGTAATGAATTCATAATTGGCAAAGGAGGATTTCAGTGGCAAATTATGACCTGATCATAAAAGGTGGATACGTTGTTGATGGAACCGGTGCATCTCCCAAGAGAGCCGATGTTGGAATTAAAGGAGATTGCATCGAAGTAGTAGAGCGGCTCGATGGCGCCACATCCGGGGCCGTTATTGATGCCACAGGGAAAGCAGTTTCACCGGGGTTTATCGATACCCATAGCCATTCTGACTTGCTTGCCCTGGCTGAGCCTGCGATTATGCCAAAGATCATGCAAGGTGTTACAACTGAACTAATAGGCCAGGATGGCATGTCTTTGGCTCCCATACGTGATGAATATGTTTCATCGTGGAAGAAGACAATGGACGGATTGGAAGGCAATTATCCTGTTAAGTGGGAATGGCGAAGCGTAAAAGAGTACCTTGATCGTATAGATTCGATGAATCTTGGCCCTAACGTTGCGTTCCTTGCACCTCATGGCAATATCCGCCTTTCAGTTATGGGGCTTGACAACAGAGAGCCTGGAAATGATGAAATGAAGCAAATGGAGTCTCTTTTGGAGCAATGCCTCGCCGAAGGCGCTCTTGGTATGTCAACAGGTATGGTGTATCCACCGTGTTGTTTTGCCGGCACTGAGGAATTCATCAACTTAGGGCGGGTTTTGAAAGCAAACAGAGTTCCATTGGTGACTCACCAGCGTAATGAATCAGATAACATACTCGAGTCAATGGAAGAGATAATGACTATAGCATCTCAATCCAAATGCCAGATCCATTTTTCCCACTTCAAGGTTGCCGGGAGCCGCAATTGGCACAAATTAGACGTGATTTTTGAGAAACTGGACAGATGGGCTGATTTGGGCCTGGATGTATCCTTTGATCAATATCCTTACGTAGCCGGCAGTACTATGCTTAGTGTGATTCTACCGCCTTGGGTTCACGAAGGTGGTTCGAATAAAGTGCTTGAGAGGCTGAAAGACCCGAAACTGCGTGAAAAGATAAAGAAGGATATTTTCGAAGGTATTCCAGGATGGGATAACTATGTTCAGTCGTCAGGCCTGGACGGGATATTCATTACCTTTGTTAAGACCGATAAAAACCAGGATGTGGTAGGCAAGAACCTGGTTGAAATCGGACAAATGAGAGGCAAACAACCGTTAGATGCAACCTTCGATCTGTTAGTCGAAGAAGAGAATGCTGCCGGCATTGTTCACTTCTACGGCAGGGAAGAGGACATAGTCCGCATAATGAAGCATCCGAATCAGAATGTATGTACCGATGGTATTATGGGAGCTAAGCCTCATCCCAGGTTGTATGGAACCTTTCCCAGAGTATTGGGTAGGTATGCCAGACAGAAGCAAGTGATGAGCCTTGAAACGGCTATTCATAAGATGACCGGCAAACCTGCAAGTGTTTTGGGGATTAAGGACAGAGGCCGGCTCAAGCCTGGCTTTAAGGCAGATATTGTTGTTTTCGATCCTGATTCAATAATAGATACAGCTGACTATTCCAATCCTATAAGCTATCCTGAAGGTATTGATTACGTAATAGTCAATGGAAAGATCACCGTAGAAAAAGGACAAGTGAGTGCCGGCTCTGGCCGGGTATTAAGATAGATAAACAATTGAGGGGACGGATTGCAATTCCGTCCCCTCAATTTCGGTCGTAGCCAACGAACCTTCTTAGTTAGGCCTCAGTACCCTACCTGCTTTTGTGCCAAGGTGTTCGCCGTGCCTTATAGTCTCTTTGCCGTTAACGATTACGTATTCGATGCCGTCCGGATATGCAAATGGTTCAGTATAGGTGCCATTTTCGTTTACCGTACTCGGATCAAAGACAACCACGTCTGCTTTCATGCCTGGCAGCAGGAGGCCCCTATCGTAAAGACGCATTTTCTGAGCAGGCAGAGAAGTCATTTTTCTAATTGCGTCTTGGAGAGTAATGGTCTTATTTTCACGTACATAGTGTCCTAGTACTTTGACAAAGGTTCCAAAGGATCTTGGATGAGGTTTGCCGCTTGCAAGAGGCCCTTCTACAGCTATGGCAGATGAGTCTGAGCCAATCATAGTCAATGGGTGCTTCATTATTCTTTCAATGTCTTCATCGCCTATTGTGAAATATACCACTGAAACCTGGCCTTCACATTCCAATAGGATGTCAAAAGCTGTTTCAAAGTCGTCTTTGCCGCGCTCTTTGGCTATTTCCGACACGGTTTTGCCTTCGAGTTCATGTTTGCGGCAATATGTGATAACTGTGTTATCCCAGCCTACACCTTTGTGAAGGCTTATCCAGCCAGGAAGCCCGTTAAGGATCTCGTGCTTGATCTTTGCACGGGTATCTGTGTCTTTCAGGCGAGCCATCAGAGATTCGGTTCCGCCTACATGTACCCATGGAGGCATATAAGCTCCTAACCCGGTAGCAGAAGCGTTATATGGATACTGGTCGCAAGTTACGTCGATGCCTTGTTTGCGTGCATCTTCCAGCATCTTAAGTGCGTCGGCGCTCTTGCCCCACATGTGTCTGCCCATTGCCTTAAAGTGGGATATTTGAACCGGAATATTGGCTTTACGCCCTATTTCTATCGCTTCAGCAACTGCATCCAGCAAAGTATCATTTTCGCCTCTTATGTGAGAGTTATAGCTTCCGTTATATTCGGCAGCTACTTTGGCGAGACTGATTAACTCTTCAGTCGAGGCATAGCATCCAGGAACGTAAATTAGCCCTGAACTCAGGCCGAACGCTCCCTGTTCCATAGATTGTTTGACCAAGTTTTGCATCTCATTGAGTTCTTCTGAACTAGGTGCCCCGTCTTTGAAACCCATAACGGCGTTTCTTACCGTCCCCTGGCCGACCAGCGCAGCTACATTTAGGCTTGTGCCCTGTTTTTCCAGCCTTGCAAGATAATCTCCCATAGATGACCAGTCCAGATCCAGGTCCGGATATTGGTTGGCTATTCCTGCTTCCTGGTGTTTGCGGGAGACTGAAGAAACAGGCGCTGCCGAGATTCCACAATTGCCGATTACGTTTGTAGTGACTCCCTGCCTAATGTGAGAATGGCCTTCACCTTCAACTAACAATTCATGGTCTGAGTGGGCGTGGATATCTATAAACCCAGGCGAAACTACTAAACCTTTGGCATCGATAACTGTTTTTGCACCTTTGGTTGACAACTTGCCAATGGCTGCCACAGTATCGCCTTTTATTCCTATATCTGCTTCGAACCAAGGGTTACCGGTACCGTCGATTACTTTACCGTTCTTAATAAGAATATCGTACAATTAACCTACCCCCTTAAAAGGATTTACTCTAAGCCTTGATGCGTTCAATCACCAAACAATTCCGTAAATATGACGTTTAGAGTACACATTAAACCTTCGCCATCCGGACTTATAATCCTGCCTTTACTCTGCAATTTACAGAGTACTTTTTGTATTTTGCGCAAAACAGCAAAGATCCAGAAGGAATTCGGAAGCGAGGCGGCGAATAACATTACCTACACTCCGAGACTTTGTGCTATTACGGAATATCCGATTACGGAATATGCGTCTACCGAATTAGTTAATCCTTGACTGGAGTGTAGGTCCATCAGGACTTATAGAAGGGGGGACGAGCAGCGATATCGGACCAAAGTATATTAGGATCTAATTTCGGAAGGAGTGTATCAGACAGGTATCCGGTACCCAGTAAATCTTGTTGGAATCTTGTTTTTCGACAGTCTCACAAATGCAGCATTTAAGATGAGGGGAGGGTATCATGATTTGTTTATAATAAGCAAATCTATTACATTTGTATTCATGCTAGGTTTTACAGCATTGATATTCTATTCAATGTCCAAAGCAAAGGAAGAACTTCCTCAGGTTAGACGCATAGAAGCACTTGAAGCCATAAAGGAAGCGGTCGGCAGAGCGACTGAATTAGGCCGGCCGCTTCATTATTCTACAGGAATTGGTAAAGTAACAGATGAGTTTGCTCCCCAGACTATGGCAGGCCTCCGAATTCTATCGTATACCGCAAAATTGTGTGCCCAATATGACTGCAAGTTAATTAACACTGTAATGCAGCCTTTGGTATTTCCCATTTCTCAAGAAATGGTGAAACAAGGTTATGCAGATGCAGGTAAGCTTGAAAACTATAGGGCAGATTCAGTGCGGTTTATTTCCCCGGTGCAGTTTGCATATGCTGCCGGCGCTATGGAACTTATGCGGAGGGAGGAAGTAGCTGCCAATATTGAAATAGGTGCGTTTTACGCAGAAGCGTTGCTGCTTGCTGAGACCGCTGCCACTACCGGAGCAATCCAAATAGGCGGCACATCCCGAATGTATCAGCTACAGTATTTTGTAATTGCATGTGACTATGTGTTAATTGGTGAAGAAATGTTTGCGGCAGATGCTTACCTGTCCAGGGACCCCTCAGCTCTGGGATGCCTGAAAGCCCAGGACTACGTAAAACTGCTTTGTATGTTCACTGTGATTGTGGGTTGCGTATTACGGACGTTCGATGTAAATTTCATTGCTGATGTGTTGGTCAAATATGGAAACTAGGGGAGGGCAAGGCCGATGAGATCAAAAACTGGGCCGCTTTTGATTACCGCAGCCGTTGGACTTTTGATGATCGCAGAATGGTTCTTAGATGTGCCCGGGATTAAGAATGCAGCTGCTGAAGTAAAAACGTGGGCAATAATAATCGAAGCATTTGCCCTCGGATTAGGTTCTGTAAACATTCTTACCATGCATGCCAGGAGTATCCGGCAAAAAAACAAGGCGTGGTACGGAAGTGTATTTACTATTGCGACAATGGTTCTTTTTGCAGCAGTAGGTATAGGTATCGGAACTAACAGTGACCTATTTAACAGAATGTATGACGTTGTTATCGGGCCTGCAGGAACTACAATGTTCAGCATACTTTGCTTCAGCATAATTTCTGCCGGAGCCAGGTGCTTGCGCATTAAAAATGTAAGTTCTGTAGTCATGATTTGTGTCATAATCATTGCCCTCATTTCGCAGGTGCCTTTTGGTGAGCAATATGCACCTGGAGTAGTGGCTATATTCGATTGGCTGATGGATGTGGTCAATATATCCGGTCAGCGAGGTATTATTATTGGAGCTGCCTTGGGTGCGTTTGTGCACTCTATGCGAATTCTTATCGGGTTAGAGCGTACATCCGGAACCGGCTCATAAAGGGGGTATGGATATGACTATCTGGGAAAAACTTCACAACATGGACAGGCGTTTCGTGTACTTGTTTTTTGTTGTAATTACCGTAATTCCGACTTTAGTGCCAATGTCGTTATCTGTTAATATTACCGATCACCACCGCAGCATCTACGATTTTGTGGAAACACTTGAAGCAGGCGATATTGTGGTGATGGCAGTTGAGTATTCTGCAAGTACCATGGGAGAGTTGCACCCTCCGTTTGTGGCCATAACCAAACACCTTATAAAAAATGATATAAAAGCTGTCTTTTTTGGCAACACAGCTGAAGCACCGGTTTTCAATAGGAAACTGGTAGATCTCTACAGAGATGCCGGAAAAGAATATGGTGTGGATATGGTTGACCTGGGATTTGTTCCAGGTGAAGAACAGGCCATAACCGCACTGGCAGAAAGCTTTGAAAAGACTGTTGCCAAAGATTATTCGGGAACTCCCATAAGCGAATTACCTCTTATGAATGAGATATCTTCGGCAAAAGAAGCCAAAATCATAATCCAGGATTCTGCAGGAGGGCTTGGGCCTCTTGGCTGGATCAGGCAAGTTCACATACCTCACGGGACACCGGTTGCTACTGTGGTTTCACAAGTGATGATGCCATCAGCCATGCCGTACTATCAGGCGGGGCAGCTTGTTGGGGTCGGATCCGGATTGAGATTCGCGGCCGAGTATGAAACCCTGCTTGGTGAGCCCGGTTCAGGAATGTCGGGCCTTGGGGCAGAGTCTTTTGCCCATATGTACTTCATTGCCTTAATAGTGCTTGGAAATATCGGATGGCTTATGACTAAGCGCCAAGGAAAGGGAGGCGACAAGTGATGAACGTTTCGACTGACATTGGAACATGGATTATGGCTTTTATTATGTTGTCTCTGTTTTCGTTCTTGTGGAAAGAAAATCCATGCTCAAAAATTGCTGAAAGTGTTTACGTTGGGGCAGGGGCAGGCTTTATGATTGCGCAAGCCTATAAGAATATCAGGGATATGGCTGTATATCCTCTTTCTCAGGGAAAAATATCAATAATAGTACCGATTATCCTGGGATTGCTTCTTTACACTCGGTTTTCAAGGAAGTATGCGTTTTTGAGCAAGTATGCTACTGCGCTTCCTATAGGGCTTGGAGCAGGCATTGCGCTACGGGCATTGCCTTCAGCCCAGGTTCTGTCGCAGGTCAGAGCTACGCTGATTCCTCTGAATTCCATTAACAATATATTGATTGTCATAGGTGTCTTTACTACTATGAGTTACTTTTTGTTTACTACGTCTCAAAACAAGTTCATTCAAAAGTCTTCCGTAATAGGTAAGTACTATATGATGATCACTTTCAGTTTGACATTTGCCACAGCAGTGTTTCAGCACGTTGGGATCTACTTCGGTTCCCTTCAATTGCTGCTGGGCAATTGGCTCGGCCTGATTTAGGGTATGTTGTTAGAGGGAGGGATGATCCCTCCCTCTTCCTGCTTTAATGTATACTAACACAAAGGAGATGTTGCGTAATGTCGTGGCGCTTTATAGTAGGCCAGATAAGCCATGAAACCAATTCTTTTAGTCCCATTAAGACACAATTATCCCATTTTACCGAGCGAGGTTATAACCTGGGAGAAGAAGTGATAAAGCAGTTTACGGGCACTCGTACGCCCATAGGCGGCTTTATCGAGTTTGCCAAACGCAGTGGCTCAGAACTCATTTCTACGGTTACAGCTTCTGCAGTCCCTTCGGGAATTGTTACCAAAGAAGCTTACTTAGCATTGAAAAAGCAATTGCTGGATGGTATTCGCAGTGCAGGCAAAATAGACGGAGTTCTGCTTGCCCTTCACGGTGCAATGGTAACTGACGGCATTCCCGATACAGAAGGTGATATTCTAAAAAGTGTCAGAGACGTAGTTGGGGATGATGTTCCGGTTGTGGCGACTCTGGATTTTCACGCCAATGTTACTGATGCTATGGTAGAGTTCGCCGATGGGTTGTTTGGCTACAATACTTATCCCCATGTAGATGGCTGGGAAAGAGCAATGGAAGCCGGCGAATTTGTTGCCCGATTGCTGAAACATGAAATCGAGCCGGTCAGTGTAGTAGTAAGGCCGCCGGTGGCCCCGGGAGTGGTTCCTGCCCGCACAGGCTGGGGGCCGGCTAAGGCGCTGATGGAGAAAGCATTTGAATACGAGAAAGAGGCAGGCGTTATTAACGTTAGCGTATACGGCGGTTTTGTCTATTCAGATATTGAAGAAGCCGGGCTGGCATTTTTGGCCACAACAGATGGTGATGAGAAAAAGGCAAGGCAAATTGCAGAAGATCTGGCAAATATGTCATGGGAACTCAGGCATGAATTTGTAACCAAGATGCTGGTACCGCCGGAAGCGGTTCGATACGCAATAAATGCAGAAGAAGGCCCGGTCGTATTGGCTGACGTTGCTGATAACACAGGCGGAGGCGCTTCAGGTGACGGCACAGAGATCCTAAGAGCTTTGATAGAACAAAACGCACAAGACGCTGTAGTAATCACCATACCTGACAAAGAAGTTGTAGACGAAGCCTTCCGAGTAGGCGTTGGCGGTAAATTCAGCGGGCTTGTCGGAGGCAAATTTGATGACAAGCACGGTGCGCCTGTTCAAGTAGAAGGTGTGGTAAGGCTGCTTTCTGACGGCTCATTTATTCACAAAGGGCCTATGTCCACAGGAGTCAAATCATCTATAGGAAAAACGGCTGTGATCGAGTGCGGCGGCATAGAGATTATCGTAAACGAAAAAAGAACCCAGCCGCTTGACCCGGAAGTTGCAAGAGCGGTAGGGATTGACCCTGCACAGCGCAAGATAGTGGTTGTGAAGTCGGCAGTACACTATAGGGCGGCCTATGAGCCTATTGCCGCAGAAATCATCGAAGTTGACGGCCCTGGCCTGAGTAGCCCTAACCTTGCGCGTTTTAATTTCAAACACATTCGGCGCCCTGTATTCCCCATAGATAAGGATTTTGACAGAAGCCAGGGAGAATAAGCAGGTAGGCGGATACAAAGGTAAAAGAGATGGCCACAGGCGGCTTTGCTTTTGGCTCGTTGAATTTCAGCAGGAATTCGGAAGTGTATCTCGAATAATAGACTAAACCAATCTTTCGCAGACATATTTTTGGATTCTCACTTGCCTTACGAGGTTTGCTGGTTTGTAAGTGATTGATGTGGTTTGAAATGGTCCGAAGAGGGTGATTTCATGGGGAGGACTATCGGAGTTATTGGACCGCCTGAGTTGGTAAGTAAGGTGCTTATGGCCGCTCTGGAGTTTCCTCAGCATAATTTCATGGATTTGCACTATGACCATGAAGAAGATACTCTTGAGATCTTTAAGGCAAACCAGGACAAGATGGATGTATGCCTGTTTACAGGGCCATGGCCCTACCGGCGGGTAAAACGAGAGCTGAAAGATGGCCATCTCTATATGCCTATGGTTCATATTTCCAATATAGGGTCTGCTATTCACAAGATTATTGCTCAAATGTTAATTGACGGAGTTTGCGTACACAATCTGAGCTTCGACTGTGTGGCGCCAATGGAAGCCTCGGAGATTTTGGCTGAAATTGGGCTTTCTTCTGACGGCATGTATTTTATGCCGCATAATGGCTCTGTAGAACGCCGGCGCTATGTAATGTACCACGAGTCCCTCTGGAAATCCGGCAAGACCACCGGTTGCATAACAGGTTTAAGGGGCGCTTATCTTAAACTTAAACAACGTGGGGTCCCGGCGTATTGGTCTGAACCCAGTTTAGGCACAATTAGGGAGGCTGTTGTAAAAGCTGTCCTGGAAGCAGAAACTCTTGAGACTTCGTCGTATCAATTAGTTGTAGGATTAGCGCAGATAGTTGATCCGGATCATAACAATGAAGATATCCTGTCTGTAAGCCAACATACAAAGGCAACTATGTTCAAGGTATTGCTTGAGTTCGGAGAAGCTCATGGTATCTCAGTTGTTCCTTTGGAATACAACTACTTTGGGCTCTTTATGACTCGGGGTACTCTAAAGGACATCACCGATGACTACTCGAAACTGCCTCAAATGGCCGATATTAGCACTGAATGCAAGGGGCAGATTGTGTTCGGGTTTGGAGTGGGTGCCACTGCAGCGCTGTGTTATGCAAATGCTGTGTTAGCGCTTAAATATGCACTTGAAGCCAGTGGCGGCGGGTACATTGTGTTCGGCGACGGGCGCGTGATTGGCCCATTGGGTGACGACACCCGGTTGGAGTTTAGCCGCACTACGACAAACAGCCAGATAGTTGCCCAGGCTGATAAGTCCGGGCTCAGTGTTGCAACACTGACAAGAGTTCAGTCTGTGCTTTCAAAACAAGGGTCCCAGATTATAACACCGGAACAACTGGCAATAGGTTTGGCTGTCACCAAAAGAAATGCCCGAAGGATTCTTTCTCAACTTCTTGACGCAGGGTTAGCCAATGTAGTTGGATTAGATCAGCCAGGAACCCGTGGCCGTCCACAAAGAGTATTTGAAGTGAATTTGGGCGGCTATGAACATGTGGATGCGGAAAAAGCGAAATAAACAGGGATGTATGTGTGAAATCTCTGACGGTGTAATCTAATCGTACAAGAAATTGAAGTAGCTATATGAGCATAATATGTTTAGCATTTACAGAAAGGAAGTCTGCCAATTGGCTGAATATGATGTCAGAGAGTGCGTAAAGAGATTGAAACCTTACATTATTAAGACTCCTTTGGTAGAGTCAGAAGTTCTAAGCGATCTTGCCGGAATTCCTGTGTATTTGAAACTCGAGACGTTTCAAAAAACAGGAGCTTTTAAGTTCCGGGGCGCTATGAACTATCTTTTGAGCCTTGATTCCCAAAAAAGGGAAGCCGGGGTTATTACTGCTTCCAGCGGTAATCACGGATTGGGTATGTCGCTGGGCTCAAAACTGCTAGGAGTAAAATGCACAGTAGTGATGCCTACCAAAGCTCCTTTGGTAAAGCAACAGAAGGCTAAGAAATATGGTTCCAACGTAGTACTTTACGGAGATTCTTATGACGAAGCTGCTTCTTATGCAGAATCGTTGGCGAAACAACAAGGCGCTGCATACGTTCCCAGTTTTAACCACCCTGCAATAATGGAGGGGCAAGGTACTATCCTTTATGAAATCCAAGAAGACCTTCCGGACGTGGAATGTGTAATGGCTCCTGTTGGAGGAGGCGGTTTGTTAGCAGGCCTTCTTGTTGCAAGAGAAGGGTTAGGTGTCCAGGCCGAAGTAATTGGGGTGGAACCGGAGGGTGCAGCGTCTATGAAAGCTGCAATGGATGCCGGAGAGCTGGTTACGCTACCTTCCCTTAATACCATAGCCGATGGCGTGGCAGTGAAAACTGCAGGCAATCTTACGTTTGATGTTATTTATGACAAGAGGCCGGAGATCATTATCGTAGATGATGAGTGTGTCAAGCAAACTCAAAAACTCATGATGACTGAAGCAAAGGTACTGGCTGAACCTGCAGGGGCAGTGTCTGTTGCAGGCTTGCTTAAACTAAGTGGCCGTGGACGGTTTAAGAATGTAGTATGCGTTGTTTCAGGAGCAAACATGGATGAGTCTCAACTGGCTAAATGCATAACCTCATAACGCCAACGCAGATTGTTTTAATTAACTTAATCTTGCCCTCTTATTGTAGGGCAGGATTTAACGATGTTATGTCGAAGTTTTTGAGAAAATCCAAACAATTTCGTGTTTCTAAAACTGGGAGGGTAAAATCGTGAAAGCAGTACTTAAGAATAGAGCGGCGGTTGGTGCAGTGCTTGAGGAAGTTCCTGTTCCGCAACCCGGCCCAAATGAAGTGTTGGTTAAGGTCCAAGCGACGTCAATTTGCGGTACCGACCATCACATATATACCTGGAACGAATGGGCACAAAATCGTATAAAACCTCCGCAAATCATGGGGCATGAATTGGCGGGAGAGATTGTTGAAATAGGTTCCGGAGTAAAGAATGCCAAGGTGGGCGACTATGTATCGTCTGAAACCCATGTAGTATGCGGCCACTGTATCCAGTGTATGCTCAATGAAAGGCATGTTTGCCAGAATACCAGTATCCTAGGGGTCGACAGGGACGGATGTTTCGCTGAATATGTTACCGTTCCAGAGGAAAATCTTTGGTTTAACGATCGTGGAATCTCACCGGCTGCAGCAGCGATTCAGGAACCTCTTGGAAACGCCATTAATACTGTGCTTGCCGGGGAAACCCGCGGGAAGAAAATCGCAATATTCGGTTGTGGGCCAATAGGGCTTATGGCCATAGGCGTAGCAAAAGCGTGCGGCGCTTCGTGGGCCGCAGCCATTGACATTAATGAGTACCGGTTAGGAATTGCCAAGCAAATGAAAGCAGATGCAGTCATAAACAGTAAGGCCCAGAACCCGGTAGAAGCAATTATGGACTACACTCACGGGGTAGGCGTAGATGCTGTGCTTGAAATGTCAGGAGCGCCCGCCGTGTTTAAGCAAATCTTCAAGGTAGTAAGGCCGGGAGGCAGAGTATCAATACTGGGATTGCCGGCTAATCCTATTTCTGTAGACTGGTCCAATGATATTGTCATGAGAGGGGTAACCATACAAGGTATAACAGGCAGAAGGCTTTGGGAAGATTGGGTAGTCGGAAGGGAACTGTTGGCTTCCGGTTTGCTGGATCTTGCTCCTGTAATAACCCATGAACTGGACTTAGCTGATTATGACAAAGGCATGGAACTCATGACGTCAGGGAATTGTGGAAAAGTTATTCTGTATCCTGAGGGGGTTAAGTAATGTCGAAGTTAGAGTTTCTTGAGAAAGAAATTGGTGGTTTACATGAGCAGGGCCTGTATAACGTGATTAGAACAATAGAAGGCCCGCAGGGTGGCTGGGTTAAGGTAAACGGCAAGAAAGTGGTCAACCTGTGTTCTAACAACTATTTGGGTTTTGCAGACCATCCGAGGCTAAAAGAGGCTGCCAAGAAAGCTATTGACGAATACGGAGTTGGGCCCGGGGCAGTTAGAAGTATAGCCGGCACTCAGTCGATTCACACTGAACTGGAAGCAAAGTTAGCAGAGTTTAAGCATGCTCCGGCCTGTATAGTATTTCAAGCCGGGTTTACTGCAAATACAGCCGTTATTCCTGCGATTACCGGCGATGGCGATGTGATTTTCTCAGATGAACTAAACCACGCCAGCATCATAGATGGCTGCAGGCTTTCCAAGGCCAAGGTAGTCAGGTATGCCCATAATGATACTGAAGACCTTAAACAAAAGATTTTGGAATACAAAGACTCTGCCCGTAAAATGTTAATTATTACTGACGGAGTTTTCAGCATGGACGGCGACATTGCGCCCTTGCCTCAAATAGTGGATATTGCAGATGAATTTGGGGCGATAGTCATGGTAGACGATGCCCATGGAGAAGGAGTTCTGGGTGACAGTGGAAGAGGCATTGTTAACCATTTCAATCTCGAAGGAAGAGTGGAAATTGAAGTTGGTACTTTATCCAAGGCTTTTGGTGTAATGGGTGGCTTCATAACCGGGCCTAAGGTTTTGATCGAGTACCTGAAGCAAAGAGGACGCCCGTTCTTGTTCAGTACAGGGCTTACACCGGCTGATACCGCTGCTGCAATTGCTGCGGTAGACGTGTTATTGGAAAGTGATGAACTGGTAAGGAAACTTTGGGGCAATGCTGCTTACTTCCAGAAAGGGTTGAAGGCAGCAGGGTTCGACACAGGCCATAGCGAGACTCCCATTACTCCTGTTATGCTCGGAGAGGCAAAACTGGCTTCAGATTTTTCCAAGAAACTTTTCGAAAAGGGTATTTTTGCCCAATCAATAAGTTATCCTACGGTTCCCAGGGGCAAGGCGAGGATACGCTGTATGCTGTCGGCTGCTCACGAAAAGCAAGATCTTGATTTTGCCATAGAGAAATTCACGGAAGTAGGCAAGGAACTTGGTATTTTGAAGTAGCAATGCCTGGAAAAACAGTGCAGAGAACCTGATTTCGGGCTCTCTGCACTGTTTTTTGTATAGCAAACAAGCAGATCTAAGCAGCCAAAACTAAAACCTAATTACTGAAACATGTTTTCCTTGTTCAATGAGTATTGCCGAAAGATCTTCAACCATTCTGCTTTTTAGTTGCAGCGTTTCAGGCAAGTCCGGGCTCTGATGCGCAGGGTTAACTGCGGTACCCATAAGAATTTGAATGTCGTCTGCTTCAAGTAAGGCAGAACAGAGCCTTGATGCTCCGTCAGGCTTGTACATGAGCGATACTTTCTTCCTGCCTTCTCTTAGGTATTGAAGCGTGCGTTCGATAGTCAACGTGCCTTCGATTACCAGATCGATACCTTCAACATATCCGGTAGGAGGAACATTATCTACCATGGAACCAAGGTTAACCTTAAGTTCGCGCCCAAGTTCCCTGGCTACCATCTGGCTTGTTGAGCCACCTGCCACTGCTCGTTTTCCCTCTCGTGCGAGCAAATGAGACAGCATTAACTTATCCTTTGATTTATCTTTGGGCAACCCGATCATAAGGGTCAAGTACCTGGGTTTCCGTGCCATCACCGTTGCCACAGAGACATCGTCTCCGATTTCTCCGGCATAAAGCCTCCGGCAAACATGGCAAAGATCGTCGCACATTTCTTGAGCATTTTGAAATGTAGTAATTACTCTCGAGACGTAGTTTCGGACTCGCTCGTGGCTCCAACCCAAATTCCATATGCCACCTACACCTGCGTGGATTACCCCGTCGGAAACCATTACTATCCAGTCTTTTTCACTGATTTTGAAATGGGCTTCGCTAATCTTTCTTCCTGATATGATTCTGGTTTTTCTGGGAACATCAATAATGGTACGTTCTCTGCCTATAATCGCTTGTGGGTTATCATATTCTGCAAGATAAGCTCTGCCATCAGAAAATACTTGAAGAATGGTGAAGGTAGAATACGCAATTTTCCTTACTTCGCATACAGGCAGCGTGTCTGCCAGGGCCTCAATAACTTCGCTTAGGCCGCATCCGTATTTAAGCATGCCAACTGTCATTTTGGCTGTGAGGGAAGACAAGATATTGGCTTTTACCCCACTTCCCAGGCCGTCTGAGAGCACTATAACAGTTGATGATGAAGAGTCGTCAATTTCGATTGTATCACCTGGGAGTTCTTCACCTGTCTTGGGAATAAGGGCTTTTCCTACATCAATCTTCAAGGCCACCGTTTTCACCTCGTCTAATTGCAGCATTTGTGTCGCTTTCGCTCTTAAGAATCCTTACCAGTTGGCTTAGCGTTCCTTTTGTTTCAGCGGTTGTCTCGCCAAGGAGGCCTGCTATCTTTTGTGCCACTTCCATTTGCCTCTTAATTACCTGTTCGATTCTTGCAAGGGTTTCGTCTCTAAGCTCATCTAATTTTGCCCGGTCCAGTATTTCTTGTGTTTTGTCAGTAAGTATTATCACTTTTGCCCTTTGGGTTGGTTCCGGGAAGATTGTTGCGTCGAACCATCGTTCTTCGTAATGAACCAGCCCTCTGTATACGTCGTCATCGCGTATTAACTGACGCATGCGGGAGCATACTTCTGCGGGCATAATATGGTCTATATGCTCGTCCAATAATTCATGAAGCGGTTGCCTGGTAAGTTTTTGTGCAAGTGTATTTGCGTCAAGAATCCTGCCATTGGAAGATACAACAAAAATCGCGCTTGGAATTGCCGATACAATCAGATTGGCCATAGATTCCGCTTTTTGCCTCATATAGGGGATGCACATTACAGGATCAGCCAAGCCTTTGTAACAAGCAATGGCCTTGTCTCTGCAACTTTGGTATCCGCAAGCTCCACAGTTCAGTTCATCATCTGCAGAGTACTTGCCGGTTTGGGCCAATATCTTTCGTATTTCTGCTTCGGGTACTTTGGTTTCTCTCGGTTTTCTATCACGATAGTCTCTATATAATTGCTCTTCAGGTAGCGTAGCAGGAAGATCGATTTTGGCCGGGGGATTCTCGGGCCTTTGGGATTCCCAGTATTTCAAAAGCTTTTGTCTCCTGGCAAAAATGTTGAGATCATTTATTGCCCCTGGGCCGCCTAAGCAACCGCCGCTACATGCCATAAGATCAGCTATTTCAATTGCCGGTTTATCTTCCGTTAGGTGAGTTATCATTTCTACACAGTTTTCAATGCCAGAGACCATTGCCGTCCTTGGCGAAACCACCCCGTTGTTGATTCCGGCTGCTTTCAGGATTCCGCCTTCTGTAGGGAAAAGCCTGCCTAAATCAGGGTAGGGAGGGTCAAAGTTGGAAACATCGACAGATTCTACGTCAATGCTTGCTTCCTCGACCCATGTCCAGAGTTCCCGGAAAGTGAGTGCAAGGTCAAAAGAGAGTGCTGCATCGGGCCTGGTGCACTCCTCCTTTTTAGCTACACAAGGGCCGATGAAGACTACTTTTATGTCCGGATCCATTGACTTCAAATATCTTGCGTGAGCAACTGCAGGTGAAACAAGAGGAGTTAAGTATCGAATGGCTTCCGGGTAATGTTTTTCAACAAGGTTCACAACGGCAGGGCATGGGCTGGTAATGAAAGGGCCCTTGCCTTGCTCAAAAAGCTTACGTTGGGCTTGTGCCACAAGCTCGGCCCCGTAGGCGGTTTCTGACACTGTGCTGAAACCTAGTCTTCTTAGTATGGAAGGGAGTTTTAAGGGCTCTTCCAGCTGAAGCAACCCGGCGAATGAAGGGGCAACGGTAGCGGCTACCTTGTAACCTTTGGACAGCATCATTTTCACGGCGCCGACGTCAGACCTGGGTTGTTTTGCGTTTTGGGGGCAAACACTTATGCACTTGCCGTCCAGAATACATCTGTCCTCAATGATCTTTACATGCATTTCAGGGCTCTGATCTTCCTGTACTACTTGAATTGCTTTAACAGGGCATTCTCTCAGACACTTGTAACAGTCTTTACACTTTGCCGGGGTACGCTCGATGAAATTCATAATTTATCACCTTACATTCGGGAGAATGTGTTTTTCAAACAGCGTGCGAGCATCATCAGGGGTTACACATGAGAAGTATTCGTTTTGGATTCTCACTGTAACTCCCGTAGCACATTGGCCCATACAGAAACTTCCTTTGAGTTCTGCCTGGCCGGGGCAGTTTTCTTCTATGAGACGCTGAAAAGTTTTGACTACGTCTTCAGATCCTCGTAGAAAACACGAACTTCCTACACAAACCTCGACGATTATCATGGCGATTCCTCCGAAGTTTTAAGAACTTTAGCCTACAGCGAGAAACGGAATGGCGCATACATGCACCCTGGATTCTGGGTCGATTTACAATGTACGGTGAATACACCATAGAAGCTGGGTTTCCATTTGGCTTTTGCCGGACAATGATTGAATGTTTTCGTATGTCAAGTAGCATGCTTCATCTTGTTCAACGAGATAATTCCGCTTATTGGTTGTAATATTGGCTTTGCCGGCAATAACGTAAATGAAGTCATCCTGGTAGTCTTTGTTGCCTGAATAAATCATCTCTGTTGTAAAGACGGCCCCAGGTTGAAGCTTGACCAGGTAAATTTCCATTCTTTTGTCTCTGGGCCCTGGGAATGCAAAAAGTTCTAGGTTGACACCTTCCTGGTCAGTGAACACAGTGCGGCGGGCATCCTTCTTTACCACTATCCATTCTGTGGGCATCCTATCGTTGATTAAAGTGGAAGGATCTTCGTTTAGGGCTCTGGCAAGGCCCTTCAATGTTGAAAAGGAAGGAGAGACTTGATTTCGCTCAATTTGGGATATGAGGCTGGGAGAGACCCCTACTTTTTTGGCCAAACTTCTCATACTTAATCCCTGAGCCTGCCTTATTCTACGAACCTTGTCCCCAATAGACATACTGTAGCATCCTCTCATATAAAAATGGGTGTGCATTGGAAAGTGAATAATATCACTCGGTTAACAGTGTACACCGAATCTTTGGATTGTGCAATGCCGCAGAGACAAAATTACGATTGAGCATCATACTCGTAGATTACACCGTGGACATTGCCGGTTACCATACGTTTTGTATCAGGAGGATAATCATCGAGCAAAAGATTAATTTTGATCTCAGGCTTTTCGTACAGGGATATGTCCATTGGCTTGGTTATGCCCGGGCCTCCGACGATACGTGCATAGGGACGGAAGTTGGAACGGGGATCTTGAGCTGTAACAACGGCTATATAACCTCCCCAGAGAGATAGAATCGTACCGGTAGGATACAAGGCTACATTGTTGAACAAACAGTCAACCATAGGGCCGTCAAAAAGGATATCTTTTGCTTGTGTCATATACGTATGTACTGCTTCTGGGAAAATTGCTTTTCTATGAGGCCTGTCTGTAGTCATGGCATCATATACGTCTGCTACCGCTGTTATCTTGCCAATGTCAGATATTTGATGGCCTGTCAAGTGCTTAGGATACCCGGAACCGTCCAGCCTTTCGTGATGTTCTATGGCACTTTTGGCGGCATACGCCCCGGTATCAAAGCAATTAGATAATAGTTCCCATCCCTTTTCACAGTGTGTCTTTATTAGGTTATATTCTCCTTTGGTAAGTGTGCCGGGTTTATTGAGTAAGTCTAATGGTATAAGGATCTTGCCTATATCGTGAAGCAAAGCACCGGTTCCCAACAGCCGTAACTTCTTCAAAGGCAAGCCAAGAGAATGTCCTATGGAAATGCTCAACACACAAACATTGATGCTGTGGGTGTAAGTATTTTGATCATAGGAACGTATTGAAAAAATTCCGGAAGAAACCCGTGATTTCTCTCTTAAGTCATTAATTATGGCATCCACAGCTTCAAATATAGGGTTAAGGTCAGGCGATTGCCCTATTAGCAGCTTGTTTACTGCTTTATCAAGGGCTTTTTCGGTTTGGATTCTGGTTTCAAAACTTATTGCGTCGTCTGGCTTGATATTTCCGGCCACTGGATCTTGAATAGCAACTTTGGTGTAACCACGGGATTGGAGAGCTTGAATCAGACGTTTTGTAAGCCGTGTTCCACTGGCAAGCATGAGCCGGCCACCGTCTCCATGTATTGGCAGCGCAAGACATGAGCCGTCGAGTGTATCTTGCAAACTAACAACCCGCATTCTTGTACCCCCTTGAGTCTAACAAGCGCCACTGTCAATTATCGTCAAACCCTGTAAAATATTATAGAAGAAAGTTGGATGGAATGTCGAATTAAGGCTGATATTGCTGTTTTTGCTACACCGAATTGATACACAGCAAAAATACGAGGGGGCGCATTTTGATATATGCTGCACCCCTCCTACGTAAGCATTAATTTTACTTGTTTCTGCTATACAGCAGGCTCTGCTCAAGGTTTACTTCTATTGCAGGGAGACCTAATTGCCCCGCTCTGGCAAGGCCTTTTTCGGTTGTAAGCAGCCAACCGCCTTTACCTACAACTATTCCGTCTATCATAATTATTTGGCCCATAGAGACGCCGAGCCAGGGCTTGCCTGCTACCGGATCAACTATGGTGACATCTGCGTCGTATCCTTCACTTAGGCTGCCTTTCGTGGTAAACCCAAACATCCTGGCCGGGTTTAACGTTAGTTTCTTTGCCAGTTCAGGCCAGGTGAGTGCACCGAGCTTAATCAGTGCGGTCCCTCTTTCTATTTGGACATTCCTGGGAATGGCACCGCCATCGGTGCTGATAGCGTCAACAACGAATTCACCGTCAGGCATTTTGGCGGTAGCCAGAATATGCATAGCCACAGTGTCATTTACCGGGAAACTGGCACCTGTGTCGGTTCGTGCCTGTTTCCAGATATCATAGCCTTCTTGGCCTGTGACCAATTCAATCTTCCCGGCTCTTTCCACTTGAATGTAGGCCCACTTGGCAAGAATGGCTTCCCCCATACCTTTTTGGCTGGGTTCAAATCCTCTCATTTTGAGGCAGTTTCTTGTGACGTGGCTTTCAGGGAGGCCATCTTTACACTTTCCACCGGTGCCGTTGATTGTGCCGAGATAGGATTCTGAGACTAAATGCCGTTTTGATTTAAGCGCTTCTACGGCCGTTAATGCTTCCTCTGCGGCACTTTTTACGAGCCCTCTGCAATAACTGTTGACGTGAGCAATATGAAGCCGGTTATCGCCTGCAAGTTCAATCGCTTCCAAAAGGCCGTTAAGGTCGCTGCCTGTTTTGGATGTGCCAACATGGAAAGCCATATAGCACCTTTGCTCATTGGCTACATCAATTATTCTGGCTGTTGCTTCGGGTGTTGCAGGGCGGTGGCCTCCTACCATTTTCAATCCGATGGCTCCGCCGGCCATAGCTTTTTCTATTATCTTTTTGATCTCTTCCCGTGAAGGGTCTGTGTTTTCAGTATTTTCGCCGGGGACAACAGTATGTAATCCTGCCAGGTTCATACCACATCCATGCTTTGCAAGCCCCTCTACACTAGAGTCAATTGGGCCTCCGAAATCCACTGCAGTGATTACGCCTTTTTCGGCCATCATGGGGAAGCCAAGCCACCTATCCTCGCCGGTGACATGGACGTGTGAGTCTATAACTCCGGGCATGACGATTCGGCCTTCAGCATCAATTACAGAGTCAGCCGATGTAGCGGGAATATTGGTTTTTAAGGCTGCGATCTTCTTGTGCTTGATTCCTACGTCGGCTTTTTGATCAAGGCCGGAAAGAGGGTCGATAACATGTCCGTTCTTAATCAACAGATCAAATTTCATTGCTCTACCTCCATTTGTAATTAATTACGCAGTTTGTTAACTTTTCAACTCTTGTGTGCTGTGGGTTCATAGTGTTCTCATCATCTATGGCCTATTTGCACTTTTTGCTCGGTTGTTTCAGGTATCTCCAGGTTTTTTACCAGAAGCAACCCTAAGGCTGTAAGAATTGCAAGCCCTGTGTATGCCTGAAAGAAACCAGGGACCAGAGCGCGGTTGCTGTCTGGAACGCCAATGAATAACCTGTCCATGACCAGTCCAATGATAACCGTGCTTATAGATGCCATAATGAATCTAAGCATATTGAATACTCCTGTTACGGAACTAGCCATTTCCGGCGGAGATGAGTTAATCACGGCGTTTAATGACGGAGCCCACACTAAAGCGGCACCTGCGCCATCAAGCACCAGCGCCAGGGTGATTAACGGTTTGCTTGACAAGGGTGTCAAGAACGCAAACATCCCAAGAGCCAGGGTGCGAATTATAAGGCCCAGGGTTACCGGTAGTTTTGAACCGAACCGGTCTTCAAGCAATCCGGTAAGGGGAGATACCACCAGGCGTATGGCGGCCTGGGGAATGAGCATTAAACCTATTGTTACAGCGTCAAACCCTTTAACTTTTGACAGAAAAATCGGCATAAGAAACTTCATACCCTGGATGGCCACTAAATGGATTCCTCCACAGTAAACACCGGACAGAAAAACAGGACTTTTGAACATGGCCATGTGAATTACCGGTTCGTTGCAGGTGGCCTCAATTTTTCTAAATAGCGGTAAGCATATTATTGATGCAGTCAGCATTAGTATGACCGAAGGCGAATTCCACCCCAGTTCTGATCCGCTTTGGAGCCCAACTATGAGTGAGACAATCATAACTCCAAGAGTAACACTGCCCGCATAGTCGAAATCAAACGAAGAAGGTGTGTGGTCATCTGATTCTATCAAAAAGAAAATTGCTGCACAGGAAAGGATTACAAAGGGAACGTTGGCGAAGAATATGCACTTCCAACCCAAATACTGAACAATAAACCCACCTATGCTCGGACCTACAACAGAGCCCATAGATACAGCCATTCCCCATATTCCCATTACTTTACCACGGTGCTCGGGAGGAAACAGTTCTGTTGCAGTAACTATGGCGTTAGGGAAAATACCGGCTGCGCCAATCGCTTGAATTATCCTGAATACGACCAATGATGGGAAATTCCAGGAAAATCCGCTTAGCAGTGTTCCTATTCCAAAAACGGTAAGCCCTAATATTAGGCATCTACGGCGGCCGAACTTGTCACCGATCTGCCCAAACACTGGAAGCAATATTGCGTACACAATCTGATAACTGTTGAATATCCACGAGAGATTTGAGTAACTAAGTTCAAATGCTGTTTGCAGCTCGGGGGAAGCTATCCGTATCATGCTGGTGTTAAGCACTGTGACAAATGAAGAGGTTAAGAGAGCAGCAAAAGCTATGTATCTTGCTAGTTTTTTCAAAGTTTACGCCCCTGCCTTGTTTGGTACTTTGGATGTTGCTTTGTATTTGTACATATCGTTGCTTTATTTGTTATATCGTTGCTCTGCATCTGTTATATCGTTGTTTTGCATTTGTTTTGTGTTTGTATATATTAGTATTAACGGTTCTGTCTATTTTCGGTGAATTACCCATGCTCTATAAACTGGGCAACCGTACGTTGTTATGATGTCACAGGCCCGGGAACATTCTCCCTGGGTTCAATTGAAACCTGCTGTATCTTATTGACACTAACCTAATAGGCGAAACCGGAATCGCAAGTCAGGAAAGGTGATACGTGTATTATCTTGTTAGCGCTAACCTTTATAAGCGAAACCTTATGAGCGAAACCTGTCTGCAAGGTTAGATACTTGCTTAGCCTTTGTAAAACAATTCATCTCATATCATTGTCTATGTGTGGATTTAGTTAGTCAAGCTAAATATAAGAAGCTTGGCCTTGCATATGCCTGGCAGGAATGCAGTGCGTTATCGAACCAAATTGTGTTTATTTAGAAGCGGTTCTTCCATGTCCGGAGTCTGTGAATTTGCATGGGGGCTTTGCAGGTGGGCTAATCGAAAATCAAGAAGTGCCTAATCTATCGATATGGCTCTACAGGCAAGCCGGGTACTTGCCGGAAAGCCCGCAAACCCATTGACCCATCGGATTGGCTTCACAGGTAAGCCAGTTCAACGTTCCGGAACCTCTAAATCGGCAGGACTGGCTCTGTAGGCGAGCCAGTCAGCAGCCGGGAAGCCCTGAAACCCGCCGGAGTGGCTCTGCAGG
>CAZXLH010000028.1:0-29816 GCA_964641455.1 uncultured Eubacteriales bacterium | reverse complement strand
AGGAGTTTCAGAAAGTGCTCAGAGAAATGCAATTGGGTAAGCCCAGAAAAGATGCGCTTAAGGCTATGTCTGAAAGAATCAGTTTGATGGAAATGACTTCTCTGGTAAACGCGATTTTGCAGACAGACCAGCTTGGCGTGGGAATTGCAAATGTGCTTCGCTTGCATGCAGATATGATCAGAGATAAAAGGCAGCAAGCTATTGAGGAGCAAGCAATGAAGGCACCGATCAAAATGCTTATTCCTCTTGTCTTTCTGATTTTCCCGTCAATCTTCATTGTGATATTAGGCCCGGCGTTCTTAAACATAATGAAAGCCTTGAGCGGAAAGTAACGTAGTTCCGCTACCAATTCGATAAATCTAAAGACAGTAAACCAAACAAGGTGTAAAGTTAAATAAACTACGTGAAGGCTTATGGCTAAGGCGTTAACGAGCAAACCTGCAATGGAGGCTGGTGCCGTTGTTAAAGGTTCACCAACTTAATTCACAAAACGGCTCTAATCCGGGGTTGGTTAGGAATCTTAACACAGGCAAAGTGCTGGTTTCTTATTTGCATGTTGCAGATACCTTCTGGTCACGGTTGACAGGGCTCACTCCCACCCGGAGCCTGCCTCAAGGCCACGGCCTTCTTCTTACACCGTGTAGTAGCGTACATACATTGTTTATGAAGTATTCCATAGATGTCGCATATCTGAATTCAAACCTCACAGTTGTAAGAGCATTTCCACACATTAAGCCCTGGCGAGCCTTGCCTGTTGTACCGGGAACCAAGCATGTACTCGAAATGCCCAGAGGAACCCTGACTGATACCCAAACGCAGGTTGGGGACAGGCTGGAAATAAGATTGGCTATCAAACAGCAGCCAATCAAATAGCCGCCATAAGGCCAACCTTAAACACACAAAAAGTTTTTTGTTCAACATAAGAAAATTCATTGATTCATACTCTTATTCTTGAAGGAAATTTGAATCCAGCAGCGAAATAGAACTTCTACATGGAAGCTGTGACTGCAGGGCTGTAAATTGACGCCTGGCTCCGCAATAGCTGGTGGCGTAACCGACCATGGATATGTGGCTGGTTTTTTTGCCAAACAGCAAAACAATCCACATATCTAACAATTGCTTTCCCATTATCTGTGGAGTATAGTTTACAGAATTGATTTACTCAGAATATATTTTGAGAACCCGGGCATATACATGAAGAGTCTTTACAGGGTCCCCGAACTGACAAGAGAGGCCATGAGGCCTATCTGCAGTAGGCGGTTTTGACAAGCACCTGGGAGGTAATTAAATGAAGATTGCCATCATCGACGACCATCCTATCGTATGTCAAGGCATTGCGGCGATCTTGGCATCTGAAGAAGATATAGATCTTGTTGGTTGTGTTTCCGGTGGCAAAGAAGCTGAAAGTAAACTCATTGATCTTGAGCCAGATGTAATCCTGGTGGATCTTCGATTTCCGGGCGAATCAGGTTTGGATATTATACAGAAACTCAAGCCCATGCTCCCAAACTCAAGATTCGTAGTTTTCAGTACTTTTTCCACAACCGATGAAGTGATCAGAGCTGTCGAAGTAGGAGTAGACGGCTACTTACTTAAAGAGATGCTGCCGGAAGAATTGATTTCGGCGCTTAAGCTTATAGCAAAAGGACGGCCATACATTCACCCTTCGGTAATGCAAACCATTGTTCAGTGGCAAAAGAAAACCGCCGGCCCTCTAAGTTTACTCACCCTCAGAGAACGAGAGGTGCTTGATTTGCTCTCCAAAGGGCTTAACAACCGTCAAATTGGCCAGAGGCTGTACATTAGCGAGCATACCGTAAAGAAACACGTAAGCTCCATTCTTGCCAAACTGGACCTTGATGGCAGAACACAGGCTGCACTTTATACCTTATCAACTGAATAAGTTGATAAGGACCATACTAAGCGCCTGCTATCCAAAGGCAGGCTATGGCCCTGTGAAGGAAACCGGGCGCCAATCCCTTAGGCTCATACCTGGGATTTGCGTTTCTTAAGAAGTTTATGCACAAAGGGTGTAAAGCCGAGGTGCTAAGATTGGCTAAACTAAAATACCTTGTTTATAGCAAATTTTCACATACTAAATCCGTAAAGTCTCCCAATAGCCGCAACATCATGAGTGTACTTAGGTTTGTTTCCTGGTTTTTTGCATCCCTCCTCTATCTTGCATCCGGTAATATTGGAGCGATCCCACTTAAGCTCATTTTGGTTTTCGTACTTATCGTTGAAGGTTTAGTAGCAGAATACTTTTACAGACTATGGGCTAAAGATTCAACATCGCTTGCAGCCCTTGTAGGGGCCGAAGCAATAGGAGTCTGCCTGCTGTTGATCCCCACAGGGGGCCTGGAAAGCCCTTTCATATGGTACGCCTTGAACATTATCTTCGCTGCAGCATCTTTCCTGCCTGAAATTTGGTGCTACAGTACCTCTGCCGCCATCGTGATAAGTGCAATCTTCGGCAGTTACTTAGTCAATCCGAACTTCTCGCTAAACAATATTCTGCACGAGAAGGGAATTTTGCTGATCTCATTTTTGACCCTTACTGTCGCTGCTTATCAAACAGCCGGCTTAGTCAGAAAGTTAACTGATGTATGCCACGATCTGGAAAAAGCTACAGGCAATGCCGAGTCTATGGCCAATCACACCCGGGCACTCTATCAAGCCCTCGAAGCATGTTCAAGTGAAGATAATGCGCAGCACCTTACCGATTTACTTGCATCATACGCTGCAATACTCACGCAATCCCAGGCAGGCTTCTGCATCTTATGGAAAGATTCAGAGGGGCCTACAGTAGCAACATATGATAATCAAATGGTGCTTCCACCAATATTCAAAAACCTGGCCGGTGAGCAATGCAATGATATATGTGAAACCCACACCCCTCTTTGTGTACTTAATGCTATATCGAAATCCGCTAACCTGAATTCACATAATTTCATGATGATACCAATCGAGGCTTCCTGCATAAAGTGTGGTGTTCTGGGATGTTTTTCCCCTGACCATTTAAGCAATGGCAAGAACCGCTTAAATTCTTTACAGTTTCTTTCTGAATTGGGATCTATTGTAATAGAACGTTGCGAACTCGAGGGCCTATCAGCGCGTCTCAAAGTGTACGAAGAACAGAACCGTATTGCTAATGAGATCCACGATGGAGTGAGCCAGTATTTATTCGGGCTTACTTGTGGTTTACACTCCCTTGCAACCCAGGATAAACACATACAGGAACAAGCAATTCAGCAAGAATTTGAGCTCTTAGAAAGAACTGCCAATCAAGCATCAAGAGAACTGAGATCTTCCATTTATCGAATTAGCCCTGCCAAACGGGGTGACCATCTCTTCATCTCTAAAGTCGATTCATTCTTAAAAGATCAAGCCGGGCTCAACAAGATAAACATAGCGTTTACCCCGGTTGGCTCAGAAGATGCAGTTAGCCCTGCCTTGCGAACAGCACTTTTCAGAATAATACGTGAGGCAACTTCCAACGCAATAAGGCACGGCAAAGCCAATAACATACGTGTCTCCCTGAGTATGGCCCCCCACAAAGTAACCCTTGATATTTGGGATGACGGTGAGGGGTTTAACCCGGAGTACCAAGTCAAGCCAGGCTTTGAAGGGATAGGCCTAATGAGCATGAAAAACCTGATGGATACGTTTGACGGCAGCCTTGATATTGACAGTTCGCCGAAAAACGGTACCAGAGTTTCCTGTGTTATTCCGGCTAATGGCTAACCGGTTGCATATGCCCATCAGGCATCCAGATTAATTCATATTCCAGGCAGTCATTTGGCAAGTTTGGTTTTGATCTGCTTTAAGTACTCTCTAATCGAGAGGTTTTGTGGGCACGCTTCTTCACATTGGCCACACTCAGCGCAATCGGCCGGGTTGCCGTAATTCTCAATAACACGTTGGTAACTCTTGGCCAGGTTCTCAAGTGTATTGTACATATAGGCTTCGTTATACACATCAAAAAGTTTCGGGATTGAGATTCCCTGCGGGCAAGGCAAGCAATACTCGCAACCGGTACAGTCAACTTGTATGCGTCCCCGGTAAGAATCTTTGACTTTATCAAGAAGCGCAAGTTCTTCAAGGCTAAGCGAATCAGGAAATGCAGTGCGGGCAGTTTCAATATTCTGCTTAACTTCACTGAGTTTGCCCATGCCGCTTAGTACTACAGTCACTTCAGGGTGATTCCATACCCAACGGAGCGCCCAGTCAGCAGGTGTTCGTTTTTTCCCGGACTTGTTCATAATATCCTGTACCTCAACAGGTACGTTCTTAACCAGCCGGCCACCTCTTAGTGGTTCCATGATCACTACAGCCAGGTTCTTGCCTGCAGCGTATTTAAGCCCTTCAGTACCGGCCTGAAAATTCTCGTCCATATAATTATATTGAATCTGGCAAAAATCCCAATTGTAAGAGTCTACAATAGCCTTGAAAGTATCTACATCATCATGAAATGAAAAACCTGCATATCGAATTCGCCCATCCTGTTTTGCCTGGTCCAGAAAGGTGAAAACACCGGCTTTCAAAAGGCTGTTCCATCGGTCTTTATTCAAACTGTGAAGCAAGTACATATCGATATGATCGGTCTGAAGTTTCGACAGCTGAATGTCCAGGTACTTGTCAAAGTCTCCACGCTTCTCAATGAGCCATGTCGGGGATTTTGTTGCCAGGTTGACCCTATCTCTGTAACCATCCTTTAGGACACGCCCTACAACTATTTCACTTTGCTCACGGTGATAATTGAAAGCGGTATCAACATAATCCACACCGTTATCTACAGCATAATGAATCATTTCCGCAGTTTTTTCTTCATCTATTTTCTCTGGCTGATTATCAATCACAGGAAGCCGCATACACCCAAACCCTAAAGCCGAAACATCAAAATTGTGGGCACCGAATTTTCTGCGTTGCATATTCTACCTCCAAGTCACAATACTATAATGCTGCAATAGTTCGAGAGTGAAAACGTTTTTACCTTCTTGGAAGATCAGTTTTTTGATTCTTGACTGAGCATACCGGCAGATGCAAGCCGGAGATTGGAGTTCAGTAATCAAGGTACCCAAAAGTAGTAGTCAAAACTATACAACAGTATTACTGCTTTCTAACCCTAAGAGTGATATTGCTTTTTTCATGGTGCTATATCCTGATCTAAAGATGTGCTCAAAATTCCGTATGAGATACATTTTACCATTACTCTTGCTTAGAAGTTTTCGCAAGAGAAGGGATGTGGTGCACAAGACCAAATCCGACACCATTAGATCTATATAGGCTGTAATTCCTGGGAAACAATGACGCGTGTTTGCATCTGGACACCTGAGGCACGCCGAGTGAGTTGGTGCAACCGGCCCTTTGGAAAGGGAGTGTCTTATGAAAAGAAGTTTAAGAACAAGGCTATCGATAATATTGGCTATGGTTATGTTGTTAGGGTATGCAATAACGGCATTCGGCGGCTCTGGCACTACAGGGATTACCTCGGAAAAGGGCGTTGAACCGGTAGTATACAAGGATAACAGACCACCAGAGCATAAATCTCCTTTTGTTAAACTTGATACCGGCAAAATGGGAACTTATCAGCTACTAAAAAATGACGAAATACAGGTGGAAATTTACAAGACAAATGAAGGCAATTATCAAGGCGTTACTGCCGTACACTGGGAATCGACAATTGCAATTTCCTACGTTTGGGTAAAAGGCGGGAATTGTGGGAGCCTGTATGTGTACGGTTCTGATGTAAAGGAAGATTCGGGATTGTATGCACCGATAAACCCGGAAACCAGCAAACCATATGGCGTTAGTCACGTAACCTTTTATTACGATGATGAATCACCCGGTGAACCACCTGAGTGTGGCTCTGTAACCGTGACAAAGGTAGACGATAGTAACAACCATACACTGACAGGATGGGAATTCATCCTTTACAAAGAAACCTCCTCTGATGTATATGTACAGGCCGACGAACCCAAAACCACCGATGAAAACGGCCAGGCCTCTTGGGACAGCCTCGAACCCGGAACCTACAAAGTTATAGAAACTGAGCAAAGCGGTTGGGAACCGGTTGACCCTGAGAGCGGTGGATTCGAATTCGAACTGGCAGCAGGAACACAAGAAACCGTCGAGTTCCGAAACAAACAAGAACCAGAGCAAATTCTAGGCAGTATTTCAGGCATGAAGTTCCATGACAAAAATGCCAACGGCAAACGGGATCCTGGCGAAAAAGGGCTTAATGGTTGGACAATTGAGCTATACACTGACGCTAATGCACAAGTCTCCATAGCCCTTGCTGCTTCAGATATTGAGCTTGTAGCGCGTGTAGAAACAAGCGATGGCGGAGAGTTTCACTTTAATGATCTGCCTTTGGGACGCTACTATCTCAAAGAAGCCATGACATCCAAACAATCTCAAGAGTATGAACAAACTGTGCCCAAGAGCAACTGGTTTACAATAGAGCTAACCGAAGCAACTAAAGATGTTGAGGATGTGCTGTTTGGGAACAAGCAAAAGCGAACACCGCCTGTAGAGGACCCAGAAGAACCGGAAGAGCCTAAAGAACCCGAAAAGCCCGAGGAGCCCGAAGAACCTCCCGTTGATGAACCGCCCACAGAGGAGCCTCCGGTAGAGGAACCGCCTGTGGAAGAAACACCTGTAGATGAACCAGATACTGAAATTATTGAAGACCCTGAAATCCCACTTGCAGAGCTGCCAACCACCGGTGGCATACCACCTATGGTTAATTATGGAATAGGTATGTTGCTTACCGTTACAGGCGTTGCAATTAAGAGAAGGCGTAAACCCTAGCGAAATAAGCAATCAGGCCCTTGTCAGGAATTAAGGCAGGGGCCTGTTTCACCCCCAAAATCGTGAGTGGCCGCGCTACAGCCAGGCCTTAATGTGAGGTTAAGATCTATGAAATCCAAATGGATGGCTAATATGCTCCTGGCACTTGGAATAGGGCTTATATGCTTAACCGCCGGCACCCAAACCTACTATGCTTATGTCCGATATACAATGTTCAAAGACATGGAGGCCTATGTAATAGATACGTTTTCCCTGTATTCCGAACCAATCCCCGAACAGCCGGGCAGTTTGTCAACGCCTGAACACAGGGCTTCAGAGGGGTATATCCCGCTGTCCAGGCCTGTTAAGCCTAATCCTGAGGCCCCAAGCGCCTCTCCCCCTTCAACAGGACAAGATTCAAGTGAGAATGTACCTGATAAGCAACAAAAACAGCCGGAAAAACCAGGCATGGCCTTACTCGCAACCATGGAAATTCCGAAGATAAAAGTTAAGATGCCAATATTTGAAGGCACTCAACCCGCTCAGTTGGCTGTTGGCATAGGGCACATTACAGGAACCGCCCTTCCCGGCCAAACAGGCAATTGCTCAGTGGCCGGGCACAGAAGCGGCAGTGCCGCCAAACCGTTTGAGCATCTAAACAAACTGGAAACAGGTGATATCGTCAAATTCACAGCAGGCCACAATACGTACGAATATGAGGTTTTTGACAAGTTTGTAGTTGATCCTACAGATACGTGGGTGCTCAAGCAAAGTAAACAAGATAGCATTGTAACGATTATCACCTGTGAATATGTATCGATTACGGTGAAGAGAAGGCTCATTGTTCAGGCCAGGCTGATTAATCCATAGATGAAACGATAAAGTTACTAACTTATCTAGCTCATAACGAATTTTCGGCAGGTTGCCATACAGCCTGAAATCGACGGCAGCCGGTTTCCGAAAGGGGGTATTTGTTTGCCTGGAAAAAAATCATTGTTAAAATACTCATTGGCAATCATAGCTGTAATACTAATCTTGTTTGCAAGCGTATCAGTGGCCCAACATGGAAAACCATCTTCGGATATAGCTAAACCCGAAGAACCCGATCTGATTGAAAACCACAAGGTATCTATAGATATTTCCAAACTCGGCCACGGAATAGCCCGCGTAAAGTACAACCAGCCTCAATTTCCGAAAAAACTTAAGGTAATTATTCAAAAAGACGAAGACACATACATATATGATCTCAATTCAAATGGCCAATTCGAACCGTACCCCCTGCAAATGGGTAACGGGCAATACTCGCTCAGGGTACTTGTAAACGTTGTAGATAACAGATACGCCACAATATTCGGGGCTTCTTTAGACGTAGAACTGGTAGATGAAAAAGCACCTTTTCTGGCTGCAAACCAGCTTGTAAATTTCGATGAAACTTCCAAAGCAGTTGAGCTTGCAAAGAAGCTAACCAAAGATGCGGGTTCAGACAAAGATAAACTCCAGGCAATATGCAATTACATAGTAAATAACATTACTTATGATTACCAAAAAGCCAGGGCCGTTAAGCCCGGCTATCTTCCGGATTGTGACCAAATCCTGGAGTCAGGAAAGGGCATCTGTTTCGATTACGCCTCACTTCTGGCATCTATGTTACGGTCAGTGGATGTACCAACCAAATTGGTAACAGGCTATGTAGCGCCAGACTATCTCTACCATGCATGGAACGAAGTCTACCTAGAAGGCACAGGTTGGATTCGAATCAGCAAGTTCTACTCAACATACAAAGAGGGCAAAGGATGGATACGCATGGATCCAACATTTGCAGCAAGCATGAGGAGTTCTTCCAAGGCCTTTAAATTCATAGAAAAGGACACCAATTACAGAAAGAAGCTGGAGTATTAACATATGAGAACACCGTATTTTTACAGGCTTAGGAGCTGCTCACAATGGCAAAACCAGAAAATATAAAACTGCCTGCAAGCCAATTGGCCTGGTTTTGCTACCGGCTTTCGCTGGCACTTAAGGCCGGAATACCTGTCGTTGAAGCCATATTGCTTATTGCTGAGGACGAGCAAAACTCCGGCCAAAAGCTAGGCGAAATAGCTGAAGATGTCCGATCAGGAATGCACCTGCACCAGGCGCTGTCACAGCATCCCATGTTTCCTCCCTATCTCATTAGCATGGTGAAACTTGGCGAAAATACAGGCACCCTTGACAAAATAACGGAATCGCTTGCCGCTTATTATGAGTACGAAAGCAACCTGCGTAACGAAGTGAAAGAAGCTTTGGTGTATCCGCTTATTCTCATATGTATGGTTGGTGCCGTCGTTGTACTTGTCATATCGAAGATTTTGCCTGTCTTTGACGATATTTTGGTTTCTGTAGGCGCCGGTATGCCTGCGATAGCAAATACACTGATGCACATAGGCTTATTCATTAAGAATAATTCATGGCTACCAGCGGCAATTGTGGCTCTCTTGCCCGCCGGATGGTTGTTTAATAGCACTCCTCTTGGAAAAAAGCAATTTGATAAGGTTAAAGCCCGGACCACGCTTTTACACGGAGTGTTTCAAAAACTGTACATGGCAAGGGTCAGCACTGTCATGTATTATGTGCTTGCAAGCGGGCTAAATATCGACAGCGCCCTGGAAATGTCCGCTGAAGTAGTTGGCAACGATTACGTGGCAGAGCAAATCCGGCTTTGGAGAAAAGAGCTTAGGCAAGGAGCCGATCTTGTTGAAAGCCTTAATCTTGCCCGGGTATTTCCTGGACGGTTTTCAAACATGATTCAAATCGCACATAAGGCCGGAGAACTTCCCTCTATGTCCCGGAAAATTGCCTCTATGTGCAACAATGAGGTAGGCCGGGCTTTGCAGAAGATAGTGTCTGCCATCGAACCTACTCTGGTTGCCATTTTATCTATCATAATCGGAACCGTACTTATTGCAGTAATGCTACCGTTAATGCAGATTATGTCGTCAATGGGATAAGGGGTTGTCTTAGGTGAAACATCGTAACTTAACAAAGAACATTATGATATGTCTCTTAACCCTCTACTGTGTTGCTTCTTTTATGGCAATAGCCCAATATCAAGACAACTTAAGGGATTCACATGCAGAAACGCTTAAACGTTCAATTGAAAAAGCTGCAGTCCAATGCTATGCCCTGGAAGGCAATTATCCCCCTAACTTAGGGTATCTTGAGCAAAACTACGGAATTCAGTTAGACAAAACCAAATATCATATCGATTACTTTGTGTTCGCATCAAATATTAGGCCAATCATAAACGTAATCGAAAAGGCCGGTTCAAAATGAGAGCGCCCACGCCCCCTGGGTTCCGCAAACATACTTCCGTTTACACTGTTTTTAGCATGGTGTTGCTGCTTGTTTTTAGCATAGCTACATTGATGCTGTCTTTTGCTGCAACCAGGGCTTTCCGGGAAATACAACAAGATAAAACCAATATTTCCGAACTTGTAGTAGCGCTATCGTATCTCAATATGAAAGTAAGGCAAAACGATTCTCAAGGCGCAATAACCGTAAGGCCAAGCCCTTCAGGAAATGGACAAGCTCTGGTAATAACCGAAGTGCTGGATTCTACCCGGTATGAGACCTGGGTCTACTGGTACGATGGCGAATTGAGAGAGGCATTTATCTTAGAGGGAAACATCCCTCAAGAAGATACATCTTCACTAATTGCAGAGATTGATGGCTTTGATGTATATGGCAAGTCAAACCAAATCAAAATCCGTGTTTGGTGTCAAGGGCTGGGAAAAACAAGAGATCTTACTCTTAAATTGAGTCAGCGAACCACTCAGGAGCCGGCTGCTCAAGACTGAATTAAACCGGCTTATATCTTAAATGTCAACAAAAATGGCTGTCAAAAAGGTTATGGAGGATTCAACATGTTATATGGCACAAAATCGCAAGCAAAAGGCACATTTGCCTTGGCCGAAATGATTTTGTCTGTAGCGGTGCTTGCTGTACTCGGAGGATTTACCGTTTATATGTTCATCTATGCCAAAAACCTTAACTCAAAATCTTACGACCTGTATAAGGGTATGGCTCATGCCATTACCATAGTAGAAACAGTAAAGAATGTGCCTCATCCGGAAGAACTAACTCCTGAAGATTTTGAACCCGGGGCCATAATCTCAGGTAACGGCCAAACAGTAATGCTCAGCCTGTGTTTCGACGAGCACTGGGCCCCTATATCGTCAACTTGTTTTGAGACACCACCTTGTTATTTGATAGAAGCCACAATAACACAGTCAAATTCCGGCAGCAAGAATACACATGGCAATGGCAAGGTTCAGATTTGGGATATTGATGTGCAAGTAGTACGCCTGTTGCCTTATACCCTGGAAAAATGTGGGGATACTCAGATTCTCTCAATTCAAACTACCAAATGCTACACGCCGTTTGCAAAGTAGGAGGAAATTTGCATGAAAACCAGAAGTTTGAGCAGATTCGCAGGCAGCGGTTCATCGGTGTTAGTCGTGTTTTTAATGCTCTTACTGGTAACCTTAGGTGCTTTTGCAATGGTATCTTCCAATTCCAACCTGGAACTGGCCAAAAAGGGAGTTTCCTGGTTCAAACACTACTACTTGCTCGAAGCCGGCGGCGAAACCATAGTTGAATTGATTTCACAAGGGCTCCTCGATGCCAATGAGCGTATTCATACCGCCAACGCACGTAATCAACTTACAGGGGCATACGTTACAGGCTTTTTATCTCACTATTTCGAGAAGCACGGCCCAAATTTGCCACATGGTACCACGATTGATCAATTTGAATTCGAGTACGGCCCTGATAGCACTGTCCTGTTTACAGCCAAACTTTCCCGAACTACAGAATCTGTCAAGCAACATTTGGCAATAGAAATCAAAATCTTTGCCGAAAGCCCTCAAACTAACCCCGCTGGATTCCGAATACTAAAGTGGAAACAGTATCAGGAACCATTTGAATACGAGCAAGAGTTTGATCTGTGGCAATAAAACAATCAACAGTGGAAGTGGCTTAATACATGACCTATAATCTCCTCAATACGGCTGTGAAGCAAAAGGCTTCTGATCTTCATATCACCGTTGGAATTCCACCTGTAATTAAGATTGGCTCTAAGTTTAAGAAACTGGGAGACAGGCCCTTAACATCACACGACACTGCAAAACTGATCAAGCAACTGTTCCCCGGTGAATCTCTCTACCGCAAGTTCCAAGCAGAAGGTGATAAAGACTTTTCGTTTTCCCTGCAAGGCATCAGCAGGTTCAGGGTAAACGCCTTTATGCAACGGGGTTCAGCAGCAGCCGTAATTAGAATCGTGCCCTTTTGCATACCCGATCCAAACCACCTGGGCATTCCAAAACCAGTTCAAACCCTTAGCACACTTACAAGCGGCTTAGTGCTTGTAACAGGGCCGGCAGGCAGCGGTAAGTCAACTACCCTTGCAACCATTATTGATCTTGTTAACCAAAACCGGGAATGCCACATATTGACCTTGGAAGACCCGATTGAATATCTACATAGCCACAAAAGAAGCATTGTAAACCAACGGGAAATTGGCGTAGATGCCCGGGACTATGCAAGAGCGTTAAGAGCAGCAATGAGAGAAGCCCCTGATGTTATCCTTCTGGGCGAAATGCGAGATCTTGAGAGCACGTCAATAGCGCTAACTGCAGCCGAAACAGGGCAACTTGTATTTTCAACCCTTCATACGATTGGCGCCGCCAAAACCATTGACAGGATCATAGATGTGTTTCCTCCAAACCAGCAACACCAAATCAGGGTTCAGCTATCTACAGTGCTTCAAGCAGTAGTATCCCAGCAACTTATACCTTCGACTGAAAGAAGGTGCGTTCCTGCATTTGAAATCATGCTGGTAAACGACGCCATCAGAAATCTGATAAGGGAAAATAAGACCCCGCTCATAACCTCGATTATCCAGACAAACCGGTCAGATGGCATGCTTACCATGGATAATAGCCTTATAAGGCTATTCGAAAAAGGCTTAATTACAAAACAAAATGCGCTTTTGTACTCAATCAACAAAAAGTCCGTGGCCAAACATATATCCTAGGAGGTACATCACCGGTATTTTCCCGGGCTCCGGTAGGAAACCTGCCGGAAACACGGCCATGCCCTGCGTACAGCAAAGGCCCCCGAATACAATCCAGGGGCCCTCTCTTCCAATTAGCTCATGGCGCCTTTTTGTAAATCAGTACCGGCGCCTGCCCCCTCTTTGATTGCCAAACGAAGGCCTGTTGGCCCTTTCCCTCGCCTCATTAACAGTTAGAACCCTTCCATTAAGGGTCAGCCCGTTCATGGCTTCGATAACACCTTCAGCATCTGCTTGTTCTACCTCTACAAAGCCAAACCCTCTGGAACGGCCTGTTTCACGGTCAGTGACGACGCGGGCAGATATGACGTTGCCATATGGTGTAACCGCATTGGTCAAATCAGTATCTGTAACATCCCAGCTTAAGTTCCCAAAATACAATCTCTTGGTCATTATCCCACTCCTTTTAATATGTGGCCAATCTTCCATCCCAGGTACAATTTTCAGGGTTACATAACACACAACATAACCAAGAGATTGTCCTATGACGAATACAGCCTCTGCTTAGTATACCTCTTCGCGAGCAAAATCACCACCTATTACCAAATATGGCCGTACTTATCTTGGATTATTCTAAGCATGGGTTAAATCCTGTAAGGATACGGCAGTTGGCCAGGTTGGTTGAGTAGTCAGCAAAATACCTAAGAGGCACAACAGCATGCCGAACACATGGGGACAAACAGAAAAACACAAAATACAAAAACCTGCTGAAAAGCAGGTTTAGTTAGCGGATTGGTAGCCCCAACGGGGTTCGAACCCGTGTCTCCGCCGTGAGAGGGCGGTGTCCTAGTCCACTAGACGATGGGGCCTTAATTGTGTTTGGCTGGGGGAGGAGGATTCGAACCTCCGCAGACAGATCCAGAGTCTGTTAGCCTACCACTAGCCGATCCCCCAGTACTACACAGCAGGTACGATTATACCATTAACCACAAATCCAGACAACATTCCAATTCAGAAATTTGTGACTAGGCGGGCTCTCAACTTAAGCCCTGCCCTGAGGCCTGGCGCTTAATTCACAAACAGTGCTTTAACCAAGCCCACATTCAAATCCTGAGTTATCTTTCCCACACGACTTCACCAAAAGGCCTCAAGTTTCTCGGGCCCCGCTCTTGGTCCGGATATCCCACAGGTATCATGGCCAGTGGACGCAGGTTTGCAGGTAATTCAAGCGCTTTTCGTACAACAGATTCCCTGAATGCTCCTACCCAGCAAGTTCCCAAACCTAATGAGGCCGCAGCCAACATAATATTAGTGGCTGCTGCAGCCGTGTCTTGAATGAAGTACAGGGTTCTGCCCCTATCCTCATACCTGGCCCCTGACAATTCAGCATCACCGCATATCACGATTACCACAGGAGCCTGCCCTAAAAACACCTGGTTTCCTGACGCTTCCACCAATTTTTGCTTTACATCCCCGCTTTTTACAACAACAAAAGCCCACGGTTGCCGGTTCCCTGCACTTGGTGCCAAAACTGCGCTTTCCATTATGGTTCTAATGGCTTCTTCAGGAACAGGCTTATCTTGAAACCTTCTTATGCTGCGCCTTGCCTTAATAGCCTCAATAACATCCACTGTACAATCGCCTCCTTACATGGCTTTCAATTAAGGGATCTTCATAATGACTCCTCTATGAACTGAATTCCCCTTTTAATTCTGGCAATGGTTTCCTCCTTGCCAAGCACATACATAATATCAAATAAACCAGGGCCAACGGTTTTCCCGCTTAGTGCAAGCCTGGTAGGATGAATTATTTTTCCACCCTTAATACCTTCTTTGGCAATAAGATCTCTGTAAGCTTTCTCGCAAGACTCCAAACTCCAATCTGATACGTGAGAAAGCGCTTCTGCCCCTTTTTCCAGCAATTCCGAAACGTTAGGCTTCTTGAAGAACTTCTTGACCCCTTTCTCATCGTATGCCTTTGGAGGGTTGAAATAAAACTTTGTGTTTTCAGCCAGTTCTTCAAGAGTCTTGGCCCGCTCCTGCATTGAAACAACAACTTTTTTTAGCCGGTCTTTGTTTTCGAGAAGTTCTTCCCTGGTGCCAAGCCCGGCAGCTTCTGCAAAAGGAATAAACTCTTTTACAAGCGTTTCCGGCTCAAGCCGCTTTATATATTGCCCATTCATCCAAGTTAGTTTCTTGACATCATATACAGAAGCAGTCGATGAAACCCTGGACAAATCAAATTCTTCGATCAGTTCTTCGAGAGTCATGATTTCTTTGGTGGAATCTGATGGAGTCCATCCCAGAAGGGCTATGTAATTCACTATAGCCTCAGGCAAATATCCTTTGCCACGGAATTCTTCTACAGTCTGCGCCCCGTGCCTCTTAGATAATTTCGACCTATCAGGTGCAAGAATCATGGGAACATGCCCAAACTTAGGCATTGGCGCCGACAAAGCACGGTAAATCAGCATTTGCCGCGGAGTATTTGACAGATGCTCATCAGCTCTTAATACGTGTGTAATTCCCATAAGCCAATCGTCAATTACACAGGCAAAATTATATGTTGGAAGCCCATCAGATTTCATGATAATGAAGTCTGCAATCTCTTCGTTCTCAAAGGAAACCTCACCGTGAATAAGATCGTTGACCACTGTAGTGCCCTCGCCGGGAGTCAAAAATCTAATGGTATGCTTTCTTCCTTCGCTTTTAAACTTCTCAATCTGTTCTTGAGTAAGATGCCTGCACCTTCCGCTATACCTGGGGGCCTTCTTGGCTGCTCTTGCCTCATGCCTCTCTGCTTCAAGTTCCTCAGGAGTGCAATAGCATTTATACGCATAGCCCTTATCCAATAATAACCGGGCATATTTGTGGTAAAGTTCCTGACGTTTAGACTGCTGGTATGGAGCTGCTGGCCCGCCGACAATAGGGCCTTCATCCCAATCCAATCCAAGCCATTTAAAACTCTCCATCATGTTTTCTGCAGAATCTTCAATAGTCCGATCAACGTCAGTATCTTCTATACGCAGCACAAATTTGCCACCATTATGCTTAGCATAAAGATAATTAAAAAGAGCCGTTCGAGCTCCGCCAATATGAAGATATCCAGTAGGAGAGGGAGCAAATCTTACACGTAACTCGCCCACCTGACAACACCTCGTATTCCTGCAAACTATCATTTGATTTTAACTGTTCAAAAAGGGCGGGACAACATTCCCGCCCTTATCATTGCCCAGAACATTATACCATGAGACCCTGTCTTCAAAAAATCTCCAAATATCCTAAGGCATCTCGTTTTGTAACCTGTTTATTCTTCCGATTCCTCAGCCAAACGCTCCATTGCGAGAAGTTCTTCCCACTTCCTGTCAACTTCAGCCTGAATCTGTTCTATAATTTGCTCGTTTTCAGGCTTAAACAGGTGACGGAACCTGCCCTGTGCCTTGAGAAACTCAACCACAGGCTTCTTGTTTCTGGGTTTATATGTTACTTTAACCTTGTTATCAACTACTTCGAAAAGGGGCCAGAAACAAGTGTCTACAGCAAGTTTGCACATTTGAATTGTGTCTTCGGCGTTGTAACGCCAACCTCTTGGACACGGAGCCAGCGCGTTGATAAACGCAGGCCCATCAACAGCAAAAGCTTTTTCGCTCTTCTTGTACAAATCATTCCAATGTGCAGGAGAAACTTGCGCAACATATGGAATCTCATGAGCCATCATGACTTTGGCAAGATCTTTTCTATGATCAGGCTTACCGGGCATCACTTTTCCTACAGGAGTAGTTGTAGTGTCAGCACCCATCGGCGTAGCAGACGAACGCTGGATACCGGTGTTCATGTAAGCACCATTATCATAGCAAACATAGACCATGTCATGGCCTCGTTCCATGGCACCGGATAGGCTCTGCAAGCCAATATCATAAGTGCCGCCGTCTCCGCCAAATGCCACAAACTTCATATCTTCCGATACTTTACCCTGGCGTTTTAACGATCTATACGCCGCTTCAACACCCGAAAGGCTGGCCGCAGCATTCTCAAATGCCGTATGGATAAAAGGAGTCCTCCAAGAGGTGTACGGGTAAATGGTAGTAGAGACTTCAAGACATCCTGTTGCGTTGCATACAACTACAGGTGACTTGGCTCCACGCAACATTTGCCTAACTACGATTGGCGCACCACATCCGGCACACATTCGGTGACCCGGGGCAAGCACTTCCGGAACGCGAGAGAGTTCTTTTAAAGTAGCCACAATAACCCCTCCTATTCTCTGACGTCCAGATGCGTAACGAGTTTCTCAACCCGGCCTCGTTCAAGATCGTCTGTAAGGTCTGCAAACACCCTGTCAATCTCCCGGGTTGTGGTGTCTCTTCCGCCCAGACCAAAAATATAGTTCCTCATAAGCGGCCGCTTTGAAGATTCATAAAAAGCTGCACGAATTTCAGTAAAGACCTGCCCGCCTCTGGTCGAGAATGTCTCGGCCCTATCCATAACTGCAATTGCTTGCGCTGAAGACAAGGCGTCAACCAGTTCCTCTGCAGGGAACGGACGGAGTACTCTGGGCTTCAGAAGCCCGACTTTTTCTCCCTTGGCTCTCAAATTATCGACAACAGCCTTGGCGGTACCGGCAGTAGAATTAAGAACCACAAGTACTCTTTCAGCATCGTCCATCTTATAGGCCTCAAAGAGCCCGTACTTTCGGCCTGATACCTTTGCATACTCATCAGCAATTTCCAAAATAATCTTCTTAGACCGCTCCATTGCCTTAGCTTCTTGTACTTTAGTCTCTGTGTAATAATTCTGTACTTGCAGCGGCCCAACAGTAATTGGGTTTTTGAGATCAAGCAGATAATGCCCAGGCTTGTACTCACCGATGAAATTCTTAACGGTTTCATCAGGGAGTAAATTTAGGTTTTCAATTGCATGGCTGGTAATAAAACCGTCCTGGCAAACCATAGTCGGCAGCAGAACATCAGGATGCTCTGCAATTCTTACTGCTTGAATCAAATTATCATAAGTTTCCTGAGCACTCTCAGAGTAGATCTGAATCCATCCTGTGGTTAAAGACCCCATAGTATCTGAATGATCACAGTGAATATTAATGGGCCCTGAAAGTGCCCTGTTAACCACAGGCATAACTATTGGCAACCTGTATCCCGACGCAATGTGGAGCATTTCCCACATTAGTGCAAGGCCCTGTGAGGACGTTGCCGTCATGGCCCTGGCACCGGCAGCAGATGCGCCAATAGTGGCAGACATAGCCGAATGTTCACTTTCTACGGTAACTAATTCGGTTTTGACTGCACCATTTGAAACGAAACTTGAGAAAAATTGCACAATGTCGGTTTGAGGCGTGATTGGATAAGCGGCAACAACGTCAGGATCGATTTGACGCATGCCGTTGGCCACTGCCTCGTTACCGGTCATAGCCACTCTCTTTTGGTCACTAGCCACTTTTATGCCTCCTTAATAAAAAAGCACTTACCCTGTTATGATTCTTTCACCATATGCAGGGCTTTCTCTTTTCTCGGGCATTCCCGGGCACAAATTCCACAGCCCTTGCAGTGGTCATAGCTAATACCCGCCATCTTGCCATCTTCTACCAAAATGGCATTATCGGGACAGAAAACCCAACACATGAGGCAGTGAACACAACCTTCTTTTGTCCAGATAGGTTTCGAACTTCTCCAATCCCCGGTTTTGTACTTGATAGAGTTACCAGGTTCAGTAATGATACCACCAATGGGGATTTCCTTGTATCCTTTTAGATTGGTCATACCACCTTCACCTCCTCAAAGGCGCGGCGCATAGCTTTGATGTTGCCATCAACTATTTTTTCCCGTCCCTTGAACTTCTTTGAAAGGTCTTCTCTCATTCTCTCGAGAAAGTAATCGAAGGGAAGTACCTTGACCAGTTTGAGAAGCGCTCCCATCATAGGAGTATTAGGAATGTCACGCCCTATACAGTCAACAGATATTCCGCTTGCGTCTAAAGTAGCAACTCTAATATCGTTAGCTCCAAGTTTTGCCTTAGCTTCTTCCGGCGACAACGTGGTATTGATTATTATAATCCCATCTGTCTTTAATCCATGCGTAACGTCAACCGGGCCTATTAATGAAGGATCCAAAACCATAACTACATCTGGATTCTCAACGTTTGAATGAATCGTTATTGCGGTGTCCCCTATCCTATTATAAGCTCGGATTGGAGCACCCATACGTTCGGGGCCATACTCTGGAAACCCTTGGACAAATTTGCCGGCACTCATAGCAGATTCGGCAAGTAACGTAGAAGCGGTTTTTGCACCTTGTCCGCCTCTAGCGTGCCAGCGAATTTCTAACAGCTCTGTCACGGGTCCTTCCTCCTTCGAAAGGTCAATTCAATATCGGCTAAAGTGAAACATCCTGCGACTATCTTATCGTAAATACGTTAACAAACTAGCCCTATAGAGTCAAGAAAGCAGGCTTCAGAGCAGACCGGATAAGATTGTCAGTCGGGGCAAAAAACAACACCTGTTATTCACTCTGCTGTTTAAGTGTTCATCTAAGAAAAGAGGACGTCTCTTATCCTTAATTAAATGGAGCCGGCGAAGGGAATCGAACCCTTAACCTACGGTTTACGAAACCGTTGCTCTGCCGTTGAGCTACGCCGGCTCTAAAAATTTGGAGCGAGAGACGGGATTCGAACCCGCGGCCCTCGGCTTGGGAAGCCGATGTTCTACCACTAAACTACTCTCGCTCTTTCGTAAATTATATCTTGCAACCGATTGTTACGCAAGAACAAACTTAGAGGGCATAAATGCACACAAATCTACATATTGCTCTTCAACAGGTATTGTTGCCAACATTTTTGGCACAAAAACAGATTATCTATCACTTCGATTACTCTGTGCAATTCCCCACATGAACGGCAGCGGTTCTTCTGACAACAAGCCGCTACCTCCACTCCGTCAGGTTGCTCAGTTATCGAAAGGCGTTCACCTAAGCGCCAGCCTGTTTTTTGCCTTACAGCGGCCGGCACCATTATCTTTCCGCCGGAGCCTAAATAGCAAACACTTTCATTGTTGTCTTGAACTTCTTTACCCGGCTCATGGCTTGCTTCCGACAGCGAGATGCGATCGTCATCGATATCAACCTGAAGAACTGTACCGTTCTCCCAGCCACGGGATTTTCTTATCTGCGAAGGAAGTGTAAATCTCCATCCTGTGGTTAGCGAACGCACATATTGTTTTTGTGGCTTTTCAGTCTTTATCACTTCTACCACTCCAATAATTGACGCAACTAAGCCCTTGCAAAACGCAAGTTCTAATGAACAACATGTTGCGATGCTTGATTCTTTGCCTTAAGCGCTACGGCATGAAGATTATCCCGGCAGTTTCTACAAAGATGCACATTTGAGAGAACTTGCTTAACGTCAACCTCAGAACCACATGCGCTACATCGGATTTGTTCCTCACCTATCGATACTATGATTTTGTTGTCACGAATGGACAGTGACAGCACTTGCCCTGGGTATAGGTTGGCTTCCTCTCTGACCCTGGGAGGAATTACAACCTTGCCAAGAGTGCCTACACGGCTGATATCCGGACATCTTTGGCAACCTATTCTGGGATTGCATACGGTTATCTCAAACCCGTCCCAATGCATACACACTACTGTGTCGACTGTCCATCCCAGCTGTTTGCGCATTGATTTTGGAATCGTGACACGCCATCCTGAATCAATAAACCGTTCTTCACGTTCCATAATTGCTTCCTCCGATACCTGTAATAAATCCCAGCGCCATCACTTGCTTGTTACTATTATCGCTAAATTCTCCTCTATAGGAGGAAGAATTACCCCGTTTTCAGTAATTATACCGGAAATGAGGCTTGCAGGCGTAATGTCAAAAGACGGGTTAAATGCTTTGGCGCCTTCCGGCGCTACAGGATGGCCCAGAAACTCAACAACCTCGGTTTGGTCTCGCTCTTCCACAGGAATCTCACTGCCACACCTGAGGCTCAAATCGAAAGTTGAAACAGGGGCGGCAACATAAAATGGAATGTTATGTTGTTTGCATAAGCAGGCCAAAGTGTAAGTGCCTATCTTGTTGGCTACATCTCCGTTACGCGCAATCCTGTCTGCGCCCACTACAACTGCATCAATCTTGCCAAGAGATATAAGATAGCCTGCAGCGCTGTCAACAAGCAAGGTCACATCAATTCCATCCTGCATAAGTTCCCAAACAGTAAGCCTTGCACCTTGAAGGAATGGCCTGGTTTCATCTGCATACACCATGGATACCTTGTTTTCAGACCACGCCTGCCTTACCACTCCCAGAGCCGTTCCCCATCCACCTGTAGCCAAAGCTCCTGCATTGCAATGAGTCAGAATGTTTGACCCGGGCTCAATAAGAGAAGCTCCGTTTATGCCAATTTTGCGGTTAATCTCTATGTCTTCAAGTTCTATGTTACGTGCTTGAGACTCGGCAGCTTCCACAGCATTTGCAATTCCGCCTTCTCTTAAAGCGCGAACAGTGGCATCAAATACTTTGCCTACAGCCCACGCAAGGTTTACGGCAGTAGGCCTGGCTGCAACCAGGCAAGACACAGCCTCTTTCAGAAACTCCTCAGCCTTAGCCAAAACTTGTGTATCAGGCATCTTGCCAAACTTATCCATACACTGTCTTGCTGCCATTGCCATACCGTATCCCCCGCTGATACCAATGGCCGGAGCTCCACGTACTGTCATATTTCTTATTGCTTCAGCGGTTTGGAGGTAATCGGTGCACGTTATGTATTCTGCTTTCCTGGGTAACAGCCGTTGATCCAACAGGGATAATACGCCTTGATCCCATTTAATGGCCGGTATCATTTTGACGCACCTCTTAGGACAGCACTCTTTCTAATTCTTCATGACAAGAGCAATGGGGTTTTTCAGGAATTCTTTCAATAATTTTTGCCATCAGCTGCTTGAGTTTCTCATTATGCTCCATGAATACTTCAGTAACCTCATCGGCTGTTACCGGTTTGATATCTGCCCTGCCTTCCAGGCCAACATCGTAATCGGTAATAAGTGAAACGTTCAGGTAACACATCCCAAGTTCCCGGGCAAGCATGACTTCAGGATATCCGGTCATATTGACAACCTTCCACCCCATTGATGAAAACCACTTAGATTCCGCTCTGGTTGAAAACCGTGGGCCCTGAATCACAACCATGGTGCCTTTAGAATGATAGGGTAAATCAAGTTCCTTGGCCGCTTGAATGCCTATCTCACGCAATTCTTTGCAGTACGGGTCGGCTGAACTAAGGTGAACCGTCTTGGGCCCGTCGTAAAAAGTATCTTTTCTGCCGGTTGTCCTATCTACAAATTGATCACAAAACACAAAATCACCAGGGTGAACATCTGGCTGAAGGCTTCCCACTGCACACGGCCCAAGGACTCTCGTTACCCCCAATTGCTTAAGCGCCCATAAATTCGCCCTGTAGTTAACCATATGGGGAGGGTACCGGTGGTTTTTTCCGTGCCGGGGCAAGAAAGCAATGTTTTTTCCTGAAAGAGACCCCAGTGAAATCGCATCAGACGTAAAACCATAAGGGGTGTTAACTTGAATTTCAGTAGTTTCATCAAGGAACTTGTAAAACCCTGTACCTCCGATTACGGCTATTTCGGCCTTTTTGTTTGTATCTGCCATAACCCGTTTCCCCTTTCCGGAGTAGTTTTTGCACTGCATTAAAGCTGATACACTCTAATTAGGAATTCACTGCTGCCTAACCTTTGATTACTCCCATTGGCCTTACCCTTGCAACCTTTTGCGCAAGCCCTGCTTGGGCAGTGGCCTCTACTACAACGCTTACGTCTTTGTAAGCATCCGGAGCTTCCTCAACAAGCCCCCTCATTGTAGCCGATCTCACAACAACGCCGCGGCTTGCCAGCTTTTCCCGAAGTTCTTTAACCGATATGGTTTTCCTTGCCTGTGTCCTCGAAAGAGCACGGCCTGCTCCGTGACATGCAGAACCAAATGAAAGCTCCATGGCTTCTTTTGTGCCTCTCATAATATATGAAGCCCGGCCCATGTCTCCGGGAATCAAAACAGGCTGGCCTATACCTCTGTACCGCTCAGGAACATCGTTGTGCCCCGGCCCAAATGCCCTGGTCGCGCCTTTTCTGTGCACAAGCACCTTTTGCTTCTGCCCATCGGCAATATGTTCTTCAATCTTGCCAATGTTATGAGCCACGTCATAAAGCATGTGCATTCCCAAACTCTCGGCGCTTTTTCCAAGCGTTTGCCTGACTGATTCTCTTACATAGTGAGACAACACCTGCCTATTTGCCCAGGCATAGTTTGCTGCGCCTGCCATAGCTGCAAAATACTTCTTTCCTTCATCAGACATGGTAGGAGCGCAATCAAGCTGCCTGTCAGGCAAAGTAATCCCATACTTGGAAACCGCCCGGCGCATAACACGCAAGTAATCTGTGCATACCTGGTGGCCCAAGCCCCTTGAACCTGAATGAACCCAGAAAACCACTTGGCCCGGAAACAGCCCAAAAGCCTCTGCTGCCTCTTCATCAAAAATCTCATCTATGAAGCTGACTTCTACAAAGTGGTTGCCTGAACCCAAAGTGCCTAATCCCTGGCTTCCTCGCTTAAGAGCCCTTTCAGATAAGTACCCAGGGTCCGCACCCTCCATACAGCCTCTTTCCTCTAAATGATCCAGGTCAGTATTCCAGCCATAGCCTTTGTCAACTGCCCAGCCTGCTCCTCTTGTCAGCACCTCTTCAAGTTCCTTATTCGACAGCCGGATAGAGCCTTTTTTGCCTACGCCTGTAGGAATCGTTGAGAACAGATTTTCCACGAGTTTTTCCATCCGGCCCTCAACGTCAGAACGTGTCAAATCAGACACCATTATTCTAACGCCGCAATTAATGTCATACCCAATACCGCCTGGGCTGATTATTCCACTGTCTAAATCTGTTGCTGCAACTCCGCCGATGGGAAACCCGTACCCTTCGTGAATGTCAGGCATTGCCAGAGATGCCTGTAATATACCAGGCAGATAGGCAACATTTCTTACCTGCTCAATAGCCTTTGTTCCCTTCAAATCCTGAATAATTTCTTCAGTTGCAAAAATAATGCCATCAACTTTCATGCCATCTTCTTTGGGCATAATCCAATGGCACTCTTGCCCTGAAACCTTTTTGAGTTCTTTAGACATTTAAGTACCACTCCCTTTCAGTAGTTCGCCACTGTGCTTTACGCACTTTCAAACATCGAAAGTAACCCAGGCTTCTGTGGGAGTTAATTGCAATCCATGGAAAGTAGCAGCCTTAATTTGGAGATTAACTTTTGTGTCCAGGTTTGATAAATAGGACCCACACATAATTGCTTTAAGACAAATCTGTTCCTCTTCTTCACATTTTTCAAAGACAATTTCCTGTACCGTCGAAACTACCAAACCATCTATCTCGAAAACGGCAAGTTGTTCGTTGAGAAAACCAACCAGCAAATCTTCCATATCTATTCCCGTTATTTCGATGTGCCATCGCTCTTGAGCGGGAACCTGGGTTTCACCAAGCATCACAAACCACATGGCTTTTGCAATTTGAGTGAATACCTCTTGAAAACCAGGCCCCCACGCTCTTACTCTCATATCAGCTACATGATCAACAACCTGAAACCCTTCTTGCATGCTCATTCCCCTTCAATAATGCTGCAAGCCGATAGTCTGTCAGGATGCTCAATCTTCATTAGCCTAACGCCTAAAGTAGTCCTACGCGCAACTTTAATTTCTGAAAGCTTAATTCTTATAGCTATGCCTTCTGCCGTTATCAACAGCGCTTCCTCATCTTCCGGTGTAACCAGCCGTGTAATTGCCATATTGCCGCTCTTCTTCGATCTTCTCAGGGCCATAACCCCTCTGCCTCCCCGTTTTTGCAGAGGGAAGTCACTGATTTTGGTTATCTTGCCGTAACCGTACTCACTGACCAGCAATACCTTAGACTCCTGAGAAACCGGATCGGCGCCGATTACATAGTCCCCTTTGGCAAGCCTTATGGCTATGACGCCGGTAGCAGTTCTGCCCATAGGCCTTACATCATCTACACTCATTCTAATTGCCTTCCCAAAATAGGTAGTAATTAGAATTTCGTCTCCGTCTTGTACAAGCCTCGTCAAGATCAGCGAATCTCCTTGACGAAGGTTAATTGCCCTAAGCCCTTTCCTTCTGCGCGTCAAATACTCAACAAACGGCGTTCGCTTACACATCCCCTGTTTGGTTACAAAAAACAGATCTCCGGCCTCTTCAGGGTTTGGAGGTGCAGAAATAAGCGCAGTCACTCTCTCGTCTTTTTCAAGTTCAATTAACCTTGACACCATATGGCCTTTGGCCTGCTTTCCCGCCTCAGGTATTTCAAACACCTTAAGCCAATATGCTTTTCCGTGAGTAGTAAACAGCACTAACGAATCGCGGGTAGTGGTAGAAACAACCTTTTCAACCCAGTCCTCATCACGAGTCTGCATGGCTGTAGCACCTAACCCACCCCTTCGTTGGCTCCTGTATATATTAAGGGGCATTCTCTTTATATACCCCATGCCTGTTAATATTACAGAAACTTCCTGTTCTATTATGAGTTCTTCATCGGAAATTTCAACTGCCCGGTGCAAAATCTTGGTGCGGCGCTCATCTGCATAGGTGGCCCGGACGTCTTCAAGTTCCTTCTTGACTATTCCGTAAATCATTTTCTCTGAACCAAGCACCGCTCTTAGATACTCAATTTCTTTTAACAAAGCCCGGCGCTCTTCTATAATCTTATCTCTTTCAAGGCCGGTAAGGCGCTCAAGCCTCATGTCAAGAATTGCTTTGGCCTGAATATCATCAAGGACAAACCTCTGGGTAAGCCTCTGGCGAGCCTCTGCCCCGTTGCGGGAACTTCTGATTATTGCGATTACTTCATCCAGGTTGGCAAGGGCAATCACTAACCCTGCCAGAATGTGTGCCCGCTCTTCGGCTTTTCTGAGTTCGTATTGAGTCCTCCGGGTTATCACATCTTTACGATGCAAAATATAGTTCGAAAGCACGCCTTTGAGAGTCAGCACTTCCGGGCGTCCGTTAACTAACGCAAGCATGATCCCGCCAAAACTGGTCTCAAGGGCCGTGTGTTTGAAAAGCTGGTTTAGAACCACTTCCGGTTGTATATCTTTTCTAACGTCGATAACTATTCTCAGCCCGCTTTTGTCGCTTTCGTCCCTGAGATCAGTTACGCCTTGAATCCTTTTTTCCCGTACCAGCTCAGCAATGTTTTTGATAAGCCTTGACTTATTGACCTGATACGGAAGCTCGTCAACCACAATCCGGTGTTTGCTATTTTTCCCTTTTTCTATGTTGGCCCGGGCCCTTACTTTCATTACTCCCCTGCCTGTTGTATAGAAATCTTTTACAGGTTCAATCCCTACAACCAGGCCCCCTGTAGGGAAATCAGGCCCTTTAACATACTGCATTAAATCCAGGGAATCGAGATCAGGATCATCGATTAATGCTATCAGCGCATCTACTGTTTCCCCAAGATTATGCGGAGGGATATTTGTGGCCATACCGACTGCAATCCCGGCCGAGCCGTTTATCATAAGATTAGGAATTCTTGACGGCAGTACTGCAGGCTCCTGGAGACTATCATCAAAGTTAGGTGTAAAGTCGACAGTCTCTTTGCCAAGATCTACAAGAAGTTCTTCAGCAATTGCAGTTAGCCGGGCCTCTGTATACCGCATAGCCGCAGGTGAGTCGCCGTCTATTGACCCAAAGTTCCCGTGGCCGTCTACCAATGGGTACCGCATATTAAATGGCTGGGCCATTCTTGCCAACGCGTCATATATAGCCAAATCTCCGTGGGGATGATATTTACCCATGGTTTCTCCAACCAAACGTGCAGATTTCTTATGTGGCTTGTTATGTCTTGTACCCAGCTCGTCCATAGAATATATAATTCTTCGTTGAACCGGTTTAAGGCCATCACGCACATCGGGTAGAGCACGGGAAACGATAACACTCATAGAATAGTCGATGTAAGATCGTTTCATCTCTTCTTCGATAGGTGTGGACACCAGCCTCCGAGCGACATCTGTCATGCGCAAAGCCTCCTCCTTCATCCTACAGTGTCAAGATTCTTGACTAAGTGAGCGTTAGCTTCAATGAATTCTCGCCTTGGTTCCACTTTACTGCCCATAAGAATTGTAAAAATCTCATCGGCCAACATTCCGTCTACTATCTTGACCCTTCTTAATGTTCGGGTTTTTGGGTCCATGGTTGTATCCCAAAGCTGATGGGCATCCATCTCACCTAGACCCTTATATCGTTGAATATTGTAATTAGCGCCTTGGATTTCTGCCAGGTGTGCCTCAAGTTCCTCGTCTGAATACAGGTACGTTTCTGATCTTCCTCTCTTGACCAGGTACAAAGGCGGTTCGGCAATATAGAGATAACCTTCTTCAATAAGCCCCGGCATATATCTAAAGAAAAACGTCAGAAGCAAAGTTCTGATATGGCTTCCGTCTACATCAGCGTCAGTCATAATGATAATTCTATGATATCGTGCCTTGGTTATATCAAAATCGTCACTGAACCCTGTTCCGATTGCAGTGATAAGTGACCGGATTTCTTCATGGGCCAGGGCTCTGTCCGGCCTTGCTTTTTCAACGTTCAGTATTTTTCCCCTAAGAGGCAATATCGCCTGGAATTGCCGATCTCTGGCTTGTTTAGCTGAACCTCCTGCTGAGTCACCCTCAACCAGGAACAATTCACATTCAGCTGGGTCCCTGGATATACAATCAGTAAGTTTACCCGGCAAAGCTGTAATATCGAGAGAACCTTTCCTCTTGGTAAGTTCCCTGGCCTGCCGGGCAGCCTCCCTTGCCCTGGCTGCAACTATTGCTTTTTGCGCAATGGTTTTTGAAAGATTGGGGTTATGAGCAAAATACTCAGTCAAAATCTCGGTTACAATAGACTGAACTGCACCCGCAACTTCAGAATTTCCAAGCTTTGTTTTGGTCTGGCCTTCAAACTGGGGATCACGTATTTTGACGTGAAGAACGACTACAATCCCTTCGCGAATGTCCTCGCCTGCAAGGTTAGCATCACCTTCTTTGAGGACGCCGGATTCTCTGGCCATCTCGTTCATTATTCGGGTAAGCGCCGTCTTGAAACCCGATTCATGAGTTCCGCCTTCCTGGGTTCTTATTGTATTGGCGTATGATAATAAATTTTCGATGTAGCTGTCATTGTATTGAAAAGCAAATTCAACATCTACTTCGTCCTTAACCATCTTCCCATAAACTGGCTCGGGATGCAAAACGTCTTTGTTTTTATTGAGGGCTTTGACAAATTGGATAAGCCCGCCATCGAACTTGTATTGAATCCGCTTATCGGTTCTTTCATCGTACAGAATCATTTCAAGCCCGCTGTTTAGATAAGCCAGTTCTCTTAGCCGCTGAGCCACTGTATTAAAATCGAACTCAACAGTCTCAAAAATTTCAGAATCAGGTTTAAATCTTACGTATGTCCCTGTTTGCTTAGAATCCCCCAGACGTTTCAGGGGAACTACAGTCTTTCCGCGTTCAAATTTAATATAGTGAAGCCCGCCGTTTTGCTTTACTTGGACTTCAAGCCACTCAGACAGAGCGTTTACAACTGAAACTCCTACACCGTGAAGCCCTCCTGAGACTTTGTATCCTCCCCTGCCAAACTTCGAACCGGCATGCAATTTGGTAAGCGCCACTTCCACAGCCGGTATTCCAAGTTTGGGTTGGATTCCTACAGGTATGCCTCGTCCGTTGTCTTCACAAGATACGGATCCGTCTTTCTTCAAAACAACTTCCACTCGATCACAAAAACCGTTAAGCGCCTCATCTACGCTGTTATCAACCACTTCAAATAAAATATGATGAAGCCCTCTTTCGGATGTTGAGCCAATATACATGCCGGGCCGCTTACGAACAGCCTCAAGCCCTTCAAGCACCTGTATCTCTTTGGCAGTATATTGCTGATTGCTGTCTTCCACTCGTTTCAAACCTAAGCCCCCTCGCATTCAAATAGTAGCATAATTCGCATAGCGAATCTATGTTCGGTTAACGTTGGGACAGAAAAACAGAAAGCCGTTTTCCCAGCACCTCATCGATATCTTTAGCAGTAACCTGGTGTCCGGGTTTGCCGGTGCGCAAACTTACGATGTTTAGCATTGTGCCTTGTAATTGCTCGTGTTCATGCTTAGCCAATTTTCCGGAAGCAGCTCTGAAATATCCATTCACTAACGTTCTGTGCCACCTGGAAGTAAGTTCTTGCCTGGCTCTTTCAAAGATATCTTTTTCTTTTATACCTGTACTCACAGAAATAGTAAGATCAGATACCTCAGGGTGCTTTTCAAGGATAGTAATGACTCTGTTGTAACTATGGTTTTGCTCCTTAGCCCAACAGTAAGGGCATCTACGGCCGGGCCGGTATAAACAACCACATGCAGGACATTGCTTAAAGCCCTTATTGGCTAAATATTTTTTTCGCTTTTCCATTGTAACAGCAAATCTTTGAAAAGTGAAAGAAAGTTCAGAATCCTGATCCGGGCTTACTAATGATTGGATTCTATCCATCTCAACCCGGCTTAGCACATTTTGACACATAAATTGCTTATATTCATGATTAGATGAACCGTAAATATCCCACGTAGAAAAACTGCTTGTTGTTCCCCAAAGGTGTTCGGAAAAGCGAATCTCTGTTAAGTAATTGCCGCCCAAATTCTTGTTTATCATTCAAATAATTTCGCGTCGCATAAGGGTAAGTTCTTGAGCCCACGTAGACGAAGAAGTAGCTACGTACAAAACATCGCCATCCAAACGACGAGGTTTGGCATTCCTGGCAATATCGCCAACTATCCTGCTCCACCTCCAAAAAACCTGAAACCGCGTGGCTTTCGTAAGGATCCCCATGTTATGAAGAGACTCTTTTATGATGTTAC
>CAZXLH010000027.1:0-30377 GCA_964641455.1 uncultured Eubacteriales bacterium | reverse complement strand
TTCTCCACAGCCCCCTAAGGCCGTGGTACAAAACAGGAGTAGCGCTTCCTGCAATGAGTATGTTGATTGCCAGATGATCAAACTTCCTGAGCAAAGCCTCTTTCCTGGCAGTTGTCTTTATCCAATGATAGAGTGTGCTGGCCGTATACAGAACGAGCAAACTGCAACCGTAAATACCGGCAACCAGGACATGTCCCAGGTGGCCCCAGGCAGTCCATAACAAAAACCCCAGGCCAACAGCAGAAGCCAGAAGAGTAGCAAGATGGGTTAAAGTACTCACAGGGTCTTTCATTCTGAGGAATTCCATGTACCCACTCCTTTGCATATGAACCTGGCACATGCGCCAACCTGATCAACACTTCCACTTCGTCAGGCCTCTATAGGTATATCTTATGAGCGCAAGACTCCACCAAATCCAGGGAGGACTTCCTCGAAGTCTCTGTAGATATATATTATCCCAAACAGGCCCTGCATACAAATATATCCAACAATAAGATTTGGGAACCTGCCTGTAACGCCAGATCCTGCCTGGCCAATGCGCTCATAAACCGGTTTGAATGGTCGCTCATAGGCTCTCTCCCCTGAACTAAACCTTCGCCCACGATCACGGCCGCATAGACCGATCGGATGCGATATATATGGTGATACGCTTGAGTCCCCTAGTTTTTCGTTTAACCTTGTACCCACAAATTACCCCAAACACAATTCTGCAATTATTGTTGTACAGAATAACTCTATTAAATCAAATACCTTTGAATCTAACAGTTGAATTGAATTCCGCCCTTATTCTTACACTTCAATTTTCTTCTTGAAAATCTGATAAACTACAACATTCAGAATTACAGCGTAAACCAATCCTATAAGGTAATATTCAGAATATCCAAGTTGAAAGATATCCTGATTGATAAGGGCCGCACTCAAAGCCTTGGCCGGCCAAAATCCCGGTTCAAAGGCAAACAGAAACTCTTTCTTGTCAACAAAGAACAAAGATACAATAGGAACAACCACCAAACCGTTAAACCCCTTAATTCCTGCAAACCCTTCAACCTTGTTGCTTGCCACACAGTTAATCAAAAGGGCAATCAGGGGAGCACCAAAAGCAGAAAGAAATGATATCTCTACCAAAACCGCAGTGGAAACAGTCATGAGGTTGGCAATCCGGACTGCCAAAATCCCACCAATAAAACTGAACACGAATACCAAAAACATTTTCAATCCTATGAAAAAATCAAAGGTTAAAGGTGCAACTTTTACTGCATAAAGCACATTATCATCGCGATCGTCAAGAATAGAAAACGCCACTATAGCCCCGGATATTCTTGATATCACCAGAACAACAGAAGCTAAAATCACATGATAAAACGGAGCGAAACTTCGTCCTGCCTGATCTTCCGCAAAGGGAATGAGGTACCTGAGAATAACTCCGAATACCAGAGGGTAGGCCATGATGAACCGGGCAAACGAATCTCTAAGCCACTTCCGAATCTCATAGCCTGCATAAGTCAGATGGAAAGACATTTAGAACACCTCCTTGTGCTCATGGTTCTTCGGGACCATGAGACCCTCGTTCCAACACAAACGTTAATTCTGCCAAGCCCAGCCACATGAATTGAATACGCGTATAATGCGGCCAAAATACCACGTGTTCAACTACACCTGGTTTTGGCCGAAACACCACGTCAGGCCCCTCCCTTAGCCGCATAACTATCCAAAAGTTTCCGGGAAACCACATACAATCCAACGCTCATGGCCGTTAAGTAAATAACAGCAATTGTAAGGTCCTTTTTGTCTATAGGAATTACTGAAGCCTGAAGCACCACCAACGCGTTCTTGGTAGGATTAAGATACTGCACAGTTTTGACCCAACTCACATCCAGGATATTGACCATCTCAAGGATAGTCGGTATAGCCAACACTATGGTGAATTTGAGCATGTTCATAAGAAGATCAGTAAAATCCTCTGAATAATAAGTCATAACAATCCCAACCTGGGCAAAAGCAAAAGCTACTAAGATAACAACACCTGTGATTCCAATAATACTAACCTCCAGGCTCTTGAAACCGATTCCATAAGCAAGCAACAGCACTAATGTAGTCAGACTCGACGTAACAATAGCCATTGACTTAGAAAGCAAGTAGTCATCGCCGGTTATTGGAAGCACCATCATCGACCTGAATGTATTCTCTTGCCTTTCGAAAATCATTGTTACCCCTGCAAGCAGAAGCGACATGAGGGTGGCATCCATGAATAAGGTCAGCGGGAACGTAAAACTTATGTCTGATACGTCACTGAACTGAAGTATCATTATCCATATAGCTGCCACGAAAAGGCTTGCCCCTGTAATTCCGTACCTCTTCATTCGTTTGATTTCGCCTGTATACATAACAAACATCCGATTTGCAGATCCTTGATTGCCTCTGCTTGGTGCAGCTCTGTTTGAAGACGCTTGACTATAGCCTCCTGACACCGCTTTGTTTGAAGGCCTTCCGTTTTCAGTTTGTGATACATCATAGTCTTCATTTGAGAACTTGTTTCGATCTTGATTCGGTCTACTCACGGAGCCTCACCCCTGTCACTTTGATAAAAATATCGTCAAGGGTTGTTTCCCCACTGTGAATAGTAACTAATTCTTCAGTCTTAAGAATATGGAAAAACCGTTCGTTGGTAGCAAGAGTGTCCATTTCAAACACTTCTTTGTGGATACCTTCTTTATCCCGGTACTCCACATACACTTCCCTTCTGCCATACCTAAGTTTTAAATTTCTGGGGGAATCGATTTCCCTTATCTCTCCGTCGGCAATAAAGGCTACCCTATCACACAATTCATCAGCATCGTGCATTAAGTGAGTGGTTAAAAACAACGTGCCGCCTGCTTGCTGAAATTCAAGAATAATATCTTTGATAATCCTGGCATTTTTGGGATCCAACCCACTTGTAGGCTCATCAAGAAACAGCGTATTAGGATTATTAAGCATAGCCCGTACAAAATTCAGGCGTATTTTCATTCCCTTGGAAAACTCAGCAACCTTCTTGTCCCTATCTTCCCAAAGCCCCACTCTCTTTAGCAGGCTTTCTACGTCAGCATGATCTCTGTAAAGTTTGCCATAGAAATCAAGGTTCTCCATAGCTGTTAGTTTGGAAAAATGCACAGGTACCTCGAAGCCTACACCGATTTCGTGAAAAAACTCCCGCCCATAGGTTCTAAGGTCTTTTCCCTTGTAGAGAATATCGCCCCGGTAATCTTTGAGAAGCCCGGTCATGATTTTTTGGGTGGTGGTTTTGCCTGCACCTGACGGACCAAGAAATCCGAAGATCTCACCATCTTCAAAATCAAACTGGATACCTTTTATTGTATCCTCTTCACTTTTGGGGTACTTGAACCTAAGATCTTTAACCTTGAACACTCAGTTTCACCTTCTTTCTACTATTACGGAGATAGATAGCGTGCTGGAACTTCATCTCAGATTTCCTAAGAATAATATCTATTACTTTCATATTACGCAGATAACACCGATACACCTTCTCTTTTAGTGTACTAATGGGGATACTGCAATAAATCTTACGTATTTTACCGGGTTAGCTACGGTTGTCTCTTCGAACTGTAGTCCTAGACTACAGTTGCTTCCCAAAGCGTCATCCTAGGTTACAGTTGCCTGCTGAACTGTCATCCTGGATTACAGTTACCTGCAGAAGTGTCATCCTAGACTACCATGGCCTCTTCGAACTGTATTCCTAGACTACAATTGCTTCCCGAAGCGTCATCCTAGGTTACAGTTGCCTGCAGAACTGCCGCCCCGGGCTACAGATGTGGTAACGTACTGCGGACACTTCTTCACGTAAACACCTGTGCTTGAAGATAGAGCCAGCGAGGCCCCTTAATCAAAAATACCTTCACACAGCAAGCCGCAACAGTAAGGATCCACATTGCAGCAAACATTGAGCTTCTCCACAGCCCCCTAAGGCCGTGGTACAAAACAGGAGTAGCGCTTCCTGCAATGAGTATGTTGATTGCCGTATGTTCAAATTTCATTTGTGATTTGGTTCGGTTTTTTATTCCAGTCTTCAGGCCTTATTATTCTTAGTAGCTTCACCCCTAAGACTCAAAGTTTCTCACCAGCACTTCATCAACGTCGCCACGCCTGTCTGCCCGTGAATTAACAGCTCTTCTGGCTTGAATTACTTCGATTCTGTAATCCTTATACAAATCCATTATGAAATCTGTTGCTGAGTTTGATAACAGAAACTTGACGCCTTTTTCGTTAAGCTTATAGCAAACTTGGCTTAACCTTATTTGCTCGTGTCTGTCAAATCCTCCCCTGTCGTAACCGGTGAAACTAGCAGTGTCCGAAACAGGATCATAAGGAGGGTCCAGGTATACAAAATCCCCTTCTGTTGCATCTTCCAAGGCAGTTTCAAAATCATCGCAAGAAAATCCAATATCTGCACTGTTAAAATAATCGCTCACAGCTTTCAAAGTTTTCGCATTGACGATATTAGGATTTTTGTAGTACCCGAAAGGAGTATTGAACTGGCCTGCCCTATTGACCCTGAACAGCCCATTGTAGCAGGTCTTATTTAAGAAAATTACTCTTGAGGCTTTTTCGACCGGCGTTAATTTGTCATAGATATCCCTATCCCTATCTAATTCGCGAATCTTATAGAAATATTCTTTTGCCTTCTTATCCTTCTTGTAAGCCTTAGAATGGCGCTTAAGACTCTCGATTAGATCCTCAACATTGTCCCTTATCACTAGATAAACATTCATTAACTCACTGTTAATATCATTTACCGAAGCCTTTTTCGGCTGGAGTTCAAACAAAACCGCCCCGCCACCTAGAAAAGGCTCGTAGTAAGTCTCAAAAGTTTTCGGAATGTATCGCTTGATTTCATCTAATATCTGGCGTTTCCCACCTACCCATTTCAATACAGGTGCAACCGACTTGTTTTTTACCATATTTTCAATCCCTCTATCTCAGCTGGTATCAACGAACCGAAACCATATGAATATGTCGAGTTACTCCTGAGGCCACCGAGCGGGGTGAAATAGTTCCGCCTGGACCCCCATACCTTCTTTCCTTCTTGTATCAAGCAATTCAATCTGCAGAGTTGAGAAGAAACTCTTGGCATCCAATTAATAAGATATCTTGGCATCAATTCTTGTGTCAGCGGCTCAATTCCTGCTAAGTCCCAATATTGGTTAGCGGCTAATAGCAAACATGGTTCTTCCTGTTGAGAATGGTAGCACAGATAAACCGACAGGCAGTGTCTATAAAGGTGCCAGATGAATCCGCCTTCTCTACATGCATGAGCCGCTCAAATTCCGATGAGGAAACACAAGTGTTGATAGAAATGATAGAAGCAGCTACAGCCTCGTTGCCTGATCAGGAGAAGCGGCTATGGCCGTATGCTACGAGCAGCTACAGCCTATTTAGGCGCCGTCAAGCGGCCTCCTTAACCTCTCACCATTGCACATCTTATGAAATACAGTACCAGCAAATGCACCGGGTAAAAGGCATAGAATACATATTTCAACTTCAAACCTCTTTCGCCGTTATAGAAAGATACCGGTATGTATGCAAGTATACTCATCACACTAAACACCGGCGATGCCAGAATGGCAAAGAGCCCCACCAATACCGTCATAACCTTGTCGTCTTTGGCAAAGTAAAGCATTACTATTAGCAGCACCCCTGCCGCTCCGTAGTCACAACCCAATAAATCGGCCAAAAGTACTATACCAGCTACTGCCAACCCTCGCACGATCAAGTGCCAATCCTTTTCTGTCACTTCCAACGAAAGAAAACCCAAAAGCAGCGTGAAAAGAACATTTGACGCGCCAAAACGGAATTCATCCCGGAGTGCCAGGTTAAACGGTATTTCTGATAGAAGTGCAAAAATGAAAAGCCTGATCCTGTATTTGCTCTTACTTGATGTATGAATAAAGCCTTGTACAAGTAGAAAGCAAAAGATGGGGAATGCTATTCGCCCTATTGTGCTTCTCATAAGTGTTTCCAGTTGAAATATCCAATGGTCGAAATTAGGGCAACCATCTTGAAAATAGAGCCCCTGCATTGGCAGTTTCTTGTCTATGTATATTTTGTCGAAGATGGCGAGAAACGTATGGTCTATAACCATCGACGCTACTGCAATAATCTTTAATGTGCTACCGCTCAGCCCTCTGTTTTGTGTCACGCTAAAGCCTCCGTTTCCGGAACTATAAATCTTTCTCTGGATGTGCTTTACGCAAAATATCCGTTATAAATTCGCTCTTGCCTTCTGTGTATGAAAGCCTATCGTGCTTGAACCTTTTCATGAGACTAATCTTTACCGCTTCATATTCCCTGGCTATGTTTGGGTTGGCATTGAGGTAATCTCTGAAATTGATGTAATCCCGCCATTGAGAGCTGTTTGCTTTAACAACATGAATGTGATGAGTACGAGTATCGGCCTTTTCATCACCGCAAGAGAAGAATATCTGCCAAGCCTGATCATTTTTCGGCCGGTGAATAAATCCTGCCTGCTCAAGTCGGGGTATAACTTCCATGACTTCTTCAAAACTGTCCACAGCTACGGCAATATCGATAATAGGTTTTGCGCTAATACGAGCAATTGACGTGCTTCCAACATGCTGAATATCTGTGGCGACACCGTCAAATATCGTGCTTAGTGTCTCAATGGTTTCCATGGCGTTGTCTTTCCATAAAGGGTTATGTGCATGTAATTCCACAATTCCTCGCTTCAATCCAAGCATATGTCACCATCCAAATAATCCAAACGCTCAATCATAAATCGAAACAACTGCCAGTTAACTTTTCGGCTGCTTTGCTTTTCCAGGTATTCCATGGTTTCTTGCATCAGCGAAGCAAGCATCTTTACTCCATCCGGAATCCCTCCACAGCAAAACCTAAGTGCCTTCCTGAGTTGGTTCCGAATACTGATAGGCATTACTAACTCCAACCGCTTGGTGCCTAATTGAGCATTGGAAGGATCGTAGCGATGCCGCAATACTACGCCTAAATCTCCCGCCAGATGACTGGCAAGCCTTATAGACCACGTTATGTCACCTCTGCACCAAGCAGCATGAAACTCTAACATCGTAAAACTGAAACTGTTAAAACATCTTTCAACTTGTTCCCATGCCAGGCTGTGATCTATGGTCTTAACCACGAACTCATCGAGAAGATGATGGGGATCATAAAGTGCCTGAAACTGCCCAACTTTTGGAAATGTATCGAGTGTAACAGTATAAAGGTCAAAGTGCAATCCATTGTCAAAAACGGCTACAATCTGAGGGCCTACAAAATTGGACTCGCTGTGATAAATTAGCGGGCGGTATTTCTCCAAAATCAGCAACCGCTTCTTTAAAAACTGCTCTAACTGGATTGCGTCTACCAGGCAGCAAAAGTCTACATCGGAATATTCGTCTGCAGTACCCTGTGCCAGAGAACCCTTGAGAAATGCGGCTTGAACCTCGGGACACTGTTTTGCCGCCTCTAAAATCACCTCAACCGCTTCCCATTGCACCAAACAAGAACCCTCCCTTCACTAAGTCTCATCCGATTCATTAAAATCTCATTTAGTACAAAGTAATTTTCATTTTTGCCCAGGCCTTTTCCTGCACTCAAGCGTAAAGAAAGCAATAGCAAGCCCTCATTTCTCGTTTTTTTGCTTAGAAGGTGTGCCAAGCGCACGGGTTTCGTCCAGGTCTATCAGAATTGGACAGGTTGAAATCATAAAGCGTCTTATTAAGGTGCCCAATTTCAGCAAGCTAGCCATAGTTAAATGAAACATTTAAGAACGTCCCCGATATTTCAACAGGATTTATGTATAAAATGTTGAACTCTTCCTTAAGCATAAACACACAACAATAAGCAGAAGGAGGAGCAATATTTGTTATACGAGTTGATAAAGCAATACACGGAGATTCCCGGGCCGGTTGGGCACGAAGAACCGGCCGCAAAGCGCATGGTAGATGATTGGACCCCGGTATGCGAGCGTGTTTGGCAAAACAAATTAGGAAACGTACTGGCTAAAGTAGGGGGCAGTGGCCCTAGGCTGCTTATTACCGCACATCTTGATCAGATTAACTTTTTGGTCAAAAGTCTGACCGATGACGGATTCTGCTGGTTAACACACGGAACAGGTGGCAGTGAAGTTTCCGTTCCGCCCAACGATACCTACGTAAATCAACCGGTTCTGGTAAAAGGAAAAGATGGATATCATCCTGGGATAGTCGGAACCACCAGCGGACATGTGCGTACAGCTGCTCAGCGTGCCAAAAAAGGCTTAGATTGGGATGATTTTTTCCTGGATCTTGGTTTATCGAGCCGAGAAGAAGTGGAATCTCTTGGTATCCGTCCCGGTAGCCCTGTTATCTTTGCATCGGAAACCAAGCGCTTGGGCCATCAAATTATGGGAAGGGCCATGGATGACAGGGTTGGGTTGGCGTTGATGACGCATTTAGCAAGGGAACTTGAAGACAAGCCGCTTAAGTATGAACTCTACTTTGCTGCTACGGTCCAGGAGGAAGTAGGACTAGGCGGATCTATGAGCGTGGCTCAGGAAGTAGATTTCGATTTAGCCATTGCCCTGGAAATTGGGCTTGCAGGTGATATCCCTACAGTTAAAGATAGTTATATGCCAACCAAACTAGGCAAGGGCCCGATTATTACTCATAAAGATGCACGTATTCATTACAGCGTACCGGTTGCAGACCGGCTGGTTGCAGCGGCCGAGCGCTTGAAACAGCCGGTACAACATGCCGTTTACCACGGGTTTGGTTCCGACGGTGACTCCTTGATTCGCATGGGAATTCCAACGGCGCTGTTTACCTTTCCGGCCCGTTATACACATGGCCCTTACGAAATGATTCACGAGAAAGACGTAACAGCCATGCATGAAATTATGTGCGAAATGCTGTTAAACGGCTAATCCCATAGAGGGGCTGCCAAACATTGAGCTCCTTATAGGAGGTTATGAAGCCCAGTTTCACGACTCTATTTACACGTAGTACTTTGCCTGTATCTATAGTTGCAGGGATTTGCTCTCACCGGCACGAGTTTTGGATAAGCTCTGGCGTTTAGAGAGGGCATCAGTCTAGGCGGGTTATGACTACATAATCCAGGTATTGATGCAATATTATCAACACAGTGTTAATGATACAATTTTATCGATTCAAAACGGCGTGCTTTTTGCACGCCGTTTTGTTTCATCTACAGCATGGGGACACTATTCACTCAATTACCCTTAATCTTCGCTACTGTTTCTGCATCAAGCCTTTTGGCCAGTTCAACCATAAGTGAAACTGCAGCATCAAAATCATCTTTGTGGATAATTCCTGCATGGCTGTGGATGTACCTTGTAGGTACACAGATTACAATACTCGGTACACCGGTTTTGTACACATGGATTCGTCCTGCATCTGTACCTCCACCTGCCATAACGTTAAATTGAATCGGAATATTGGCATCCTTAGCTGTTTGGACAACGAAATCTCTAAGTTTTCGGTGCGGAACCATGGAACTGTCGTAAAGCAAGATGCTTGGGCCCTTGCCCAGTTTAGACTGAGCCTCAAACTCCTTTACGCCAGGCGTATCTCCGGCAATATCCACTTCAAGTGCAAACCCGATATCAGGTTCCACTGCTGCCACACTGGTAGTTGCGCCTCTCAGCCCAACTTCTTCCTGAACAGTGCCCACCCCGTAAACAGAATTTGGGTGCTTTGTTTCTGCAAGTTCCTTTATAACCTCCATGAAAATAGCGCAACCTACCCGGTTATCCCACGCCTTCGCCATAAGATACTTAGGGTTCTTCATCTGTTGAAACGGTGACACCGGCACTACTGGGTCACCTGGCATAACTCCCATACTCTCAGCATCTTCTTTGCTTGATGCTCCGATATCAATAAACATCTGGCCTTTTCGGGTCACCTTGTTCCTTTCTTCAGCCTTGAGGATATGCGGAGGCTTAGAACCGATAAGACCTGGAACATCACCTGAGGAAGTCTTAATCACCACACGCTGAGCCAACATAACCTGTTCCCACCAGCCACCTAGCGTTTGAAACTTCAAAAACCCTTCTTTGGTTATATAAGTTACCATCATGCCGATCTCGTCCATGTGGCCTGCCATCATGATTCTGGGCTCGTCTGATGAACCGGTTTTCCTGCAAATCACACTGCCAAGATTGTCTGTGCTAACCTGTGCCAGGCCCATCATACGATCTGTGATGAGTTTTCTAACCTCATCTTCAAAACCTGGTACCCCTGCAACCTCGGTAATCTCCTTAAGAAGCCTGAGCCTTTCTGCCATGAGCAAAATCCCCCCCTATCCAATTCTGGCTAATGACACTATTCTCATTAGTGTACTTCTCCCTTGCCGGCCTGAAAGACCTTCTAATGTCACAAAAGTCTTTAGGCTCAAAGAACATAGCATACTTCAACCACAGGCTACGCTTCAGTTTTCTGGTTCCAAAACCAAACTGCCCAGCGGCTGCAAATACAAGCATGTATCCTACCTGCTTGCTAACCAACCTGCCTAGAGAACCCAAACACAAAAGCGCCAGAAAATGAAATTGAACACGTCAATGGCCATTGACCGATTGCTCGAAATACAGTTAACGAATTCGAGCAGCCAATTAAGGGGTAATGACAGACTATTACGGATATTGCGCAAACAACCGGGCTATCTCAGAAGGATTATTCGTTATAGATAGCGCCAGCATAAGCTTTATTCGTGCTTTCGGCCCGGGCAAGTCAGTAGTGACAAACCCTGAATCAGTTACTGTCCCCGGATTAGGAGTGCCTCCTGAAAAACATCTTGTTGTGATAACAACCGGAACATTATGTTCAACTGCACTTTGCAGGTCCTCAACCATGCCCGGGGGCAAATTGCCATAACCAAGGCTCTCAACAACCAACCCCCTGCATCGCGCCCTGACAAGTGCAGGAATGGACCTGTCCCCGGAACCCAGGCTTACCTTGATTAAATCTACAGGCGGAACCAATGCTGTGTATTTCTCATATGACCTGTCTAACGGATTGGCCACAAAAGTTGCGCCATCTTCTCCCACTAAACCTACAGGCCCCGAAACAGGAGACTTGAAAGCATCCAGAAGCCAGGAATTCGCTTTGGTGACCTCTCTGGCAAGGTGAATCTCGTCGTTCATTACAACCAAAACACCATAGTTAACCGATACAGGCTCTAGAGCTACCTTGCAAGATGCAACCAAATTGGCCAATCCCTCGGGGCAAATTGCACCCTCTTTTCTCATTGCGCCTGTAACAACAGTTGGCCCATATGTGACCTTAGAGCTCACACCGGTTATTCTCCCCTTGGCAGCGCCAAACGAGCTTTCCATACTCAGCCCGGGTGATACGTTAACAGTTGGGCCCGATGAATCGTCTTTTTGAGAATCTTGATTGTTTGGGCCTAAGCCTTCATCATCTGACTCAGATATATCTTTGCCGGCCGAGTTCGAAAAATCACCTACCAAATCCAAAAAGTAAGCAGTTTCTTCAAGAGTATCTGTGTCATGGGCAACCACAACCCCGCTTGCATCATTTTGGAACGATTTTTTGACCTCGACTCCGATTTTCCAGAGAATATCGGTAGTCATTTGGCTTGAATCTATAGAGCAAATCTGTTTAACATTAAATCCCACATTAGGAAAGAGCCCCTGAATTGCACTTACAATCTCATCCCCGGTTGAACGGGAACTCTTCTTTCTTGATGACATGATTCCTGTGGTTAGAATATCTATACGTTGCGTCAAACTACTTCACCTCATGAAAAATGGAAAATCCCGTACACTCGTTTTAAATTAACGATCGTAGCTGATTACACAGAGACAAGAAACTCGCAGGTATATCAGAGCCACGTTTTATAAGGCCTTTCCAGGCCACGGAATTCATTCATCTGTAATAAACTAATTCGACATATAATGGATCCTTTCCTGCTTACGTAAAGTTTTGCAACACTCTTTTGGCGATTCAAGACGATTAACTGCATACAGCAAAACTAATATTTTTGAAATAGGCTTTTAAATAAGATCCGCCAACGCCTACTTTGCTCTTTTTTCCCTGACATGGCTAATAAACCAACTGTTCAATGACAGAAACACTTTCTTTATGAATCAAGATACAAATGCCACATAGAAATTCTGTGAGCTCTCTAAGAAACAGTTGAAGATGTACTTGGAATTTGACAAGATTAAATCAAATGCGCAAAACAGCCGGTTTTTGAAAGTGCGGCAAAAAGCATTGTTGCCCCAGCCCGAAGACGGCGTCGGCAGGGGTGTAAAAAACATAGATTGGGCCACATCACAATGTAAGGAGTAGAAACAGCGTACAGAATAGCCTGTGTTAGGGCCAAACTTGGTAACTGTGATAATAAGACAAGGTGAGCAAATGATAATAGCGGGTATAGACGTCAAGGTAGTAAAAAAGAATATCAAAAACATCTACCTTTCGGTTTTGCCTCCAGACGGCAAAGTGCAAGTTTCAGCTCCAAAAACAGTAGGCGATGAAGCAATACGCTCGTTTGTTATGGGCCACCTTACCTGGATAAAACATAAGAAGAAGAAATTTAATTCACAACTCAGGCCAAGAAAACGCGAGTACGTTTCCGGCGAAACTCATTATTTATTCGGGCAACCATACCAGATGGAAAAACGTATACGCAATGGCAAAGCAGGGGTAGGTATTGAAGGAACCCAACTGCTCCTCTATGTTCCCCAAAGGAGCACTCCGGAGCAAAGAAAGAGAGTTCTAACCGAATGGTACAGACAACAACTAAACCTAAAATTAGAAGCTCTCGTCCCCAAATGGGAAAGCATCATAGGAGTTCAGCCAAACCAAATACGAACAAAAAACATGAAAACTAAGTGGGGTACCTGCAATATTCAGGCCAAACGGATCTGGATAAACCTGCAATTAGCAAAAAAGCCGATTAATTGCCTCGAATATGTTGTTGTCCATGAATTAGTCCATCTTTTGGAAAGCAGTCATAATGAAAGATTTAGAACCTACATGGACGGTTTTCTCCCGAATTGGAAACAAAGACAGAAAGAACTAAATGAGTTTATTATCGATGATTATGAAAAAAGCGTTGTCGATACACGTAGAGAGCCATTCAAATAATTCCCACATGAACTACCACGCAAAACTGCCGGTATTTATTACAGCGAGCAAACCATGGGGTGCAGCACCTCCGGACATTGGTTACAAACCGGTATATACCCGGTGAGGTAAAATACTGTAGCCGGGCAACAACAACCAATCGCCGGCCGCTGCTGCCCGGTACATGACAACAAGTTATTCTTGAAAATAATCAGCGAATGCAAAAATGGCAGGATACCCTCCTGTATGGAAGAACAGCACTGCTTCAGAGTCATCAAGTTCTCCTTTGCGAAGCATGTCAATCATTCCCGACATAGCTTTGCCGGTGTATACGGGATCAAGCAAGACTCCCTCGGTTTCCGCTACCAAACGTATAGCCTCATTGCCCGCTTCAGTTGGTACCGCATATTGCCCACCATAGTACTGATCATGCACAATTATATCGTCGGAAGTTACCCTTTCATTGATCCCAAGAAGGCCATAGGTTTCGTTGACCAGATTAGCTACCGACTCCTGCTGTTGTGCCGAATCTCTGCTTACTGATACTCCATGTATTTTCATTGCGGGGCACGCTTCTCTTGCTTCTACTACTATGCCGGCTTGAGTACCGGCTGACCCGGTAGCTACGAAAGCATGGCCGAATCTTACGCCTAAGTCTTTGCCTTGCTCTATTGCTTCTTTTGCGCTCTCAACATATCCCAAAGCGCCAAGGGGAGTAGAAGCCCCTATTGGTACTATGAATGGTTTGCGCCCTCTCTTCCTTAAGTCATCTGCCAGACCCTGAGCAACTTTATCCAGGTCATCATTATCCGGCACGAAATGAAGATTAGCTTTAAGAATAGTAAAGTAGAGCAAATTCCCTTGTCTTGCCGGAGGTTCTTCACCGCCAAGGATTAAGTGGCACTCCATACCCAAATGTTTAGCCGCTGCAAGAGTCTGGCGACAATGATTTGACTGTACCCCTGCCCACGTAATAATTGTATCTGCACCGTCTGATTGAGCTTTTGCCATGACAAAATCGAGTTTACGGTTCTTATTTCCGCCAAGCCCTGACTGTGTAAGATCATCTCGTTTGATGAAAATACGAGGTTTACATCCCAGCGCTTCCTGCAATCTAGGTAATTCATGCAATGGAGTCGGGCGGGAAAACATGTTTAACCGCTTAAAACCGGTAATATCCATCCAAAGCGCTCCTTTCACTTTTCTGGCGTTGATTTACAACAAATAGATGAGATATACGTACCTAACCCCATATAATACAGTTCGCCACTGCCGGTAGACTTCCTCCTACACGTAATTGATAGTATGATTGCCAAACAATGCACATTTAGGGCTCATCTCCCCACAGATTCTCTATCATACTTGTGATACAACACATTTACCTTGATTTTGTCTTGCTCATAGCAAAATACTTCTTGGCTTTTGAGAAGACGAATTGAAGATTCAACCAAAAGGGGCCGTACGGCTCCTTTTCAGTTTCGCTTATTTACCTTATCTCCTTGTTTATAAAAAGTAGCAAAGACAGGGATTTCTTGATTAACCGCTGCGAAATGTTAACCATTGGCATAGTTTGCTCACAGTCAGAAGGACAGGTTTCCGGGGATCCTGGTATATGCTGAGTGTACTCAATCATGGCATTAAGCAACATCTAAACATGGAACTATTCAAAGATATGTGCCCTTATTAGCTTAATCATATCTCTTAGAAACACGCCTTGCTTAAGATTAAGGTCTTCCACCATATATGCTAGTTCGCGTTTTACCTGTTGGAGATTCTCGGGAGGTTTGGTACAAATAGCGTCATGAAAGACATCAGGCCTTGCCTCGTCTTCAACTCTGCTTATAATCATAGACATGGGAATCTGTAACGCATTTGCAAGTGAAGCAAGCGTTTCTAAACTTGGCAACCTTTGCCCTGCTTCAATCTTTGCAATATACGTCGAATGTAAATCAGCCAGTTCGGCCAGTTGTTCTTGGGTAAAACCACGTTCTCTTCGAAGTGTCCTTAATGTTTCTCCAAGATTTTGCAAGTTGTTTTTCATGTATAATGCATCTCCTGAAAGAATCCTCTATTAAAATCCTTTCAGACTCTTGGGCAATATTGAATAGACAAGTTGTCTTGAGTGTGTGACCCTGTGTCGTATAACTCCGCCTGTTGGTCTTAGCGTACTGCACTTTAATCCATAAAATTCATCACCAATACCCCATCAACTTTGCTTCGTTCATCTCCACGGGAATTAACAACCACTCCGGCTTGTATCATCTCTATATGGTGTAGTGTCTTCCACAAATCTCTTGGCAGCACGATATTATGACTGCTTATACAGAACAATGATGAAGCCTGAGCCAAATTGAATAGAAAAAACAAAAAAGGGACAAACCGAAAAATGCATGGGGACACATTAAGTTAGGTTGGTGAACTGTCACACCGGCTACGCCATTGCTTCACCTGACATACTACCCACGGTATCTGCCGCACTAACACAACACACATTACACACAACGCAATGATAATCTTGTAACGCTCAACACCCTGCATTATCATAATTATTAATCCTATAGGAAAAGCCACCACACCTGTCATCGGCGCCCACTTCTTCCAGTAAGCAATTATGACTCCCAGAACATATGCTGGGCACATTTCATCCCACGATAACTTCAGAAGGGTTCCTGCAGAAGTAGCCAATCCCCGGCCACCTCGAAAACCATGAAAAAGCGACCAATTATGTCCGGCTACAGGAGCACATGCAGCAGCTGCCAACCACATACCGCCCAAATTCAAATATTGGGCGACAGCCAAAGGTATGACGCCTTTAGCTATGTCGAAAACAACCGTAACAACAGCGCGTTTAGGGCCGGCTAACCTCCACACACCCATAGTACCGGGATTATCGCCCATTTCCCAAGGGGTCTTGCCTGTTTGGCGCTTAACAAACCACACTGCCGGCAAAATTGAACCGAGCAAATATCCCCCAGCAACGGTTATTACACCCACAACAATTCCTCCGTCAAAAGTCTTGCCCAATAAGAAACAAAGGCACTTCTTACCTGCCCCTCTTTTTCACCCTCATGGCAAAACCAGAGCCACAACCTAATTCAGTCTTGGTTGAGCAATTCCCACCGGCTCTTAAGGGCATTATTGTGCAATTAGTTGCCTATTGCAGGCTATCATAAATGCACGTATCATAAGATATTATGGTCGCTGTGCCGGTTATGGATACTGTGCAAGCATTTTGGCTATTTCTTCAGGATCGTTTGTAACAGACAAAATCAACATGAGTTTTATTCGCGCCTTCGGGCCGCATAGATCAGTGGTAATAAACCCTGACTCGTTAATGGCCCCTGGGTTTGGAGCACCTCCCGAGAGACATCTTGACGTAATAACAACAGGAACCTCACTTTTTACCGCTGCTACAAGGCATTCGTTTAGCCCAGGCGGCAAATGGCCGTATCCTAAACTTTCAACAACTATTCCCCTGCTTTTCGCTTCAACCAGGGTTCGAACTGATCTGGCGCCAGAGTCCAAACCTGTCTTGATTAAGTCTACCGGCGGAACCAATGCTGTATATTTCACATAAGTCCTATCTAAAGGCCTGGCTGTAAATTTCACACCGTCGCGCTCGCCTACAAAGCCCACGGGGCCTAGAGCAGGAGAATCGAAAGCATCCAAAAGCCAAGAATGCACCTTTGTAACTTCTCTTGCAAGGTGGATTCTGTCATTCATTACCACCAAGACTCCATATTCACTTGAGGCAGGCTCCAAAGCTACCTTGCAGGATTCTACCAGATTGGCCAAACCTTCGGGAGCAATTGCATCAAACCCTCTCATTGCCCCTGTAACCACAGTTGGCCCAGAGGAATCAGACATTAAATCCAAAAAGTAAGCGGTTTCTTCAAGCGTATCTGTACCATGAGTAACAACTACTCCGTCAGCGCCATCTTTAAACGACTTCTTAACTTGAGATCCAATCTCCCATAAAATATCAGTGGTTATTTGACTTGAACCCTTTCGGCAGATCTCACGCACATTAAATTCAACGTCAGGGAAAAATTCTTGTACATGATCGGCTAATTGCTCACCTGAAACCATGGGCCCTTCTACCCTGGAAGCTATGGTTCCACCTGTGGTCAGAATATCTAATCTACGTTGCGTCAATTGTTTCACCTCTGCGTCATCACTTCAAATCCTTCTAACAGCAAAAAATGCCTAGCCTATCCAAGACGATTTACAACAAACGGATCAACACTTTCATAAGGAAATTCTAATTATCACATAAAAAAGCAGTGCCAAAATCGAAATAACATCCTGGATCACTAATCACCGGCATCTGGATCTATTCAATAAATGCAAGGCTTATTCCTGCTTATCTACAGCACGCTCGCTTTAGCCCACATCGCCCCCGCCGGCCTGTTTTGTTTACTCTCCTAAATACGCCTTGCGTACTTGTTGGTTATTCAGTAGATTCTTTGACGCGCCGTGAAATTTTACCCTGCCTGTTTCCAACACATAGGCACGAACAGCGGTAGTCAAGGCTAAGTGAGCGTTTTGCTCCACCAGAAGCACACTTGTGCCTGCGTGATTAACATCCCGAATTATGCTGAAGATATCCTTTACAATCATTGGGGCAAGCCCCATAGAAGGTTCGTCCATAAGCAAAAGTTTAGGCCTGGACATAAGCGCCCTACCAATAGCCAGCATTTGCTGTTCCCCACCGCTTAAGGTTCCTGCTGTCTGCTTCTCCCTGCCTTTCAACCCCGGAAACAACCGGAACACCCGGTCCAAATCATCACGCACCGCCTGTCTGCCATGTTTTCCACCTACCCGGGAATATGCGCCCAGTTCCAGATTCTCCATGACGGTCATCTCAGAAAACACCCTTCGCCCTTCCGGTACGTGAGAAATACCCATTTTCACAATATCTTCAGGTGAGGCACCGGTTATGGGCCTGCCCTCGAATACAATTTCTCCTTGAGAAGGAGTCAGCAAGCCGGAGATAGTCTTGAGCACAGTGGTCTTGCCGGCCCCGTTAGCTCCGATTAGAGCCACAATTTCACCTTGAGCGATATCAAGGGATATACCTTTCAAAGCCTTGATTGAGCCATATTGAGCTACTATATTCTTGAGAGATAGCAAAGGCTTAAACAGCCGGTTGCTTACAGCGGTTTGAGAATTAAGCAATAGCATCTGAGTCATCTCCTAAGTACGCTTTAATCACATTTGCATCGTTTTGAACTTGCTCAGGGCAGCCCTCTGCAATTTTTCGCCCGTTTTCCAAAACAGCCACCCTATCTGCTGTACCCATAACTACATTCATGTCGTGCTCAATAAGTAAGATAGTCTTGCCGGCCTCTCTAATTCTTTCTATAAGCTTTATGAGTTCCTGGGTTTCCTGAGGGTTCATACCGGCGGCAGGTTCGTCCAGCAAAAGAAGTTCGGAATCAGTTGCCAAAGCCCGCGCTATCTCCAATTCCCGCTGGCTCCCGTAAGAAAGATTTTTTGCTGTTTCATCTGGGTCAACGTCAAGCCCTACGAAATCGAGAAGTTCCATACACCTTTCACGGCTCGCCTTTTCTTCCTGCTTCACATGGTTAAAGCCAAACACTGCGCCCCAAACTCCTGCCTTGGTACGGCAATGTCTGCCAATCATGACGTTTTCGAGCACGGTCATCTGGTCAAATAACCGTATGTTTTGAAACGTTCTAGACATGCCGACGCCGGTTATCTCATGGGGTTTGAGTTTCGCGGTATTTATGCCTTTGAAAACCACTTCTCCGCAATCAGGGCGATAGATGCCTGTTATCATGTTGAATAATGTGGTTTTGCCGGCGCCATTCGGGCCAATAAGCCCCATAATTTCTCCTTGGTGTATTTCCAAATCAACTTCGTGAACGGCTCTTAGCCCACCAAAATATTTGGATACTTTGTTTACGTTAAGAAGTGGCATCCTGATCACCCTCCCTTTGCACGGTGTAGTCAATGTAGCCTGGGTTTGAGCGCACGGCTTCTTTGGAGTCTTCTGATTCATCAGAGCGTAAACCATCCAGTTTACTGCTTAACCAACCCAACCCATCCCCGGCTAATCCGGCCAGCCCTTGTGGCCGAACCACCATCATAATAACCAGCAGCGCACCATAGAAAAGCATGCGGTACTGAGACACAAACTGTGATGCTCCCCGTAAAAGTTCCGGAGCGAATGTAAGTACCACAGCGCCTAGAATCGGGCCTTCCAAACTTCCCATGCCTCCAAGAACCACCATACTGAGAATTTCTATTGATTTTACAAAAGCAAATGAAGACGGATGAAGATACCTGAACCAATGGGCAAACAGCCCTCCTGCTATCCCTGCCCACAAGGCGCCTATCACAAATGCGCGCACTTTGTAGCGTGTAATATCAATACCCATGGCCTGAGCCGCTATTTCATCTTCTCGAATAGCAGTAAGTGCACGTCCAAACCGCGAGTTCATCAAGCGCCTCAAAGTAAAGTAAACAAGGGCCACAGACACAACCGCTATAGGAAGATTGGTTTGCTGGGCAATTCCTCTTAGCCCAAAAGGGCCGCCGGTTATTTTCATGTTTAAGATCGTAACCCGGATAATTTCACCAAAACCCAGCGTGGCGATAGCCAAGTAGTCGCCTTTGAGCCTTAAAGTAGGAAGCCCTACCAGCAGCCCAAAAAAACCTGAAACCACGCCTGCGGCCAATAGAGCAATGGGGAAATAAACGTCATAAACTGAAGTGAGAATTCCGGCAGTATAAGCACCTATTCCCATAAATGCAGCATGCCCTAGCGATAGCTGCCCTGCACACCCTGTCACTAAATTAAGGCTTAGCGCTAAGATTGCGTTTATGCAAGCAATAACCAGTAGTTGATATTGATACGGACTAAGCATATTTACACCTTCTCCTGTAAATTTCCACCGAACATGCCTGAGGGCTTTAGAAGCAGAACCACGGCTAGAATTCCAAAAGCAATGGCATCTCTCCACTCTGACCTCAGGAGGGCAACTCCCATGACTTCAGCCATGCCAAGCAAAACACCGCCAACCATAGCTCCCGGGATGCTTCCAATGCCGCCTAAGACAGCGGCAACAAAGCCCTTGAGCCCTGGCATCATTCCCATAGCCGGCTCTACAGCATTGAAATTCATCCCAACCAAAATCCCTGCAGCCGCTGCGAGCGCAGAGCCTATGGCAAAAGTAAACGCAATAACCTGGTTGACGTTAATCCCCATTAGGCTGGCTGTGTCTTTATCCAGCGCCGTTGCTCGCATGGCTTTGCCTATCTTGGTCTTGTGAACCAGAAGCTGCAGGCCAATCATGAGCCCAATACAGGTAAGCAATATGAATGTATCGAAAGAGCTAAACCGCAGCTGTCCAACCGAAAACTGGCTTACCTTAAAGGGAATTGGAAAAGGCCTGGTTTGAGGGCCCATAACGGCAAGTGCAAGGTTTTGCAGGAAAATCGACATGCCAATTGCACTGATAAGCGCCGCCTGCCGCGGAGCTTTCCTAAGAGGCCTGTATGCAACTTTTTCTATGATTACCCCAACCAGGGCGGAGCCTGCCATTGATATGAGAAGTGCAAGCGGAAACGGGAAGCCTGACACTTGTGTCACAAACAGTCCAATGAAAGCGCCTATCATATAGACTTCACCGTGTGCGAAATTAATGAGCCTCAAAACTCCGTAGACCATAGTATATCCAAGGGCAATGAGCGCGTAAGTGCTTCCAAGGGTAAGCCCATTTACAAGTTGCTGTAACACGATACCACCTCCGTCAAAATTTCAAGTAAGTTTCGTTTCGAGTTTCAATTCGAGTTTCGATTCGAATTTCAAACAAGTTACTTAGCGTGTCTCTGACTACGTTTGCGTTTGGTTGTCGGAGAGGGGTATTTACTGTGTGCCATCGTACCTGCCCAAAATCCCCTCTCCGCAATTTTCACCCTGCTATCTTACACGGCTAAACTTGCCGTCTTGTACTTTGAGAATCATTACATCTTTAAGAGCCTCTCCGTTTTCTGCAAAAGATGTGGTACCGGTAATTCCCGGATAATCCTTAACAGCGGCCAATTCATCCTTTAAGGCTGCTCTATCGTTGCCCGATTTCTCCAAAGCCAGTGCAACTATTTTCATAGTGTCGTATGCATTGGCTGCAAACATATCAGGTTCTCCGCCATACTCTTTTGCGTATCTGGTAACGAAAGATTTAATCTCTTCTGAAGCGTCGCCTGAGTAAAATCCGGCTGTAAACAAGGCACCTTCCACAGCCTGTCCGCCAAGTTCAACAAGTTTGCCTGAATAGAATCCATCGCCGCCTAAGATCTGAAACGACATTCCCTGCCTCTCGGCCTGCTGAGCTATTTTTGACGCCTCTGTGTAATACCCGCCTATATACAAGGCTTCTGCTTTGTCGCCAATTTTTGTGAGTTGGGCACGGAAATCCTCGTCGCCATCCAAATATGATTCAACCGCTATAACTTCAGCACCCAGTTCTTCTGCTGTGTTTGTAAAACTATTTCTTAGCGCAACTCCGTAATCGTTATTTGCATAAAGAACAGCCAATTTCTTAAGGCCAATCTGGGCCACGGCATATTCTGCCATTTGCTGTGCCTGCACATCATCAGTAATCACATTTCGGAATATATAGTCGCCGGTATCGGCCAACCCAGGAGCGGTAGATGATGGGGTAATCATAAGTACCTGGGAATCTTGGGCAATAGGAGCCACAGTGGCAGTCTCACCGCTTAGCACAGCGCCTACAATACCTGTTACTTTGTCTTGATCAATAAGTTTGCGGATTGCATTGGCAGCTTCAGTAGAATCGCCTTTGCTGTCTTCGGCAATGAGTTTGATAGTAAATCCATTGACACCACCGTTTGCATTGATTTCATCTACAGCAGTCTGAATACCGTTTCTCACGCTTTCGCCATAGGTTGCATAGTCACCGGTTAAGGGGCCTACTGTGCCAATTTTGATTACGCTTGCATCGTTAGGATCACCGGTATCTGTAGGATGGTTGGTCCGTGAATTGCTTTGGCCTAAGCAACCTGACACAAATACAGTTAGAGCCAGGGTGGCTACAGTGAGCAAAACCCAGGAGTTTGTTGCTGAAAACCGTGAATTGATATGAGCGCGTCTTGTTGTTGGCCTTGTGCTTCTAAACCATTTACATTTGGAATGACTGATTCTGGAGGGACTGCTTGTGAAATAACTGCTTGAATGGCCAGGCTTTCTTGCGCAAAACAGCTCTGAATGAAATTGTGGTAAGCGAAACCATGTTGGGTAAAGTTGTGTTAAATCAAGCTGTGATAAGCGAACCCGCATTAGGTTAAACCGTCTTCTGAATCTGTTAATTATGTTAAATATCATCGACATATGCGCTGTTCCTCCCTGTTTTTAGCAAAAACTATACTAAGGCACCTTCAAAGTAGCATCTCAATTGAACCAAAGTAGGCTTTACCTGCTCGGTCCCGGTCATGGTGCATTTCAGTAAATACGGCTACATGTTCATCCAATCTATTGTGTAGCGTCAAAACCTCTAATACCTCGGCGCAAACCTGCAGCCTACAACGGTCGTCCCTGCCAACCACAACTTCAGTAGACCATCAACCGATCAACGGTATTAGCAATAGTATTGGGTTCATAATCTTCCCATGCGTTTAATGGCTCAATTGTACAGTCTGCTTGAAGGCCAGGCCCTGGATGCCACTTGAGATGCAAAATCAAGTCTCTACCCCCATTCCGGCAATGGATCCGGTAACCTATTTCGTACCTGGTACCTGCATGGACGAATAGACTAACATTTTTGAATTTTGACAATCTCAATCTAAGAGAATATGGGCCTAACTCAAACATAGTGAGTCAGAAGTATTTAGATAGAAGAGGGTACCTTGGACATAACATGCCAAGGCTTAGTAAGGGAGGTTTCAATGGAAACACCTAACGCCTGGAATACACGGACCAGGCTCCCTTGCCTTTGCCCTCTTTCAACGAGGAACCAACGCCCATAAGAACTACAGGGCATGCTGCTGTCCTGATAATCCCCACTGATATCACCCCCCTTGTAGGTCGCCTTACATCAACTTGGGTAACAATACACACTCTGTGTTTCCGGCCGACAATATTGGCCCCGCATAATTAGTACCGCATACTAGCACCCGTGAGGGAGAAATGCTTAAAGACAAAATCACTTGCCTCTTTTGAGGCCTAGTTTCACCTAAAAGCAAAAAACCCGCTCGGCAGTCCATAAACTCTGTACAAGGAACTTGCCGCTCGGGTATTTTTCACCCACGGTGTACTTTGCGTTGCAAAGCCAGTACCGCTCGGTCCAGCCTTCCAGTTTAGTTGCATGTCGGAGCGGTTTATCTGAGCGCCCGGTTCGACAGGTTACAGTATTTGCATCCCTACATGCTTCCCCTTTTCCCGGAGAAGCACAGCGCTTCTTGAAAACAGTACAACGAATAACCGCAAACCGGCCAGTCATTGCTTGCTCTAAGGCGAAGCAAAACCACTACTGGAACGGAACCCTAAGGTACACTTCCTTCAAAACCTATGTTTTGACTTTCCAATTCTAATTGTTAGATAGGATTTTAACAGAAACGATTGCTGCTTGCAATAGAGAAAGGCAATTCGTGTTCAAGTGTTGGGGCGGAAGTACTCCTACTACGGTAGTTTTGCCTGACATGTTCGTAAAGGTGCTATGTAGATTAGACTGTCGCCCTGGAAGACAGATGCGGGCCTGAAGTGTCGTTTCAGATGACACATGCCGATGAGAGTGTAATCGTAGATGACAGGCTCGGGCTCGACTGTCGCCCTGGAAGACAGATACAGGCCTAAGATGTAGCCGAAAACATACATGCGTGCACTGCTAAGTACCTAGATATGCCAGGCAATGACGGTCACAATTGTTCCAAATGAAAGAAAGACTCCAAGTGGGATGGTGTCAGTTTTCTTCAACCGTCCAAGAAGAAGCAACGGGATACAATAGACAGCGGATACGGCAAACCCAAGGGCGAGGCCTGGCAAAACAGCGGGAAACCCAAGGTAAAAACCGATTGCTCCGGCCATCTTCACATCTCCGCCACCCATAGCCCCTGGCCTTACAAATGCCACTGCAAAAAGCAATCCAAAACCAACAAGAGCGCCCCAAAAACCGTCAATTAGACTCGCCCACGTTTGGCTTGACCATGCTTGGGACATTCTCAGAATGATCGCAAACCCGGATGCAGACAGTAAGATCTTATTTGGCAAAAGGCCATGCATAATATCGGTCCCAGCCAAAACACACAGATGAAAACCTACGATCATGTGCAAAATACCCTGTAACCCAAGGCCGAAGCACCGATACAAGAAAACAAAACTCACAGCAGTGGAAAGTTCCACAATCACATATGCCGGGCTTATCTTCTCACCGCAATGCCTGCACTTACCTCTTTGAGCAAGAAAGCTCAAGACAGGTATAAGTTCCAAAGGCTCGAGGGTTTGATTGCACCTGGCACAATGGGATCTGCCGGTAATAGCCTCCCCTGGCGGAATCCTTGCTGCCAACATGCCTCCGAAACTGCCTAAACATAACCCAAGCAAAAATATCAGTAAATCGATTAGTTCAAAACAAGCAAAACCGAAGGCAGTTTCCCCAGTGCAAATATTTCCTTCCAGCGGCAACCTGCCAAAAGGGCTTGGCCATACACTTAGCATAGCCGCTATATTCATTGTGTTTAGACAAAAAGCTCTTGCTGCACCAAGCGTAAAAGCCTGGTTCGATTCAGTTGTATACATGCTTACAATGCTCATAATGCTTATGATGCTTAAAATACCCAGAAGGCTCAGGATATTTAGGGTAGTTAGTATGTCCGTCATAGCCATCATTTAAGAGTCCCCGGTCTCGAAAAAAGAATCTTCGGTCTCGAAAAAAGAATCTTCGGTCTCGAAAAACACCTGGCCTGTAATTTTCATTTTGTCATTATACAAGTTAGCATTCCGGAACCGCTTTGAAAGCCAGGAATCGTCTCCCCCCAGCATACCATCAATAGTTTCCAGTTTAATTCCGGTTACAGATTCTTGGAGCAAGGCAATGCACCGAATCTGACTTTGTTCCCCGCCTTCAACATCAAGGCTGAACTTTATGATGCCAAGGGCAGGGCTTTCTTCATCAACTTGCACAGTGTAAGCAAAGTTAATCACTTTTACACCTGCTGCTTCAGCAACACCGGCAATTTCATTTATCAATTGTTGTTCCCATCTATTCCCGGCAATTACAGGCAGGTGTTCCAGATCTTCCAAGACTTTTTCCAACCGGGTTAAAGTGCTTCGCAAATTCGCCACTTCAAACCGTAGTTCATCGCTAACAGACATTTCTTGATTTCGACGATGGGAGAAGTAAAACAAAGCCCCAGCACCAATAATGGCAACAATAACAGGTACAGCAGTCAGTACAACCATTGTTCTTTCGCGCGACAATCGATCCATTCCTAACCCCTTCCACTCAAATATGTGTTGCTCTCAACGTACGCCCGCAAATTTTTCCAGCAGCGTAGAAGATGATTGAAATATAATATATGTTAGTCATAACGTGCGTCCGCAGCACAGCTATTAACCCTTTTAACATCCTGGCAGTATAAATCACCAATACCAACTTATGTCAACTAACAGTCCAAAAAGACGCTAAGCGCTTAACCTATCAATACCAAAATACAGTTACATTTATATTCAGATTTTTCAAACCGCCGCCTACTGAAAATTGGGCGCCTTATAAAATGTACATATGTACAAATATTCGGAAAACATTTCGATTCTGTCATTTCTATTCTGCTCGTTTTCACTCTACTCGTTTCCGTCTAATACATAGGTGGTAACTGCTATGCGAAATTCGTAATGGCCTTGTCTTTCAGTTAAAGAAGCTGACCTAATGCCTGCAACAAAATCCGCTTTGCTAACAGCATCCAAAACTTGTGCATAAACCCTTGGGTCTTGGACATAGCCTGAAATCTGGATTGCAGCATCTTTGCGTATGCTGTACTGCGCAAAAATACACCCGTCAGGCACCAAATTGCGTATGCTGCTTAACCGGCCTGCCCAATCAACTTGCATTGTGAGTTCATGACGAGCCTCACGAACTTGTTTTGGAACAACACCTAGTTTAACGTTGGTTTGCTCAATTTGCTTTGAAATACGCGTTATCTCAATCTCATCAGACTTACGTTCAATGGCAATCACTCTAATTTCCCATGCCCTGAGGGCAACCACTACCCAAACCACTAACGCAACACCAACAAAAACCAATCGAATCAAAGATGCTTTGCGCTCACCTTCTTCAAGCACTCCATAAATATCAGGCTTAAGAAGATTCAGGTCACATAAAGAAGCCTGCTCACCACTGCTTGGTTTGCGCGAAGATCTAAATAATGTCATAGCAAAGCACCTTCTTTCGGAAGTGCTAATCCTACAGCCAAACCATATTTGGCACCACATTGCAACAACGGAAGTTCACAGACTTGAGTTCTGATACCTACCCGCTCACTGAGGTAATCAGCAATGAAACCTGTTTTATCTGATGAACCCATAACAGTAACGCCTCCAGTAAACTCCCCGGCCCGTGAACTTGTGACAAATCGTGCCGAACGCGATACTTCCCCGGCAAGAATCTCAGCATTTCGAAGAGAACTGTTTGGATCCAAAGGTATCTCGCGCATTAACCATGGGTAACTGTCGAAAGCCAAATACAAGACCGCTTCGTCAGGCTGTATATCCAAAACTACATTGAAACTTGCTCTCGGCTTGTCCGCTTCACCGGGCTGCCTTTCCCTGTCATGGTTTGAAACATCAGCCAAACCTTCAGTGTTTGCCGCCGATTCTCCCGGAGCACCGGAATCGTTATCAAAGCCGGCAATCTTTGAAGCGTGAACTGATCTTAATTGTTTGGAAAACGTCTCTCTGCCCTTCTTAGAATTTTCCGCTGATACACCTTGTTCTAACTGTTTTCGCATCGACCAACTTATTCGTGATGCAGGGCTCGCAGGAATCTCAACACCTACAGGCTTTACTCCGGCCATCTTCATCAGTTTTTCCGCCGCCCTAACCGAGTCTGCCTCAGCGGCTGCTACCACATACGTTGTATTGTTAGCCGAAATACTCGACGAAGGAGGAGACGGCAGGCTAGAGGGCCATTTCTGCACAGCCATTCTCACGTTATGGGAACTGCCCGGAACTATGCGCTCAACCTGAAGGCGTATGGCTTGCTTAAACTCTTTCTTGTTTATAAGAGGAAGTGACACTGTAAATAGCAAACAGTCCCTAATCGAAAGCCCGGCGACGCCTAGAGGGCGAACCCTGTAAGGTTTCCAAAAACCCTTAATTTCAGAGGCAAGAGATCTTAGATTATCTTTAGAATCATGCTTAAATCCGGTTTGTGCTGTTAAAGATGCAACTACCCTGGCATCCTCGCTGGAATAAAGTATAGCTCTCACAGGATTTGAAAGATCGATGCCCATACGCAAGTGTGTATTTGAAACCGCCATACTACCTACCTCCGCTTTCCCGGTTCCCGCGTAAGTCCCGAAATGCTAGGCCACTTGATACAAGTAACGTCCTTACCTCGCAAGAATGAGCCGGTGCCTTATTGATCAACAAAGTGAAATACGAAACCCTTTGCTTGCATACACACAGTTCTCAAAATACATTACGCTCAGAACCTAACTCACCTATGACGCAATCTCAACGCACCTTACCTTCTGACCAACTTACAATTCGATACGATCCGCCCAGAAAAGACGGATGTTCTTGCCAATCAAAGCCCCCTGCGTAAAGTTCGGCTTTTCCAACATTATTGCCAAATTCAATCCGTGTATCTTCTACTGAGATAAAACGGCATGGATCTATTGTGACGTCTCCGCTTTTCTTGAATTCTGCCTCAATCTCCCTGGCATAGACAAATAACGAGTTTCTGGACTTAGAGGTATCTGATATTGTCAATTCAAGTTTTCCCGCAGACACCAGGCAAAGCCCACTCCGCTCGCCTTCCCCAAGTGCGATTCTGAACTTCTGATCCTTCTCTGACAAGCTGATAATAGTTCCGCTTCCTGAGATAGGTACGTTATCATTGGGATTAATCTTTATTTCCCCACGCCGGACAATTAATACACCATCAATCCGTATACCGGCATTTCCGCTAACCTTGAAATCGCCATCAATAATCGCAACACCATCTATTTGGACTTCGGAATGTCCACTGGCTGTAAGATCGCCTTGCACATGTAGCCACGCATCCGGCCTGACAACCAAGTTGTCCAAAGAGGGAATGTTGCCGGCTCTGACATGTGTGCCCTCTTCAATCACAATATTCTTCTCTTTGCCGTCTAACTCATACCAAATATCGCTGGCTAGCATAGGATTAATAATTGCCTCAACATGCCGCTTCACATCTTGTGGTTTGGGAATCACAACAGGATACCCTTCATACACTTCACCGTATATGCTAACCTTGCCACCATTCCCCTCAGCCGACCACTTATCACCAACGTAAATATTGCCATGCGCTGCCAAACCTTCAGCCTTGTTCTTAAATTCAGCATCGAGCCCGTGGCCTGCCACAAACACACCGTCAGAATAAAGATCTAATAGAGAATACGGTTCCAATTTTACCTTAACTGTTTCGGATACTCCCGCTACCGTAGCCTCACCCATTACCCATATGAAGCCATATGAATCCTTGCCGGCCGTTGCTGTAGCTGACCAATTCTCAGATTCATCTCCTTGCATAATCGGTGGGCAGTTTGAAACATCAAACCCATTTTTGAACAAGGCGCCAAGCATTTCATCTACAACGCCGCGGGCTAGATCTAAAGCTTTCCGCCTCTGCCCTGTTCGTATATTGAGCGCCTGAGCGCTGCCTTCCTGAGAAACAGCGCTTGAGAGGATGATCGCCAAAACACCAAATAAGACCACTGCATACACAAGGGCAAAACCTTGTTCGCCCATTTTCCCGGCCTCAAACACCCTGGTGCCAGGCCTCTTTTTGACTTGTAGACACATTTGCGTTCTCGTTTTATAAGGCAAAGCCTTGATTCTGCCTTTGTCAGCGGTCGGCTCCCGGCTAGCTGCCTCCGCCCCCATATACTGCAAAGGCTGCCTTAAACGGCCTTGATATCTCATATACATCCTCTCCCAGTTCAAACCCGATTACGACAACTCGTGCACTAAGCGCATCTGGGTTCGAACCGTCAACATAACCGTCACCAACCAACGCCTTAACTTTGACGTTGCTGCATTTAAGACTTCCTCCGGGCCAGAAGATTACGCCGGTGTTTTGGCTCTTCCCGGTACTTTGTGTACTCAGCGTGCCTTCCAGGATTTGTATTTCTTCTGCATTTGCTACATTTGCAGTTATTTCGTCAATGCTTACTTCTTTTACATCTGCTGCTTTTAAGGTAGTTTGCATGCTGCCTGGCTTGTCCATAGCCGCAGCAATTCCGGCATGGTGCGTGCTTTCACTGCCAGACGCACCTTCGGTAACTTCCAATTTGGAAACTTCAAGTTCAAATTCGCCTTTATATTGATCAAAACTAAAGCTCACGCTGTACTCAGGCCCTTTGGCACTTATCCGGGTATCAGATATATCTGTGATTCTTCCACCATACTCCAGCGCTTTCCTAAAACTTTTCTCTATAGATTCAACTGCCAAGAGCCCTGAATCCCTAATTTCTCGCTGAATTCTGAGCCGCTGCAAAATTCCGGCCGTTCTTGAGCAAAAGCTCACTACAACACTTAACAGTAAAATTCCAACACCAATTGCAACAACAAGTTCTACAAGCGTAAAGCCCTTCTGGTCACTCTTGAATCTTGCTTGTGCATGTGTTTGCAAGCCCATTCGTAAGCCTGGCCGAGCTGAAAAACCTGTTGATGAATCCAACAGGCGCTTCTCAGATTTTGATGGCCCTAATTCCAGTTTTGGTTTTGAGTTTTGCAGGAATCTCGGTTGTAAAGCTGGGACTTTGTCTTCACTCCCCCGGAAATGCACTATGTTAATAGCCATGAGCCATTCACATACGGCATTCTCACATACAAACCAAACCTTTAAGGCTCCACCCAAACCGTAGTTTGAGTAGAGTACACTTCTGAATTCTTTTTGTCATATATTCGAATAACTACTTTGTATAGAGCATCTTCTTGCTTCTGCACTGTATACTTCCCATGGCTGAGCATGTTGACATCTTCAAAATAATATGCCAGCGAAAACTCTGCTTCATATCCGGTTTCTTCGT
>CAZXLH010000026.1:29614-32723 GCA_964641455.1 uncultured Eubacteriales bacterium | reverse complement strand
ACTTCTGTTTTAACACATTTTGAGCTAAATAATTACCATTTTTCCATACTGTTTCAAGTAGGCATTACGGCTACCATTCCACAACAATCAAATTTTCTGTCTTACCTACTTTCTTTCAAATTCCAAGCTGATTCATTTAAAATCCCCGCAAACGCAGTTGTACCAAGGGTTTTCAGACATACATAGATCGAACTTCGTTTTTCAAAAAGCGCTAAGAATCAAGGATCGCTGATCGAACTTCCTAAGAGGGGTTTGAAGTTCGATCTTATTTTACACTCAAGCCCAACTATTTTCAGGTTTAGCAAGCTCTGAGAGCTTCCAGTTATGGAAACATATGTCATCATCCTGTGTATCTAAAACTGTAATTCCGGTTCCTATTTTTCTGCTCTTGTACGACACATATACACCTTGAACAAAATAACGCATACAGCTATACCTATCATCAACAATAACCGCTGCATCCTTTAACGCATTATGAATAAAACCTATTGTAAAATTATCAACATCGTGAGTTTTATTATCAAAACCGAGAGGTGTTATTATCGTCACAAAGTTTTTTAAGGGAACCCACTCTCCAAACAAACCTAAATCTTTTGCCTTCCCCATAGCACACTGTATCAACATCTTCCAGTTATTTCTTTCCGAGGCATGAATCCTGCTAAACTCCTTCAGTGAACATGAGTGCATCGCCCTATATTTTTTCAAGGTCACCATTTTTCTTGGTATAAATAACTTCAACACTCGCGCCGGATTATCAATGTACTCAACCCCTATACCACCATAAAACTCTTTTTTCATTATATCTATATCAACATCACCGGATATGCTTAATATCTCCTTCATTTCTCTACGTATGTCCCTTGTTTTACATTCAAACCTATGACATAACTCATCCATACGATTCAACTTTTCTTTTAATGAGCTCACCTACACCCCTCCCTACTATGATGTTCTACTTCGTGGCACTTTTTGCCCTGGCTCAGGTATTGCATCCACACCACACCTTTCGCATTTAACCCTATCTAATGGAGTTCGATAGGCCACAACCATATTGCATACTGGACAATAATGAGCCACCAGATCAACCTGTTTACACACTACATCGCACCCCCCTTCACCAACCATAAAAACTTCTTTGTTCCTTGCTTTTGATGGCAGATACAATATTTAAGCATTCCATTTTGTTAAGAATATCCGGATGGTTCCCAATCACATCCAACATCATCCCGCTTGACACTATATGTGTATTTGAGTCTACCCTTACGTCACCACCCACCATAACCACTATGGATATTATCGGAACTTTAATATTGCAATTGCTTAATATTCTCTTTATTGCCCTAACATGATACTTGTTTTGCCACACAGGATTAAAAATTTTCCGTTTAAATTTCCCTGTACTCTGAACCCAATACTTATCCTTATCACAACCCATAACGTAGCCAGATAAGCACTTTGTTTCAATAACAAATATGCCCTTCGGACCAATTAATATATGATCAATTTCCGTTCCTTGCCTGCTTGATAAGGGAAGAATAATGCTTCGCAGTTCACAATAATCATCACCCAGCTTACTCAACTCATCTGATACAATATTTTCACTATCCATAGCAGCCTTTTCTTTACCCAACTGCTCCGCATCAGGTAAAAGCATTGCTTTTTCCATTCGCACAGTATAGGTATTACCGCTAGCATTTCTTATTTTTATCCCAATTATTTTAGAATTGAATAGTTTTTCAAAAAAACCATCCGGCGTATATATAGGCATATCATTAACGGAAATTATTCTATCGTAAACGCTCAACCCGGATCTTTCCGCACGGGAGCCGTGCTTAACCTGCTTAATGTACAAAGCAAAATAATCTGTATCAACACAAAAACCTAGCGAAAAACCTGCCAAGCCCCATACCTTTTTTTGCTTTCTACGAGAATACAATGTACGAAAAGGCTCACTGACAGGCAAGCCTATATGTTTACATCTATTCTTGTTACCCCTTAAGCATAAGTTTATGGAAACCCCTTGATTGCAAATGCTATTACCGATAGCCTCCTCCAGTTTTTGCTGGCTTGGCATATTGTCATTAATAGATGTTATCCTCCACCCCTTTCTTATTCCTATTAGATGGGATATCAAACCATTTTCAACATTCACAACCCTCAACCACCTAGGCGTATTCACACAATGTAATCCATAAACATGTTTATTATTAACCGTTTTCTCAATTATCACATCACTTGTCACAAATAAATCATACCCCCTATCTAACCTTAAGCCCTTTAAGTGTATTATCAAGCCAATCCTTATCAGGCATATCATCTGCTTGGACGCTCACACCATTCTCGCTATCTACACTACCCCCGCTATCACAATCTTTCTTTTTGGTTTCAGGTTTAGCCATATCCACATCACTGAGCAACTTAATAATGTTTTCAATATTATCGTTCATTCCAGTAACCAACTTTATAAACTTGCGATCATTGATAAGATCCCTAGCTTTACTTTTTTCATATCCATCCTTCATAACCTCAAACCCAATTTGGATTAAGCTACGCAAATAGCTAGATCTAGCGCCCCAACTCTCCGAGGATAAACATTTCACCCTGTTATACAATTCCTTGCCATCATTTTCAGTAAGTGCAATGGTAACAATCACCCTCTCACCACTCATCCCGCATAACCTCCTTGCACCCTACCTATTATTTTTGCCGCTAAACACGGAATCATTGCCACATAGTTACCCAAAACATCCTTTTACAACAACACAATTGCAACAAGCCCTCTAAAAACACATAATTTGCATATAAAATACGCTACTTCATCCAAAATGCCATGTATACATTAACCATACTAAAAGGTGGCACAAAGCCTTACAGCGCAAGGCTCTGTGCCACCAACAACAATGTATACATGCAAAAACATACCATTTTCGCGTATGTATACATTGACCATACAAAAAAACAACGCAATGCCTTGAGACACAAGGGATTACGCCTTTATTGTTAATGTATACATACAAGATCTACCATTTTCGCGTATGTATACATTGACCATACAAAAAACAACGCAATGCCTTGAGACACAAGGGATTACGCCTTTATTGTTAATGTA
>CAZXLH010000026.1:0-29514 GCA_964641455.1 uncultured Eubacteriales bacterium | reverse complement strand
AAAAAACAACGCAATGCCTTGAGACACAAGGGATTACGCCTTTATTGTTAATGTATACATACATAAAATATCACAAAAACCAGAATTGATAGGTATCAAACAACATGTATGCCACCTGTTTACCCTTTAACACATGCAATTTAACGAATTCTTTTAACCTTGCTACTCCCACCACCCTTTTTCATTTCATCCATGTACAACCTAGCAATTGTATGATAACCATGAACGTTGGCAAATTGCGGATCCTCTACAAAAACAAAATAATCCCTATTCCCCAAATACGAACGCAAATCAATGCTACCACCACCAGCAAATATGATACGAGTTAATTCGTCATCCATTTCCCTCCACCTAGCCGTAATTCTACTAAAAATATCAGTTGCAAGGTTTTTCTTAGCTTCATTAATCTCCTCCCGAAAATCAAGACGATTTCCCCTACGAACAACATAACCACGCTTTACCAAGTTATTAACCTTGGCATCACTCAGGTTAGTACCTGTACGATCATGATAGGCTCTGTATACCACATTATTTACATTAGTCATACCCATTTCTAACGTATCCGAGTACTCTTCAAGAAGCATTAACCCCCCAGGCTCATCCCTGAACAATATTAACTCTGTTGTCTTACCACCGATATCAACCAAACCTAATACATCACTGTTTCCCTTAATCAAGCTAGGATGTCTCTGGCTAGCATATATTACCGCGCCTATTCCCTGAGGCATCAAACGCACATCATCAAATTTGATACGCCTACTAATAACAACATCCCTACCACCCACAAGCGAGGCATCGAAATCGAGCCCCCTCAAGAATGCCTCAAACCCATCCTTTTGCGCTGCATGGTTTTTGTACGGAAGCCCTGAAACAAAAAACAATCGCTTATCAGAAGGTGCTAACAATAAAACAAGCGCTGCAATAAACGCCTTCATCTCTTTAAGCCCAGCCCTATCCTCATCAAATAAATATTTAGCTGTACCTACTTCCTTTAAAGCCATGTCACCTATAAAGTAATCCTGTTTTGCACCATCCTCCTCATTACAAACAACATGTAGTTGACTTAAAGGTTTGCCATTATACTTCATTCCGCTACCCCCCCCATGCTTTTTGTCAAACCCTTGACATATAGCTGAGGGAAACAACACAGTCCTGTAGTACCCATTTACCCCTTTTACAAAACGATATCCCAAATCTCCAGCAATAGTAATCATTAATACATCACCCTTTACCCATTCAAGTATTTAGAAAACAAAACTTTATCAACACATTTACTTCTTGCGACCGACTTAGAAACAACCCTTCTTTTTACCAAGTCAGCCAACACCCTATCCATCGTTACCATATTATGTTCTGCACCAGTTTGCATAGCTGTATTTAACTGATGCACCTTTCCATCACGAATATTGGCCCTAATTGCCGGCGTAGCCATCATAATCTCCACGGCACAAACACGCCCCTGGTTATCTATCCTTGGCAATAATTGTTGCGATAATACTCCCTGAATTGTGCTAGCAAGCTGTACCTTAACCTGCTGCTGCTGGTGAGGCGGGTAAATATCAATAATACGCTCAATGGTACCAGCAGCACTACTCGTATGGAGCGTTGATAAGACCAAATGCCCCGTCTCAGCTGCCGTAAGCGCTGTTGAAATTGTTTCTAAATCCCTCATCTCTCCCACTAATACAACATCCGGATCTTCACGCAAGGCATCCCTTAGCCCACTCACAAAACTTACAACATCTGTCCCCACTTCACGTTGATTTACAATACTCTTGCTATGCAAATGCAAATACTCAATAGGATCTTCCAATGTAATCACATGCCGTGCACTTGTCTTGTTAAGATAGTCAATCATAGCAGCTAGGGTTGTAGACTTCCCGGATCCCGTAACACCTGTTACCAACACAAGCCCACGAGATAAACACGATAACCTTGTTGCCACATCCACCACCCCCACCCCCAAACAAGACATACTACAACACAAGATTACTAGTTTCCGCTACCGATATCTAAATTACTCAACCAGATCACTAAACGGCTCTTCAAGATCACCCGGTTCAATCTTGGCAGGATCTGTTCCGTTAGTTACCACCAAAATAAAATCATCCTCAGGCTCACAAACAGTCCAAATAGCATAATTGCGCCCACTATCATCTACAGCATAGCTAAAACTCTCACCCCAGGGATCTTCAGGGGGCCAATCAATAGCTGCCTTATCCATGATGCCTTCAACCTCATCATTGCCAGGATAATGCCCTTTACCATCAGTAACCGCATAAGCCTCCACAACAGTCTTGTAACTAGCAAGATCACCCAACACACGGCTTTCCCGCGCATTCTGCGTATAATTCATCAATGCAGGAATAGCCACAGCCGCCAAAATAGCAATAATGGCCACCACAACTAACAGCTCAATCAAGGTAAAACCACGATCATTCTTCAAAAAACTAAACACCCAAACGCCTCCCTGCAATCCATTTAGTTAGTAATAATTCTATGGAACACAGCATAAGCAAAATCACACCCCCCCTGAAACACTTGCTATTTCTCCATAGAAATATCCCCATATAAAAAAAAGCCTTACGGCTTCTCAGTAAAAATACTCCAAATATCAACTTGGATTCAAAAAATATAAAACCGGAACAAACTATATTTTTCTAAAATGCTTTTTTATGATTAAACTCACCTATTGATTCTTCAATTACGATCAGCCTGTTAAAATCAACAGGCTCTTTGTCAGAATCCTTGTTAAAATCAAAAACCGATGTTATTGGCCCAAGCAATACCGTCGGCATGCTTGCCTCAAGCTTCACATAGCATTTATTGTTGTCAGTTTTCTTACTGTCCTTATCAAGCTCAATATTTTTATGATCAACCTCATAACCTTTGCTCCCAACACGTTTAAGCTTACCCCAGTAATTTACCTTTCCCTCACCTTTCTTCCCAACCAGTTTGCAAGTTTTAGACAATATGGTAGTATTACCAATCAACTCGCCTTCATACTTCTTTAAAACATTTTCAGCGCGTTTCTTCGCTCTACCCTCATCAAGCTTGATATAAATCTTGACATACAAAACTTCCTTACTGCCCTCCTTCTCAATACGCAAAGCATCTTTATCGGTAGGCTTGTGTATACATACCTCCTTATCCGAATAGGCAGCCCCGGCCAACGAGGCAGCATCAGCCGCCGTTTGAAGCTGCGACTTTGCCACATAAAGCACACCTATATCAAATACCAAAGCCAAAAACAACAATATAACCGGTATTAAAATGGCAATCATTACAATTGTGACACCTTTTTTAGATTCCAACTTGCCCAAACTCAACTTTCATGTTCCTCCTTTCTGAACACAGCTTTACCACTAACCCAAATACCATCCTCACCCCATACGTCATCACCAGATATCAACTGTTCAACCCCTGGAACAAAAACAGGACACATACATTTTACTTCCACGGTAACATAAGAGCTTCCCTTGCTATAAGTTGCATTATAATTATCACTACCCACAATCGAAGCTATCTTTTTGTTAGCATTATCCCATTTATCATATGTTGCAAACTCGCGAGCAGCTTCACGAGCAGCCTCTCCAACAATCAATCTGGCATTTATGATCATACCTATCTGAATAATTCCCACTACCATTATAATTAACAATGGTAGCACTATAGCAGTCTCTACCATAGCTCCACCACGACAACATTTTAGCTTCATGGCTTATCTCTCCTGTAATCTGCAAATCCCTTTACTTTGAAAAAATCGTCCTCCGAAGATAGCAACGAAAGAAGCATTGGGGGCACTGACACATTTGGCTTATAAGAAACATCTACGCAAACCCTGTCACCTGATCTTTCACATTCCACATCAAATGTTCCAGCAAGCACCCCCTTGGATAATTCTTCACTCACCCTATCCTCAGCCTCACTTTTGCTACCCGTAATACCATACTCCCTCGCACCCACCCTTGCTGCATGATTTACAACAATTCTTGAATTAATATATAGCCCCATATACATAATGCCAATAATAAGGAATATTACAATTGGCAAAGTTATCGCAATCTCAACAACCGCCGAGCCACTTTTACCATAAAGCAACTTTTACCACCTCGCAAAATAATGATAATACAGCCCCAATCGAAATAAAAACACCATAAGGAATTACAGATTCGACCTTTTTATTTACAGATACCTTCTTTAAGGTGAACAAGGTTATTAAACTAAAATAGATTTCTTTTAAAACACTTCCCAACCTTTTACGATAAAGCAAGTACAATAAAGCAAAAGCCCCTCCCGCCACAGAGCCTATTAGCAATGTATTTATTGCAAACTGGAAACCTCCTATGGCTCCAAACACAGCTAAAAGCTTCACATCACCACCACCCACCACACCAAACATAAAGGGAACTAGTAAAAACAAAAAACCTGCCAATACGCCAAGCAAAGAGTCTCCCACCCCACCTGGCGCACCAACACTACAGGCCCCCATTATTACACCCAAAATTATACCGCCAAACGTTAACCAATTAGGAATTATATAGGTTTTTAAATCCCATGCGCTTGCTAACAAAGCCACCACAATTACAACAACATTTATCATGTCCACCTCCAAGTACATCAAAACATAAACTGACCCCTGCGTATCACTTGCTACAAATACACAGAGGCCAGCACCTTACACAACCTATAAATTTCAACCCATTTGCCACTAATACATTCATTAATTCTGATTCATTTTATCTAGACCATCTTCAAGCCCCCTGGTAATTCCCTGGAATACTTCAACAAGTTTGTCTCCCAATAAAGATACCGCTGCTATAATCACTATTGCAATAAGCCCGGCTATTAAACCGTACTCCACTGCAGAAGCACCTAACTCATCTACAATTAAACGTTTAAACAATGTCAACACCTCCTTTCGTTATGTTAAATATCTCTACATACCAAGAGCCTGCCCCAGATTGATAATGGCAGGCCCCAAAAGAACTACCAGCAAAGGTACAAAGTCAAACACTATCATCGGTAACAATATCTTTACAGAAGCCTTTTGAGCATTCTCCTGTGCCCTATTGCGACGCTCCTCTCTCATTGCCTGAACTTGCTCCCTTAACATCTTGGCAATCGGAGTGCCATACTTCTCAGCCTGGTTAATAGCTAATACCAAATTATCCAATTCCTCAACATCATTACGCAAAGCTACATCCTCCAGGGCTTCACTACGGCTAGCCCCAGTGTCCACATCTCTTAAAAACTGTTGAAATTCCTTACCCACAACCCCTGATTGATGCTCAACCGTTTGCTTAATTGCCTCGCTCAAATTCAAGCCAGCATCTGAGGAAATTGCTAAAACATCAATAAAGGAATACAACTCTCTTACGATCTTACGCTTCCTGTCCTCAATCCTTGAAGACAACCATACATCGGGTAAAAAATACATGCCAACACTTAGCGCTACTAACATCAATACCATCATTCGCCCACTGCCTAGCAACAACACTACCGGAATCATAATGGGTGGCAATACACACAAAACACCCTTTAATAGGTAAAACTCCTCGCCCTTCATGTTTAGCGGGTTCCCAGACATCTCTAGCTTATGGTTGTACTCATCCACGGCCACACCGGGCAACACGGTCCCTAGCCTTTGACGTAAGCTACCCCACAACTTGGGCAATGGGTTTGGTATCTGCTCACCTGTTAAATCCTCAAATTGTTCAATACCCAACCTCATAGCCAAACTAATAGCAGCTATTCTCTTGCGCTCAATGATATAAAACCCCAACATAACAACTGCCAAAAACGTTAAAAACGACACTATATAAACCATGCTTCCACCCTCCTAGAAGTCCAAATTTTGAGTTATACGATTTATAACAAACCAGCCCACAAAAATCATGATAAATGACAAAACCATTGCTATTCGCCCTACAGGATTGGCAAGCATCGGAGAAAAGTACCCAGGATTCATGATAGATAATATCCCCACAACACCAATAGGTATCAAACCTATCACAATGCCCGACAATTTCCCCTCAGCCGTGTAGGCCTTCAAGGCAGAACGAAGTGTTTTGCGATCTCTTACTGTTCCACCCAAGTTATCAATAATTCTTGCAAGATTTCCACCTGAATGAGCTTGAATTTTCGCAGCTGTTGACAATATTTGCATATCTTCACTGAGAACCCTTTCAGACAATCTCACCAGGGCATCAGCAGCGGTTAACCCCATACCTATCTCGCGGCCAGCCATCGCAAACTCCGAAGCCGCAGGCTCATCTAATTCCTTGGATGCATTCTCAATAGTCTGTGCCAACGACGCACCCGCCCTGAGGCTGCTAGACATTACAGCAACAACACTCTCCATCTGCAGCTCAAACTCCTGCTGACGTTTACCGCTTTGCCTGCGAACCAAAAACCAGGCTACGCCTGCACCAATAAAACTAAACAAAAGCGCAGATGCAAACTTGTATGTTAACAAAAGGCCAACAACGAAAAAACCACCCATTGCTATTACCACATAGCCAAGAAAACGATAGGCAGGCATTATAATACCCGCCTTCAATAACCAATATCCAATACGTTCACTTGTGTCAACCTTGGATGCTGCCTTGCTTACTATTTTTTCAACCGAAGTCTTTTCATCATCATTACTTAGCCCTAATAAACCATACACCTTTCTTAACTGCGCTTCCCTAAGAATACGCAAAGCAAGCGCTAAAAACAAAACACACAGAAATACCAGGAGTGATATAATATTGCCCACCTATTTTTTCACCTCCATCAACTTTTGCAATCTTACACTCGGCTCACCTTTAAACACCAAGGTTCCCCCATCACGAACAAACAAGTCTTTAATAAAAATACCATCCTCACCCTTCATCACCTCAGATACACTTGTAATAACACGAAGCCCACTAGATAAACGAGTCAGCTGAATAACAACATGAATGGCACTAGCTATATACTCCCTTATAACACTTACAGGCAAGTTGTGCCCTGCCATCATAACCATATTTTCCAACCTGAACATGGCATCCCGAGGTGAGTTCGCATGCAGTGTAGTCATCGAACCTTCGTGGCCAGTATTCATAGCTTGCAACATGTCAAAAGCTTCACCACGACGACACTCCCCAACTATTATCCTATCCGGCCTCATTCTTAAAGCATTTGCTACAAGCTGGCTAGCACTTACCTCACCTTTCCCCTCAATATTGACACCCCTTGTTTCAAGTCTAATAATATTAGGCACTCTCAGCTTAAGCTCGGTAACCTCTTCTATTGTTACAATGCGCTCATCTTCTGGAATAAGCTGGCTCAATATGTTCAATAAAGTAGTCTTTCCAGTACCTGTTCCACCACTAATCACCATGCTTAGTCTTGCCTTTATGAACGTGCCAAGCAACTCATATTGCTCTTGAGTTAAAACCCCCTGCTCAATCAAACGCTCAGCAGTAATATTGTGATGAAAACGCCTTATAGACAACATGGGACCATCAACCGCAATCGGCCTTATCGCAGCATTAATTCGTGAACCATCCGGCAATCTAGCATCTGCCCACGGTTGCGATTCATCTATCCTCCTACCAACATTCGCAACAATCCTCTCTATCAAATCACGCAAATGCCGTTCATCCCTAAACTGAACACCTGCTCGCTTTATCTTTCCATGTTTTTCATAATAAACACGATCGTAACGATTAACAAGTATGTCTGATATTTCGGGATCTTCTATCAAAGACTGAATAGGTCCATACCCAGTAATATCCATAACTATATCCTGAGCTATCTGCGCTCGCTCCAACCTGGTTAATTCCGGGTACTCCTCACCAACAACTTTAAATATGTTGCGCTTAAGTTCATCCTTGCCTTTTTCGGTATATATTTCACTAATGTCTCCATGCATGAGAAACCTTTCCCGTACAATACGATGCAACTCTTCGGGATTAACAACAACCTCTGCTTTGGTAACTACCAAAGGTTCCGACTTGAACCGCTCCCTGCCCTTCCTTGCGCGTTCTTCTATGATGCTCATGCCCTAAACATCCCCAATAGCCACTGAAAGAAACCTTGCTTTTTTTGTTTTCCAATATTATATATGGGGACAATAGTATCTGAAACACCTAACATAGCTTTCGACACAATAGTGTTAGGTGCATCAAGAACCAACATTTTACCCTCATTGGCTAACCTTCGGACAATTGCATCCTCAGGAATTTTGCCAATCACCACATAAGGTATAATGTCTCTCAATGACACTGCATCAAGACCATCGTTCTTCACAACACGATTTAACACTACCCGCATCTTACTCTGATCTATTTCTAAATTATCAAACGTCTTCTGACAACTCATGATATTACGCAAGGTTGGCACATCAGACACACCAACAATCAACACCCTTGTTGAACTCTCGATTACCGTAATAGTACTATCGTCACGCAAAGACGGCCCCACATCAATTATTATCATGTCATAATAATTACGTAAAACCTTGATAAGCTTTTCGGCTATCTCCTTTCCTTTACGTATACCGTCTTCAGTTACCCTATTGATCAATGCTGACCTTTCAGCCCTACTAGGAGCTGGGATCACATCCACACCAGAACTATGCTTAACCACAAGCTGATCTATCAACTTGCCATCAAACTCATCCTCATGATAACTGTCCCAATCCAGCACACTATACCTACCTTCAAGATTCATCAGTGACATAACGCCACCAAACGAAACATCGAGATCTACCAAACAAACCCTAAGTGGAAAACTTTTATTGGCAGCCAGCGCACAAGCTATATTGCAAGCAATGGTCGTTTTCCCAACCCCACCCTTGGGACTATATACAGTAATGATTTCTTGTTTTACCATAACGCCCCCCTTGCTTGTTTTTAACAATCGCTGCTCACTTTTATCGCCTTTTGCAGCTTCGTGAAATCCACCAATTGCATCGATCTCATCCATATCTGACACTCCCACCTCATCACTCTTAGCCAGCAACTTTGCCGCAACATCTAAAATTTGGTTGATAGTATACTCCTTAAATACAACCTCTGCAGCACCTTTTGACATAGCACTGCGCCATAACGGAAGATTATGCTTGCCAGACATAGTAAAAACAAAATGCGTGCTACTAAACTCACTCAACAGTTTCTCCAACACCCGTATTCCGTTACCATTATCGACAGATTGATCCACCAAGACCAGATCGGGCCTGCATTCAACAATCTGCTCAACTGCACCACCTAGTGTTGACTCAATGCCCACAACAGTCAACTTATCACTAGAAAACGCATTGGACGCAAACCGATCTGCCCAATCATGATCATGATCAACAATTAAAACCTTGATCATTTTATTGCTCATCTCCCTCATCATCGTTTGTTGAGCCTCGATGACGTTCAACAAACGTATCTATTGTATAAAAGCCATCATCTTTCACATCAACTACACTATCTTCATCATAAGAACTTAACATAGCATAAAGTTTTCCATTCTCAAGCAAAAACACCAACTCTTCAGCCTGTCTCGGCGTAACAATAACAATGAGAGATGGAACACCATCCTCACTAGATACTACATCCACTACACGAACATCACGAGCAATGACCTTAACTGAAGTTTCCTCTGTTCCACTTTCGGCAACATATATGCTAGCTATTAAATCAATATGGTCCTCTTTTTCAATTGCGCCACCAACTGCAACCTCATCACTAAGAGGTATAGCAAAAGCCCTTTCCGAGACACCCTCACCCACACTCAACATAGCAGCAAGTGGATTGTTATCACCTAGCTCATCCAAAAGGTGACTATCTCTAAGAACAGTCTCTCTTACCAATCCAAATCTGGTATATCTACCCTCAATACTATCCTTATCTTTCCCTAGTATCGCATCAGGCGAAACTGCTGCAACAGGTACAGACACTATACCCACCATATCTAAATCCAATCTCTCAAAAGGCTCCACATCGTCAATCACCACCAACACATCAACATTTCTCGCATAGGAAGCTAAAAGCCAGCTAGTCATAACAGCAGCCACCAAACCACATATCACAGCTATTACCAAAAAAGCAATCCCCGATTTACGACTTTTTAACATAATTACAACCTCCCATAATAATTCAATATTTATACTTAACCCTGAGTCGCCAAAACCCTAACATTGCCTGGCTCTGAATTGCGGCCATGCAACATAACCCTTTGATATAAAACATTAAACAACTTTAATACCGCCGGATTAAGCAATACCAACGGTGTTCCAAACAAAATGCTACGATATACTTGTTCCATTAACGGTATCCTCACTACCGGCTCTACACCAAAAATATCCTTATAACTAAACGGACCACCTAGTCCAACATGCTTATTAACCACTAGCAGGGAATTTTTGAATGTAGACATATAGTGATTAACACCCTCGTAACCATAACAATCAGGATCTGACACCACCACCACACCATCACAACCATAAAGCAAGGTTTTATGCCATGGGGTAAGCTCCTCGGGCATATCTATCACAATCAAGCCTTTGTTCTTAACATTACCCAACACCCCATCAATATCAGGCAACGAAAAACCTCCTGATACTTTAAAAGAAGGAGCCGCTCCATATACAAACATATCTCTATATTGAACACCGCACCCCTGGTCCCCACCTAGGAGTTTGTACACCCCACCAGGTTGTTCGAGAATGTTAAGCCAAACATAAGAAGCCCTTTTCTTAAAATCCAAATCTATCAAGGACACACTTTCTCCACTTTTCATCGCAGCAGCAGCCAAGTTTACCGCAACAAATGTTTTGCCCGCTGGCACAGGAGAACAACACGCAACTACAATCCCCCTACTATCCCTATAGGGCTTCCCACCAATCATGCTGCGCTCTTTCCGGGACTGTGCAACACTCACATGCTTAACATCTCCATCCTCGCAAATCACATCATTCTCAACTTCACTTTTTATAGCTACAACAACATCATTGCGTGCAACACCGTCTTCACTTGCTGTTTTTTCTAATTGCTGTTCTGTATAACCTTCACTACTCTTTTTGTCAGCATCTTCTTTTGCTACCATCTGTTTTTCATCACACCCTTCGCTCAACCTTGCATCTAGCACATCATCTTTTTTAACAGGTGGTACAGCCTTGTCTTTATTACCCATAAACTTCGACTTCAACTTTGAAAAACCAAATCTTGATTCGTTTTTGGGTAAATCTTGAGACGTCCCGCTCTGTTCTCCCCCACCAAAATATCCCGACACATCAGCAAAACTTTTCGGATTTCTAATTAAATCCATAATTCTAGACAGGGAACATGGGTTAAACAGTATATCGTAAACACCCATCTCAACTAACTTGTAAAGCAACGGATCGCCCTCATCCATACTCCCAGCTAATAACACAACCCTTACATCACTTCTCCTTGCCTCAAAGACTGATTCGTAATATTTCTGCACATCAAACCCATGCAAAAACGCTGATAATATTAAAAGATCTGGCTTGTCTTCTCTTATTGCACCACTCACCGCATCCAAATAGCAAACATCGCTAGCTGGTGTAATCTTTAAGCTCTTTTCCTTTTTAAGCCGACTAACTAGTTGCGGATGATTAACCGCTAACAAAGTTTTCAACTATCATCACCATCCTATTATTTTAAAAATAGCGTGAAGAGGAACACCTCTCCACGCTCAATACCAACAACAAAACTATAAAATTGTTTTATTGACCACCAACTGCTAAATCCTGAATTATTAACAATATCGCCGGCGCATTACGTATAACTATATATGCAAACAAAGCAGCAAGAATGCCTGCCCCTCCGGCTCCTCGCAATGTAACGCTGTTAAATAGCGAACCAACCAACAAAAGAATAGCACCAATAAAAACAGCAAATATGATAACCAAAGGGGATATATTCTGCAAAAACTCTATAATTTTAATTAGCATACCTGCTATCCATTCCTCCAAGCTGTGCCATCCCGCAGTTCCATCGCTACTTATACCGTCTTCATCAGCAAGCTGCTCCAAATATTCATTGCCATGCGCCGCCATCGCAAAAGGTTGGAATGCCAACAACAACATAACTGCAAACACCGCAACACACAACACAAACACAAAACTCCTCATTCGCCAACTCACCACCTTTTTATATTTTCAACACTAATTATCAACAACATCCCATCCACAATGAATAACAGGATCAACCGAAACACCATTCACACGTGACTCAAAATGCAAGTGTGGCCCCGTAGTTCTTTTACCAGTATTGCCCGATGCAGCAATAATGTCACCCGCATCTACCTGCATTCCCATGTAGGAACTTGCCCAATGATCTAGGTGCACGTATAAATAAATACAATCATCAAATCCGCTCAACTCTAAACAATAACCACCGCTCACCGTCTCATATATTGCGCTAATTATTCCATCAGTTACCGCCAAAACATTGGTACCCACAGGTGCAGCTATATCAATACCTTTATGAACCCCATTAACACCAACACCCGGTATATTTCTGTAAACACCAAAACCGCTAGTTATTTGAAAGTGACCATCTACGGGCCAAATATACCCCTTGCTCCCTACATACGTGCCGGTAGCACCCTCTTGACAACTATCAAGAGACCTTAAATCCATCACCCCCCTCTCGATCTTTGTTCCCCACTCATCTGCGAACATAACATCCTTTTCATCCATGAGTTCATATTTCCCACAACGAAACGTTAAGGCTTCCTGCAAACGCGTCCAATCAGGCTTATAGTTAATTTTACGCAATGCATATTTTTCACTTTCGGTTACCTCAATCACATTACCGCTTGAATCTAAACCTGTAACCATAAATTCTATAACTTTTTCATACTCAAGTTCAACCAAGCCCTTGTAGGTATCGACAGATGCAACAATGGTTTCCTTTTCAACCTTGGTTTTATCCAAACGAAACTCCTTCAAATTATAATCTTGCTCACCTTCAACAGTCCCACCTACCGCACCCGCCAACCCTGACACATCGCAAGATAAATCATTCCGCCCCCTTGCAAGCTTAACCTTAATGGGACCATAGTTTTCCCGTATCACCTTATGGGGCTCTATGCCAAGCCTGGTTTCGTAAAGCATCACCAATTCACACAAATATACACCATCCTCACAGGGGATACCATCACGACCAAGAACACCAAATGTCTTCCCGTTCCATTCTATGTTTATAAACTTCTTGCCCACCTCGGATGCATACCCCCCACCCAACTTCATGAAAACATGATCCTCGTTACCCTTTTTCCTTATTGTTGCCATAAATGTCCTTACAACACAATCCTTGGGCAAGGTGTACCTAAACCTAAATACATAATTCCCATCACTTGGATCAAACGATGGCTTATCATCTTCATCCCCACCCTCATCCTCGTCTTCCATCTTCACCCATATCCTTGTAGTTGACTTAACTTTTTTATATTCAGGATATGCTTTCAGCTGCTCAGCATATTCATGCCCATCGTAACTATTATCATTGGCCATTATATCCAGCACAGCCAAAACACCCCAACCCAATCCGTAATTCTCTGCAATTCCCTCAAGCCCCTTGTTTGCCTTCATGGCTGCTTTTTCATATTTATCTCTATGCTCATATAATCTTTTATCCAAATCCGATGCATCCCCACTTCCCCCAAGCATATCTAGATTAAATGCCGCAATGGGAGACTCTACGCAACCTTGCAACATTGCAGGCAACAATAAAATAATAATAATTATGCCCCCCACCAAAACAACCACCCAGCAAAGACAAGAACCACTTTTATTAATTTTGATCACCTCACTTACGCACAAGAATAATTACTGAGGGGAAGCAAGCATTACCCCGCTTCCCCTCAACCAACGTTTACACAAATCTTACGTTTGAAGCAATAGGCACAAAACTATCATCCGGTTTCATTATGTCAAAAGTTACCCTCTGTCCATCTCTGGGCAATTCATTAAGTGGACAATTGTCACTAGAAACATAGTATTGTACCCCACCACCTGTTTCTACATAACCATAGCCATCATTGCCTTCACGGTGAAACGTGCCATAACCTACAGGAGTCACCATCGCAGAACCCCCATCGTCACCTGGCAACGTTTCAAAACGAACATCCTGCCCTACACCTATGGCACCGGGATCACCTGTGTAGCTAGATGCCGGAACCGTAATAGGAGAAGCCCCCTGACGTCCCAAGGTTATTGTATTTTCATCATATGCTATAATTCTTGCATTCTCCTGGCCTGCAATAGATGGTATATTGCTAGGCGATCTACCTATAGATCCGCCACCTGCACCACCTTCACCTTGTTGAACATCAGCAACTCCACCATATATACTCTTAGCAGCACTTCCAATAGAAGATATGCCAAAACCAGCAGAAGCACCAAGCTGATCTAACCGCCCACTTACCCCGTGAGCACCCGCAGCTTCAGCAACACCACCGCCCGCAGAAGCAAATCCACCCAACATCTCTGGCGCACCGGTAAGCCCTCCCGCCACACCACCTATAGCAGCACCAGCGGGGCCACCGGCAAGCCCACCTACCACCGCACCAGCTACAGCCTGCCCACCACCCTTAACGGCCCCAACAGCCATCTTGCCAACTGCAGCTATGCTACCAAGCGCACCACCCATTAACACACCAGCGGTTTTCTCTTCATCTATCCCAAGCAAACCAAACCAGCCGGTTATTAGCTGTCGCAAAAGCATACCCACAGGAACAAGCATTATCAACATCAGCAACTTACCAAATGGTGACCCCATAAAACCTTCCTTAACGATAGCGGTAACCATAAGATAAAGCGCAAACACTAATGCATGAGCTGACTGCATAAATATGTTGCTAATCATTTCAGACAGCCACAAATAAAATGACATTTGCTTGCCTTTGCCCCAAGCCAGCACAATCAACGGGCCAATAATCAATAACGCCATAATAATAAATTTTCTCAGCAAGTACAAAATATTAAAATATATTGTCAAAACTATAAAGCCCGAATAAACCAGAAACGTAAAAAACCAACTGCCACCAGTAATCAAACTATTGGCTATCTTGGTAGTTGGTGTTATGACAACAGGATCTCCACGGTTACCTTTCTTATCAACTACATATACATACCCCTCGGGGTCCTTTTCTGTTCTTGATATAGACGTACCACCACCTGCGCTATACCAATATGTGGCTGATAGTTGATACTTGTAAAGTCCCGGCTTTGCTTTCTTGCCATTTAGCTTGCCATCCCACTCAAACTTTATCTTGTTCTTGCCTTCCACATGCCCCTTAAATGTTTCAATCTCCCCACCTCCACTCTCCACAATTTTTACTGTCCAGTGATATTCAAGGTTTTCCACAACATTAAATGTCTCATTCTTGATAACATACTTCTTATCTTCATGCGGCCTAAATTCAGGAAAATCCTTGCCATCATCATCTCTAACTAACTCCGTACCTGGCAACCCCATTTCACCGTATCTCTCAGAAACCAAGTCTTCCACACCCACCACCACCGCCGAATTAAGATCAAACACAAAGAGCACCAACATTAACATGGCTGTAAGAATAAATGCGGTAATTACCCAATTCATAAACATATCTTTCGTTTGAGCTCTTTCGGTAGGATTACCAGACTTTAAAGCCATATTAAGGCCACCGATAATAACAGAAATGGTTAACAAAATAAACGCAGCGGTCTTGAAAAAATCATGTGACGGTTTAATAATATTGTCCCATTCATCCTTGTAAAAAATACCACCTATCTCCGGCGAGCTTCCGTAAGCCAAAAAAAATGACGGCTTGTAGTCTTCATCCTCTACGCCGCTAGATGCTTTCATAGGCCTTCTAAATATCAAAGTTTCTAAAGGTTCAAGACGAAGATGTTCCATCACGGAACACAAAACCTTGTACATTGTATTGGCAATTTGAGACTCAAACCAGCCTAACTTTTTACCGTCCTCATCCTCATACTCATTGGGATCAAAACCTTTAAAAGACTCATTAAACCATCCCCCTACATCTGCCGCATACACAACATTTACAATCACAGGGGAAACAAACGAAAACATAACCAAAACCAATAAAACTATCGCAATCTTTCTTATCACAAGAACTCACCACCACTTCCCATTTTTACATATTTTAAATTACCCCCTTCCAACAAACAACAACGGCTTTAACATGCTCTCATGACCAAAGTCATGAAATCATAGACCCAAACAAGGAGCGCTTTTTAGAAAAACACCGTCCACCCCACAACTAAAACCATAAGCCCTTCAATAAAGCAAAACGTAAAGGCCCGCCCCTTCAACATATCCAAACATCACCTCAAGACCTTTACGTTGTTAAACCAATCAAGATATAGCGGAAACACCCGTCTTGATAATATTTGATTCAAACGGCATCACAGTAACATTTATGGCTGCCGCACCCTCACCTATACGCAACAACCCTTCTCCCATACCAAGGCTCCTTAAAACATTCATCTGACCTTCAGGCAAATTAAGCAAACTCTTTATGGCATCATAGTCTGTTGAACTTTGTTTCATTAGTACCATCGTAGCTGAGTTGGTCAACACGCTCCTACCCTGCTGCGAATCGGTAAATTCATAAAATGCTTGTGTTGCAGTAATTAAACCTGCAACCCTTTTACGCCCCCGCCTGCTCATGTTTTCTAAAAAGTTTGCCGAGTCTTCGTATTTCATAAAACGCCAAGCCTCATCCACTATCACATGCTTCTTCTGGTTAGGGTTTTTCTTAACGAATTTTTCCCACACCCACTGCAACACAACATGCATAGCCAGGGGACGCATAAACTTCTCTTCCAAACGAGACACATCAAAACACACCACAGGCATATCGTAAAGCTGCACCTGTGAGGGCCCATCAAATATCCCCAAAGTCCCCCCCTTCAAAAAGGGCTTAAGAATAATCGACAATCGGCTATCTGGATACATCTCATCCAACCTGTTGCAAAATGATGACATGGTTGGCATTTCCTTCTTTTTGTAACCAAGCATATCGGGCTCCGTATGTGCTTCTCTTAACGAATTAGGATCTTCGGTAATACCCCGAGAATCATACTCTGCCCGCAACACTGTTTCTATTTGAGACAATTCTTCAGGTGACAACTTGCTCCCTGAACCTTCTGCCATAACACTAATCAAAGCTTTCATCTCTAGTATCTTCTCTACTAAATGAACACTCCTGGAACCATCCGATTCGACCTCTTCCTCAATATCAAAAGGATTGATCATGGCCTCCTGATCATTTTCAAACCTTATCATTTCCCCATTGAGCGCCTTAACCAACGGATCGTACTCACCCTCAGGATCGATAATGACAGTTCTCACCCCCGATACTGCAGAACGAGCTACATAAAGCTTAATAAAAGTAGACTTCCCACTACCAGCCTGCCCAAATACAGCCATATTGTGATTAAGCAAAACAGGTGGGCCGATAAAAGCATTAAATAACACTGGCGCACGTGTAAATCTATTTGTCCCCAACAACGTCCCACCACTATGCGTTAATTCAGCATTGTTAAACGGAAACAAACTAATTGTTGCCCCCAAATTAAAATTACGATAATTATCATCTATATAATTCTTGCCTAAAGGGGCAACACTTCTAAAACCTTCTAGCTGTCGCAAAAACGCTTGCCGAACATATGTTGCACGCCCACCAAGCTTTTCCTCTAACATCCTCCCCTTGTTATTAAGCTCATCTAAGCTTGAAGCTGATATTACTACCTGCGCAGACACAAAAAACATCTTATCCCTATTAAGCTGGATTGCATCACGTAAATTCCAGGCATCGGTTATTTGACTTCTTAGGGTTGATACATTATAAATGTCTCCTCTTTTTTGCTCTATCATTAACTGTGATTCGTACTGTGTGATTCTATTGGTTAACTCCTTTACAACAGCATGGCTTTCACCAGGTTTTATATGAAAGGTAACATCTACATCACCAATTTTGTAAACCTCATCAAACCATGTAACAAACACCTCACTTGGTACCTCAACAACAAAGTATGCCCGAGCGTACCTTCCGCCAATGCGTATATGATCCATCTCAATAACTGCACCATCAGATACAATCACATCATTAACAGACGGCACACCACCGCTAACAGTTAATGGCAAACGTTCATCCCTATCATCAGTATCATTTTTATTAAATAGCCTCTTTCTGATCTGGAACAACAATACCACCATCCCTCTCTCTTACATACATCGGATTATCCAACGCTTCTTTTAGTGGGGCAATTAGCGCCCTTGTCTTGGAATTGTAAATAGCGTAAAACAAATCGGCAATTTCATCATCGCTTAAAACACGTGATTGCAATCCACACCTCGACAAACCCTCAATCACCAACTGCTCACGATGTTTTAAGTCTCGCCTGGCCTCAGTAAAACTGCCCCCCTCGTAAATAATAACCATATAAGGATTACGCAGCATTACCGAACGAACCCCTATCCACTCCTCTAGATAACTTTTCATGGCAAACCCATAAGGCTGCAATGATTTTGGTGCAACCGCAATATCTTTTCTTAGCCTTTCCACAGCTTCAGACAAATCCAAAAGTCTGGTCTGAATATACATTTGTATGGGAAAATTCACAGATGCCAACAAGCTGCCAAATGCTGTATTTACCATATTCTGCTCTTCGGGTGACAACAAGTAATAATTTATAGATCCAACTGCAACAATCTTGCAATAACGATTTCCATCTATAGAAAGAATACCATTACGTATTTCAGATATACCCAAAAGATCCTGTGCTGTTTGTGGCTCAACATCCCTATGTTTTACAGATGATTGCTTGATATATTTAAAATACACAAACCCAAGAGCAACAACCATAACAACCATCATAATTCCAGCAATATAGTTCACCAAACACGCCTCCTTCTTTCATACATAAACACCTTTCGCCTTCGTTGATACTTGATATATAAAATCATAAATTGATCCACATTCATTCCCTGGACCTTCGCAAAACCCAAAAAAGCCCCTGGTATAACAAACAATGCTAATAGCCCAACCTTATTCATTATACTTACAGGAATCAAACAAACAAACAGCAAGCCAATTAAAAAACTAACCACAATATAGGCAGTCTGCCTAATGGATGCTACGCCACCGATTATCTTTTCTTCACCATGAAGATCAGCTGGCACTTTATAGGAACGCAATATCTAAAAGACCTCCTTTACCCAATTCGCGCAACACATATTATTAACACCCCGCTCTCCCTAACATAATTTTATGGGTATATGACAACCTTAAAAATTGCCACATACCCATAAAACCATACTCAACACTTTTCCAATCTTCTTACCATGTTCTCTGTCATTAAGGCGCAATATCCTTCAGAATCTCAATAATGAAATATGCACCAAAACTCACAATTGCCCCCAAGGCAGTCCACCACAAACCAGCAATTGAATTAGAGCGAGTTTGAGGATTACCAGCTGAAGTAGCTAGTTTGAATCCATAAATTATAAAAGCAATGGTAAACCCTATCCCAGCAACAGTAGTAAGAATTGACGCTATATTCTCTAGGAAATCTATCAAAGCATCCACTTTTCAACCCTCCCATAAAGCTATATTTTGTTTTTTGCCTTTAGCGCCGCTCATCACGCAACATCCTGATTATCACACCCATAATCACTTCAACCACATCATTCAAACCCTGAACAAACTCCGCAACCTCACTAAACTCCAAATCATCCAAACCAAAATAAGCCGCAACATTCTTCTTGCCTACAGTAACCACTGTCAAGCTGTTCTGCTTTTTCAATAAGCAGTTCTTTTAACCTTTTCTTGATTACTCCAACCAACACCTTGCGCCTGTATTTGGGACACCAGATTAAACAATAAGCTATGTTATATACAGTTGTTTTAGAGTGCTTCCAACGTTTCTTTAGAGGAATATGCGAATCACCAAACATCCCATAGGACACATTAAACAACAACAAAGCTGCCAGCAAGTATTTGCTCTTTAACTCTCACGAGAATTGCCACAGGAAGCCCACGACTTCAGTCGTGGATAGTTGACACCCTGCACTCTTAAGCAAAATGCTGCCCCAACTCTATCCAAGCCCAATATACAATATACCCAAACGATACAAACAAAAAAACATAATCCAACAAACCACCCACAGAGGCTCTCATAAAAACAATGGTCTCATTGTAGGGCCACAACAACGGAACACCACCAGTTAACATATCAGCAAATAGATGCATCATATAACCAACGCAAAACGGTACTGCTATATTGCCCCCAAACACCCACACCAAAAAACCTGCAACAATTACTCCCGCTAACGAATGTGTTACCCCTCGGTGAGGAATCAAACCCATTATTGCCATAAATACCCCTACACCAACTAACGGAAACCACAAATATAGTCCAGCAAATATCAAAATTGTCGCAGTAAGCCAAACACCAACCCGACTTCCCTTAAACAGCAATGTTATACCACGAGTTGCCATTGAGCCTGGGTGATCAACATCTGGCAGCAATGATCCTACAGCTGACGCCGCAATAACAACCAATGCAGATGAAGGAAATAGAGACTGCTCCACGGGCAACACAGCATTACACAACAGCGCACTTGCAACCCCTACAGTTAAATGGGTAACACCACGCACAAAACCTTACCCCCTCTCAAACCTAATCAACAATCACATGTGCTCCTTTACCTATCAGCATCTCAAAAAAACTTTCAACATCTCGATAAAATGACCACAGCCGAACAGGCAAATCACTCTCACCCGCCGCCACGAGACCTGTAATCATGTATGACAAACTATACTTCCTGACTTTACCATTGGGTAAGATTGTTCTTATATTCGTAAATCCTGGATAAACACCAACCATTTTCTTCTTAATATCATCCATAAGCTCCTGATATGAACAACTCACACCCACTCACCCCAATCTCCAAATATTTTTCCATGCCCATAAACCCATAACAAACAAAACACATTTTATTATATTGTAAACACATGCTCATCCAATTCACCCTTCTCTCCAAAAGGCAATAACGGTAAGCATGGCTCCGGCTTAAACAATAACTTATCAGCAGACACACAACGATACTCAACCCCATCCAACACACCATCAAAAGCATACCTTAGCGCAGAACCATGCAAGTGACCATAAACACACAAGTTCACCCTATAAGATGACATCAACTCGGTAAACATAGAAGGTTGTTTAAGATAATTAAAAGGAGGATAGTGCATAGCAACAATCTTTTTGGATTCAACACATTCTGTTTCCCTCAACAATCTTTCCAAATGGCTACATTCTTTCTGGTAAGCATAACCACTTTTCATAGAATCGAAACCCGCAGAACCGGGGCAATCCCAACCTTTTATGCCCATTATGATAATATTGTTCCAAATAAATATACTATTAAGCAAAACATGAGAACGTAAAGGCATCAGTCTTTTTGCCCTTGTCATGGTAGACCACCAATAATCATGGTTACCTTTAACAAAAAGTTTTGTTCCTGGCAACATCCCAATCCAATCCAAATCAACCTTTGCATCCCGTGCACGTGTTGCCCATGATATATCGCCTGGCACTATTACCAAATCTTCATCTTTTACAACGCTTACCCAATTCTCTTTTATTTGCTTATCATGCTCCCGCCAAACAGCACCAAAAACCTCCATCGGTTTGCTTTTCACAAATGATAGGTGTAAATCAGCTATCGAGTATATCATGCAGGTTCCCCACTTAAACCATCTTCCCCCTTATTTCTATCTAACACAGCCAACATATGCTTACATGGCACCTTGTTTTTTCTGATAAACGAGGCACAGGTACAAGCACTGTTGTTCAAATCTACTGCATAAACATTACCCGATACACTGAAAGCAAGATAAATCCCATCTGCAACCTTCTGCAACTCACCTTCAAACAACTCCCTATCAACATTTTCAAGCAACGCTTTCCGGCTAAGACTATCAGCAATCCTATTTTGTTCACGGGGCACCCAACAAAGACTCCAATTCGGCACTTGCTCCAATAACAACAATACCTTTCTGTGTAATTTACGAATATGGGCTTGCCTAGCTTGCCATTTACCACACACTTGATTAACAACTAACTTGCTGTCACCCTCAATCTCTATGTTCCTAATACCTAACTCCACAACTTTTTCTATTAACAAAATAAGCGCCATGTATTCAGCTTCATTGTTAGTTACATCACCTAAAAACATTGCAATCTCTGCCACGATCTCTCCCGCACAATCAACAATCACTACCCCGGCACCACCTGGCCCTGGATTACCTGACGAAGCACCATCAAAAGCCCCCCTGTACATTCAGAAACCACCTCTTTTTTTGTTACACCTAATGATATTTACCGTTATCCAAATCCCACATACTCATAAGAGATGCAATGACAATAAAAAGCCCAAGTATCAACACATTGAAATCAACCTCACTTTGCAAATTCACATCATCTATAATAGAAATAGCCACGTTTCTTGCTTGTTCAAACGCTACACTATCATTGAGTGTATAATTAGCTATATGCAAAGCTTTACCTATTTCACCACCCTCATCATCCCGCATCATTACCCCCCCCTACGTTCCTTTCAAATTTTTTCTTTTCCGAATTGTTTAATTCTGTTTCTTACAGTTTGCCTGCTACAACCATACTGTCTACCAATAGATGTCATGGTCTCACCCTTTTCCCATCGTTGGCACATATCAACCACTTGCTCTCTTGAAAACTCGTAACCCGATCCACCCTTCTTAACAAACATTACCATCTTGTCTCTTTTACGCTTTTCAGCTATATCGTTAACAAACCTGTCAACAAACTCACGCTTAGATAAAACCCTCACCATAACCACCCCACTAATATCGTAATTAACACTTCCAACTTGCCAGAATCCCACGACCAAAGTCATGGGATTCCAACATCATTGAAGCCCGCCTAACAAAACAGGCCCTACTGCCCCCCCTCAAAAACCAATGCTTAACTCTTAAAATATTCATAACAACACTAAAAACAAAAAAACCATTCATCCCACCACTAATAAATAATAGGCCTTCCGACTATCTTCTCATAAGAATAATAAGCGTTCACACAACTTCCCATCTAACCATTTATGCGCTAGACAACACACCCAAATAATCCAAGGGGTACTTTAAAGACAACGAAGGCATCCTCTTAAGTTCCGAAACGTGAATGGATGCCTTTCCACCACATTGCCACTTATTCCATTTTTCTTGAATGTAATCAATGTCTAATAAGTAGCATACCTTGAGCTTCACAAAACCCAACAAAACAAACTGGGTTGCATAACAACTAACTGCCCTATGATCTATTAAAAACCCCAATTGATCTTCAGTAATATTACTTAGTGCCCAACGGGTTTTATTCATCGTGGACTTGGCTTCAAATGCTATAGCGCCATGCTGCCAAACCCCCATATAATCAACCCCGGACTTCTTATCAACTTTGGCTGAAACTATTCGCCCCTCACGACCACGAATCGGAAGCCATGCAGTGGGAACTTTTTGTATTAGCGCAACACCCTGATTGCGATATACAGTATTCATATGTTCAATTAGTGATTCAAGCATCATCCCCCTATTTGCATAAACAACCAACTATTCACGCAACCTCCTTTCGTAAACCATCTATCAACTTTTGAAGTTCTTTACACAACCATAAAGCATTACCGTCATCAGCACTTAAAAGAGTATTCACCTCACCCAAAACCTTTTCGGCTTTAATACGCCAACTATTTGGTGTTTTTTCAACAATATCCCCTCGCACAGCTTGAGCCATTTGCCTGGTGCTGTACTGATTATTAACTGCCTCATCTATCCACTCACGTGGCGATTTATCACTCTCCGCCATAGCAGCTATTCGATGGTGAGTCCACGATAAATCCCTTGCCCTATCATCTTCGTTGGGAAAAACACGATATGTAACCAATCGCTGCCTAACATAACTTGTGCTTTTGCCAATATTAGATGCTATCCAACCTAATGTACAGCCCATGTGAACCATGACATCCACAACCCGCCCACGAAAAAACTCTAATTCAGTCTGTGTTTCCTCACTACTTACCAAAATTGATACAAGGTTTTCTAATGGCTCAAACATTGGTTGCGGCACCCTCAACATTGACTCCAACTCATCAATATTTTCGGGTAACGGCCAACCAATAGCCAAGTAAACATCACATACCGCACACTTCTCCCTATGTGCTACCCTAACAATAAGCTCCCAAGGTTGCACAACATACGTCTGGGCCTTATCATGACACTCAATGCATAAATTTATCTTATTTGCCCTCTCCTCGCCCCCACCAGATCCCTTGGTTTTAATGTGATGCGTTTCAAAAACACACCCTGTTCTACCACAGTATTCACAAAAATCTTGACGCATTTCCTGATTGGAAACTTTTTCGTAAAGAGCCATATTTACAACCTCCTCCATAAGGCACCCCTTTTTCAAATTATTAAAACGCTAAATCAATATCCGGGCTTCCCCCAAAACACCCCTCCAGCCTTCCTGATAATCCTGTGTTCCTAGCCAACACATGATTGTTGTTTATAGCAATCGCTAGTGCCTTTTTGGTTCCCACCAAAACAAACTTGTTTCTTGCCCTAGATATTGCTGTATATACGAGATTTCGTGCCAGCATAATGTAATGTTGCGTTGTAAGCACCACAACGACAACGGGGAACTCACATCCTTGTGACTTGTGAATTGTCATAGCATACGCTAACGATAGATCGGCAAAATCGTTTCCTGAGTAGGGTACATCAAAGCCATTGAACTTAACAACTATCCCCCTCTCATCATTGTCCAGCAAACCAATAAATGACACTATCCCCACATCTCCATTAAAAACCTGTTTTTCGTAATTGTTTCTGATTTGCATAACTTTATCTCCAGTACGAAAAGTTGTAGAACCATAAACAAATTCATCTTCCTTAGACATCGCTGTGTTACACACATCCTGCAACACATTGTTTAAATTGTTGATTCCTGTACTTCCCTTGCGCATTGGAGATAAAACCTGCACATCTTCCAAGCTATAACCTTTTTGAAAAAGTCTTTTGCACACCCTGCAAATAACATCTACCGTTTCATCAGGTTCAGATTTTTCTATAAAATAAAAACCGTTGCCCGAGGTTAGGGTTGGCATGATACCCCTGTTCACAGCATGTGCATTCGTGACAATAGCTGATGTTTCAGATTGCCGATACACTTGCCTTAAACTTACATGGGGAACACCTGCCGCCAAAACATCCCTAAAGACATTACCCGGCCCTACAGGTGGCAACTGATCGCAATCTCCCACCAACAAGACATGAGCTGACTCGGGGATAGCCTCGAAAAAATCTTTAGCCAAAAATAAGTCCATCATGCTTGCTTCATCCACTACAACTAATTCACAAGGCAGCTTATTATCTGCATTAAAACTTGGACGACCCCCAGGCTGCATTGATAATAACCGATGTAAAGTCTGAGCATCCCAGCCAGTCACAGAGCTTAACACCTTCGCTGCCCGACCAGTAGGGGCACACAACATCACCTGACTCATTCCCAGGGCCCTACATGTTTCCACTACAGCTTTAACAGTTAAAGTCTTACCTGTACCAGGGCCACCAGTAATTACTGAAACCCCTTTCGTAAACACTAACTTTACTGCCCTTTCCTGCTCAGGCGACAAATCAACTCCCATCGCCTTTACAGATAATGATAACGCTTCTTCTATTTTTGCAGAATCTATACTTGCCCCCTTTATCTCCTGCAACAATGATGACAAAGCAACCTCGGCCAAATAATAAGATCTCCTGTAAAGCCGTTCTCCCTCAATCTCCATATAACCCTTACCTATCTGCTGTTCAATTATTTCTTTAATACGCAAACCCTCAACAACCGGCTCACCTAACAGTTCTTTAACCAACGACACAACATCGTTTACCAACAAATAGCAATGCCCTTTTCTTTGCGCTTCACGATCAAAAACATGCTCAATAGCAGCTATAATTCTAAACAATGAGTTTGGCTTTATCCCAATATTTCTAGCAATTGCATCTGCCTTCAAAAACGATACCATCTTAAGCTCAATAAGCCTGTAGGGATTCAAGCGAAGAATATTTGCCACACCTGGCCCAAAATAGCTATATGCTTTCATGGCCATATTGAAACTCATATCCAAAGCAGAAAGCTCTTGAACTATTCCCTGCAACTGCTGATTTTCTAATACGGTACCATAAATCTCTTTAGATAACTTTGGACCTATTCCTGGCACCTTTCTTAAAACATCCGAGCCCTCTTCACTTATTAACTTAACAGCATTTTCGCCCAAAATATCCACAATAGTGTTAGCCCTTTTGTCACCAACGCCCTTAATTAAACCGGAACGGAAAAAATCAACCACGCCCTGTCTAGTGGTTGGTATACTTTTGGCCCATGATAAAACTCGAAACTGTTTACCAAAATCCTTATGATTTTCTATGCGATAATCAAAAATCTCAATGCTATCACCCTTTTTTAAACCACACAACTCACCCAAAACATTACAGTAATCATTGTTAGACAATCTTAAACGAGCTATCATAAAACCACTTTCGTTTTCATAATACACCTTGGTAATAACACCTTTCACAAAATAACGCTCCTCCCCTTCTTCTATATTTATCGCCTTGGGGAGAACCCCCCAAGGCGTCCCACTTAACCACCCACCCTATCAACATTGTAATTACGACGAATGTGTTTGCGCTCCCTCTGCCATTCCCTTCGGACAAATTTTCTTGCTCGGTAGTTCCGCATCAACCTTCTACCGTTAAGCAACACTCTTTTTTTTTGCATTGCCAACCTCTACGCTGAGGTCACACCTCCCCGCACATTACTGTTAATATAAAAATTATCAACGTGAAAAAACAGGTGAGCACAAAGCTCACCTGTCAAATTTGCATACTTTTTTATTTATCAGATCATCCAAATCATCTCAATCGGTACGCATGGTACGCGCGTACGGAAACACAAAACTAATCATCAAAAACATAATTATAGCAAAGCTGTACTTCGTTCCCACCGAATACGCTTATCTTGCAGGATTCCCCCACCTTAATAACCATATCAACTTCAAATGCCCTTTGTGCGGAATTGTATTCTTCCCGAACAGTCACCCCACGCTTCTCTTTAGAGAATTGCTCAACCCTGATACATTTAACGTATAATTGTGACTCAAATCCTATCTCAAGTTTACACCGTTCAGCATCATACTGGATAATAGGCACCCCCGCTATAGCGCCCACCATTGCATTATACTCTTCATGCGTTCGGCAAAGATAAGAATTAATAAAAGTGTCATCCTCATCTAGTCCAGGTAAGTCTTTTCTGGTAATCGTAATCTTGTAACGATCAACTACCTCTTTAATGGCATCAGTAAGCATTGCCCTTGGCAACCTAATTATTTTATACCTGGACGATAGGGATAAATCTTTTATTATTTCCGAACGTTTTCTTTGTAAGTAACCATGCTCCCCTATCTGGCTAATGCCATAAGCCAACCTGAGCTCGGTGGAAAGCTGACTATCCCCCAATACATTTTTCTTAAACGCCATCGCAGCCCTTCCGGTGCGAATGTCATCTTCGAGTAACTCTTTGCCAGATCGCCCTGTCCCCCCCGAAGCCCTCACCTTCGCCAAACAAGCTACATCTTCCCACGGATTCCATAATTTGGTAGAATTTTGGATAGAGGTATCCGCTCCCTCGACACCCTTGAAAACCTTCAGGTTTCGGTAATTTTTTCCAAGCTTCTTTTTCCCTGATCCCTTATGCCGATATACTGTCGTTTTACTTATCCCCAGCTCTTTTGCAATCTCCTCAGTTGTTCTTCCCTCGCTTATTAACCTTGCCACTTGCCACTCCCTATCACTTAGCAAAAGCCGGGCCTTTTTTGTTGTCACCGCATCACCTCTTTTGCTATTAAATTAAAACCTAACCCTATTATACGTAATACGAATTATTTAACAAGCCCTATAATGCCTGACTGGCCTCGCAATAAGCTGCTAATCCCAAAACAAACACCCCTTACATTCATAATTCTCACTATATCGCCTAATTACTCATTCACATAATAGCAACTCAATTGTTATCATAAAACGATACATAAATACAAGCGCGATTTAACATTTCTTGACAACACAAACCCACCTATGATATAATGAACGATAATATAGCATAACTTAATTCATCCATACCAAAATATATATCTATTACATATGTAAGTTGGAGTGAATTCATTGAGGAATATAACCGCAAGAAACTTGATACGCAAAAACCTCAAACGCTTAAGAATGGAAAGAGGACTAACAGCGAGCACAATTGCAAAACTACTAAACGTCAAAACTAACCACATTTACAGAATTGAAAGAGGTGAATCTACACTAGTACCAGAAAATATGGACCTTATATGTAAAGAATACAACATAGAACATTCTTATTTTTTAACAGATCACGAAACCAAAAACAAGACAAGTGAAAATGAAATACCAATTGAAATATATAATGAACTATTACGAATAAAAGATTTGTCTCCCGAGGGAAGAAGAAGCGTCATGAACTTTATTAGATTTCAAATTAACGAAATGGAAAACTTAAAACACGCAGATAAAATAAGGAGGGAGCATAAACAGTATGATTCTCGAAAAAAACACGGCAATTCAAAACCCACAAAATAGCCCTGAACTTGAGGCTAAAAAAACAAGATCGCTTATATGCAAATTCGACGAACAAAACAACACACTCACATACAAACAACCTAATCCACTAAACATAATCATAAAAAAAACACCACTTGCTACAAACATTAACGCCGTAACCTTTCGCCACAACCAAGCTTATATTATTGGCATTAGCAACACACTAAAACAACACAAAAGCAACTTTATTATCGCCCACGAGATTGGACATATTGTACTACATAACAAAACACTATCCGTAAACATGGAAAAAGACCATAACATGAACAATAACATTTTTTCAGCAATGGATATCCAAGCAAACAGATTCGCATGCGAATTGATCATGCCAACAACAATATTTATAAAAAAACATAAAGTCTTTAATCCCGATCAACTCGCTCATTATTTCAAAGTAAACAAAAACATAATTCAATACAAAATAAAACTGGTAGGATCAAACATATAGGTAGGGGAACAACCTTTCCCTACCTATATGTTTGATGACTACCAAAAGCTCACCAAACAACCCTAAGCTCTTAAAGTCGAAGAAATATATCAAGTAAGACATGTAACAGCCTTTTATGAATATTCTCTCCTTCACTATTTAAAGGTTATTAGAGCTATCTTCTGCGCTTTTATAAGTGGCCACCAATCACAATAATATGCGATAAAGCCTTACCTACCAATGCTTTATGCAACAATAACAAATCACGTGTAGTCTGTGTTTAGTGTTGCCATTACATGACCCACGCCGCC
>CAZXLH010000025.1:23712-33523 GCA_964641455.1 uncultured Eubacteriales bacterium | reverse complement strand
CAGATTCAACTTTCCAGCTAGGCTTGATTGCTTCTTTAGCTGCAGCTTTTTGAGCAGCTTCTGATTCTTTCCAGTTACCAGCAACTACTAATATAACATTGCCGTCATCGTCAGTTACAACTTTAATTGAAGCTGGAACATTTTCTTCTTCACTTAAGAACGCCAACATAACAGCTACGCTAACATCTTCTCCACCTATTTCATAGGCATCGAAATCATCTTCTACATATAAAGTTACAGTCTCGCCATCTCTGTTTTCTGCGTAGAATCTACCGAATGTAGCGTTATAGTCGCCTTCGCCGATACTATAAGTTACAACCTCAGGCTCGACTGGAACTACAGGTTCTTCCACTTTCTCTTTCACTACTATACCTACTACAACTTCTTTTGTGTTTCCCTTGAGATACAACTCAACTACGTTGTCACGATAGGGCCTGGGCCGCACTACGTAGCCTGATGTTGTCTCTTCTAGCCACAGAGTGTCATCGGTATACTCGTACGTATCATTAATTTTCTTGCTTGCTACTTCTTTCACTATGACAGTACCTGACTTGGTAAGAACCGTTACTTTAGCTAGGTCTTCTTCAATCGCATCAATGTACACTACCTTGCCGACTGTCAGTTCCAGTTCGTTCTGTACCTCATACTCATACTCAACTTCACCGTCAAGTGTCAGGAACTTGGCAAAGTAACGCCTGTCATTCTTATCAAACTTCACCGAGGTTGCCTGGACTATAGCATAAGTGTCGATATGTTCCGGTGTAACCTTAACAATCTTATATACCTTTCCGTCTTTGTTGAGATACAGGGTAACCCTTTCGCCTAGCAGATCTCTTACCTTAGTTGCATCAGTTGCATCTACAATTTTAACGCCTTTAATAGGTACGTAAATCTCTCCGTCAACTTCTAGGTCGCCATTGTAGGTGATACCGGTCAGTTTGCCTGTGTAAGCATCCCTTGAAACTATAATGATTGCATGCTTATTGTGTACGATATAGTGTATTACATCGTCTTTTTCAAGTTCGTCGAAACCGTCTACACCGTGGTATTCAACTTCGTGCTTAGCCAGGTCTAAGCGATTTCCATCAACATATATGGCAGTGCGATACTTATAGATCTCCGTTATAGTTCCAACGTCGAACTTTGCAGCCTTCACTGCAATAGGTGTGGAACCTTTATAAACTACGACGATCTCGTCTGCACCTTCAACACGTTTGCTAATAGCATCTTCATGTGGGTATTCTTCCGCGTAATCTTCACCGGTAAGGTAATTTACAAAGAACTCCAGGTCATTTTTGCCTTTAAGATCACGGTACTCTTTGTTGGTTACTGCTTTCTCAGTACTCAGATCTTCTACTGCAAGGGCAGTGTTGTCACCCTTTTTGTGCCACACTTTTACGTTGTGGCCCAGCAAACCTTCGTAGTCTTCGTAAACGAATACTTTATCGTCAACTGTGATTTTATCATCGCTTGTGTTGGTCCAAAGTTCAGGCGAATTTACTACCATTCCCTTTACAGAGTCCACTCCGAGTTTATCCATGAAAGTTACTTCTACGTCTACAAAACCTTTTTCTGTAACCTTCACATGAGGCTCGGTTAGGCCATTGTCGAGAAGTTTGGCAACTGCACCCCTGGTTATAGGCACATTAGCCAAGACCTCTACTCCATCATCCAAGCCGATCTCAGTTGCTTGAACTACCCAGGTTGCGGGCCAGCGTACTACCAAAAAGCCCTCTTCCAGGTAACCCATGGCAGTCAAGATCATCTTAAGAGCTTCTGCGTGGGTAATGGTTCCTTCAGGTTTGAAAGTACCATCGGGATAACCGTTTACTATGCCCTTCATTTCGGCAACATTAATGTAACCGGAAGCCCAATGTGTTGCATCTACATCTGAGAAGGATACAGTTTCACCCTTCATCAAATTAGCTGCATTTTCCAAGCCGAGAATGCAAACAATCATCTTTGAAAACTCGGCTCTGGTAACTGTGTTTTCCGGCTTAAACTCTCCGTCTGGGTAACCTTCAAATACTCCCAGAGAAGCCAATCTGCGTACTTCCGTCTCCCACTCGTAGTCTTCGAGATCGGGAAGGTCTACGCCGGCAGCGAATCCTACGCTGACCAGCCCTAAAATCATTACCACTGCTAAAACAGTAGCAATAAGTCTGTTCCTTTTCATGCTTACTTATTTCCTCCTTTACCCGGTTTTAGTGTACTTTTATCGTACTAAACCGACTTAACATTTTCACATTGCTTGAGGTTTAAAAACTTGGGTTGTTCGCCGTTTTCGACTTAAGCCCAGGATCCCTCCTCTCAGGAATTGTTTCACAGCCTTCCACCTTGCCCGGATAATCCCTCTTTCCTTTTAGAGGGGACTCCCTCTATGTATGAATGTAGGAGTCCTTTATAAACCAATTCGTTTCGGGAGCTTTTTTTCCGGGCGGTTCTCTTTTGTATATCTGCCGGTTGCTGACTTCGGTTTTCGCCTTGTGCTGGACGTCTTCCCAGGCTATGGCTGATTATAGCACCTCAGCCAACTCAGGTCAATCTATCACTTACAGGGAACTAAAGGTTATCCAACACTTTTCTGTTGTCAAAAATATATTCGCCCAATTAAACCGTAGCGCACTATCTATTCGTCGTAACTTCTTAAAATCCTTCTTTTATCACTGTTAATTTGTCAAGAATTTAACCGAAACCCCAATTGCTTCCAGTATACCTTTCTTTATCAGGCCAAGGCTCATAGATGCAATACTTCTGTTGGTATCTACAGCCATCTCCGGCGTGGGCGGAATATGGATGAAACCTACAGGCACTTCATCCCGCTTGCCCTGCCTGGCAATGTAGTCTGACGCTGTGTAAAACGTATAGTTGCACAAATACGCGCCGGCAGACAAAGAAAGCCTTGCCGGAACACCTTTGCTTCTTATGGCCTCCACCATTTCCTCAGCAGGAACAGTGGCAAAATAAGCGTCAGGCCCGTCGCCGGTTATGTTAAGCGTAGGTGACACGATACCTTTGTTATCCTTCATATTAGATGTATAGTTCACAGCCACCTTTTCCACGTTGAGTTCAGGCCTGCCCGATGAAAGCCCCAAAGATATGACTATGACAGGCTCCACCTCATCGATGACACTTTCCATAACCTTTTTGGTTGTAATCCACTCAACAGGTAAGATTTTACCGGTTATTTTGTAATCCCCTACCTGTGTACCGTCTAAGCTCAATGCCACCTGGCCAGACGGATTGAGCGTATCGCCTCCGAAAGGTTCAAACCCTGTAAGGAGAATGTTTCCTTTCAATGATACGTTCACCTCTTGTGGATTATTAGACGCCTAAGGGCAATATTTGTTCCCTAAGTAAACCTCATTCTACAAAGAAAGTGTTTTCCCTTCTCAAAAACCGTGAATCTATGGCCGAGTACTCACAATTTCCAGAAAGTGGCCGGTAAAAGCCTACACCACCCTCATTACGCCCTTCATAACAGTCACAGCGCTTCCGCCCACTCTTACAGATGTAATCTCAGAGCCCTCAACGCCTATTTCCACATGAATTATTGACGGCCGTTTCATAACGTGCCCCTGTTCGCATATAATCCTGGTTACAGGCTGCTTTATGTCCACAAGTTCGTTTAAAACCAAATACGCGCCGGTAGCCCCTGAAGCCGTACCTGTAGCCGACTCTTCAGGTATGCCAACAGCAGGCGCAAAATCCCTACAGTGCACAGTAGCAGAAGATTCCATTGTATCCATGGAAAAACAATGTACGCTCACAATATGTTTTTCACGGCAAAACTCTGAAAGAAGTTTCATGTTAGGCCTCATAGAAAACACAGCCTCTCTTGAACTTACAGGCACAATAAGGTCCAAAAGCCCGGTAGACACTGCCTGGGGCCTTGCTTTTCCAAACTCAGCCACAGAGCCCTTAGGCGCGCCTAAAATCTGTTCCAGTTTGGCAATTTGCGGCTCATCGAGCTCAAAAGCAACCTGAGGCAAGTTCTGAGCCATCATCACCCTGGACGGGGTTCCCTCACAGCCTAAAAGCAAATCTACAGCCAAAACGCCTGCTTTGGTTTGCTGGTAAACTCTTATTTCTTCGTCAGGCTTAGGAGAAGACTCAATTCCAGGCTCATTGCCCCTTTCAGGCGCTATCAGCCTTAACTTTGCCAAAAGCCAAAACGCGGCTACAGTGGCATGGCCACACAAATCAACCTCAGATTGGGGAGTAAAGAAACGGACTTTAAAATCAGGGGTTTTAGCCCCTGTGGTAGCTTCGGCTTTGATTTGCCTAAGATCAACCACAAATGCAGTTTCAGACAGGTTAATTTCCCTGGCGATTTTCTGCATTAAATCAGAAGAAAGCCCCTTTGCGCAAGGCACCACCCCGGCAGGATTGCCTCCAAAAACCACATCAGTAAATGCATCAACCTGATATATTTCAATCCGGCCCGGTGCCGGCTGTTTTGGCGCAATCCCGGAACCGGTTTTAGCAGCCGACAAGGCCCCTTGATTACACTGTTTGCTTTGGTTGCCATGGGTAGGTTTTTTCACAATACACCGCCTGCCTGTCTTATCCCGGTTATCCATATTTATCGTCACCTCTTGATTTTTATGACACTTCGTGAAAGATAGTTAATCTTCATACCCTTTACACTACGTATTGTGCCCATGGTTTACCTGCATCTTTTGCCTTCGCTCTATAAGTTAAGCCCGGGCATACATACAATTAAAAAGGGCCCGGATAATTTCCAAGCCCCTAAATAAGTGCCTCAAGCACATGTTATCTTTTTAACTTTCCGTACCCTCAAAAACGCAAAATTTAAGGTTTCATTAATAGATCATAATCTACCTTGGCTTGTTTTGCCAGTTTCTCCCCAAGGCTCCTGCGATAATTCCAACCCTGCCTTGACAAATTCTCTGAAAACAGGATGAGGGCGGTTAGGCCTCGATAGCAGTTCAGGATGAAACTGAGTGCCCAAAAACCAGGGATGCCCCTTAAGTTCCATAACTTCAACAAGCCCCCTGGCAGGCCAAATACCCACAGGGACGAAACCTGCTTTAGACAGCCTTTGAACGTAGAGCGGATTTATTTCAAACCTGTGCCTGTGCCGTTCACTGATACTTTCTTTTTGATAAACTTTCCAAACAAGAGAGCCCTTCTTTAGGCGGCACTCGTAAAGCCCTTTGCGCATTTTAATCCCTGAATCTTGAATCCCTTTTTGCTCAGGCATTAAATCTACAACAGGGTTTAAAGTGTCCGGGTCAAACTCAGTTGAATTGGCATCTTTAAGCCCCAGCATATTTCTGGCTATTTCAATTACTGCACACTGAAACCCCAAACAAATTCCCAAAAAAGGCACTTTGTTTTCCCTTGCCCACTTAACAGCCTTAAGCTTGCCAAGAATGCCGCCTTTGCCGAAACCGCCGGGGACCAAAACCCCGTGGGCGTCTTTAAAAGTATCGGCCACTTCTTGTTCACTTGCCAGGCTAAGCTTATCTGCATCCACCCATAAAATATCCACATGAGCCTGGTTGTCAAGCCCGCCATGATGAAGCGCCTCACAAACACTTTTGTACGCCTCGTGGAAACTTACGTACCTTCCTACAATGGCAATATTGCACTTTTTCTTAGGATTGGTAATTTTGTATGCAATCTCTTGCCATTCTTTAAGATCCGGCTCTCTTGGCGGAAGGTTAAGTTGGCTTTCTACAATCTTTCCGAGCCCTTCTTCTTCCAGCATTACAGGAACCTCGTAAATGCTTTCAGAGTCTAAATTCTGAATTACCGCCCCAACATCTACATTGCAAAAAAGGGCAATCTTTTGTTTCATCTCGTGTGAAACAGGGAAACTCGACCTGCATACGATAATATCAGGCTGAATTCCAATGCTCCTGAGTTCTGCCACACTGTGCTGTGTTGGTTTGGTTTTAAGTTCCCCTGTCATAGGCAAACGGGGAATTAACGTAACGTGGATATAAACTGTGTTTTCGTAGCCTACATCGGTCTTAAACTGTCTTATGGCCTCCAAAAACGGAAGGCTTTCTATGTCTCCAACAGTACCCCCGACTTCAACTAATACAACGTCTGCTTGTGATTCACATGCAACTTTGGTAATTCTTTGCTTTATTTCATTGGTTACGTGAGGAATAACCTGAACGGTGCTCCCTGAATACTCGCCTTTTCTTTCTCTTTCAATAACCGCGCCGTACACTTGCCCGGTTGTAATATTGTTTGCCGCAGTAAGCGACCTGTCAATGAAACGTTCGTAATGCCCGAGGTCAAGGTCAGTCTCAGCGCCGTCATCGGTTACAAATACTTCCCCGTGTTGAAGCGGGCTCATGGTTCCGGCGTCTACATTTACGTACGGATCCATTTTCATAATGGTAACCGAATGGCCCCTGGCTTGAAGCAAAGTGCCGATTGAAGCTGCTGTTATTCCTTTCCCAAGGCCGGAGACAACACCTCCGGTAACAAAAATATATTTAGACATAGAAGAAACCCTCCAGCAAAATTGCGCAATAAAAATAAAATACCACACATCAGAATACCCTATGGCATTATCGACGTCTAGCTGGAAACCTTTATGTTTGCTAAAAGAGGGGCCTCCTTGTCAAAGGTTTACCCAAATCATGTATATATTACTTACTTGTTACACGTTTTAGGTAAAACCAAATTCAGGCCGCCCACAATTTCATAAACCGGGAACATGTTATATGTAAAATTTGAGGAGCCCTTACTCCTCGGGCTCCTCAAACTCCTCGAATGGCTCAACCTCTTCATCTTCATCCAACGGGTAATCGACATCCTCAGATTCTTCTTCATAATCGTCTTCTTCTTCGGTTATAACAGCAAGCTCTTTCCTTAACCTTTCTCCAGGCTTGACGCTGCTACCTGTAGATATTTCCAAGACCTTATAGGCAGGAGGCTTTACCGTCCATTCCCTCAGCCCGCATAAACCTGAACCCTGGTTCATAAATCTGCTGTCAATGCTTATTTCCGTATGAATTCTTGCTTTCACTTTGGCCGGATTCTGCCCGGGCTTAAGCCCTTTAAGTTCAAGGACTTGCTCTACCAATTCCCTGTACTTTACAGGCTCACGGCGATCTTTCAAAATATGATACGCAATATCTGCCACCGAAAGATCAGGCCGAAGGTTCTGATGTTTAATCACACCTTGCATATGCCATACCCCCAACCGTTAAATGTTCTTAGTCATTCTACTTAGGTATGGAATCAAATTCAACGTCAGTAAAGCGATTTTCTCCTAAGTACTTCTTGAGCCAAATACGACGCTACATCCTGAGGTTTGGTACCGGGCCCAAAACCTGCGTCGTAACCCAGTTCAATTGCCAGTGCATGAGTAATTCTGGGGCCCCCGGCAATTAACACTGTTTTATCCCGTAACCCTTCCGCTTCCAAGAGTTCTACAAGGTTGGTCAGGTTAGCCAGGTGCACGTTTCTTTGGGTAACAACCTGGGAAACCAAAATCGCGTCTGCCCTAAGCCCCCTGGCTTTAATCACCAAAGCTTCATTTGGCACCTGGCTTCCCATGTTAACCACCCTAAACGCCGAATATGCTTCCAAACCTTTGTTTCCTGCAAACCCTTTGTAATTCAATATGGCATCAAGCCCTACTGTATGAGCATCTTGCCCTGTTGCCGCCCCGACCACAATCACAGGCCGCCCTAATTTTTGCTTAACCGTTTGGTTAATGGTACTTTGATCAAGCTGCTCCCACATAGGCTTTGCTACTTTAAGTTTCGACAATTCCACAGGCCGCGATAACTTGCCGTAGCCTACGAAAAACGTATGGTTTTCGCCAAGCAAAGCCGACTCGGCTACCTGGGGATCTTGAAGCGACATCAGCCTCATTGTTTGCCTGGCAGCCTCATCTCCCAATTCGCCGTGAGCAACAGGCAGGGTAAAACTTACCTGCACAATTCCGTCATTTTCATGATCCCCGTACGGAAGAATCAAATCATCTTTAAAGCCTTCTCTTGCCTGGGATTGCTCATTGCCTTGGTTATCAATTGAATATTTGCCGGTTTCCATCACGTATATACCTCCCCTGCCTTAAGCCATATTATGAAAACTGCGTGTGCCAATTGGTGTAAATATTTTGCTTGCCTGAGGGCTCAAAGGAGCTCGGCCTTTAAAGTTTCCTCTACAGGGTTAAAGTACCACTCGCTGCGTTTAAATACGCCTTCCCTGCCTTTTCCGCCGGCCCTAAAGCGCTTAACCCCGGCAAAAGTGCCCTCACTTATTGCTGCAAACAACCCTTTCTCATTTACGTCGTGAAGAAGCCGACAAGTTTGGCTCAGTATGCTTTGGGCACGCCTCTCAACAAGCCCTCCCGCTTTGATTTCAAAGTTATGGGACAAGCTTTTGGCTGCGTTTCTCATGTACCTGGCAGAAGCAATCGAAAGGTACCTGTCGTGAAGCAACGGTGTATGTATTGCCTCTGTAGGCATACCCAAAAGGTGTATAGTTTGGCCTGTAAGTACAGAAATTAGGTTAAAATTGCTGTCAAGTACATGGGCAAAGAAGATATCGCCCTTTTTGTGAACTGTAGGCGGCATGTATTTAATAGGGCAGCCAGGGAATATCTGCCGCACCATAAGCGCCATTGCCAGTTCATAAGAAAGGCTGTCTTCAATGGAAGGGTCAATCTCAAAAGCGTGGCCAAGCCCTATAAGATGTTCTTTGAGCCCTGCTTTTTTAGCAAAGTGGTAGTTCATAAATTGAGATGCAAGCACTGACGGCCCTGCATCAAAAGCTTCTACTGTAGTAAGGTAGTTATCTTCACCTGTGTTGATGATAATTCCGGCATAGGCATTTATCATCCGTGAAAAATTCTGGTCTACAAACGTACGCTCCATGTTTATGTCTCTGAAAAGTATGCCGTACATTGCGTCGTTGAGCATCATGTCAAGCCGCTCAGTTGCGCCCATATACGCAATTTCAGGCATACAAAGCCCTGAACAGTAATTTACCAGGCGCACATAACGCCCTAGTTTTTGAGACTCTTCATCAAGCGCTTTTCGTACAAGCCTAAAATTTTGCTGCGTAGCATATGTGCCGCCGAAACCTTCTGTGGTAGTGCCATAAGGCACGTAATCCAAAAGGCTCTGCCCTGTTGAACGTATAACCGCTATTACGTCGGCTCCCTGAGACGCTGCCATTTTTGCCTGCACTGCATCTTCGTAAATGTTTCCTGTAGCGCATATAACGTAAAGCCAGGGTGTTTGCTTTACAGGAAGTGCTTCCAAAAGCGCTTCACGCTCATCCCGCCGCTTTATTATATTTGCCAAAGAATCCTGGCAAAGGTTTCTTGCCTTTGCCATGGCTGCTTCTTGGCCTTTCCACTTAAGTGTGGAAATATCCAATTTGCCTTCTGCTATCAGTTGGCATATCTCCCGGGGTGATTTCTCGAGTACAAGACACGCATTTGCCAGATGAATAGCTGCGCCGTCGTGAATTTTACCCGTTTCATGTAAATGGCTTACCAAAACATTGGCAAATGGCACCCCCTGGCTGTCTACCCCGTCTACGCCAAAAAATCTTGCCACAGTCCTTTCAATAGCTACTGTGCTGTAAGGTGAAAGTTCTTTGTTTACCTTGGAAGTGATGTTCTCAGAAAGTTCGTGGCACTTGTCTATAGTCTTTATATCCAGATTAAGTTTTAACATTTAAATAAGTTTCACCTCCGGCTACATTAATCCAGGCTTTTAGGTAAATTCCATATGGTTAAGAGCCTCTAAGAGCCTATTTGCTCACAGTGTTTGCATCAGCTGCATCGCTCGGAACTTCTGCA
>CAZXLH010000025.1:0-23612 GCA_964641455.1 uncultured Eubacteriales bacterium | reverse complement strand
CTTCTGCACCATGTGCACCATGTGCGTCATGTGCATCATGAAAATCCTGAGCTCTTGATACGATTTGCTCGTTAAGGCCAAGCATTTTGGCCACCAAAAGTGCATCCTGGGGTGTTTCGGTGTCAGGGCCTACTTTTTGCAGGGTATAGTCCATATGGCCGTAAAGCCAATCAATGCCGTCTTTGCCGTTTGCCAAAGTGCTGCGTACGCCTTCCGGATCTTTGAGCTCAGGAGCCAAACCTCTAATCTGCCAGTGAGGCACATTGAGCATATCGGCCAGCCCATGGTAATGGGTGGTGGCAATTACAGTAGAGCCTGCCCGGCCGTTTTCCAGGTAATATGAAAGCAGCGCTGCATAAAGTGCAAGCCCCTGAGAAGGGTTAGTGCCCCGCCCCACTTCATCTAAAAGCACCAGGCCTTTTTCGCCTATCCTGGAAAGAGGCTCTTTAAGGCTTACAATCTCGAGCGCGAAACTTGAAAGCCCGGGTACATGCCCTTCCTGGCACTGAAAATGTATGAAATCATACAGCCCAAACTGCATGTGGCGGCACGGTACCATAAGCCCCCATTGAGCCATAGCCACACACAGCCCAACAGTAGCCAAAGCCACTGTCTTGCCGCCCATGTTAGGCCCTGTTATCACTGAAACCGTAGAATCAATGTCTATGCTTATAGGTTGATAGCTTCCGCTACGGAATTCAACTTGCTTTAAAACCACCGGATGGTAAGCCTTATAAAGCACAAGGGGCCTTAAACCCGGTTCACTGTCGTTGTGACGCTTAAGGCAAGTGTCGTAGCCGCCGGCTTTATGGCTCCTTGAAATTATTTGAGGCCGTGTGGCTTTAATTGGCCTTGCCAATTCTGCCTTGCTTATAAGAAAATCCAACTCGCCAACAGCCCTTGCAGCCGCCTTTATATCTGAAATGTACTTTTGGGCCTTTAAAGAAAGTTCCAGTAACACTTCTTGCTCAAGCGTGCGCTCTTTTTGCCTAAGGCCGTTTATCTCGCGTTCAAGCAAAGCTGCATTACGGGTAGGCTTTAGCCTAAAGAACACATGTGTAAGCGTTTCCCGGGTTTCGCTTAGCTCAGGCATTGACCTGGCTTTTTCTACGTGGGTATAGTTTGCTTTACGTATGGCAATTTCTTCTCTTGTCCCAAACCTTCTCCCTAAAACGTTTTCAACTTTCCGTGCGTGCTTGTCCATTTGCTTTTGCCGCATTGATTGCTTGTGCTTACGTGTTTGCCTTAATTCTGCAAGCGTTTTTGAATAAGCATCGCTTACGTAAAACGTAGGCTGCCCTTGAGAGCCAGGGGCAAGGTGCTTTTCAAGTTCTTCCAAAGACGGTGGAACTGCCTTTTGAGGCCACCTTGAAACCCCTGTGGATTTAAATATATAACCCAGCCTGCTTACACAAAAACACAGGTGAGAAAGGATAAAAAGCTCAGCCGGCGGAAGCGGGCGCTTTTCGTCGAGCAAGTTTATTGCATGGTACGGGTCTTTTGAAGACGCTAAAATATCCAAGATCTCTTTGAGCAGATCAGGGTAGTCATCCCAGAGCTTTATAATAGCTTCCAAACAATCAAATTCCCGGTTAAGCTCTTTTTCCATGCCGGGAAGAAAAGGCCTGGCTTTGGCTTTAACCCTGCGCCCCAAAGCCGATCTGGGTGATATGGCTGCCCAAACCTGTTGAAACCCTAAAGTTTGCTTATCGCTCGTTTTTGTGAAAAACTCCTTGCTTGGTTTTGCTTGTGCCCCTTCCCTGGCACCCTTTTCTACCCCACAGCCATATCAGACACCCCTTTCATCTTTTCTCCCCTGAAACCACGTCAAACACAGGCAACGGGCACTTCACATTCTTTAGCGCATCACCGATTACGCTGACCATCTCCTGAGGGTCATGTGATACTCCTAAATAACTCATAGGGTTTACAGTCACTGCCAAAAGGTTCATTTCTTGAGTTACATACAGGTTCACCCCAGGGGGCCTACGTGCAAATATGCTTACAGGATCTTTGGCGATCACTGAAAAGCCAGGATGCTTTACCCACGGCCTGATTTTTTCCAAGAAATTTTGGTTAACTGCCCTTGGAGCCGCTATTGCCACTGTATTTTCACAGAACTTTTCAAAAATCGAGTCTTCAAAACCAAGCACAGTAGGGTAGCTTGTAGGCCTAAGCACCAGGTTATTTGGCCTTGGCTTGAGCCTGTCTTGCTTGTTTTGGGTTTCAATGAAACATACTACGTCTTTATCCATGGCTTCCCGGGCTAACCGGGCAACAGCAGTATCCTCCGGTTCAGGCCGTAAGAGCAGCCACACCAAAAAAGCCAGGTTTTCCGCCGGTGTTTTAAGGTCGCTTCCTGCTTGAGCCCCTGTTGCCAAAATTGTGGCATCGGCCACCCGGGGGCTCGCTGCAGCCAGCCTGTCCAAAGCGCCGTCTACAAGCACAATGTCTGCGCCAAACGCAAGCAGTCTCTTTACAATCAACGAAAGCTCACGGGCGCTCCTGGGCCCTACCAGTTCAACAGGGGCCGAATCTATCATCCTGCCAACTACAAGCCGGCCGAATACGCCTTGCCCTTCTGAAACATCGGCAATTTCAAGGCACGTTGATGCCTCGCCGAGCACACCTTCAGCTGTAGCCACCCATGCACCGGAAGGCGCAACCACGCTAGGCTTGGGTTGCCCTGTGAAAGAATCAACAGCCTCTCCGTCACGGCCTGATGATAGAAGGCCTACGGCCAGGCCCCTGGAGGATAACTCTGATATAAGGTAGTTCATAGTGACTGTCTTGCCTACGTTCTTAGCAGTCCCAACAACAGCCAAAGACGTAGCGCCGCTTTTTGTAACCACATCTGCAAGCCCTATTGCCATCAGAATCACCTCCAAAGACGCGGTTTTCCGTTCTTGAGTTACGCTGTTTGCGTTATCCGCTACCTATTTTTTATGATCGTACTCTTTGCGCCGCTTGAGCCTTTCAGTGTCTTGAGGCACCAAACTTACCTGTTTTCCGGCTAAAAGCCCTGCTACGCCTATAGCATCTTTGTGATCGCCTCCGCAAAGCTTGCACTTTCCGTCTTTGTCACGGTTCTCACTATGATCGTATTCAGGCTCGTGGTAAGCGGATATTACCCCCTCGTAATTTCTGACCACCACTGTGTGTTCACCCATAGACAAAATGTAATTGGGGCCCAAAGGAATCTTGCCGCCGCCGCCGGGTGCATCTACCACATAAGTAGGGACAGCAAGCCCGGTAGTATGCCCTCTTAGGTACTCCATGATTTCAAGCCCTTCAGCCACAGTAGTCCTGAAATGCTCAAGCCCCCAGGTAAGGTCGCATTGATAGATGTAATAAGGCTTTACCCTAATTGCCAAAAGCCCGTGAACCAATTGCTTCATAACGTAAGGGCAATTGTTGACCCCTCTTAAGAGCACACTCTGGTTGCCAAGAGGAATTCCTGCATCGGCTAAAACTGCGCATGCCCGGGCGCTTTCAGGAGTTATCTCTTTAGGATGGTTGAAATGGGTATTTAAGTACACCGGATGATACTTTGCGAGCATGGAAGCAAGTTCATGAGTTATCCGCTGAGGCATTACCACAGGCGCCCTTGACCCAATCCTTATAATCTCAACATGGGGAATCTCACGGAGCCGCTTAACCACATACTCGATTTTGTCATCAGACAAAGTAAGCGGGTCTCCTCCGGATATAAGCACGTCTCTGATTTGCTTATTGTTCCTTATATACTCAAGCCCTGCATCAAGGCGCTCCTTAGGCGCTACAAGGTCTGTTACCCCTACCACCCTGCGCCTTGTGCAGTGGCGGCAATACATGGAACACTGGTCGGTAACCAAGAAAAGCACCCTGTCCGGGTAACGATGGGTCACCCCGGGAACCGGCGAGTCTTCATCTTCAGCCAAAGGATCGAATGCTTCCCACGGAAGCTGCCTTGCCTCCGGCCCTCTCGGCACTGCCTGAAGGCGTATAGGGCATTTTTCATCGTCAGGATCTATTAAACTGGCATAATACGGAGTGATTGCCATGCGCACACGGGAAAGCGCCAGGTTAACTCCGTGAACTGCTTCAGGGGTCAAATTTACTGTTTTCTGCAAAGTTTCAACATCTTCAATGCGGTTTTTCCACTGCCAGCGCCAGTCGTTCCACTCACCCTCTGAAACATCTTTAAATATTGGAATCTGTTTCCAACGGCTCAATTTGCTACTACCTCCTTGCGGTTTACATGGCTTGCCGGTTTTACCTCGCAGCCTTTGTGCAATTTGGCATAAGCCATAGGGCTACTCTTGGAACATCTCCTCCAAAATCTTCCTGACCGCCTCGTCGTTTCTTACTAAGTCCAAAGAGTAGCTTGCATGTCCCTTGGCATAGCCATTTCCAATTATCAATTCTACATCTGCACCTACGCCTTCGGCACCTAAAGCAGCTGCCGTGAAACTTGTAGCCATGGAGAAGAAATATACTTTGCCTCCGTCTCTGGTACATAGAATCGACGCCATCTCAGTACCCGGTATACTTACACAGTTTATCGCGATGTCAACCTTTTTGCCGTGATTTGCTTTGAGTACCTTGTCAACTATGGAAATTGCGTCCTGGGCATTGCCTTGAAGCACAACATCGCAAACCCCCAGGCGCTTAAGCCGGTTTGTAGATCTGTCGCTGTGAGCCAGCCCTATCACTTTACCGTTTGGCCCTACCTTCTTGGCAGCCACACCGGCGCACAAAAGCCCTGACTTTCCGCCTGCGCCAAGAATCAGCACAGTGTCTCCCGGTTGTACAAGCCTGTCAGTTTGGATTGGGGCGCCGGCTACGTCAAGTACGGCAAGGGACAGTTTGTCGCCTAAGTCGCCTGGAATCACAGAGAAAACGCCTGTTTCAAAAAGCACTGCAGTACCTTCAACATCAACCTGGTCTTTGTCAAGATATACTTTTTTCACCCTGGTAATCTTAAGAGGTGTAAGAGACAAAGAAACCAAAGTGCATATACGGTCGCCAATTTTAGCCCCGTCTTTGCCTTTTACCTTTGGGCCGAATTCCTGAACGCGCCCTAAAAGCATCCCGCCTGAACCTGTAACAGGATTGTGCATCTTGCCGCGTTTACTTACAATCTCCATAACTTGTGACGCTACATACTCTTCTTTTTGCTTATCGTCCATTTGAGGTTTGCAACCTGACACTATCTGTTTAAAGCTTGCCGCATCAATATTGAGAGTTTCAACGTCTATGAGGATTTCGTTGTCACGGATTTCCGGGGAATTATCCACCTTCCAAGCAGCCTGAGGCAATACGCCTTCAGGTTCCAACACCCTATGAGTTCCGTAAGGGCATCCGGTTTTGTATTGTTTAGCCATGAAAACACCTCCGGTATGTAATTAAAATCGCTAACCCCTTAGCCCTTGCATTAAAGCATTCATATATATAGATCATGCAAATTGCATGCCACAAAGTAGTTTAGCCTATGTTTAAGCAGCACAGGCTCAAACCACATACATAAACAGCCAGGGAAGCCCTGATATGGGAATTTGTTAAAGGCATCTGCCGACCCTTTTGTATGCACCATAGGTTTTAAGCAGGGTTTTGCCTTACCTTTGCCGCAAAGCAAGTTTTGGGCGCATTGGCCGCGGTTAAATGAAGTAATATTCAATGTATATTAAGCAGGACTTAAGCCCCTGGGTGCCGAATATTGGTCACTGAATAAGTAAGTGCCTAATTTTCGGCAGAAGCTCAGTACGCATACAAAGATATTATACATGTAAACTTGCGGCGCACCCGATTCCTACAGGCACTTAAACCACATTTACCCTTAAGTTTGGTTTATAAACAATTAGGCAAGGCAAACCACTCACGGCTAAGGAGGGTGTGTGTTGGACTTACCGGTTGCGCTTCTTAAGGTAATAGAAGTGGCCAATGAAGGCATTCACCTCGTCAACGAAGATGGGGTAACCGTGGTTTACAACAAGGCTGCTTCTGAATTTGAAGGGCTTTTGCCTGAAGAAGTAATAGGCAAGCACATTTTAGACGTATTTCCTTCTTTAACCCACGATTCAAGCACGCTCTTAAGGGTGCTTGAAAGCGGAGTGCCTGAAATAGCCAAGCAACAAACGTTTTCAAACTTCAAAGGCAAGAAAATAACTACTATAAATTCAACGCATCCAATTGTTATAGACGGCAAAATCATGGGAGCCTGCGAAATTTCCACAGACATTACCAGAATCAAAGAAATGGCTGAAAGAATTGCTGATTTAAGCCAAGAGCTGCGCAACAAAGAACCTGCCCAAAAGATTGCGTCTGTAAGAAGTAAACAGCGCCGGCATGCGCTTTCAAGAAGGTTGTTCACTGTAGACGATATTATAGGCCAATCTGCGCTGATACGGGATGTAAGGCGCCGGATTGTCCAAGTTGCCCGCACAGACTCTAATGTAATCGTATGGGGCGAGACAGGCACAGGAAAAGAACTCGTGGTTCAATCTGTTCACTCAGCTTCTAACAGGGCTGATTTTCCCTTTGTTCCTCAAAACTGCGCCGCGCTCCCGGAAACTTTGCTCGAAAGCCTGGTTTTCGGCACATCCAAAGGCGGGTTCACAGGCGCCCAGGATCGCCCGGGGCTTTTGGAACTGGCATCCGGCGGCACTTTGTACTTAGATGAAATCGATTCAATGCCGGTGGGGCTCCAAGCAAAACTTCTGCGGGTGATCCAGGAAAAAAGAGTTCGCAGGCTGGGCGATGTAAGAGAAAGGCCTGTTGACGTAAGAATTATCGGTTCAACGAGTATGCCTCCGCGCCAGGCGGTAGAGCAAGAATTGCTGCGCCCGGATTTATATTTCAGGCTTGCAGTAGTTGAAATCGGGGTGCCCCCTTTACGCAAACGGCAAGAAGATATTCCCCTGCTTTGTTCTCACTTTTTGCAAAAACACAGCAAAAGGCCAGGCGCCATGGCTATATCGCCTGAGGTCATGTCAGCCTTTCTTTCTTACAGTTGGCCGGGCAATGTAAGGGAGCTTGAGCATGCCATAGAAGGCAGCCTTGCTTTTACAAAAACAAATACCATTAAACTCGAACATATACCTGCATCGGTAAAAGGCATAACCGCAGCGGCGGCAGTATTTAAATCCATTGCAGAATCGGCAGAACCAGGTGCCCATAGACAGTCAAGTATGCATTCTGCTTTGGATAGCCAGGCAAACCAAGATGTAAGCGCTAAAGAGGAAGTTTTGAAAAGCGCCGCTTCTAAAACGCATATCTATAATATAGATTCATTAGATTCCGAAAAAGGTTCCATTAGGCACAAACTGAGGGTAAGAGAGAAAGCGGCTATTGAAGATGCCCTCAAACAGGCAGGTTCTGTGTCGCAAGCCGCAAGGGTACTGGGTATACCGAGACAGACTTTGCAGTACAGAATGAAGATTCTTGAGATACCTACGCCGCATCGGCAATAAATAAAAATGGGTGTGTCTTATATTACATACCGGTCACCTTAAGACACACCCGTTATATTTTCTCCGGCCGGCCCGTTTTTATTCGCCGTATTCCCTGCAAACCACTTTTAAAACTCTGGGTCAGCCCCCCGGCATTTAACCTACATTGAGTCAGGAGCCGAGATTCCTGCCATGCGCAATGCATTTGCAAGCACAATCTGGCAAACCCGTGCAATATACAGCCTGGCTGCGCTTAGATCTTCATCTTCGCCTAAGACCCTGCACTGGGTATAAAACGAATGGAACGCCGAAGCCACATTGGCCATATACGTAATGAGCCTGTTTGGCTCCCTTGCCACGGCAATATCGCGTACCTCTTCAGGAAAAGCCGCAAGCAGTTTTATAAGTTCAATTTCAGCCGGTTCCCTGAGCAACGAAAAGTTGATTTCGTTAGGGCCCAGCGCAGGAACAAACCCTTCTTGCTTTGCCTGGCGGAAAATACTGGCTATCCTTGCATGGGCGTACTGCACATAGTAAACAGGGTTTTCATTGGATTGGAGCCGCGCCAGGTCAAGGTCAAAATCCAAATGGCTGGATGGCGCACGCATTAAGAAAAAGAAGCGGCAAGCATCTTTGCCCGCCTCTTCCAAAAGTTCGTCCATAGAGACAAAATCTCCGCCTCGTTTGGACATCTTAACTACCTGTTTGCCTCTTACAAGCCTGACTGTTTGGGCAATAATCACTTCAAGTGCATCCTCTGGGTAGCCAAGGGCCATAAGCCCGGCCTTAAGCCTGTCTACATACCCATGGTGATCCGGCCCGAGGATATCTATGAGATGATCAAAACCCCGCTCCATTTTGTTCTTGTGGTAGGCAATATCAGGCACCAGGTACGTCATCTCCCCGTCTGACTTTACCATCACCCGATCTTTGTCATCGCCAAAATCAGTAGACTGAAACCATATTGCCCCATCTTTTTCGTATACGAGTTCTTTTTGCTTAAGTTCTTCTAAAACGGCCTCAGGAGCTTTTTGTTCCCGCAACTTCTTTTCAGAAAACCAGTTATCATACTCAAGGCCGTACTCAAAGAGCGTGCTTTTTTGCATTTCAACCATGCGTGATACGGCATATTGCTTTAGCCATTCGTGCCTTTCTTGGCCGGAAAGCTCAAGAAGGCTTTCCCCTTTTTCATCAACCAAGCCTTTGGCAATATCTATAAGATATTCTCCGTGGTATCCGTTTTGAGGCAACGGTACGGTTTCACCTAACTCTTGCCTGTAACGGGCTTCAAGGGAATAGGCAAGCAAATCTACCTGGTGGCCTGCGTCATTTACATAAAACTCTTTAGCCACCTCATACCCACATGCTTTAAGCAAAGAGGCAAGGCAATCTCCAATTGCTGCCGCCCTGGCATTAACCACGTTCAAAGGGCCTGTCGGGTTTGCGCTCACAAACTCAAGCAATATCTTTTTGCCGGCGCCGTAATTGGTTGTACCGTAAAGAGGCCCTTTCTTCCATATCTCAGACATGGCTTCTTCAAGCCACCCTGTGCTAAGAAAGAAGTTGAGAAATCCCGGCCCGGCAATATCTACCCGCTGGATCCAGGAATCTTCCAATGGAAGGTAGCGCACAATGGCACCTGCAATTGACCGTCCATCAGATTTGACTTCACTTGCCAAAGCCATGGCCACACCTGTGGCAAAATCGCCTTGCTCAGGCTTATTAGGCATATGTATCTTAATTTCAGCCTCTACATACCCAGGCAAGTCTCCCTTTTGTTTTGCTTTGTCGATTGCTTTAGCGATTCTGTCTGCAATATCTTTTTTGACTCTACTCATAATACTTGAGCTCTCGTCCATCCGGGTACATCTCCTTTCGCAGCAGAATAAGCCGCTGTCATTTCCCGTCAGGAGTCAGTAGTAAGAGACTCTCTCTCACAACAGCCGCGGCGAGTAGCCCTGTTTGGCCTGTATTATCATAGGCAGGTGCTACTTCAACTAAATCGGCACCTACAATATTGTTTCCGGCAAGATAGGAAACTGCATCCAAAAGTTCCTGCGACGTAATTCCTCCCGGTTCGGGCACGCCTGTACCGGGAGCAAAAGCCGGATCGGCCACATCGATATCGATGGTAAGATAAACCGGCGTGTCACCAATTTTAGGTACAATTGACTTTAGCGGCTCAAGCACCTTGTAAAAATGTACTTCTGAAAGCCCCTGGGTCTCTTGAAGCTCTGCCTCATCAACAGAGCGGATTCCTAATTGGTATACCCTTCCCGACCCCAGCATTTCTATTATCCTACGCATTACGGTTCCATGTGAAAACTTTGTGCCTGATAACCTGGATCTTAAATCTGCATGGGCATCAAGTTGTATCACGATAAGATCAGGGTGCTTTTCAAGCATGGCACCTACCAACGGATATGTAATAAGATGCTCACCGCCTATGGCCATAAACCTTTGGCCGTTTTCCAAAACACTTTTTGCAGCGTCCTTGATTACTGCCAGCGCATTTTCAACATTTCCCATTGGCAAAACCAGATCTCCTGCATCGTAATAGTTACCTGCTAAAAGAGTGCGCTTTTGCCTTAGGGAAAATTCTTCAAGAGCAATTGATGCTTCCCTGGTTGCCGAAGGCCCGAAGCGGGCTCCCGGACGAAATGACGTAGTCTCGTCCAAAGGAATCCCCATTATGACACAAGGTGCCGATGGGTTTAACGATGACCAAACAAATTTATGAGAACCAACCCATTGAGTGCCATGTTGTCCGGACAATATAAGGTACCTCCAAATAGCCTGTTGGCTAGTACGTGATTCCAACGTCCCGCTTAAGTTTAGGGTTAAGCACAAACACTCTTTCATGAATTTCCGGCGAGTAAAACTTTAATCCCCACGAATCCAGAGACTTCCGGGACGGCTTTATAGGATCTTCACCGAAAGAACCACAAGTAAAGCTCCACCATCCGCCCGGATAACTCGGAATTGGAACCGTATAGAGCCTGGCTACATCAAACACACTGCTTATCCTTTGATAAATGTCCCTAACCGGTTCCGGGGTAGCAATAGGGCTTTCTGTCTGTGCACACAGCATACCGCCTGGTTTAAGTATTTTTGCTATTGAAGCATAAAACTCAGGGCTGAATAATGCTTCACCCGGGCCCTCAGGGTCTGTTGAATCTACAAGCACAACATCGAACCGCTTTTGTGTAGACGCAACGAACTTGAGCCCGTCTTCTATTAGCACTTTAGCCCTTGGGTCACTGAAGCCCGTGTTCCATAACGGGAGGTACTTCTTTGAAGCTTCGATTACATCACCGTCAATGTCTACCATTATGGCTTGTTTTACTTCCGGATGGCGCATGGTTTCGCGCAAAGTACCGCCATCGCCTCCGCCTATTATCAGAACATTTTCAGGGTTCGGATGGCTAAGCAAAGGAATATGTGCGATACTTTCGTGGTATATGTATTCGTCTTTCTCAGTTGTCTGAATCACATTGTCTAATACCAACATCCTGCCGAACTCTACAGTATCGAAAATACATAGTTCCTGATATTTTGTACGTTTAGTGTAAACTATAGACTTAAGCTGAACCGATATCAGGAGACCGTCAAGCCATTCTTCAGTGAACCATACTTTCAACGAAGTCCCCTCCGAGTATAATTGTACAAATATCCTCGCCAAACATCGAAGGAATTATATCAGAAAAGGATAGCAGGCGAAACATTTGGCTGAATATATGAGGTGTTTTCCGAGGTTAATACGTCAAAACAGCGCCGGTATATGTAAGCGGATTACAAAATATAAGAATGTTGCCTTTTCCACAAAAGCCTGATAAGCTTGGCTATTCGAGAAAGGGTGGGGTGAAACGTGGCAGATATATCCAAAGCAGCCCAAAGCAGTTCAAAATCAAAAACAAAATCCAAGTCCACTAACCTAAAAGCCATAATGATTACTTTTATTAAGGTAGTGGCCGTCATGGCTTTGGTTTCAATGGCCATTTTTGCTTTACTTTTCGTTTTTTTGCCTTTGCCGGAGCCTACCATTCCACAGGCTACCCGTATATATGACATCAATGGAAACACTGTTTCTTCCCTTTTCGTTGAAAACCGGATCGTAGTTCCCTACGAGGAAATTCCCGAAAGCCTGAAGAAGGCTGTGGTAGCAGTAGAAGACAAGCGGTTCTTCTCTCACAAAGGAATCGATTTCGGCTCTATAATGCGGGCCTTTATCAGAAACTTACAGGCAGGCCAAGTAGTTGAAGGCGGAAGCACCATTACACAACAGCTGGCAAAAAATCTCTTCCTCACCCACGAAAGAACTATAACACGAAAAGCGCTTGAAGCAATTTATACTGTAAAACTGGAAAGACACTACTCAAAACAAGAGATTTTAGGCATGTATCTCAACATTATTTACCTTGGCCATGGAACTTACGGCTGTGAAACCGCATCAAGGCTGTACTTCGGTAAGTCTGCAAAAGACTTGACACTGGCTGAAGCGGCCATGTTAGCGGGAATCATTACAGGGCCGGAAATCTATTCTCCTTACCATAACATGGAAGGGGCGGAACACAGAAAAGCTATTGCCCTTAACTTAATGGCAGACCAAGGATACATTGACCAGGCTGTGGCAGACAAAGCCAAGCAAGAGCAAATTGAGGTTGCAGGAATGCCCAAGAGCAGCAGCGCAGCCTATTTTGTGGATTTCGTAGTAGCTCAAATCCGCAAGTGGAATCCTGAAATAGCTTCTCAAATTCACAGAGGCGGGTACGAGATTTATACTACCCTCGACCTTAATATGCAAGCGGCTGCAGAAAAAGCTTTTTCAAATTACATTCCTGCAGGAACCAAAGACTCTCAAGGCATAACGCAACCCCAGGGCGCCCTGATTGCAATTGAGCCGGGCACAGGATATATAAAAGCCCTTATCGGCGGCCGGGACTGGAATGAGACCCAGCTTAACAGGGCCTATCAGGTAAGGCGCCAACCCGGGTCAGCCTTTAAGATCTTTTTGTATACAGCTGCGTTGGATTTGGGGTATTCAGTATCTGATACACAGATATGTGAACCTGTTGAATTTCCGGGAAAATCAGCAGGCGATGTGTACAAGCCGCGAGACTTTGGGTGGCCGGCTTACCACTACGCCCCATTGGACATAAGGCAGGCCGTAGCAATCTCTGACAACGTGGTAGCCACCAAATGGGCAGCGCAACTCGGGCCCAAGAGGATTGTTGAATATGCCAACAAGCTCGGGGTAACCAGCCCGCTTAACGCAAATATACCCCTGGCTTTAGGAGCGTCTGAGGTAAGCCCGCTTGAAATGGCATCGGCTTGCGCCACACTGTCTGCCCAGGGGCTATACGCTGAACCCATAGCTATATTGAAACTTTTGGACTCTGAAGGCAATGTACTTTTGGAAAACCAGGCCAAAACCAAGCAAGTGTTGGATTCGGGTACCGCTTATATGCTCACCAGTGTCTTGCGGTCAGTAATTGGCCCAGGCGGCACAGGCTCAGGGCTTCAGGGTTTCTTGGGAAACAGGCCGGCTGCAGGCAAGACAGGTACCACAGACGGCCACTTAGAAGCATGGTTCGTAGGTTATACAAGGGAACTTTCATGTGCGGTTTATGTAGGCTGGGATAACCGTGAAGAATCTCTTTCAGGCACAGGCGGCTCTGTAGCCGGGCCCATATGGGCAAGTTTTATGGGCAACGCTTTGATGGGCAAACCTTATCAGAGCTGGCGAATGCCAGACAGCCTGCATTGGGAGAAAGTTTGCGACAAAACAGGGCAAAAAGCCAACGTTACATGTTTTAAGTGGCATTATGAGATATTCAGAGAGGGAAACAGTGCACCAGCCTGTCCCAAAAACCACGTATTAGAGATTTTGTTCCCGGAAGACAAAGATCCTGAAGACAGTGAAGCTAACCGGTTGCCTTACTTCATACCAAAAGACGCACCTGCAATGAAACCTGACGACACAGAACTTGAAATTCCTGAAGACTTGCTGGACCACGAAAACGGTGAAGGCTTCCTGGAAGATATGCCTGATGATATTTTAGATGACATGGATCCGGATGATACAGAACCGGACGATGAACCGGAAGACACAGATCCCAATGAGCCTGATTCCCCTGGCACAGAGCCTGAGGGTGACGGCAACTCAGATAACAAACAACCGGGCGGTAATTCACAAGACGATTCTGTTTCGAAAACATCAGGCAAGTCTAAAAGCAAAGATAAGGCAGCAGATTAAACAATTCATCATAATCCGCTTCTGCGGAAAAGGCTTAAAGTACTTTCATCCTAATCAATGTTTCACGTTTTGAAAGTTCGGCAAACACAAAGCGGCTGGGTTCATGTGAACCGACAGCCGCTTCCCCCGCAAACCAATGCCTCCCGTGCTTACCGCGTTTCTGAAGGCGCTTCAATAAGTTTTACATCAAACGACAATTGTTTCCCATCTCTGATCACCTTGACAGTAACAGTCTCTCCCGGAGATTTTTCTGCCAAGAGAGCCACAAATGTGCCTACATCGTTTATGGTACGCCCGCCAAATTCCAAAATGGCATCGCCCTCGCGAATTCCGGCCTTGGCAGCAGGCCCGCCTGAAACTACGTCGTATACGTAAATTCCCTTGTCAAGCTTAACTTCAGGCTTGTATAGTTTAAGTTCCACCTTGTCCATAAGGCTTACTCCTACAAAAGCCCTGCGAACCTTGCCTGTCTCCATTATCTCCGTAACTATTCGTTTAACCTGGTTTGACGGGATTGCAAAACCCATACCCTCAACAGCCTGTACATCAAGTTTAGCAGAGTTTAGGCCTATAACCTGCGCATCTCCGTTTATCAAAGGCCCACCACTGTTACCTGGGTTGATAACCGCATCAGTCTGGATAAGGCGCACATATCCGTCACCGATACGCAGCACTCTGTCCAGACCTGAAATCGCGCCAACGGTAACTGATCTGTTAAACTCCATTCCTAAAGGATTGCCTATAGCAATAGCCAACTGGCCGGGCTTTAGATTGTCTGAATTGCCAAATACAGCAGTTGGAAGGTTAGAGCCATCGATCTTAATCACAGCAAGGTCAGTGGCCGGATCAGCCCCGACTATCTTAGCGTTCATAGTACGCCCATCAGCGAGAAACACAGTAAGCGCTTGAGAATCCCCTGATATTACATGATTATTGGTAACTATATACCCATTTTGGGTAATAATCACACCGGAACCTGATGTATCCCTGATGTATTCCCGGCCGAAAATGTCGTAAAGTGATTTTTTGTTGACTATGCCCACAACTGCCGGGCTTACTTTTTCGGCTGCATCTACAACTACTTGCCAGGGATCATTGGAAGACGAGCTGCCGGCGGTCTTGAGGTTTGAAAGCGAATTGCCTCCGTCAAGGGTAGTTTTGTGAGACGGCACTGAAAGTTCCAAACCTGACATTCGCCCGACTATTACCTGAGGCACTACCCCAACTACAAGCAATCCGCCGATAATGGCCCCTACCAACCCTACCACAAGGTAAGACCATAAATTAGGCTGCTTTCTTTTCTTCGGCTCCTTGACGTTATGAACTTGAGAAGACTCGATATCCAAAACCTCACCCCCAAAATAACCGGTAATTATGTTTTGCGTGAGCGGCAAGTGGCATACCGCCACTGTAATTGCCCAACACAGCCCTATTTACACAAATTTTGGCTTAGCCCAAAAAGGCTTTCGCCTAAATCTATTATAATGTAATTACGTAATCTCTCATAAAAAGTAATAGTTAAGGTATATATCAAGATATGCATAAGTAGATAACTTTAAAGTAAACCAAATAAGGTGAAATGCAATCGGCAGGTTGTCTTGAAGCAAATATACATAAATCAGGTATACATAAATCGGGTAAATTGCGAACAGGATAAGCTGCAAGCAATGTGGTGCCTAACTAGCCTAGCCCTCAATCCGCTCTACAGAAGCGCCAAGGTTTTTTAGTTTTTCAACAATGCATTCGTATCCTCTTTCAATAATCTCAAGCCCATAAACTTCTGTAGTGCCTTCAGCCGATAATCCGGCCACTACCAGGCCGGCTCCGGCCCTTAAGTCAGTGGCTGTAACCGGAGAGCCTACAAGCCTGGGGGCTCCTTCAATAATTGCAGTTTTGCCTTGAACCTTGACATTTGCCCCCATCTTAACAAGTTCGCTTACGTGCCCGAGCCTATTGTCATACATAGATTCTTGAACCACACTCACTCCGTTTGCCCTGGCAAGCACAGCCGTAAGCGGCTGCTGGGCATCTGTGGGAAACCCGGGATAGGGTAAAGTCTTCACATTAACCGGCCTGGGGCGCTTAGGGCCTACAACCTTAATGTAATCTCCGTTTTGCTCAATTACAGCCCCTGCTTCTTTAAGCTTGGCTACTACAGGTTCGAGGTGTTTGGTAATCACACCATTTATTTCAATATCGCCGCCGGTAGCCGCCGCTGCCATCATATACGTTGCGCTTTCCATATCATCAGGGATAATTGAATGGCAAGTTCCTTTGAGCCTCTTGGCTCCTCTGATTCTGATAACGTCTGTGCCTGCCCCATGTACTTGTGCACCCATGGCATTAAGGCAATTGGCCAGGTCCACGACGTGCGGCTCTTTGGCAGCGTTTTCAATTACCGTGGTTCCCTGGGCCATGCAGGCTGCCAACATGATATTAATAGTAGCTCCTACACTTGGTATGTCCAGGTACATCGGGGCTCCTACCAGTTTATCGGCGCACAGCCTCACAACTCCGCCTTCTACAGACGCTTGCGCCCCAAGGGCGCGAAACCCCTTAAGGTGCTGATCTATAGGCCTGGGCCCAATATCACAGCCTCCGGGTAGCCCAACTTCAGCTTTTCCGAATTTGGCAAGCAAGACACCCATTAGGTAATAAGAAGCCCTGAGTTTTCGCACCAGGTCATAAGGAGCCACATGTGAGGTAAAACCGTTAGGGGAAATAGTCATTGTGTTTTGGTTCAAAGAAACAAGTGCGCCCAGATCTTGTAAGATCTGGGCAAACACTTTTACATCTCGTATGGCAGGCACGTTTTCGAGGGTAGACGGGCTGTCACCAAGAAGCACCGCCGGTATGATGGCTACTGACGAATTCTTGGAACCTCCGATTTTGACTTCGCCTGTAAGCTTTTTTCTTCCCTTAATTACGAGCCTTGCCATAGTCCCATTCTCCCAAGTAAAATAGTGTACCAATATGCAAATTGTGCTTCATCGAGTCTGTCTATTTATAGAAACCTAACGGGTCTTTAGCAACACCGTCTACATGAACCTCAAAGTGCAAATGCGGCCCTGAAGATATGCCTGTGCTGCCAACATTCCCGATTACATCGCCTTTGCCTACACGTTGCCCGGTAGATACCGTTATTTTGGATAAGTGGGCATACCACGTTTGAACGCCGCCGTGATCTATCTTGACGAGATTTCCGTATCCTCCGTTCCAACCGGTAAACCTTACTACTCCCGAATCTGCCGCTTTCACCGGAGTTCCCGATGAGGCTCCGATATCGACCCCTCTATGGAATGAACCCCAGCGCCATCCGAACTTGGAAGTAATTGTGCCCTGTACAGGCCAAATCATATTGCCTGAACCCATAGCAGGTACTTGTTTGTTGCCTCTGGTTATTTTCTTGGTAACCGGATACGAAACTATTCTCTCGGAAATCTTGGACCTGGAAACCTCTTTACCGTTTTCTCTTACAACCTGCTCTGTTATTTCTTTCTCGCCGCTTTTGCCTTCTTGGGTCACTTTTTCCTGCCATGGCCACATAGAAGAATCGTAAGTTACCTGCACTGAAAACGGAATCGATTGGGTATAGGTCACCGTCTCACGGCTTGACAGGGTTACGTAGGGGCTCGGTACAACCAGGTTAAGATTCTCGCCTTCTTTGATTAGATCGCCGTTCAGCTCAGGGTTTGCTTTCTTGAGATCTTGGACACTCATATGGTTAGCGTAGGCTATGGCCCATAAGCTGTCCCCACGCTGTACCGTGTAACTCAACATCTTGTCTGTTCCCCGGGCAAGAATCTTCTCAGCTTCATCTCTTTTGCGGAAAATAGACGTATTTACCTCTTGTTCAATTATGTCTATCTTTTCTTTGATCAGCACTTCCTCAACAGTAGCATGGCCTGTTTCTACAATAGCGCTTATGTAGTTGTTACGCAGGTCATCCAAGGCTCCCCTGGCTTGTTCCTCGCAAGACAGGGCCACTATCTCTTTTCCGTTTACGCAAATTACATAGCCAAGGGCAACAAAACTGATCTTCTCTTTGAGAATTTCGCCAAGCTCATCAGGTTCAGTAACATCCAGGTGTTTTTCCCGTTTCACTTTTTGGCACTCTATCTCAACAGAAGTCTTTACTTCTGCGCCAACCCTGAATGATTCCTCCTCAGAAAGCCTGCTTACCATTTTAAACGGAAGGGCCTTATCGTCTGTGTATCCAATGATCTCTCCGTCAACTTTAACTGCAAAAAGCTTAGGTTGGCTGGATACAACAGTAATTAAAAGTGTTAGCGCCGCTAACACTCCAATTGGTATGTAAATGGCTTTTTTGCTAAGTTTAAGCTGTTTAAGCCTTCGACTTACCTCCGCCTTTAACCTTGAAGGCGGGGGAATTTTTTCGGTCTTAATACAAGTTTCGTCCATCTACCTTGCCGCACTCAACATAACTTAGCCAAACTGTTAATGGGGTTTGTCTGTATGCATCTTACCCTCTATATTTTCATAAAGTGCAGCCTTACCCTCCTTTCTAATACGTATTGGCCTGTTTTCCCAGGCAGTATTTACAGAATTTGTTTCCTGGGTTGGATTTGTTCCACCAGAGTGGAATATTCTATCCTTATTAGAAAATTCCTGCTTAACGTTTCTTATATATTAAACATAAAGCATATTTTCTAACCGGATTTTGGTTATGCAGTACACCAGAGGACGAATAATGTTTAGGATACGCAGGCTCTGGCTGTACAGCCTCCCCCATACATATCCGTAAATCACTTGTGTTTAATATTCTATGTAACTTTTGCCCGTTATGGTACCGGTTAAAGCGTCTCTGGCGACTTCTCCTTTCTGTAAATATCCCAGGGTTCTGGCTTTTAGCCTTGCCGGCAAGCCCAACACGCCCAAACAGGCCTGTTTTGCATCGCCGCAAACTTTGATTCCTTAAATTTACAAAGTGGCATTAGGTTATCAAAATCCAATTGCCACACATAAAGATTATAAATGATTAACCTAGGATATCAATCCTACCTCTTCAATACTCATCGAACTTGCCTGTCTGCTTGTCTTCTTTTAGGGCTCCCGGTTATCCTCCTGCTTTTTCAGGTAAACAATTCCATATTACAAGTTAGTTCTTATTATTTGCCCAACGAGGTAAATATTATAATACAAGGAGAGTGTTACCAAACCATGAACCACAGGCGCGGCAAAACATTCTATGTTTTGGCAAGCGGAAAAACGCTTAAGCAATATGTTCTGCTAACAGTGCTTGCACTGTGTAGTTTGGCCGCAGGGATGCATGCGGGGCTATTGAGGGCTTTGCCTGAGAGTTTTAAGCCACAATGGGGCCAGAGCCAAACCAACCCGGATACTGCCGTGAGCCTTGGTGAACTTGCTGCTGCTCAATGGGAACCGGGTTCGCCCAATTTGGGAGGCTTACAAAACGGCTTGCCCATTTTGCAACAAAGCATGCCTGCATCATCCATACAAGCCATAAGCGAAAATACGGTTGATGTGTTAAGATCTTCCGGTGATACTCCTATTTCTGATCACTTAAATATCGAACTCGTAGTTTACACAGTAAAACCCGGGGATAACCTAAGCCTAATAGCCCGCAAGTTCAATACAACCGTCAATTCCATTACAGCCATAAACGGGCTCGTATCTCCTGACCACATTGCACAGGGCATAGAACTGATTGTAATGCAAAATGCGTCAGGCACAATTTGCAGAGTTAGCGCAGGGGATACTATCAGTGAAATAGCCTCGGTTTACAATGTTCCCGTCGAGACGATTATGGCAGTCAATAAACTCTCTGATCCTGAAAATCTGGTTCCGGGGCAACTGCTTTTGCTGCCTGAAGCAAAAGTAAGTGCCACCAGCCTCAAAGTTGCGGCTGCATCAAGATCGGCCGGTTTCGTATGGCCTGTAACCGGCAAAGTTACAGACGGATTCGGGTGGAGAGTGCATCCTATTACCGGCAAGAAACAGTTCCATGAAGGAATTGATATAGCGGCTCCGTCAAATACAGCGGTTATAGCAGCGGCAAGCGGAACAGTTACCTTTACAGGATGGTCAGATGGGTACGGAAGGCTTGTTATCGTAAGCCACGCAGATGGGTACCGCACAAAGTACGGGCATCTTTCGCGGTATACAGTATCTGAAGGGCAAAAGGTAGACAAAGGCGAGGTGCTTGGATATGTAGGGCAATCAGGCAGCGCCACAGGCCCCCACTGTCATTTTGAAATTGAAGTGTTAGGCCAAAGTAAAAACCCCAGGAATTACTTGCCCTAGGGGTATGCTTTTTACTTATATTAAGAAATACTTGACTGCCAAGAGCAAAAGCGCGCCCGGAACTCCCAAACTGCCTATGGTAAGCGCGGTAACAAGGTTGTGGCCAATGTGAAACCCGAACCAGGCTCCTACTATATTAACCGCCCATACACCGAAGAAAGCAACCAGCGACCTGAGAAATAGCTTGCCTAAGCCCTTGAATTTGGCTGCCATTTGACGAAACACAAAATATAAAACCACCGAAACTACGATTATGCCTAGAATTAGGTTAAAACTCAAAGCGGATCCCTCCCGAAAATGCTTATGAACCGGAAGGAAATTATATTCGCTCAAAATTCGCCTAACGGCACATGCTTTGGCCTTTGGCAGATGTGTAATCTCTTAGTTTCCTGAGGTAATAAGAATATTTCTTTCTGGCTGCTTCCATTAAGAAAATAGCTTCGTCTACCCTGTCAAATTCAGTGACTTCTTTAAAACACGACAGTGCCACATCATAATCTTTCTCAGCTTGCCTTAAAGACTTAAGCAGCTGAGCCAGCTCATTGTCGTGGCTATCTTGTCTTTTTGAATATAAAGGAAATAATTGCATCCACCTGGTCGCCCCCACAGTAATATGTGTACGCGATCTAACCACGTTTTGATACTGCTTTAAGTATGGGTTTCCGGTGGAAAATTTATGCAAAGCTACATCTCTTTACGTCCTTCAAGAGATTTTGCTAAAGTAACTTCGTCAGCATAGTCCAGTTCGGCACCAAAGGGAAGCCCTCTTGCAAGCCGCGTGACTTTGATATTGAGTGGCTTAATCGCCCTTGCCAAATAAAGAGCAGTGGTTTCTCCGTCAATATCAGGATTTGTAGCCAGGATCACTTCCCTTGGCTTATGCTCGCTGTGCTTTATTCGTTCAAGCAGTTGCTTGGCCCTTATATCTTCAGGGCCTATTCCTTTAAGGGGCTCAATGTATCCTTGTAGCACATGAAACACACCCCGGTAACCGCCAACCCGTTCAATGGCTAACACGTCTTTAGGATAACCAACTACACAAATAGTGCTTGAATCCCTTTCAGGGTCACTGCAAACAGCGCAAGGGTCAACATCTGTTATGTTGCCACACACAGTGCAATAACCTATGTTGTCGCGCACTTGCCCAAGGCTGTATATTAAACGGTTAATAGATGTTTTCCCGGAAACAACCAGGTGAAACGCAAGCCGCTGCGCTGTTTTAGGGCCAATCCCAGGCAATTTTCGCAGTTCGTCAATTAACCTGGAAATAGATTCTGGATAACCTTGCATCAAATCACCATTTCATAGGCATGTTTAATCCACCGGTAACTTTCGCCATTTCTGCTTCATTGGTTTGCTTTGCTTTGGATATACCTGCATTTATTGCTGCCACGATTAAATCTTGCAACATTTCTATGTCATCAGGATCGACTACTTCCGGGGCAACCTCTACAGACTTAACCTCGAACCCACAGGTAACCACAACCTTTACCATTCCGCCGCCTGAAGTTGCTTCTACGGTTTTATTGGCCAATTCCTCTTCTACTCTTGTCATTTCTGTTTGAAGCTTCTGAGCCTCTTTCATTAACCGTTGCATATCGAGCCCGCCCGGCCCGGGAAATTTTGGCATGAGACTTCTCCTTCCTATGTAACCTTTGTAACTTTTCCGTTTAGTATAGTTATTGCACCTTTTACCAAGGGATGCAAATCATTATGGTTTGTTTCACCGGCCTTGCCGTTTTGGTCTGTTGTAGGCTTTTCCACCTCAACCGCCAAATCGAATTTATGTTTTGTCAATTTTTCAAGATACTTCTGAACCACTTGCTTATGAGGGTTAGAAACAATTTGTTCCATGTGAGTAACATAACCTTCAGGATACTCTAACACCAAAACTTTATCATTGATCAATTTTACCGGCTTAGCAGGCAAAAGATAAGCCCGCGCCTGAATTTTTCTGCTTTTTTGCAGCTCATCGAGCAATGCATCCCATGAGTGTGTAACCGTTTCCATCAAATTGCCTGAAACCCGGGTATCAGCCAATTTGGCTTGTACCTGCTCTTTGGGCTCTTTAGATTGTTTACGTTGTATTGGCCCTTTGGGTTGTTTGGCAGTTTGTTTAAAAGTTTTCTGCTCTTGTTTGCGCTCAAAAGCAGGCGCCTTTTCTGCCTGCCTTTGTACAGGCGTTTTGGCACGGGGTATGCTTGCGCCGGGTATATGCACCCTGGCATCGGCCTGGGCCGGCTTATCTTCAAGAAACAGGCTGAGCAAACACACATCAAGCACAAGCCGTGGGTTATCACTGTTGCGCATCTGAGCGGTAGCGCTTGAAGTTGCTTTGAGCACCTTAATCAGTACTTGTTTTGGAAGAGTTCGGCTTAGGGCTAACATATTTTCAAGTTCGTGGCGGGTTCTGCCTAAGTCAGCTTTATTCCCACCTGAAGCAAGAAGCAAAAGATCTCTGGCGAACATACCGATTTCCTGGCAAAGCTCACCCATATCTTTGCCGCGTTCTGAGCTCTCTTTGGTAACATCTAAAATACCCTTGAGATCTTGCTCAGAAATGGCCTTAAAAAGGCGTGTCATAATCTCGGCAGAGGTTGCACCCAGAACCTCCCTGACATCTGCTTCAAGTACTTTGCCATCACCGTAAGTAATGCACAGATCCAGCACTGACAGGGCATCGCGCATTGAACCTGCCGCTGCCCGGGCAACGAGCCTGAGCGCGCCTTGTTCCCACTTTGCATCTTGTGACCCTAGAATTTTTTCAAGCCGGCCTTCAATATCTTCAATTGAAAGCCGCCGGAATTCAAGCCTCTGGCACCTCGAGGCAATAGTCACAGGAATTTTATGGGCAGCCGTTGTGGCCAGTATGAATATGACATGGCCAGGAGGCTCTTCAAGGGTTTTCAGGAGTGCATTAAACGCCTCCTGGGTTAACATATGTACTTCATCAATTATGTAAACCTTGTAGCCGCCCATTACAGGCAAATACCTTATGCTCTCCCTAAGGCTCCGTATCTCATCAATACCTCTGTTTGAAGCGGCATCTATTTCCATTACGTCAACTGAAGTGCCGCTTACAATCGCTTGGCATATATCGCAGCTGTTACATGGTTCCGAACCGTTACGCCGGCGGCAGTTTACGGATTTGGCGAGGAGCCTTGCCACAGTGGTTTTTCCGGTTCCGCGAGGCCCGGAAAAAAGATACGCATGAGATACCTTGTTTTCAACTAATGCGTTTTGCAAGATGCGAATTACCGGTTTTTGATTAACTACATCTTCCCATGTATTAGGACGCCAGGTGCGATACAGGGCCGTGTAGGACAAGTTGCATTCCCCCGAATTTAATATCCCTGTAGGCTACAATAAGAAACAGTAAATTGACCGTGCACCTACCCTCGAATGCCCTTCCTAAGCGTTACCAAGCATGGCTGGCTCCAGCCAGGAACCCCTGCGGCACATGAGAAGAACCGCTTACCGCTGCTTCCTCCCGGATCTGACGGGGTTCACGGGTTCTCATTGCGCAGGCCCCGGCCTTCAACGCTGCCCGTGCCGGCCAGGCCTTAAAAAGGAACACCCTCAGGTAGGCTTCAACCCCGCTATAGCGGATTGCGGGTTACAGGGCACCGCTAACTCCCCGT
>CAZXLH010000024.1:0-34165 GCA_964641455.1 uncultured Eubacteriales bacterium | reverse complement strand
TGCGCCGGGCATGAAATATCGGTGAAAAATCGGGGACGGTCCTAAACGTTTCATTTGCTCTAATTTGCTTCAGGACAACCTACCGAATTTGGCACCCTTATACAACAAAACAATTAATCGGTGCGAAGAGACGAATACGCATAGCATTTCACAAGCGCTATTGGGAGAATTGTGGGCTCAATGGAGATTATCATAGACAGTTGATCTGTTCATCTATAGTAATGGTTTTGGCCGATACCAATTGTTGCAAAATAGTTGGCTTTTATCAAATCGAGTTGTATTTCTTCCTTCATCCTCTCATAATCACCGTTTGCGTTAATTTCCTGTATCATTTCTTCCACATCTTCCGGAAGGCATTCTCGGTAGACACCTACGCTGATATTTGGAAAAACGTAGGAATATCCGTATTCATTATCTTCTATATTGCCGTCATTTTGTTTTGCAAGAAGTGATACCAAATCTTCTGCTTTTGTCTTATAGACTTCTGCTCCGTAAATATATGGATTCAGTTTTGCACCGTATACGCCGTTCAAACACTCTATAAAATCTACCTTTCCATTTTCATCAACAAAAATGCGAAGTTCACTGTTATAAAAATAGTATGAGTTTCTGTCCACATGAGGCTTGGGAAGTATTCTAAGAACATCGTTTATTGAGGTGCCAAGTGAAATTTCGCCTACATTTTCTATTTCTATTCCAACAAGAGGATGTAACAAAACCTTCATTATGAAACACCTCGCGTTCGGATATCTGAGTGCATATATCGCAGCCTATTATCTTTATCTCGATACGATAATGAAATATTTAGGACCGTCCCCAACGTTTCACCCAACGTTTCATCTGCAAGGGCTTGCCCTTTTGTGCAATAGACATGAGAATCTGTATAACAAGCAAAGTATATCGGAGAGTGTTATCTATGGCCAGAAAAAAGAGCAAAAAGAATCGAAAATCTACAGTGAGGAAGAAACCAAAAGGTTTGCACGAAACTTTCGGGAAATCATCTCGTTCCTGGCAAAGCCGTTTAGTTCTTATTGCTGCGGTTCTCTTAGTAGTCATAGTTGCCGGCTCACTTATCAAAGTACGTAGACAAAGAGCCGACGCCCAGGTGACAGAAACCGTCAAGATTGAAATGGAAAAAGGTGCAATAATCATTGAAGTCTATCCTAAATTAATGCCTATAACATCGGAGAACTTCCTCAAACTTGTAAGGTCTGGGTTTTATGACGGAATAACGTGGCACAGAGTTGAGGATTGGGTGGTTCAGGGCGGTGATCCTACCGGAACAGGCAGGGGCGGGTCAGGAGAGACGATAGAACTTGAAACCCACAAGAATCTAAAAAACGTACGCGGAGCAGTGGCTATGGCACGATCTGCAGACCCGGATTCAGCAACCTCCCAGTTTTATATACTTAAGAAAGATGCTTCATGGCTTGACGGAGACTACGCGGTTTTTGGAAAAGTGATTTTAGGTATGGATGTGATCGGTAGCATTGAGGCCGGCGACAAAATGCTTAAAGTAACCGTAATGCCAACCGAGTAGGCAACTTTGGAAAGCATGCCTAACTTTCGCTATAAAGCCGGGTGCATCAGATAAGTTTAGGCGAACTTGCAGTCTGTTTATGAAGAATCATGTTGACAAGCCTGGGGATAAGTGGAAAAACCTGTGGATAAAAGTGGATAGATGAACAGCGTAATACTAACTCCGCGAAAAAGGGCCTGCTTTTAGAAGTATGGTTGGATTAGTGGCTTGTTGTATGATAAGAATAACCTACTGTATTTTAAGAAATTGACTCAAGGGAGCGGACTATGAGTAAGACATCATGGGGTATCATCGAAAGCATTGCTGCTTACATAAACCAAAATCCTGTTAGAATGCATATGCCCGGGCACAAAGGTGTTGGAGGGCACTTAGGCGCCGAACACTGTAGTGTTTCTCAGATATCAGCCAAACTACGGGAAATGCTTGATGCTATCAAGATTTTGGATGTTACAGAAGTTCGCGGGTTGGATAATCTTCATTACGCCAAAGGAAGCATCCAAACAACCCAAAATGCTTTGGCTCAGGCATTTGGGGCCGCATCCACCCATTGCCTGGTCAATGGAGCGACTTGCGGGATACTTGCATCTTTAATGGCAATTCGAATGACTTTAGGGCGTGGACAGGTAATAGTTCCACGAAACGTGCACCGATCCATTATTTCCGGGCTTGTGTTATCTGGATTAGAGCCTTGTTTTGTATACCCTGAATACGATAGCCGTTTTGGAGGCTATTTACCGCTTACTGCTTCAGATATTGAGGCTCAACTGGAAAAATGTTGTGATTTGAAGCAGTTAAGGGCAGATGCTTTGGAAGAGGTAAAAGGTATCGTTTTGGTCAATCCTACTTATTTTGGAGTATGCAGGGATATTACAGACATATGTCATTTTGCCAAGGACATAGGTTGCGCTGTAGTAGTAGATGAAGCTCATGGAACGCTTTTTTCCTTTTCAGACGATTTCCCGCCTTCAGCCATTGAAACAAAGGCCAGCCTTGTAGTTCACGGAGCTCATAAGACCTCCCAGGCGTTTACTCAAGCCGGTTTATTGCATGTGACTGAGGCATGCCTTGGCATTCCAGGCCTTGCATCAAATGTAGAGGAGGCTCTTAGGTTAGTTCAATCTACATCGCCTTCGTATATTCTCCTTGCATCGTTAGAAAAAGCTCTGGATGATTTCCATGTAGATTCGTTGTGGGTTAAAAAAGTGAGGCAATTGGGCCAAGCGCTTGCAGATAAGTTGTCACATATAGAAGGGCTTGACATAAGGATTCCCAAACAGAGCAAGGGATGGTTTTGGGATCCGGGAAAGGTTCTTGTCGGTGTATCGGGGCTTGGTATATCGGGCCCACAGGCCCAGGCTCTTCTTTGGGAAAAGGGCAAAATTGTTCCCGAGATGGTAGGGCCTGATTATGTGCTCTTAATGATTACAGGTGCCGATACTCCAGGTACTCTTGAAAGGGTTACCAAAGCTTTTCAGGAAATTTCAAAAGAATGCACAGGGCAGCGCCGCATGAACAAACCAACGGAACAGCCGCTGTTTGGGAAAAGTAACGGCAACCTCAAGTCTTTGATTGAAATTTTTAGGCACGAACCTCCAAGAGCAAAACAAGCGATGTCTCTTTCCCAAGCTTATTACTCCAGGAGCAGGGCGCTTTCGCTTAGACAGTCAATTGGCGAAATCAGTTCTGATACTGTGCTTATCTATCCACCGGGTTCTCCGGTTGTTGTTCCGGGTGAGAAGATAGATGAACCTATTGTAGAATATTTGAGCGCTGCCATAAGTTGCGGCCTTGAGGTTCTGGGCCGTGGTTACTCTAGCCACGAAAGGGAGTTGAAAGTGTTTTGCGTAGAGTCGTAGATAATACACTCCCCGGGGTTTTTATCAGCCTTGAGGGGTGTGACGGTTCAGGGAAATCTACTCAAATAGCCAGAGTTTCAAAAAGGCTGGAATCTATGGGCTTAAATCCATTGGTGACCAGAGAACCGGGAGGAACCCCTTTCGGCGAAAGGGTTAGGAACTTGCTCTTGGATCCGGCCAGCCCTGATAGAACTGCTTTGTCAGAGATGTTTCTGTATGCGGCTGCCAGGTCTGAGTTCGTGTCAAAAATTGTTAGGCCTGCACTTTTGGAAGGGCGCATAGTAATTACTGAGCGATACATTGATTCTACGTGGGTATACCAAGGTTATGCAGGAGGAGTTTCTCTGTCAAGCATAGAATCCATAAACGCTGTCGCTACTGATGGCCTTGAACCGGATCTGACCTTAGTGCTCGATATAAGCGATTCTCAGATTATTCAGGAAAGGTTCGCTTGCAAGCAAAAAGACAAGATTGAGTCCAGAAGCGAGAAATATCATCAGAAGGTCAGAGAAGGGTACAGAATGCTAGCTAAGCGATTCTCACATCGTATTGTAAATATAGATGCTGGTTTAGATGTATTTCAGGTTGAACGTTTGGTTTGGAAAGAAGTTGTCAACATTTTGTCCAAAAAAGGTTATGATCTTATTGAAGAAGAATTTGGGAGGGAAAGCCTGTGAAATTAATTATTGCGGTTGTCCAAGACAAAGATGTGCCAAAACTTATGGACGGTCTCGTTCGTGCGGGGTACAGTGCTACGAAACTTGCTTCTACAGGGGGCTTCCTCCGGGAGGGCAACTCTACAGTTCTCATAGGGGTAGATGACGATGATACTGAGAAAGTGCTGGAAGTTGTTAAGAAAACTTGCCGTGCCCGAGAGCAATTGGTTACCCCTATTACACCAGTGGGCCCAGCTGAATCATATGTGCCATACCCTGTAGGAGTTGTGGTAGGGGGAGCGACGGTTTTTATCCTGCCCGTTGAGAAGTTTGTAAAGGTTTAGCAAAACTTACGAGATATACAATGACGTAAAATCCATAGTATTGAGCTAGGTGGGTTGTTTAGTTTGTGAAGGGTCTTATAGCCGGACAAAAAATTCCCGTTAAGATACTTAAGGCCATACTGAGGTCGGGCAGAATAGCCCATGCGTACCTTTTTAAAGGCCCGGCAGGTTCAGGGAAAGAAGTTTTAGCCAAAGAGTTTGCTAAAGCAATCTTATGCCTGGGCCAAAATACACCGGGCCAGGATTTTCATGGCCATGGTGATACAGTATTGTCATGTGGCGTGTGCCGGTCATGTTCCGAAGTTGACAAGAACAGCCACCCTGATCTTTTCATTGTTAAAAAGGACGGGACAAGCATAAAAATAAAGGCGTCTCATGAAATGCTGAAAGAGGTTTTAACCCGCCCGTTTATTTCCAGCAGGAAAGTCTTTATCATAAATGAAGCTGAAACCTTGACTGCCGAGGCAGCTAATGCGTTGCTTAAACTGCTTGAAGAACCGCCTCCTTATGTTACGTTTATTCTTACAACATCGAATGAAGCTGCTATTCCAAGCACTGTAACATCCCGATGCCAGGTTATTCCGCTTCATTCGTTGCCGGGATCTGTAATTGCAGCATATCTCGAGGAAAAGCTTGATGTGCCGCCTGAAAAGAGCAAAGAAATATCAATTATCTCAGGTGGCAGTATTGAAAAAGCAATGTGGCTGGTTTCTCAAGAAGGAGAAAGCGTTTTCTACGGAGACGCTTTGATAAAGCAAATATGTGATGATTCTCCTGCGGAGATGGCGCTTGAGTATTCAAAGGTTGATGTTGAAAAGAAAGACCGAATTCTTGCCGCCCTTGAGTTTGAATTTGGCCGCAATTTATCGAGAACTATCGACAGGAGCAGTGGCCAATGCCTGGAAAACCCCGATAGCAGCCAGGTTGTAACGTTAAAACGGAATTTTTGGGGCTTGAAGGCGGTTATGCGTGCCCGGCAGCGGTTAAGTGCCAACACAAATTCATTTTTGGTGTTTTGTGTGTTATTTATGGATATACACAGATTTTTCGCAGAGAAAATTTAACACAATAGGTTATGTAGAGATTTTTAAGCGAGGAAAAGACTATGCCATTAGTTACAGGTGTTAGATTTAAAGAGATAGGAAAAGTGTATTACTTTGATCCCGGCGATATTGAGTTAAATGTCGGAGACAAAGTGCTTGTAGAAACAGTCAAAGGCGTTGAGATTGGAACTGTGGCTATTGAGCCCAAGGATGTTCCTTACGATGAATTAGTTCAGCCTTTAAGAAAAGTGATACGCTTGGCTCATGATGAAGATATTGAAATTGAGAATCAAAATAAGCAAAAAGCGCTCGAGGCTATGGAAACTGCAGAACAGAAGATTGCTCAACATGGCCTTGAGATGAACCTTGTAGACGCTGAATACACATTCGATTGCTCTCGTATCACCCTTTATTTTACGGCTGACGGACGCGTAGATTTCCGGGAACTTGTAAAGGATCTGGCTTCTGCGTTGAAAACCAGGGTTGAACTTAGACAGATAGGCGTAAGAGATGAGGCCAAACTGTTTGGGGGCCTTGGGCCTTGCGGCAGAGAACTATGTTGTGCAAGTTTTCTTTGCGAGTTTCAACCGGTTTCAATAAGGATGGCAAAGCAGCAAAACCTTCCGCTTAACCCCTCTAAGATTTCGGGCACTTGCGGCCGGTTATTGTGCTGCTTGAGATTTGAATCTGAAGACGGCGATGGGGCCAAGGCCCAAGAGCCGCCGGTTGAAATAGGAGCATTTGTGATTACACCTGAAGGCGAGGGTAAAGTTACCGCGTACAACAAATCAAAAGGGCTCTTTACAGTGTTGCTGGAAGATGGAACTCAATCTAAATTTCCTGAAGAGGAAGTTGATGAAAAGAAAGTTGATGAAAACAAATGAGCAAGAATCCGGCCTTCGGCCACGATAATGCAGCCCTTACCGGCCATGATTCAGAACAGGGAACTCTCTATGTTTGCGGCACTCCAATCGGAAACCTGAAAGATACGTCCTTTAGGCTTATTGAGGTTTTAAACCAGGTTGATTTGATTATATGTGAAGATACCAGGCGAACATTGAAACTGCTTACTCACTATGAAATTAGAAAGCCGCTTTTATCATTTCACGAGCATGTAGAGAAACAACGAACCGATATGGTCATAAGTGAGCTGTCAGAGGGTAAAAAAGTGGCATTAGTGTCAGATGCCGGGATGCCTGTTATTTCGGACCCAGGCGCTTACTTGGTCAACAAGGCCAGGCAACAAGGTTTTGGTGTTGAATCTGTTCCCGGCCCTTCGGCAGTAACTACGGCTTTAGCGCTTTCAGGCTTTTATTCGTCCCAGTTTATATTTGCAGGTTTCCCTCCGCGTAAACCAAGCAAGAGGCGAAGGTTTTTCCAAGAGTGGATAAAGCCTCAGGTGCCTACAGTGTTTTTCGAATCTCCATACAGGATTGTAAAGTTCTTAGAAGATCTCGTGGCTGTGTTTCCTTCAATTCAAGTAAGTTTGTGTCACGAGATGACAAAACTTCATGAAGGCGTGATCACAGGTAAGGCCAGTGACGTGTATCAAGAACTTAAGAACAAGGAGATCAAGGGTGAATGGGTAGTCGTTGCTTATCTTGATTCTGGCTGCAATCAAGAGGAGGCAGATTAATCTGCCTCCTCTTAACTTAACTGCTTGTTTTATTGCCGGTTACTTATCCGGTTCCAACTTATGTGTTGTTACGGCCCTCCCTTGATTTGTTGCTGAGGGGAGCCTGGGATAATGTACATTCTAACCGTTTCCAAAACTTTATTGGCCGCTACTGAAGCATTGCTGACAGTTCGTTAAGACACTGTTTGCAAACTCGTTTCCCCTTATATATTTCTACCCCAGCTGCGTTCCCACAGAACACACAAGCAGGCTCGTATTTTTTCAGGATTATGCTCTCTCCGTCGACATAAATTTCCAAGGAGTCTTTTTCGCCGATATCAAGAGTTCGCCTAAGTTCGATGGGTATGACTACTCTTCCCAGTTCGTCGACTTTTCTAACTACTCCCGTTGATTTCATCATTCTGCCTCACCTCTCTTCCCAGCCGGTTCCTCCATATTTCGACAATGGCATCAAATAATAGATACCAGACATGCCAGAAATCGTCAAGGGATTTTTATCGAAAAAATGGTTTGAAACACAAAAGTTTCATTTTTAGGCTTTTAGTGTTAGGATCATATAATTACCCTTATGGGAAGATTATACTAATGAGTAAATCTTATTATATATCAATATGCATATGGTTTGCACCGGTTGACCTATAGAAAAGGCATTTATATACTAGATTTATATTGAACACTATAGGCATAGCTGAAAACCCAAAACATTAAACAACGTTTTAGGCAGTACTTACGAACATAGTCTAAATACTATGAGAAAACCCGAACCCTGGAAGCCTAATGCCTAAACAATATGTCGACAAGACTGTTGGTAATATTAAGTAATTTACGTTAACGTTTACGAAAGCAGGCGATTTAAATTGGAGCAAAAATTAATAACTATCGATGAATTTAGCCAAATCGAGCTTAAGGTGGCAGAAATTATTTCATGTGACAAGGTGGAAAATGCCGATAGGCTGCTTAGGCTTAAGGTAAGCGCCGGCGGTGAAGAGAGGCAGCTTGTGGCGGGAATAGCCGCACATTACCTACCGGAAGAACTGATAGGCAAACAGGTTATTGTAGTTTGGAACCTTAAACCTGCGGTGATTAGAGGAGTTGAGTCAAGCGGTATGCTTCTTGCCGCCAGAGACGGTGAAACACTCGGGGTATTGACTGTAGACAGGAAGGTTAAAAATGGAACCAGGGTATCGTAAAAACGAACATGACATTGTAATTTTTGACACCCATGCCCATGTGTCAACCTCTGCTTTTGATGAAGACAGAGATCAAGTGCTAAAACGAGCCAGGCTTTTGGGAATTGGCTTTTTGGAAGTGGGTTTTGATGAAGAGTCTTCAAAAAAGAGCCTGGAGCTTGCTCGAAGCCTAGACGGTTATTGCGCCGTAGGGATTCACCCTCATGAAACGGCCAGGCAACAGAGCCTTGAGTTGAGATGGAAATATGTTGAAAAGTTGGCTCAATTACCTCAAGTCAAAGCAATCGGTGAGATCGGGCTCGATTACTTTCGTGAATTTTCTCCAAGGCAGAGCCAAATAGAGGGGTTTGCCATGGGGCTTGAGGTTGCCCGGCGAACCCGGCTGCCTGCTATCATACATGAGCGAGATTCGTCAAACGACGTAATTGACGTTGTTAGCAGCTGCCTGCCCGGTGTTCCGTTGATTTTCCATTGTTTTTCACAAGATCTGGACTATGCCCGAAAATGCCTCGACCTGGGAGGGTATATAGGACTCGGCGGCCCCCTTACATACCCCCGGAATGGTTACCTCCGAGATATGCTTGAGTTTATACCTTCAGGCCGGTTACTCGTGGAGACTGATTGCCCTTACCTGCCGCCTCAAAGCAAGAGGGGCAGGCGAAATGAACCTTCTTATATAACCGAAGTGGCCGATGCAATAGCACAGATTTTGGAAACTACATTTGATGAAATAGCCGAAATTACCTTGAAAAATGCGTTGCGTGCGTTTGCCATCGGTGAGTAAAGATGGTAAAGTCTATCACTGTAGAAGATATTCGGCTTAAAAAACGGAAAAACAAGGATATTTTAGACAGAACTTCACATAATTATAGACGAAGCCTTTGTAACCCGGGCACCAGGATATATTTGGAACAGGGTCCGGGAAGGACTTAGCTTGATTGTGTGGAATATCCATTTTGGGGGGTGTCGGCTTGCCTCGATGGAGACTTATTACATGCAAGCGACCTTTGGTAAGATTGGCAATATCGGTAGTTATTCTGGCAGCCCTGTGTGTAGGCATACTACTTTCGGCCCAAACTCGCCGTGTGACTGTACACGCGTGGGATAGGCAGATTTCAGTGTCGACGAGGGCGGCTACAGTAGGAGATGTACTTGCCGGCCTAAGCCTATCCATTGACCCAGGAGACCTTGTTGACCCACCTCTGGAAACCCAGGTCGAAAATGACCTTGAGATAAAGATTAACCGGGCAAGCCCTGTATTTATCCACTGGAAAGGAAAAAGTTTCCCGGTATTTACGGCAGAAAACCACGTATCTAAAATCCTATCTTTGGCTCACATCGAGAAAGGCCCTGATGATGTTGTGTATCCTGGCTTAGATGAAGAATTGTCTGGCCAACGTGTAATTAAGGTAGCTCAAGTTACTTACGCTGAAGTAAAGGAAAAAGAAGAAATACCTTATGAAACCAGGAAACACGAAGATAATTCCCTGGATGTAGGTTTTACCAAAGTGGTTAAGCCGGGGGTTACAGGGTTAATTGAGGTTATTTACGAAGTTAAATACGAAGACGGCAAAGAAGTGTCCCGTAAGGAGAAATCCAGGATAAAATTAAGAAACGCTGCTCCTCTCCTGCTTGCTGTAGGAACAAGGCAAATGGTTTCCCGTGGAGGGCGGGATATCCGGTTCAAAAGGTCTCTGGAGGTTACTGCAACTGCCTATTGTCCTTGTGCTAAATGTTGTGGCTCGTCAGCCAAAGGAACCACGGCTACAGGGGTTCCTGCCGCCAGGGGCGTCATAGCAGTAGATCCAAGAGTGATTCCACTTGGATCCCGAGTCTATGTAGATGGGTATGGGTATGCAGTAGCCGCTGATGTTGGTTCGTCCATAAAGGGAAACAAAATAGACGTTTGTTTTGATACACACGAAGAGGCTTTAGCCTGGGGATACAAAAGAACCAAGGTGTATATTTTACCCTGATGGAAAACAGAACTTACAGGCAGATTATGAGAGAGCATGGGGTCAGGCTAAAGAAACGCTTGGGCCAGCATTTTATGACTGACCCCAGGCTTTTGCAAAGCATCGCAGAGACAATGGTGCCTGATGACACCTGGGTGGCCTTTGAAATAGGAGCAGGTTTAGGAACTCTCACACGAGAGTTATGTAAGAGGGCAAAGCAGGTATATGCCCTGGAAATTGACCAAGAACTTGAGCCTGCCGTTTCAGGGATTACCTCTGATTTTACCAACCTTACATGGCTTTGGGGCGATGTCCTCAAGGCCGATCTTTCCGGGCGAAATATCAGGGAGTCACATCCTGGCACTCCTTTGGTTTTATGCGGTAACCTGCCTTACTATGTTACTTCTCAGGTTTTGTATTCTGCGCTTGTTACCAGGCCCAAGTGGGCCCGCCTAGCGTTTGTGGTTCAAGATGAGGTAGGCCGGCGCATGGCTGAACCTCCTGGGTCAACAGAGTTTGGAAGATTGTCTTTGTGGTGTCAATACAGAGCCAGGGTACAGGTAGAAAGAAAGATTCCGAGAGGCGCGTTTCTACCCCCTCCTAAGGTAGATTCATGCCTGGTAAGCTTAGACGTTTATCCTGGCTTTCCACTTACCGGCAAACAAGAAAAAGTGCTGAACCAGATTTCGCGGAGAGTGTTTTCCCAAAGGAGAAAGACCATACTGAATTCACTTTCGTTCTTTTTCCCAGACAAAGATCTCTTGCGTCAATTGGGAAACAAATACGCTATAGATCTTCAAAAACGGCCTGAAGATTTGACGATTGATGAGTACGTTACTTTAGCCAAGGTGATAACCCCCATAATGTCGGCTTAACACGGTTGCCAGGCCAAACCGGTTTTATGAAAGAGCCAGCCTTCATGCAAACATTTCTGCTTCGCCGTTTGATCTATTTGCAGCAGCTATGTGTTTCTTGCAACTATTTATTTGCGCATGCCCTTTTTTGGCAATCATCGGAATTGTGTATACAATTGCGCAAATAGTAGAAAAGTGTTACTATTAGTGGGTAGGTGCCTGGTAAGGAGGGAATCACATTGCACTTTGTAAGTCCTACAAAGGGGCCCATGAATTTCTTAGCAATGTTTGATGATATCCTTGATTTCGTAGCCGAAAACCCTGAGTCGCAGTATAAACTCATAGTCGGCAGTGATTCCCAGGCCCGAGAACAGGTTTGTTTCGTAACCGCAGTTGTTGTCCACCATATTGGTAAAGGCGGAAGATATTACTATACCCGCACCTACGTAAAGCAAATGCCCAGTATGAAGCAACGTATCTTTTACGAAGCTCATTTAAGTTTGGATGTTGCCAGCAAACTTGCGGGTGAACTGTCAAGTACCGGGCATAATGATCTCAATGTTGAGATCCATCTTGATGTAGGCAGAAATGGTGAAACAAGGTCCATGATAAAGGAACTTGTTGCTCAAATTGTTGGAAGTGGTTTTGCCGCCAAGATCAAACCTGACGCTTATGGCGCGTCTCAGGTGGCAGACAAGCATTCTAAGTAAATTTCGAAGGGGGTTAGCCATTGAAGCAAAAAATGACTATTGACTCTATTCGTAAGAAACTTGATTCCCATCTTGGAGAGCGAATCAAAGTTAAAGCCAATCAAGGCCGCAGACGTATTTCCATCAAAGAAGGTATTTTGGAGAATACCTATCCAAGCATATTTGTGATGAGGCTGGATGACGAATCTCGCCGTGCTGTGTCTTGGAGCTATACTGATGTCTTAACAGATTCAGTTGAAATACAGTTCCTTGATGAAACACAAGATGTACCTGCAGACAGCTAAGAACTGTATCTTGCAAAATACCAAGGCCCATTGAAACACGTTTTTTGAATATTCGGAGACGGCTTAACGTGATTATTTATTCACCGGCCTGTCATTTCCCGGTGCTTCAAGGTGCAATGTTTCTGGTTGGGTCAAAATCCAATATGCGTGAAGCGCTTTTTCCCATTCAAGGGTATTTGGTTGTCGATTTGAATAGTGGCAGCCGCAGAAAAGCGTTGTGATGTAGTCAAACGCCAGATGCCCTTCCTCGCCAGGGATATGCTCTTTTACCTCATTTAGGTATTCAAAAGGGGTCTTACTTTGCTTGAAGGGAATAACCTGAGCAGACAGCAAGTTTAGGGAGCAGATATAGAGTTCGCCAACGGTTTCCGGTTTGTTGCGCTTTATGGAATGCAAGAACCTGGATACTGTGGTGTTTACACGAGACGCAATTTGGTTTAACGAACTTTCCGCCCACTCTGTGAACGCACCTTTTTCCAAAAGGTTTATGCGAGCCTCTGTGTAAGATAAATCTTGCTTATGCCTGGTCTCGCGTTTGAGCAAAAAGCGCCATATTAACCAAAGCACTAATGACAAAGCCGCTATGGAAAAAGCCCATTGGATCCAAGAGGGCATTTCCAAGGGTTGATTTGTCTCGTTGAAAGCCTCAAGCATATCGCTGAACGATGGTTCGGCTTGATGGCCGTTTTGTGGTCTTTGTTTGATCAATTTTCTTATAGATACAACAAGCCATTCAGCAGCTTTGCCTAAGGGAGCAAATGCGTATATGATTAGTTTTCCGAATAAAGCCCACGTTTTTCTTATGAGTTTCAAAGCCCACAATGCGGCCCCGGGCCCTCCCATAGATGCAAAAGCTGAAAGCGCCAGGATTGCCAACAAAAAGAGCACTCCGCCGGCTATCCAGTAGTTGCGATCCTTTGAACCTGTATTTTTAAAAATTTCATCTTGGCGTAAAAAAGCGATATAGACAGAGCAAATCAAGGCAAAATAAAGTGCGCTTGTGGCTAAATCTAACCGGTTGGCCGGTTGGAAACAAGCAAGCCCTGTCAAAACCAAGGTTCCCAGTAAACTATGCTTTTGCAAAGTATGAAGTGTTGTGGCTTGGGCTCGGTTAATTCCCTGTACCGAGCATATTGCCCACAGCACGAGGTAAACGCCGGCTTCGCTTGACACCATAATACCCCATGGGAGAACCCGGGGATTTGTGCACGTACTTACCAGGAGCATTCCAAAAAGACAAATAGGCAGAAGCCATCCGGGTAAAAGCAATTTCTTGCGCCGGGCAGACGGGCCATTTTGCAGAAACCGGCTTAGCGTGTAGCCCCATAGGAAGCCTAAGGCGCTGATAACGTAGGCAATGTGGGTTCCAGGTTTAACCCCTAACCTTATGAGCAAAGTAAGTGATATACTGCTCCAAAAAACGGTCTCAAGGGCCAATCCAAGCAGGATTTTAACCAATGCGCTCAAAGGCCATCACCTTGTCTTTTTCTGAATCTCTAATATCACAACGCCGGTAAATAGGAATGTATCTTGCCAGCTTCAAATAAGTGTCTTCGGTAACCGGAGGCTGGTTAACCAATATGATTGCTACAGGGCAGCCCATATTTGCCAGCGCCAGGAGATGGTTCCGGTCATGATCGGATATGTAGGGCATAATGGCCAACACCCCGGTATCTTTGCTAATCTGGCAACGCAGCTGCTCTAAAGTTTGAGAGAAGGGCCGCCAAGGTAAAGTGATCTGTGCCAATGCATCAAGAATTCTCTTAAGGTGAGATGCTGACAAACCCGGCGCGATAAACAGTGAGCCCTGGCCGGAACTTACCGAGTTTGAAATTAAACCAAAGGAAACATTTTGATTTAGCATGGCATAACAAGCAGAAGCAGCTATGGATATGGCGTCTTCCAAGACTGTAGAATCTATGCCTTTCCATAAGTATTGAGACGTAGATAAGTTAAGTGCAACAAACATTCTGGCCTGGTGGGTGGGTTCTAATACTTTAACTTGAAGGGTGCCTGTTTTTGCCGTGGCTTTCCATGCTATTTGATTCATAGGGTTTGTTCCGTCATATAACCTGGTGCCCATAATTGTCAACGGATCGGGGTGAAGCCATCCTGCTTTCGGCAGCGCGCCAAACGGAAACCTGTCAAGCCAGGGTATGCCTTGCAGGGACATTATCTCAGGATATACTGTCAGGGTATCAGTTTGGTGTAGAACCGTCCTGTAGGTTTCAAGGCCAAGCGGGTCACCAACCTCAACTGTAACAGGGCCCAACCGGAATATTCCCCGCCTGTTGCAAGAGATTTCGAATTCTCGCTCTACTCCTTCAAACCACTTCAGGTGTACCGTGTTATGAAGCGTTGCTTTGCTTTGAGTGTAATGGTTTGTTGAGGGTAATGAGCCAAATGTTCGGCTGTCGGGAACTTCATCTTCACACTTAAGCCAGAATACAGGGAGTGGCTTACGATTTTCAATACGAATTTTGAGGGTGACGTTGTCACCTACAAAAGCTTCTTGAGTACTTAACTGCCGGCGATAAATCAGGTGTTTAGGGGCCTGCTTTACGTATCGGCGCGACAAAAGAGCACCTAAGATTAAGTATGCGCCAGACATGACTATGTAGGGCAGATTGGCAATGAGCCCTATTGCTGCTATGGCCGTTCCACAGACTATTACTGCCCGGGTGCTCATTTGGAACAAATTTCCTTGTTTCCGATTGGTACCGGCACCTCTTCCAAAATTTTATATATCAAATCTTGTGCACTCTTTCCGCGAAGGGCGGTATCCGGGGTAAGCACCAGCCTGTGTGCAAGCACCGGTACTGCTAACGCTTTTACATCGTCAGGCAACACGTAGTCTCTGCCTTTTACAAAAGCGTATGATTTGCTTGCAAGAGCCAGTGAAAGTGTAGCTCTTGGGCTTGCCCCAAGTTCAACTGAGTCTGTAGTTCTTGTAGATCTGCAAATAGTACTTATATAAGATATGATGTCCTGAGAAAGATACACTTGCTTAACCTGGGATTTCAACAGGGCCACTTCTTCTATGGCCAGAGGATCTTCCTCAATGGTTATCTGTGAACCGTGTTGGAACCTGGCCAGTATTTGCTCTTCTTCGTTCCGGCCTGGGTAGCCCAGGCGTATCCGCATCAGAAACCTGTCCATTTGGGCTTCAGGAAGCGGGAAAGTTCCTTGCAGTTCAACAGGATTTTGAGTAGCGAGAACCATGAAGTGAGGCGATAGGGTGTGGCTTATTCCGTCTACGGTGATCTGCCTTTCCTGCATACATTCAAGAAGGCTTGATTGGGTACGAGGCGTTGCCCGGTTAATTTCATCGGCGAGCAGTATGTTACAGAAAACAGGGCCTGGCTTGAACTCAAACTCACGGGTTTTTTGGTTGAAAACATTTATACCGGTAATATCACCTGGAAGCAGGTCGGGGGTGAACTGGACCCGGCCGAATTTAAGCCCCAGGCAACGGGCAAAAGTCTTGGCCAGCAAAGTTTTTCCCACCCCTGGGACGTCTTCAATCAGAACATTTCCTTCAGCTAGAAATGCCACTAAAGTAAGTTCAATTGCTTGTTTCTTCCCTACAATTACTTTTGACATCATTTGATTGAACCGTTGAATGGCTAAGTTGGCTTGTGTGGTTTTCATTTTTTCACCTCCGTAACTTTCAGGAAGGCACCATAAGTTATTCCTGGTTTCTGCCCCCTATTCCTTCTGAGTTTGCAGCAAGAGTTTTGTTTAAACAAAGTGCGTTGATCCAGAACTTCCTTATTCTATTTTACATAAGGTGTGATGCAGGAGTGCTTACGCAGAAGGGAGGGAGGTACGATGGAACCTGTGATCAAAGCACTCAAGACATGTGGAATGAAACTTATGGGTTTGCCTAATGTAATAGGAATCGGATGTGGATATAAACATGTGCGTGGGAATAACACAGGTAAAGAATCACTGATTGTCCTGGTTGAAAAAAAGGTGCCTGTAGAAGACCTGAAGTCGAACCATATAATCCCTCAGAGTATGAATCAGTGCCTGGTCGATGTTGTCGAGGTCGGAGAAGTGGTAGCCCTAAATCGGACCGGCCGTCAAAGGCCCGCCAGGCCAGGAACCAGCATAGGCCATTTTAGAGTTACTGCAGGAACGTTCGGTGCAATTGTATACGATGTTAAGACCGGTGAACCTTTAATCTTGTCTAACAACCATGTGCTTGCCAATTCATCTAACGGGCGAGATGGACGTGCCAAAGTAGGCGATGGGATTTTGCAACCTGGGAAGTATGATGGCGGAACTGATGACGACATCATCGCCAAGCTTCATAGGTTTGTGCCAATCGAGCTTGAAATCTCCCAGCCGGATTGTAAGGTTGCCGCTGCAGCTCAGAAATGGTTAAACAGGGCTGTGCGAAGAATTCGCCGCAACTATGAAATAAGAATTGAACGTTTCAGCTCTGAGGCCAACCTGGTTGACGCCGCTGTTGCCAGGCCTCTGTCCAGGGATATTGTATCAGCGGATATAATAGACCTGGGAGTTCCCAAAGGGACTTCTGAAGTTGTGGTAGGGCAGAAAGTTTTTAAGAGCGGGCGCACAAGCGGGACCAATTCAGGCGAAGTCAAAGTGGTTCATGCAACTATCAAGATAAGTATGGGGGAAATAGGGACTGCATCTTTTGAAGATCAGGTATTGACTACTCGTATGGCGCAACCCGGTGACAGTGGTTCAACAGTCTTAGACGAATACAACAGGGTATGTGGCTTGTTGTCAGCCGGGTCTGACACTGTATCGGTTTTCGGCAGAATTCAAAATGTATGCGATAGCCTTGGAGTGAGATTCTAGAAAAGGATTTCGGCAGCATTGTGACGAAATTTATGGTGTGAAATATAGTAAAAACGGTATCCAAGTGGTCGAGTACCATGCATACGCAAAGATAAACTTGGCCCTGAGCATCCTTGGAAAAAGAGAAGATGGCTATCATGAAATTGCTACCTTAATGGTGCCGGTAGATATAGCTGATCTTGTTTCCGTTGAGGCCATTACTCAGGGCCTTAGAGTTTATTGTCCTCAATTACCCGGCCTTGCCCAAGAAGACAACTTGGCTTACAAAGTGGCTGCTCTTCTTTTGTCTGGAAAAAACCTGGACGCAGGGTTCGCTATCTCGCTTCAAAAGGCTATCCCTGCAGGAATGGGTTTGGGAGGAGGCAGTTCAGATGCTGCGGCCACGCTTTTGGCACTAAGGGATCTTTTGGTTCCCAGGCATAAGCCCAACTTTGGCCACTTGATTGATATAGCATCTCAAATTGGGTCAGACATCCCATTCTTTATAGGAGCCAATTCGAAACCTCCGTTGTGGCAGGCGGCTTTGTGCACAGGCCGGGGTGAGAAAATCCGTCAGATTGAGGGTGGTAGTTACTGGATGCTTCTTATTCTTCCCGAGGTAAGAGTTTCTGCAGCGAAAGCGTATGCCGGGTGGGATGCTATGAATTTTTACAGACGTGTGTCTTTTTCAGGGCTTGCTTCCGATAGGGCAATGGCGCTTGACCCCAGGTTATGCAATGTTATAGAGGCCTTGCCTTCTAACAATCCCAGGCAACTGGGTACGTGTATTTTTAACGATTTTGAAGCATCTTTGTATTCATCTCACCCTGAGTTATCTATAATCAAAGAGAACCTTTTACTGTCCGGTGCTTATGGAGCTGCGTTGACCGGAAGCGGTTCGGCTGTATATGGAATTTGTGGCTCTCGTGAACACGCACTTAAAGTAAAGGCGAGATTCCTAAAAATGTCCCGGAAACTGCCCATAATACAGGCGGTGGTTACCAGGACGGGGGTGTGACATATATGAAAATAGATGCTGTTGTCTTGGCTGCCAAAGCTAACACAGATAAGCTGGCGTCTGAGAGCGATGAGGTTCTCGAAGCTAACATAAATATTGCAGGCAGGCCTATGCTTAGTTATGTGCTTCAGGTTTTAGAGCAATTGCCTGAGATTTCAAACATAATTTTAGTTGGCCCTAAGGATGGGCTTTCAGCCTATGCCAATAAAAGGGTAATCATAGCAGCCCCAGGCGATGGCCTTTTGGCAAACGTGCAAATTGGGCTTAACCACACTCAAACCGAGTACGTACTTGTTGCAACTTCCGATATTCCGCTTATTACATCTGAGATGGTCCAAGAGTTTACCAAAGGCGCAATAGAATTAGATGCAGATTTTGTTTATGCGGTATCAGCCAAAGAGCAATGTATAAGCAAATACCCGGAAGTCATGCGCACTTATGTCAAATTGAAGGGAGCCACTCTAACCGGCGGCAACTTGTTTTTTGTCAAAAAAAGCACAGTTGGAGAAACATGGCCTGTAGTTAAGAAGATGATAGAATACCGTAAATCTCCTTTTAAGATGGCTTCGTTTTTTGGCATTGGGTTTTTGCTCAAAGTAATCCTGGGACTTGCAGGAGTTCCGGAAATAGAGGAGTATGTGAGCAATTTATTAGGTATAAAGTGCAGGGCGATTCTGTCTGCACCTGAAATTGGTATAGACGTAGACAAGCCTCAAGATTTGGAACTTGCAAGAACTGTACTGGGAAAGTGATATAATACCGTGGGAGAGATTGAGATGATCCATAAACCCAAGATTTCAGTGGTTATACTTGCAGCCGGTGAAGGCACGCGGATGAAATCGAATACACCCAAGGTTCTTTTTCCGATTTGCGGGCGGCCAATGATCAACTATATTCTCGATGCTGCCTCTGAGGTTGAGCCTGAGAAGATTGTAGTTGTGATAGGCCATAAGGGTGAGCAGGTGTCTAACCGGATTATGGCTGGTTGGGCCAGGGATAATGCCATGGGTGACCGTGTTGAATTTGCATGGCAATCACATAGGAGAGGGACAGGCCATGCTGTGGCATGTGCTCAGGATTGCATACCTGATGATTGTGACTACGTGATGATTTTGTGTGGCGATACCCCGCTTGTTACCGGAAAAATGCTTGGTGAATTTGTCCAATGCCACGTTTCAAACCAAGCGGAGGTGTCACTTATCACTGCATTAGTTGACGATCCAGGCGATTATGGACGCATACGCAGGGATGATGCGGGTAATGTGTTAGGAATAACAGAGGCCAACGATCTCTTGCCTGAGGACAAACATTTAAGAGAGATAAATGCAGGTATATATATTGTCAACAATAATCTTTTAGGAAGCCTTTTGTCAGGGCTGACTGATCAAAACGCCAAACAAGAATTCTATCTTACTGACATTGTTGAAAAAGGCGCAAAAGACGGTTGCACAATTTCTTCCCTAATGTTGCACGATGTTTCAATTGTCCAGGGTGTAAACGATAGGTACGCTTTGGCTGTCGCCGAGTCACGCCTTAGGGAAGATATTTTGAGGAATTTGTGTTTGTCCGGGGTCACGATTCGCGACCCAAAAAACACTTATGTAGATTTCGGTGTTGAAATAGGTACAGATACGGTTATAGAACCAGGCACTGTTCTCAGGGGAGCAACAAATATTGGCCAAGGGTGCACTATTGGCCCGCATACTGAGATTATTGACTCTTTGGTTGGTGATAATAGCAAAGTATGGTATTCAGTGATTGAACAGTCAGAAATTAAGCAAAATGTACAGATTGGCCCATACTCACATATAAGGCCTGACACTGTAATTGAGGCCAATGTGCTGGTGGGTAATTTTGCCGAGATTAAGAATTCGAAGATAGGGACGGGGTCCAAGGTGAGTCATCATTCGTATTTAGGTGACAGTTTTGTGGGGCCCAGAGTTAATATAGGTGCAGGAACTGTTATTGTAAACTATGATGGGCTAAGAAAGCACAGGACGGTCATAGGAGAAAATGCGTTCATTGGTTGCAACGCTAATTTGGTTGCTCCGGTCAGGATCGGGAAAAGAGCATATGTTGCTGCAGGCTCTACAATAATCGGTGATGTACCTGATGAGGCATTGGGCATCGCCAGAGAAAGGCAAACGAACAAAGAAGGATGGGTAGCCAAGCGCAAACAGAAGTCCGATTAGGAGGTAAGTTCAGTGTCGCCTTACGGTGATAACAAGTTAAAAGTATTTTCAGGAAACTCAAACAAGGTTTTGGCAGCTGAAATATGTAACTGTATCGGAACAGAAGTTGGAGCTATAGAGGTCAACAAATTCTCTAACGGTGAAATCAAGGTTATCATTAATGAAAATGTAAGAGGCACAGACGTTTTTGTAGTACAGCCTACCTCTGATCCTGTGAACGATAATCTTATGGAGCTTCTGATTATCATTGATGCTTTGAGGCGGGCCTCAGCAAGCAGGATAACAGCTGTTATCCCGTTTTACGGGTATGCCCGTCAAGACAGGAAAACCCGGGGCAGAGAGCCTATAACCGCTAAACTTGTAGCGAATCTTCTTGTTACGGCAGGTGTAGACCGAATCCTGACTATGGATCTTCATGCAGGGCAGATTCAGGGATTTTTTGACATACCTGTGGACCACCTTACTGCTGTACCCCTTTTAGCTGATTATTTTAACGGGCAATCACTTTCCGATGTAGTGATTGTATCTCCTGATGCAGGAGGAATTGCCAGAGCGAGGGATATGGCTGAGCGGTTAGGCGCTCCTGTAGCGTTCATCGATAAGAGACGCCCTGAACCTAACGTAGCTGAAGTGATGAACGTTGTAGGAAACGTTTCAGGCAAAAACGCTATTTTGCTGGATGACATGATTGATACCGGAGGAAGTATTGTTCAGGCAGCCAAGGCTCTGCGTGAAAAGGGTGCGTCTTCTGTAATGGCATGTGCAACGCATCCTGTATTCTCCGGGAGGGCACCACTTAACATACCTGATGCCAAACTTGATCAACTTATAGTAACTAATACAATACCTATTGCAAAGTCAATGGAATCTATGGTAGAAGTTATTTCTGTGGCACCGCTGTTAGGTGACGCCATTGTGAGGATTCATGAAGGCAGGTCTATTTCGAGCATGTTCCGGTGAAATTAATCAGTTGTTGTTGGAAGTTGGAAAGGATGTGACGTTATTGGGACAAGAAGCGATTTTGGCAAAGACAAGAAATACAGGTAAGAGCGCTGTCAAGGATTATAGGCGACAGGGATTAATTCCCGCTATTGTTTACGGGAAAGATATTGATTCTACACCAATAAGTTTGGAACCTACTGAGGTTAAGAAGATTTTGGTCAAAGGCATGGGCCATCTTCACCGGCTTAAGGTCGAAGGTGCAGGCCTGGATGATGCCGTAATGGTGCAGTCAATAGACCGCAACCCTGTAACAGGGCAAATTGTCCATATGGATTTCCACAAGATTTCTTTGACAGAGACACTCAAGATCGAGATTCCTATTGTGCTGCTTGGCGAAAAACAGATCACCAACCAGGGCTTGATTTTGGAGCGGCAGCTTAGGGAAATAACTGTGGAATGCCTGCCTAAGGACATTCCCGATGAGTTTGTGGTAAATGTGGCTGAGATGGAACACGGGGAAACGTTACTTGCAGGGGATTTGGAGATGCCTGAGGATGTCACCATGGTTACCGATCCTGAAGAAGTCATAGCGGTTGTATCGGTGCCTACGATTATTGAAGAGGAAGAAGAAGAGGAAGAAGAAGAATTTGCGCTTGAAGGCGAAGAAGAATCTCCGGAAGATTCTCCTGAAGAAGATGAGCCTGAAATTGTCGAGTAGCAAGCGATATGAAGTTAGGTGGCCGGTTGTATGAAATGTGTGATAGGACTGGGTAATCCGGGAAGGCGATATGCCTCTACAAGGCATAATATTGGTTTTATGGTCCTTGACCGGATAAGCCAAAAACTCAATCTTGGGTTTTCGGAGAAAGGGTTTAGCAGCGTTGCTTTGGGAACCATCGCTGATAGTTCCAATGAGAGCCGGCCTGTTAAGGTTTTGCTGGCTAAGCCTGGGACCTATATGAACAGGAGTGGTATTGCCGTAGCGGAAATCTTGACGGATTTCCCAATCCTATCCACAGATATGCTGGTAGTTCATGATGATTTGGATATACCCTTTGGTAGGCTCCGGTTTAAGCGAAAAGGCAGTTCCGGAGGGCATAGGGGAATTCAGTCTATCATAGACTTCATAGGCACCTGTGACTTTTCCAGGTTGAAGGTTGGTATAGGAAGGCCTGATTCGGATATTGATCCTGCTGAATATGTATTAACCTCTTTTGAAGATGGTGATTTGCTTTCCTCTGTAATAGATGTTGCAGCAAATGCCGCCCTTTATTCACTGGCCTCAGGCCTTGGCCAGGCAATGAATCAATACAACCGCAATTTGACTGTTGAGGAGTATGAGAATACGTAATGCCTCACCCAGGGCTTTTGGAGTTTTTCTCAAAATGTAGCAGTGCTACAAGGGTTACTCATGCTATTTCTCAGGGACAAACCCCTGCCTTGCTAATCGGTGCTCAGGGGTATGCGCGTACTTTTTATTCTGCAACGATATATCGGCAAACAGCCAGGCCTATGATACTGGTTTACTCCAAACCTGAAGAAGCTGTGACCTCAGTTCGGGATCTGGGCGATCTTATAGGCCAGGATAAAGTAGCACTGTTTCCTGCACGCGAGGTTATGCCTTTTGAAACTGATGATAACAGGGAATCTTTGTGGATGAGGGTGTCGTGCCTGTCTCAATTGCTCTTAAACGAGAATCAAACTTCCCCGCCTGTGTTGGTGATGCCGGTTACTGCTTTGTTAAGGAAACTCATGCCAACTCAAACTTTTGAAAAAGGTTGTATGAGGTTGCATGTAGGCTCGCAATTGCTTCCTGACGAACTCATAAGAACACTGGTTACATATGGCTATGACCGGGTTTCATCGGTAGAGAACAAAGGCGAGGCTGCATTACGAGGCGGGATACTGGACGTTTTTCCTCCAATTGCAGACTACCCGTTGCGAATTGAGTTCTTTTACGATGAGATTGATTCAATTAGAACATTCGATCCTGAAACTCAGGTATCTATTCAGGTTGTTGATGAGGCATTTTTGGTTCCTGCCATAGACGGCCCTATAACCGGCGGTAATAATCGCGACGGTGCCGGAACCACGGTTTTTGACTATTTTTCCGAGCCTCCTATTGTAGTGGTCGACGAGTACAATAATTGCCGGGACGCTTTGGAAGAGTTTGAAAGAATAGGGCTGGAAATTGCTTCGGCTCGAATCATAGCAGGGGCTATGGAGTCGCAAGATACTTCAATCTACTTTCCTGTTTCACTGGTTGAATCGTATTTATCTGGAAGCAGCGTTGTATTTGCGTTGTTTCCCGGTGCTTACCGTGAACTTCGCCCGAAAGAACTTATTGAATCTGATACCACGCTTCAAGTTGGTTTTGCAGGCCGGTGGCCGGAGATGGTTTCTGAGTTAAAGCAGCTTGTATCGGACAGGCAAAGAGTTGTAGTTTTGGCAGGCAATCAAGAAAGGCGGGATGTGCTCAGAAGATGGCTGGAGAAAGAAGGCTTTTGGGTCGCGCTTGAGGAAAATATTGTAAGTGAGCCTGAGCCGGCAATTATCACTCTTTCCCTGGGAAGCGGTGAAAGCGGTTTTAACTGTGTGCCCGTAAAATTATCGGTGTTTACTGAAACCGAGCTGTATGGCCAAACCAAGGTACGCCGCAAAACACGCAAGAGGGCTCGAAAACGGGTTGCATTGGATTGGCGGGAATTGTCTCCCGGAGATTACGTTGTCCACGTTAATCATGGGGTAGGGCAGTTCATGGGTATTAAAAACATGACTGTTAACGGGGCCACAAGAGACTATCTTCATATTCGTTATGCTGCCAACGATGCGCTTTATGTGCCAACCGACCAGGTCGACCTGGTGGAAAAATATGTTGGGCCTGCAGGAACCCGGCCTTCTTTGCACAGGCTTGGCACAGGCGAATGGCAACGCGTAAAGGCGCGGGTTAAAAAGTCTGTTGAAGATATGGCACGCAAGCTTTTGATGCTTGAAGCCAAGAGAAAATCAAGGAAAGGCTATGCTTTCTCTGCAGATACACTCTGGCAAACACAGTTTGAAGAAGAATTTGAATATGAGGATACTGAAGATCAGGCTGCCGCTACACAAGAGATCAAGATGGACATGGAAAAAGGCTATCCTATGGACCGTCTTCTTTGTGGAGATGTAGGTTATGGCAAAACTGAAGTAGCAATGAGAGTTGCGTTCAAGGCCATTATGGACTCTAAACAAGTTGCGGTGCTGGTTCCGACTACTATTCTTGCAGAGCAACACTACGCTACGTTCAGCAGGCGGTTTGCAGATTACCCGGTATTGATAGAGGTGCTGAGCCGTTTCCGTTCAGCACGGGAGCAAGCCAAAATTATCGAAGATGTTGCCTTAGGCGCGGTAGACATAGTAATTGGAACTCACAGGCTTTTGAGTAAAGACATAAAGTTTTATGACCTGGGCCTCTTGATAGTTGATGAAGAGCACAGGTTTGGAGTGGCTCAAAAAGAACGATTGAAGCAAATTGCTGAGACCTGTGACGTATTAACCCTAACCGCTACGCCAATCCCGAGGACGCTTAATATGGCCCTTACAGGCATTAGAGATGTGAGCCTTATCGAAACCCCGCCTGAAGGGCGGTTTCCTGTAGAAACGTATGTTGTGCCCTATAATTCTTCTCTGATATCTCAAGCTATACGACGGGAAATGCGTAGGGGCGGACAGGTGTTTTATGTTCACAACCGGGTTCATTCAATATCCCGTGCAGTTCATCGAGTGCAATCGTGTGTTCCTGAAGCCAGGATTGCAGTAGGCCATGGGAAAATGAGAGAGCAGGAACTTGCTGCAACTATGCAGGACTTTTTGCAGGGGAGGTTCGATGTTCTGATTTCTACAACCATTATTGAATCAGGGCTTGATATTCCTAATGTGAATACACTGATTGTAGAAGATGCAGACAGGCTTGGACTGGCTCAATTGTATCAACTCAGGGGCAGAGTCGGCCGTTCCAACAGGATTGCTTACGCATATTTTACATACAGGCCTGATAAGAGTTTGACTGTAGAAGCAGAGCAAAGGCTTACTGCTTTGAGAGATTTTGCCGCCATGGGGTCTGGTTACAAACTTGCCATGCGCGATTTAGAGATTCGCGGAGCAGGGAATCTTCTTGGGCCGGAGCAGCATGGATTCATGGATATGGTTGGCTATGATATGTATATCAGGCTTCTTGAAAAAGCTGTAAGCACTTTGCGAGGCGTGGAAGACGAAAAACCAGAAAGAATCATTGCTTCGGTCGAAATTCCGTGTGACGCTTATCTCCCCGGCTCTTACATTGCCAACCCTAAGGAGCGATTTACTTTTTACAAAAGGGTTGCAGGAGCAGAAAGCCTGGACATACTCGCAGACATTGAGTTTGAGCTAGAAGACAGGTACGGGGATTTACCGCATAAGGCGAAAAATCTTTTAGATGTAGCCCGTCTGAGAGTAATGTGCTCTTTACTTGGAATAACACAGGTATCTCTATCTACTGAAGATCTTGTCTTGGCAAAGCAACGGCTGGGTTTCAAAATTCAGGTTCCCCATGCATTTCCTTTTGACAAACTTCCCATGCTTAGAAAGAAATTTCCTGAAGTATCTTTAGATGACAGAACTTCCACTTTGACAATGGTGCTGTCTTACAAATCACCTGATGAGGTACTCAAGAAGGGTATCACTTTGGCTAAAGAACTGTCTTCAAGGTGAATAACGATTTCAAAACACCTATATACTAGCAAAAGATGAGTTCGAGTTAGCCGAAGGGGGTGGTACTGAGTTGAAAGCAACCGGTATAGTAAGAAGAATTGATGATCTTGGAAGAGTGGTTATACCAAAAGAGATAAGGCGTACCCTAAGAATACGTGAAGGAGATCCCTTAGAGATATTTGTTGACAGAGACGGCGAAGTGATCTTGAAAAAGTATTCTCCAATAGGGGAATTAGGTGACTTTGCCCGTGAATATGCAGACTCTCTTGCAGAGGCAACCGGCAAAATTGCAATGATTGCAGACAGAGATACAATTATTGCAGTATCAGGCGCCCCGAAGAAGGAGTTCCTCGACAAAAGAATTTCTCCGGCAATAGAGAGGATAATGGAAGACAGAAAACCTGTTTTGATTACGAAGCCAGGTGAGGACCGTTATTGCAAGGAGTGCATAACTGAGGATGATGCAGGCTGCAAGTTCACATCTGAGGTCATAGCGCCGATTGTTGCCGAGGGAGATCCGATTGGCGCTGTCATTATATGTACAAAGGAACCTGACGAGGCCATTGGTGAGGTAGAACTCAAACTGACGGAGACGGCGGCTGGGTTTTTGGCCAAACAGATGGAAGAATAAAGGTTTCTGCCTCAATATTTTCTGTATTTTGGTACAAAAGCGCTAAACTGAGGTGGCATTAAATGCCACCTTTCATTTATAATTTGAGAGAAACCCAGGTGATAGCCATTAATTGGAAAGGGGCGGTCACCACAGATGAACAACAAAGATACACGATTTATTAAGGGTGCATTTACCCTTGCTTTTGCCGGTTTTATAGTCAAGATCATAGGCGCCGTGTATCGTATTCCTCTCTACTCTATTTTGGGCAGCGAAGGCATTGGGCTTTATCAGTATGCCTATCCCATTTATGCGATAATGTTCACTGTTTCTTCTGCAGGCTTAAACGTAGCCATTTCCAAGGCGGTGGCCGAGAAATGGATTCTCAGGCAATACGATGAAGCACGCAGGGTTTTCAGGGTGTCTTTTGTCCTTGTGACTGTTTTGGGGCTTTTGGCATCTGTAGTTTTGTATTCCATGTCAGGGTGGATTGCCACTAACATGGCGAAAGACCCCAGGGCCCGGCTTTCTATAGCGGCCATTTCGCCTGCTCTCTTCATGGCGGCTGTTTTGTCGGCTTTGCGCGGTTGGTTCCAGGGTATAGAAGAGATGAACGCTCCTGCCGCCTCCCAAGTGTTAGAGCAAATTGGCAGGCTTGTGACTATGTATACCTTGGGTGTGGCTTTGTTGCCAAAAGGTATTGAGTATGCAGCATCAGGAGCTACTTTCGGTGCTGTGGCAGGGGCGTTGACAGGAGTTTTGTACATAGGAATTGCTTACTGGATGCGTGTCAAAGATTGGGCTGCAGGCAACGGCAGTAAATCAAGCGATTCATGGTTGAGCATTGCCAGGCAAGTGATTTCTATAGCTGTACCCGTATCTTTGGCTTCGGCTGTATTTGGCATAACCGAGCTTATTGACTTGGGGATTGTGCCCGGACGTTTACAGGTTGCGGGAATTTCACCTGACGATGCAACACGGCTGTTCGGGCAGTTGACAGGCGGAGCTTTTCCGCTGTTGAATATTCCCACGATTTTTACAGGCGCACTTCAAGTAGCGTTAGTACCTTCTATATCAGGTGCCGCTATATTGCGGGACATCAAAGGCATTACCAGACGGGTTGAAAAAGCTTTGGTTATTACATCAGCGCTGGCACTTCCTGCCGCTATGGGTTTATATGTGCTGGCTTACCCAATTCCCCGCTTACTCTTTAACGATCCTGGCATTGGAAATGCACTTAGGCCTCTGGCGCCGGCAGTGTTTTTCCTTGCACTGCAACAGGTAACTTCGGGAATCCTGCAAGGATTAGGGAAACTAAAAATTCCTTTGATTAATTTAACATGGGCTGCATTGGTGAAGGCAGTTTTAACATATGTGCTTGTTTCCAGGCCGTCATTAAATATTATTGGCGCGAGCATTGCAACTACTTTTCACTTTGGCGTTGCCGCTTTGCTAAACCTTTGGGCAATAGACAAAGAGTTGGGCAACGTAATAAATGTTGTGAGTATCTTTAAGATATCGTTTTCATCAGCGATAATGTCTATGGTGGTCGGATTTGGATACGCAAAGGCGCAAACCATGATTTCATGGCAATGGGCTACTATAATATCCATAGCCGCCGGTATTATTATCTATGGAATTCTCATCATAGTCATGGGCGTTATAACAAAAAAAGATGTTGAGAGCATACCGTTTTTGAGAAATTTATTAGGTGGGTTTGGCGGCCCGAACAAAACAACATAAGACTAAGCACAAGGAGCAAATCGTCGATGTGTGAAGAAGAGGGAAAACAGCTGGATGAGGTCGGCAGTACTTCCTGGCAGAGGTTCAGAGCGATTCTGAAGCATCTCAGGGGCCCTGGCGGTTGCCCGTGGGATAAGCAGCAAACTTACGAGACGTTGACCGGGTTTGTGTTAGAAGAAGCATACGAAGTGGTCCAGGCTGCGATGGAAAAAGATGTGAATAAACTTAAAGAAGAATTGGGAGACTTGCTACTGGAGATTGGGCTGTATGCTACTATTGCCGAAGAAAAAGGGCATTTCACTTTTGATGATGTGATTGATGGGATATCTGATAAGCTAGTAAGAAGGCATCCCCATGTATTTGGGGATCAAAAAGCAGATACTCCTGAACAGGTTGAGAAACTTTGGGCTCAGATTAAGCAAAAAGAACCTGGAAGAAACGATAGAATACTTTCTAAGATGGACATGGTAGATATAGGGCAGCCGGCCCTGATGAGAGCTCAAAATCACCAGGTTGTTGCTGCAAAGTGCGGGTTTGATTGGCCTGATGTAAATGGAGTATTTGATAAGATTGAGGAAGAGGTTTGTGAGTTAAGAGAAGCTTGCAATGAGGGTGATCAAACAAGAATCATAGATGAAACCGGAGATCTTCTTTTTGCCTGTGTCAACTTGGCAAGGCATCTGGGTGTTGACTCTGAAGTAGCTCTTACCCATACAGTTGAGAAATTTGCTAATAGATTTAGGCATATGGAAACATATCTAAAAGACTGCGGCCTGACGATAAGTGAAGTAGAACTCAAAACACTGGACGAATTATGGGAAAGGGCAAAACATGTGGAAGGTAAGGAGGTTGAATAGCCAGGCAAAGTGACAAGCCCAGCAAGCTCATGTATCATTATAGAATTGTAGAAGCACCGGTTTACATAGGTTGTTAAACTTGGAGGGATTTAGGTGAATAAAACAGAACTTATAGGAGCAGTAGCCAAAAAAGCAGGATTGACCAAGAAAGATACAGAGAAGGCTATTAACAGTTTGATTGATGTTGTCCAGGAAACGCTTGCAGCAGGTGACAATGTTGCTATTTTAGGATTTGGAACTTTCTCAGTAAGAGATAGGGCCGCCAGGGAAGGGCGTAATCCACAAACAGGCGAACCTATTCAAATTCCCGCAACAAGAGTTCCGGTTTTTAGGCCCGGCAGAGGATTGCGGGATGCTGTAAAGTAATTAGGTATGGTGTATACAGAACAACATATATGACAGATATAGCATGTGTAGCGTATATATCATATATAGACTGACATTTTGGAAGAGGAGATTGATAGGCAGTGCGATTAGATAAGTATTTGAAAGTCACTCGTATAGTGAAGCGTAGAACTTTGGCTCAAGAGTTATGCAATGGTGGCCATGTATCTAAGAACGGTCGCACTGCCAAGCCCTCGACCCGTGTTGAAGTAGGCGATCTATTGGATGTTACAATTGGCCCCCGAACACTCAAGATAGAAGTGCTTGCCTTAGCAAACAGCTCAGATAAGAAAACCGCCGGTTCGCTTTACCGGCGGCTTTCAGAAGATAGCCAGAATTAAGCGGGCCAATGTTAAGCATTCGTGATCAATGTTGAGCGTGGCCAATGTTAAGCAGCATTGCCGTTTAGGGTGTTACTGGCCCTCAAGGTTCTTTACCGGAATATATTGAACTTCTCCAGGCATAACCAACCCTAGTTTCTCCCTAGCTGTTTTCTCTATGTAGTCTTTGCTTTTCAGAGTTTCCACTTGTTTTTCCAGCGTTGAATTCAACATAAGATAGTAATCAATTTCAGATTCCAACTGCCGGAGGTGTCGTTGGATACGCATCACTTCAAGTTGCCTGGCCGCAAAAGTTACAACAACTAACCCGATAAGCACCCATAGAGCGTTTAATTTCAGTTTCTTATGCTTTCTGTTTCTCATAGGCTACTCCTCCTCCGGGTCGCCTCCTTCAAACAAATTCAAGGGGTCTCCGGAAATTACAATAACCACCTGGTAGCCTTTAGCTTTAGCCCTGCTATATAAAGTTGCTACGGTGGATTGACTGAGACCAAGCCGCTCCGCTATTGCTTGAGCCGAATAGCCTGTTTCCTTTAAAACAACTACCTGCCGTTCTCTAAAACTTAGTTTTTCCACACCCCGGATCTCGATTTGCACAGCTTATCCCCCGGGTTATCCACAAATTATCCACAAACTGTGGACAGATTTAGTACATTTCTTATTCTACACCGGATTCAGAACTCCTGCAAAGCTTCAAAAAATCCTATACCGGGCAGCGAAGTGGTACCGGGAATGATGTTGCTATAAGGCCTCGGAGACAACGTATCCTGGCCGGCCGGCGCGCTTCGAGGAATTGTACCGGGACCGGGCAATTGTTGCTTTGAGAATTCGAGGATAACGTATCCTGTCCAGCGCGCTTCAAGGAATTCTATACCGGGACCGGCAATGATGTTGCTACTATGTAAGTGGACCGGGAAATATTACTGCCATGGCAGGAAAGCGGACCTCCGGCTATGCTCCCTGGCGACCATGGTAGGAAAATATCAATGTGATGGGAGGAAGCGGACCTCCGGCTATGCTCGCTGGGGGAAAGTAGGTTTAAGTAGTCTTGCCATGTGGATTATCCGCCTGATTCGGCTAGATGACCCTGGTAATTGGTGGAGTTGTTATAGTATCAGCTATTTAGGTACCTAGGGGTTGGAACTTTGCGGACCCGGCCTCTACAGCCGAGCCAGCCGACCGCCGAAAAGCACTTGAATCCACGTGACTGGCCCTGTAGCCGAGCCAGTCAACTGCCGAAAAGCACTTAAATCCACGTGACTGGCCCTGCAGCCGAGCCAGTCAACTGCCGAAAAGCACTTAAATCCACGTGACTGGCCCTGCAGCCGAGCCAGTCGGCAGCGTGAAAGCCTGTAAACCCGTCGGAGTGGCTCTGTAGGAGAGCCAGTCAACCGCCGAAAAGCACTTGAATCCACGTGACTTGCTCCATAGCCGAGCCAGTGGGCAGCCGGACAGCCCGCAAACCCGTCGGACTGGCTCTGTAGGAGAGCCAATCAACTGCCAAGAAGCACTTAAATCCACGGGACTGGCTCTACAGGCGAGCCAGTCGGCAGCGTGAAAGCCTGTAAACCCGTCGGAGTGGCTCTGTAGGAGAGCCAGTCAACCGCCAAAAATCATCATGCTTATCACATCCAGGGTTTCGTTCTTGCAGAAATAGATACTTCAATAAGTTCATGAAGCGTTTCGGAGTAGTTCTTAACAGTAATGGAAGGGGCACCGTAAAACTCCCTGATTATCTTATTGATAACACCCCGCCGAACTTAATCCTGGATTCTTTAGGGCAGAGTTCACGTTTTGGCCAATTCAACGCAATCAGAATGGGACGGGGTCAACCCGCGGTAGGCCGTATCTTGCAAAACACCATTTCTACGTATGATAAGCAACGATTAGCGAGAAAGCATTTCTTCATCTTGTTCGCCTATTCTTCTTATCTGTCTCATATGTCTTCCCTACCTGTATTGCTTTCAGGCAAAATCGCAAGGCAATTGTAGGCACAATCTAACTTCTGCACCTGTGCCGCCAGTTCAGCCCTTATCCTCTGTATTTCCCTAGTCTGTTCCTTGGCAATCTTGCCTTCTGACTCAACAGAAGCTCTTGCTGCATGGAGAACCTGCGATAATTCGGATTGTATGGCCGAAACATCAGCTATAAAGTCCGTGCAAAGAGTTCGTATGCTTTCCTGCATTTTGTACCGGTAGTTATATACCATGTTATTTATGTTTGCCTGTAAGTCCTTTTCCAGCCGGGCAACGATTTTCTCGTAAATCCTCGGATTAGCAAAGCGACGTGGGAGAAGATGGGTCAATTCATCTACGTCGAGAAAGTATTTTCCGCTTGCAACGTTGATTCGGAAAAAGAAGTCGCTGCGTTCAGACACTGAATATTCTTTTGCCTCATATTGGTAGCTGACGCCAAAAAACTCTTGAATCATTTGCGCGACATATTGTTTTATCTCCTGCATCTTCATGTTCAAAGCTTTAACGATGCTATCGTAACCTGCACTTAAAGTCGCAAAACCATCTTCGTTAAGCCGTTCTAACTCCACCCTGAGCCTGGCATCCAACACTTCCGACAGTACTTGTTCCAGCCTTCTTGACGGCGCCTCCTGAGCCTTTTGGTAAGCGGCAGTAAGCTCTCCTAGTACAGACTCTTCAATGCACGGAATTTGTGCAGACAGCGACAGTTCAATGTGCTCCACCAGTTTGTCAGCCTGTTGCTTGAGCAACAGGTCAGTTTGGTCTGCCATAGCATCAAGTTCCCTCTGCTTTTCAGTCAAGGAGGCAGTTTCCTCATTCAACTCCTCAATAGAAAGTGAGATCGCGCTGGCATATAAGTCCAGTTTCGAGACTGCTTCCTGTACAACATCCTTTGCCTTGATGCAAATGGAGGATTGCAAGATTTGGCCTGCGGAAGAAGAAATGTCCCGTCTAATTACATTAAGCACCTCGGTAATACCCTCTCCGGTTAATGCGCTGATGGGGTACAGTTCAACAGGCTCCTTTACTAAAACCCCTTGCAGGACCGTTTTGCAGTATGCAAGGTACTCGGCCCTGCTAGCATCATCGATGGTATCAACCTTGTTGACAACGAAGTAGAATTTGGAGGCATACTGTTCTGCTTGAAGCAAAAACTCCTCCTCAAGCTCGTTGATTGGGCTGTCCACTGAGAGTACGAATAGCACAGCATCGCTTTTCTGCACGAAGGCATACGAGGCCTTGGTGTTGTGCCGGTGCACCGACCCAACGCCCGGCGTATCTACAAGGGTCACTCCATGTCCAAGCAAGTTGCACGGATACCACAAATCCACAAAGTCAACATTCTTGTGATTGTTCTTGTTCTCTTGTTCACTTATGAAACCGGACAATTCTGTCTGCAAAATCTGGCGGGATGAACCATCAAGAAAATGCACAACAGCCTTGAAAGTATTGCCGTTTCGTATCTTCGTCACAACGGAAGTAAGCGGCACAATTCCCACGGGTAAAATCTCTTCTCCGAGAATGGCGTTTACCAGTGCTGTTTTTCCACGTTTGAATTGTCCGATGACAGAGATGATCAGCTCATTTTGGGCCAGTCTACCCTTGAGTTTTTTTATTGCACACATCTGCTGATTGATGACTTTGACGTTCGACATCGATGCAATAATCTTATCCAGTTTATCTATCATGTATCAATGCACCCCTGCGTCTTATTTGTCTCTCACTTAGGCCACTTCAGAGGCGATGATCTTCAGACATAAATCCTTTCCTGGACCGGTCTTAAACAGCCGGCGTCATACTGGGCAAGGTAAATGCTTTTCTCTTGCCGGGTAGAGCACTCTCTTAAGACCTAAAACGAGTCACCGGAGCAAAGTAAGTGATACTGCCAAGTGCTCACAAGGCACTAGCCGGTAAAAGCAAAAAAGCCGATGACTTCGCAATCGCCCAAAGAAGTCATCAGCTTGAATAGCGGTTTTGGCTGGTGCCAAGGGAGCACTTCATTCCCTATGTTCACGACTATTCTAAGTAAAATGAATATTCTTGTCAATCTTGATTCTGTTATAGAGTCTGTCAAGTGGATGTGGGTAAGAGCCACAACCTTCTTCTAGAGACTTACGTGACTTGTACCATTGTAGGCCTGATATCAGAGAGCTGTTCTTCGAAATGGCTTGGCCAGGGAGCCCGCAAACCCGTCGGACTGGCTCTGTAGGAGAGCCAATCAACTGCCAAGAAGCACTTAAATCCACGGGACTGGCTCCACAGGCGAGCCAGTCGGCAGCGTGAAAGCCTGTAAACCCGCCGGAGTGGCTCTGTAGCCGAGCCAATCAACTGCTGAAAAGCACTTAAATCCACGTGACTTGCTCCATAGCCGAGCCAGTGGGCAGCCGGACAGCCCGCAAACCCGTCGGAGTGGCCCTGTAGGAGAGCCAATCAACCGCCGAAAAGCACTTAAATCCACGTGACTTGCTCCATAGCCGAGCCAGTGGGCAGCCGG
>CAZXLH010000023.1:0-35062 GCA_964641455.1 uncultured Eubacteriales bacterium | reverse complement strand
GGCTAATGTTGATAACCCCGACCTCCCCCTCGATTGCCTTGCATGCGACGTGTAAGTCCGCTAACAGCCGCTTGAATCTGCTCGAATTTTTCACGCTATCCCTCCTCGCTGGAATTTGGTAACTATCCTCTTTGTCCGATCCTGTGCCGCCGCTTTGTTCAGCCGGTGCTGAATCCGGCTTGCATCTTTCGCCAGAGACTGCCCCATGAACGCTGCTTTCAGAAGTTCTTTGCGTCCGTACTCCAGGTACCCGCCTGCAGTACCGTTATAGACGACTCGTGTCATGTGCGCCCTCCTTTCCTAATCTAGAGGCCTGAGACAAAGGCCTTGAGAATGACGAACAAGATGCCAGTAGCAACTAGAGTAGCGATTGGTCCAATCCACAGGATGGTTCGTTCGGCTTTCTTGACAGCAGCCATTTCCTGCAGAAGTACAGAAGCTGCTGTTGTGAGGCCTGTGTTTAGGCCGGACTGTTTGGAGTAAGCCTCCAGGGCCCGGCTCATGATTCTCTTGACTTCCGAATTTTCGCTGGTATCTCTGACCCTCTGCATAGTTTGAACCATTTCATCTTGCGGAGGATCTTCAATGGGTATCCAGCAATCCTTGTTGTTCAGCCATCTCGGGCAATACTCCACATCACTCACGCCACTTCCTCCTTTCTGACATAACCTTTGGCCTGCAACTCCTGGAGATGTTGACGGTATAATTGAGCCATACTGATCCCGTAGGTGCGACAGAGAACTCCAACTGCTACTTGGCAAGCTGTTTGAGCCTCAACTAGCTCGTTTAGCGCATTGATCACTTGCTGCATACCGTCATCACACAATTCCTCTGCACTCTTGGCATTTATGATGGTTCTTGCATTTCGGAGCGCTTCAACCGCCTCCTGAAGTTCCTCAACGGTTTTCACCTTCACGCTGACTCGATGAAGATCGACCTTTGGGCCGTTTAGCCAAGGGCTTGCGATACCGCCTGTGGCAGCCGATTGAACTGCTGCATATAGTTCAGGATCATCCAAGAGTGTAGCTAACTTTGGACTTACATCTTTGGGGACCCTGCGCCTTCCCCGTTCTATTGCGCTAATCGTCTTATTTGAGAGAAAGCAAGTCGCTCCGACATCCGACTGAGACAAGCCTTTGGACTCTCGCGCCTTTCTTAATGCCGTAGAAACCAGCATTCTTTGCACCTCCTTTCTGGAGAATTCTGAGGGTATCAATCTACAACATCTTTCGATATGCTGTTTGTGACAGATGCAATACGTGATTTCGTGTCCAGGATCTCAATGATACCTGAGAGCGGGAATCTGACTGTCCGGCCAAGTTTGACCCGCGGGATTTTCCCACGAGCACCAAGGTCATACACAGTCTTGGGCGGAATCTGGAGGATTTCCGCCACCTGGTCTGCTGTCAAAGCTGGCGGATACTTTGCGAACTTCGAGAGGATGCTAGACATTGGTGGAGGCCTCCTTTGTTTCACAACTGTGAACCGGCTTCGAAAGCAAGAGTATGTCGAGAGGTACACGGAATTCGCGATGAATCTTAATAGCGATACTTTTGGATATGTCTCTCGTGCCGCTTTCCAGCATCGAATAGTAGCTCTTGGCAATATCGAGCCGTTTCGCCATCTGAGTCATGTTTAGCCCATGTTCTGTTCGCAACTGTTTTAAGATATTCATGGTTCACACCTCGTTAACCCGAGTATAGTTCACAGACGTTGAACATGTCAATAGCTTTTGTAGTAAACGATAAAGAAATGTGAACATGGCTTTCGGAGTTCACAAAACGTGATAATCTTAATAAGGAGGTTTTGGCCATAGTGTTTGGACAGAGGCTCAAGAAACTAAGATTAGAGCACGGTTGGACTCAAGAAGCTTTGGCCAAGCAACTTGGCTTCGTCAAGTCCACTGTGTCTCAATGGGAATCGGGTGACCGAATTCCATCAGAGGATATTCTCAGGCAACTAGCAGATGTCTTTGGTGTCTCGGTTGATTACCTTATTGGATACAGCGATATTCCGGACCCAGCAGAACGTATATCAGAAGCAATTGCAGACGATCCGGAATTAGCCCGCTTTTGGATGCAGACAAGGGAAAGACCAGCACTGAAGATTCTGCTTAAACAAGTCAAGGATCTTGACGACGAATCAATCAAGAAAATCGTAAGAGTAATCAAAGCCATCGAAGACGAAGAAGCGGAGTAACCTACTACACATACATATACATACGCAAAACAGGGAGACAAGCAATGAGTTCTATAGCAACACTCCTTAGCCACAGCCAAGCCGCAGAAATTGACGATGAACTCCTGAAATCTCACAGCATCTACACTTCAATCGCAGACTTAGGAAATAGATTATGGGGATTCGTGTATCAGTGCCGCCACGGGCACTATCACATTGTGGCCGCCGATTGGCTCGGGCCTGCAGAAAGACGAAGGTTGTTCTGGCATGAAGCATGGCATATTATAAAGGATTTCCCCAGATTACCGTATGTTATCGGGTTGGACGAGCAGTGGACCGTTCGAGAAAAGAAGGCAGACCATGCTTATCAACGTATCGTGCATAGGAGGTGATAGTGGCGTAGAGCGCGTTTTACGAAAGGCTCCGATTTGAGATGATTTGAGATAAGGAGGGCACCGACATGAAGCGTAGTTTTGCGTTGATCGCCCTGGCGGTAGTGGTCGTCGTGTTTGCCGCAGGCTGCGAAGGGAGTCCGTCTAGTTCTGATAAGGACCCCATATCGAGCGCTCCACCCGAAAACCAAGACACCATCGAAGTAGATATAGAATTATCAGGCGGACACTACACGGCAGGTATTGACATCCCCCCAGGTACATACAACATCGAAGCAATCGAAGGAGGCGGAAATGTTTCAACAGACAGCCTTATCCAAGGAATAAACGCAATAATGGGTACTGAAGAAGCCAATAAAGCACTGGGCTATGATTTCTATGAGCAGAAGTACACCAACATCAAAATAAACGAAGGAACCATTCTATCGATAAGTGGCGTGAAGGTACGTCTTACCTCAAAGAACGCATCCGGCAAATCACTCAAAGAGAGGAAGCAAGAGATAACCGACAGCTTTACTCTCAAGAATGGCCATTTTGTCGCCGGCGATGACTTCCCAGAAGGGGTCTATGACATTATCGCGGAGGATGGCTATGGCAATGTCTCCTCTGACAATTTGATACAGGGGATCAATGCAATTATGGGCACCAGAGATAATGACATCGCAAAGCCCGAACAATCTTACAAGAACATCCTACTTAAAAAAGGAACTACACTGTCAATCGATGGAGTGACCATCAAAATAGTCCCCAGTAAGTGACAAGAAAGCAATGTGACAGAAAGGAGTGTGGGTTCGTGCGCATAGCGGCCTTAATATTGGGAATTCTAGGAGGTCTTGCCGGCATATTCGGAGGTAGTTTGGCGATCTTTGTTGGAGGCGTAGGTCAGGCATTCGAACTCGAGGGGGCTGCAACAGTCACCGGCCTCGGGTTTGCGGCCATTCCCGCCGGCATTCTTGGTCTGGTCGGCGGCGCTATTGCGATAGCGAAACCCAAGGCTGCGGGCATTATGATGATCATCAGCGCGGTTGCTGGGCTCATATGTGTTTCGGCAGCTTACGTTCTGGCTGCGATTTTGCTGGTCATTGGGGGCATTTTGGCCTTGAAGGGGCAGAGAGAGATTCAACTAGTATCATCCAGCACATGAGAGGAGGATCAGTGGTGGATACGCTTGCGGTTAGGGGCGTCAATGGCCAGCTAAGGGTTACATCAGATAAGATCACCATCTCAAGGAAGGGCGCTCTCGCACTTCTAGGACATGGTCTAAAGGGTGACAAGGAAATATCTATCGAGCAGATTACATCGATTCAATTCAAGCAAGCGGGAACGTTTTTCAACGGATACATACAGTTTGCATTTGTGGGAGGCCAGGAAAGTAAGAGTGGTATTTTCGATGCCGCCCGGGATGAAAATTCGATCATGTTCAATGTAAAGCAGCAGCCGGATTTCTTGAAGGCTAAGGATCTAATTGAAGAACATAGACAAAGATTGCGCAGATCTGCAAAAGGTGCCATTTCAACTGCCGATGAACTGGAGAAACTCGCATCCTTAAAAGAACGAGGAGTCATTTCAAATGAGGATTTTCAGGCAGCCAAAAGAAAGATCCTAGGTATTTAAAAGTTGACTTGAGTTTAAGGCCAGCTTTTCGGATACATCCCAATGGCTGGCCACCTCATCTAGTTATCTATCAGCGACGAGAAGGGATATGTCTCTAAGAAACGAAAAGAATAACAACAAGACCCAGATGACTGGTAAATATCAAAGGAGAATCTAGGTGATGAAGCATGGCAGCAGGACACATTCAACGCCGCGGCAAGCATTCGTACCGCTTGGCCATCTATCTAGGCAAGGACCAGGTGACTGGCAAGAAGAAGTATTACTATGAAACCATACGTGGCAAGAAGAACGCCGAAAAGCGGTTGAGAGAAATCTTAACCGAGATAGACAAGGGTGCATGGGTTGAACCAACAAAACTCACACTAAGAGAATACATAGAGGACCGCTGGCTGCCGCATGTAAATGCCCGTAAGCAGCAGTCCACATACGACATGTATGAGTCCATTTGCCGGGTGCACATAGTCCCTAGTCTTGGGCATATACCGCTGCAGAACCTTAACGCTATGATGTTAGACGATTTTTACAATGAAAGATTGCAGGCACCTAGAGCGGATGGTCAAGAAGGAACACTATCAGAAAACACGATAAAACATATACACGACATTATCAGAATTGCTCTTAATCAGGCTGTAAGATGGGGGATCTTAGTTCGAAACGTGGCTGAAGCCGCTACACCACCCGAGGTACCCAGACAAAGGCCTGCTGCCTGGACTCCTGAACAAGCAGCTAAGTTTTTAGAAAGTGTCAAAAACGATAGGTATTATGCCGCCTACCTATTGGCGATTCAGGCCGGTCTCAGGCGCGGGGAAATCCTTGGGCTTCGATGGCAAGACATTAACTTCGTGGAACGCTACGTAACCATTAAGCAGACTTTAGTAAAAACCAGCAAGGGAAATCTCCTCAAAGAACCCAAGACAAGAGACAGCCAGAACGCTACTGCACTATCGGAGGCTACTGTCAATGCCTTGCGAGCCAGAATGTTTGCGCAGGCCAGGGAAAAGCAGGATTGGGAAGAAAAGTGTGGTCCTGGAACGTGGAAGAATCCAGCTAATCTGGTATTCACTCGAGAAGACGGTAGCCCAATCAAACCCGATTCCTTCTCACGTCAGTTCAGAAAACGACTCGGAAAAGGTGGAATACCCCGAATACGTTTCCACGATCAGCGCCACACAGCCGCCACGATAATGATCGACGCCGGCACGGATATCAAAGTTGTCTCAAATCAGCTCCGACATGCCGATATTGGCACTACTTCGGATTTCTACATTGGGCCGATACCGGAGGCACAAAGACGGGCGGCCGATGCGATGGACAGAATCCTCGGCCTTAGCAACGATTCCAACCGTGGATTGCCAAAAGATTGCCAAAACGAGGTTCAGTGACAAAAAGATGACCAACTGATTTTTCCTCTTTGTGGGATTGTGCAGGGTTTTTCATGGTCGGGCTGACAGGATTTGAACCTGCGGCCTCTTGAACCCCATTCAAGCGCGCTCCCAAACTGCGCCACAGCCCGACACAATGCAGGTACTATTGTAACCTTTTCCACCTGATTTGTCTATAACCACTCGCGTTCATTCACATATCCCTTAATTGTAAAAGTAACTTCCAGTGTTTTTGAGAAAATGTCACTGTACTAAGAGTTTCCATAATAACGAATGACAACTCCATGCCGGAAATTTTCAAACCCGCCGGACTGGCTCTCCAGCCGAGCCACTCAACAGCCAAAACGCTCCAAAACCCGACGGACTGGCTCCACAGCCGAGCCACTCAACAGCTGAAAAGCCTCGAAACCCGCCGGACCGGCTCTGCAGCCGAGCCACTCAACAGCCGAAACGCTCCAAAACCCGCCAGACCGGCTCTGCAGCCGAGCCACTCAACAGCTGAAACCCTCCAAAACCCACCGGACCGGCTCCGCAGCCGAGCCATTCAACAGCCGAAACGCTCCAAAACCCACCGGACCGGCTCCGCAGCCGAGCCATTCAACAGCCGAAACGCTCCAAAATCCGCCAGACTGGCTCTGCAGACGAGCCATTCAACAGCCGAAACGCTCCAAAATCCGCCAGACTGGCTCTGCAGACGAGCCACTTCACCTCCATCGAGCATCTAAACTACCCGGTTTCATATCACTGAGGATAAGTGACCCTTGAAACTGAACCATGCGTATAGTAAGTCTAATGCCCAAGTAGCACAAGTACCCAGGCCACAGAGAAACACCCAAATCCAATCTACAATGCAATTCATACTACACATACAGTATTACGAAAGATTTATGTTATGTTACAAATGTAATACAAGAGGCATTTCGGAGGTGATATTTCATATTCTTGCTAAGCATATTGCTAATTCCTGCAACTATGATAGGGTTCGGATTGCTTGTGTCTACCGATTTTGCCTACTGAAATAGCTTTAAGAAAACGGTTCGACAAACATGGAAATAGGCGACAGTATAGCAAATAATTCTGGCCCGATTTTCAGCCCACCCCAAGTTTGCCGGGGCTAAAGTAAGAAAACACTGAGCCAAAGTCTACGCCGGAAACTATATAATTGTCGCCTTGGTACAGGTCATAAATGGATAACCCGTCTTGCAAGTGCTTTGAGCGTATGCCATGCCTTATGGATAAAAACGCTTCTGTGTAGGCTGCCAACCGGTCACATGCCCTAACCACTGTTCCATCCAGTGGATCATAAGAATCCCGGTTATGTTCAGGCTTAATGGGTACGTTAGCCCGTTTCCCATTGACCCGAATTCGATCCACAAATTCATCTTCCACAAAATATCTGATTTCGTCGTGCCACAAATCAGGTAGTAATGGATATATCCGCTCCTCGAACCACGATGATTCAATACTGTTGATTATCTTATCCAAATCGGGAATTGACCGCTTAACAGGAGCGACAATATCTCGGGTTAAAACCTCAGGAAGATCATGGAATAGCCCGCACAAATAGTTGTTATATATACGCTTAGGGCAGGCGTCCAGATCCAGGGAAGCAAAAAAAGCAATTATGGCTACTACAAGCATGTGGCCAAGAACCGATGTTTGAGGTATTCTTGGCGAATGCCCCCATCTTTGCTGAAACCGCAGTTGGCCTACAAGATCCATGAAATTGCGAATGTTTTTGTCTAGAGCCAGATTCTTGACTCCTACAAGTGATCCATGCTCGTTGAGCCTTCCCTCTATGCTTTCTTTCTCGCCTTCAAGCCCATACAAGCCGGCATTCAACCTGTAGATATGCTCAAATTCCCATTGAGTTGCAAGGTAATGTGACGCCTTAAGAATCTGTTTTTCATTGCATCTATATCCGTTGTTTTCAAGATAGTTGGAAAAACGCAAGTAGAGCCGGCTGTCTATCTGGCTAAGCGACTCTCGATACTGCTCCAGAACCCAGCGGTTAATCTCAGGCCCCTTCTCTTCCATAATCTTGTGAAACACAGGCGGCTTAAGATCAGTAAGTTTTATTCTGTGTAGGAATTCAAACAACCCGCCCTCAATGAGTTTAATCCAATTAAACCCAACAGCGCCACTGTCTTCCTCAAATTTACCAAGTACATAAGCGTAAACCATTTTGTGAGCCTGCTTGTCCAATTCCGTAAACCCTTGAGCGGGCCTGATATGGTCATTCCATCGCTGAATGCTTGCAGCCTCATATATTAGCTCAAGCAATTGTCCTGTAATCATTGAATTCCTCCGGTTCTGAACACTGTTCAACCATTATGCTTAAACCACATTGAGTCCTCAGAAGTTCAAGAAAACTTATCCACTCGGTATTTCTCCATGTTATCTACGACATCCTTAACTACCTCTATTACTTCTTTGACTTTTTCTTCGGAAATACCCAAACGCGCCGCATCAACCAAGTCCATGTATTGCTTCTTAATTAATGGTTCAAACTTTCCGGCTTTGTCAGTAAGGCTTATTACATATGATCTCTTATCATCAGGATTTTGCTGTCGTATCAGATAACCTTTGTTTTCCAAAGATTTGACAGTCCTGGAGATAGCAGGTTTGCTGACTTCAATACCTGTCACAATATCGTCTTGCCTGCAACCGTCTCCCGTCAGGTACAGAAACATCAATACGTCAGCTTCAGCACTGCTCAGGCCTATATGTTCCAGGCCCCTGCTGATGCATATTCTGCCTATTTGAACTATTCGCCCTGCCAAACTCACTATTGGTTGAAAATCATACATTTCGCTCATTCCTGTTTCAAAGAGGATATTCTCAAAGTGCCATACATATCTTTCTTTCATCGAACCAAAACAGAATACACCTGACCCCAGGCCCTCCAAAGTTTATCTTTTGATTGGTGCCGGAAGTTCAATGTACCCTGCTTCTTGAAGCCACTTTACTGTATCTCGGATACTTTCTCGTACCGGCCTTGATGTATACCCCAGTTCCCTACGGGCTTTCTCAGATGATATGAGTGAATTACTCCTCAGCGTTGAAATTGAATCCTGATTCAAAAGAACTTTTGCACCTGTAATCATACTGTATGAACTAAGTAACTTGGCTATAGCCGAAGCCAAACCTACAGGGACTTGCCACCGTGGCAACGGTGCCTTGGTTACCTTCGATATCTCTTCCATTATGCCATCAATCGAAATCCATTCTCCTGACAGTATGTACCTTTCTCCGGTACGTCCCTTGCCCGCAGCAAGGATATGGCCTTCTGCAACGTCTCTAACATCAACGAAGTCATATCCACCAACAACCCTGGCAGGAATTTTCCCTTTGGCAAAATCAATAATCAGTTGTCCGGTCGCAGATGGCTTGAAATCGTAAGGCCCAATAAGCCCGGTTGGCATCACAATTACACCATCCAAACCTTTTTCTATGGCTTCCATTACCTCAAGGGTACCCCTGGCCTTAGACTTGCTGTAGGCCATATTAATTCGGGTTGGGTCGCAAGGCATAAACTCATCGATCACGTGGCCATGGGGTGGTTCAACAAGAGCGTGAATTGAACTGGCATATACTAAGCGCCTCACTCCGCATTTCAAACAAGCTTCCGCTACATTTCTGGCTCCCTTTACGTTTACCTCTTCCAGTAACTGATTTCGGCCGGGCAGAAGACTGATTATTGACGCCAGGTGAAATACAGTGTCTGCGCCATCAAATGCCCTGTACAGGGATTCTATATCACGAACGTCTCCCTGAACAATTGCAACGTCAAGCCCTTTTAGAGGCAAACAGCTTTCTCCCGGAAGTACCATACACTTTACATTAAAGTTTCTGCTCACCAAGGCTCTGGCCAGGTTATTCCCCAGATAGCCCGATGCTCCGGTTACTACTATCATCTTAAGCCCCCTTTAGCCACCCTGCACATACATTGAATTCCAGCGCCGCCTGGACATTAGCCGGTTTCCCTTGTCGTACACACCGGTTCGCCTAAGCTATTGTTTTTGCGCATCAGTCGGGTATTCGCCTGATTGGTATTCCGCCGCTTAAAACAAGATTGAGTTTCATAATTGCAAACTCATGAAACTCAGTGCATATAGTAGTGCAAATGTTAGTGCATATGTTAATTAGATTCTAATTGCAATCAGTGAGTACGTCAATTTTTTACAGTATATCTCATACCGGCCACATAAGCCTTCTCTAAGGCCTGCCGTTGAGCCACAACACATTGAAAGCCACGAGTTCCAGCCGAAACTGTAGCTTTCCCAACCGGTGGCATCACATTGAAAGCATGGAAGCACCTCCTCTGCTCTATCTCCTATGACGTAGATACGTGTGTCAAACACATTGAAAACCGGAAAGTAGTTTAGGGGCTAATAATCAATAATGCATTACTGTGTGAAAACTGTATGATAAGCGGTACTTACTTTAGGATCAATTCGCCTCTCATCCCCAAGCCTTGCCGGAAATGAGAGGCGTTACTTACAAAAACAGCTTGACAACCGGTAATACTAACTATGCCGGCTTACTGTTTTACTTGCTCAGCTGCGTTTTCGCCTGCAATTATCCCAAATGACATAGCAGGAACCAAAGTGTCACGGCCGTTAGTGCTAACTCCGCCTGTAACATCACCTGCTGCATATAGGCCAATAATCGGCTGGCCGTTCGTGTCGAGCACCCGTGCATCTGCGTCTATCTTAAGGCCGCCAACTGTGGGATAAATCCCTACTCGTTGGATCATTGCATAATATGGCCCTTCTGCAATGGGGTTAGCAAAAGATGCTCTGCCGAACTCAGGATCATCTTGTGACTCAACGTACGAATTGTAGTTATTGACTGTTTTCTCTAAGGCATCTGCAGGAATATCAATCTTTGCTGCAAGTTCGGCTATGGAATCTGCTTTTGCCACGTTTTTTCCTGCTTCAATCTCAGCAGCTTCTTTTGCAGCGTCCCACGTAGAACCTACACTGGGAAAACCTAAGTTATGCAGCTCATCTTTGATTTTCTGGTCAAAGATTACCCACACATACTTACCTACCTGTTCCTGTTCGAACGTGAGCTCAGCGACCTCCTCATCGTTCAGCACATCTTTAGAGAACCTAACACCATCTGTATTTACATAGATTCCGCCAAATTCGCAAAGGAGCCTGCCCCAGCTGTATTCACCAAATCCTTCAGCAGATTCAACTCCATTGCCCCACAATGCCACATTATCCATGTTAACAGTAGCTGCTCCAAGAGCCTCGGCCATGATAATGCCATCGCCGGTACTTGATACCGGGCCAAAGTTCAGGGCGTTCTTGTAATCGTCAGGCAACATATCCTTATTTGCACCAAAATCCCCTGTAGCTATAATCACAGCCTTTGCTGTAATGTTGATTTTTTTGCCTTTACCATCAGTGGCTGTGACACCCTTAATCGATCCGTCTGAGTCTTTCAGTATTTCAGTAGCTTTTGTGTCTAAAAGCACTTCTCCGCCCTTGCTTTTGAAAGCCTCCAATGCTAGTTCAACAAACTTTGATTGATACGGATCTTTTGTCCTGTGCCTAAAGGGGGCTTTCTCAAGTTCGGGAAAGAATTCAACTCCCAAATCCTCCATAAAATCAATTGCCTTACCCGAGTATTCCGCATGCGCCTTTACCAGTTCCTTATCGTATTCATATACTGCTTCACTTTCCAATTCGGCCTGGAATTCTTCAGCTGAAACTTCCACACCGTTTTGAGCTTGAAGCCTGGTTCCGGTTCCGGTAATCGATCCTGCAGCCAAGGTAGTAGCTCCACCTGCAAAAGGCATCTTCTCGAGCAAAATAACCTTGGCTCCGTTATCTGCTGCCGTGTTTGCAGCAGCAAGCCCGGCTCCACCTGCTCCTACAACGACTACATCTGTGTTGTACTTAGTTACGCCCCCGCAAGCGCTCAAAAATATTGCAGTTGCCATAAGTACTACAAAGATAGGAGTAATTTTTTTCATTAACTGAATCCTCCTAAGTTAAAAAATCAATTGTTTCTTCATAAGTTTCTACTTCTTGGCAGCTTGTGAAAGTGCATCATTGATAGCCTCGATAAAGCCCTGGCTGGTAATTGTTGCACCAGATACTGAATCTACTTCAGCTGTTTGGGATGTGATGACTTCCTCAGAAATTTTCCCGAGAGCAGCGTCACCAATTCCGGGTGTTTCTTGATGCTCAACAGCCTCGACTTTGGTAATTTTGCCCTTCTCTATTACTACTTCTGCTTTGATCGGACCACCATGTCCGTTACCTGTTCCATAAAAAGTGCCGTCATTCCACTTTGCCGCTTTACACCCGGCAAGGCAAACCGATAACACTCCTATCAACAGGATGGCTAACATTCTCTTTTTCATTTCATAACCTCCCTATCTGCAACAATCTGCCCATGCGAACACATAAGAAATACTACACCATAGGAAACAACCAAGCAAGCCAGAAACTCCCTTATCACTCCTGCTTTAATCAGTTTTTCCAATATGAACTAACTAATACCTGATATTTGTTTCTTTCAATAGGCCGGTGTAAAGCGCATACTATCGAGGCCAAACTTGCCTCCTAAGAATATTTCAGGTAAGAATAAAATAGGTGGCTGTAAGAATTAGCGTAATAAGAGGAGGGAGAATTCTTATTGACATCTGGCATTGAGAACTTGGCAAAGGCATTGGAAAATGCAGAATATACTGTTGTACTGACGGGAGCCGGAGTGTCAACTGAAAGTGGAGTCCCTGATTTCAGGGGTTCAAGAGGGCTGTGGAGAAACATGGATGCTGTCAGGCTTCTGAGCCTTGAAACTCTTTATCACAGGCCAAAGTTCTTTTATTCTAAAGGACTGGAACTACTTGAAACCATGCGAGGCAAGAAACCTAACCCGGCTCACAAAGCGCTGGCATGGCTCGAGAAGGAGTCGCTGGTAAATACGATTATTACTCAAAACATAGATGGGCTTCACTGCGAATCAGGTTCAAAGAGGGTTTTGGAGATCCATGGCAATCTTCGAACCGCAAGTTGTGATCATTGTCATAAGCAAACCGGTTTTGAGTTTTTGCACAAAAGCGTCAAACACGGAGTGATCCCACCCAAGTGCAATTGCGGCGGCATTGTTAGGCCCGACGTAGTGTTTTTCGGCGACCCTATGCCATCATGTTTTGGAGAAGCTATCAAAGAAGCACAAAAAGCCGACTTGATGTTAGTAGTCGGCTCAAGCTTGCAGGTAGCTCCGGTAGCACATCTTCCGGCCCTATCCAGGCAACTGGCTATTATAAACTTGGAGCCCACACCTTATGATAACGTAGCCTCAACAGTAATCCACGGCAAGGCAGGAATGGTTCTTAACAGGCTGGTAGAATACCTAAAACCATAGCTGGCTCCGGCCTCAGGCTTTCACAATACGATCCGCCCAATTGTTGACAATGACCCGGATTCACGCTCCAGTACATGAGTTCCACATGACAGGCAGGGATCAAAAGACCGGATTATCCTTCCAAGCACTGTCAGAACACTCTCACGGCTGCTTATTCTTGTGCCTACCAAAGCATTCTCTACCGGTCCCAGCTGCCCTTTGCCGTCTTTCGGTGAAAAATTCCATGTAGTCGGCGTAATAATGTTATAGGCCAAAACCGTTTCGTCTTCCATATCAACACTATGCAACAAAGCTCCACGCATGGCATCAGTGATTGCAACAGCCCTATCCTTTACAGGCTGCTTTTTCTGGGCAATAGGGGCAGGGCCTATTTCAAGCCTGGAAAGCCATTCATGCAGTAAATCTGCAATCAGCAAGGCCTCAAGGGTACGGGCATATATTCTGTCCATAGTAGAAGTGCCGCCTTGATAGAAACCATTTATTATCATTCTGGCAAGAGGCCCTACTTCAAACGGTTTCCCTGAATACTGGGCCGATTTTACCCAGGAGTACCCCTCTGGTTTGTGAGGGTCCGGAATCAATTTGCCGCTAGACTGCGACTGAAACGTACTGGAACTCGGCTGCATATCCTCCGGATATGGTAAATCGTTATCGTCCTCATATTGCCTGCCTTCTTCCCTGAACCAAGATCTGGTGACTGTCTCACTAACCTGGCTTATATCCGCTGAGCTAAACCGGCCTTCTTCCCAAACTCCCCCTTGCCACAAGAAAACTTCATTCTTTGGGCCGAACCTAAAAAGCCCGAAACTCAAAAAACGTTCCGGAGTTACGCCTATAGAAAAGTAGTCCCTGTATACACGCGCTAAAAGTTCTGTATCAGGCATCATCCGACCCCTTGTAAACCTTCTGATATTATCAGCCAGAAACAAAGCCTGGTTAATCTTATCTGCTGTAGGAACTACAGCCACTCCGCCTTCAAGGAAACTGTGCTGGTGAGGAGCTTTTCCTCCGAACAGGGTAAGTATTTGGTGGCATTCTTGAGCAACCTTAATAGCTTCAAAATAATGATTCATAAGTTTATCATTATCTCTGGGGTTTAACCTTAAGTCGCTAAGATCCTGTCCATGAAACGGGGGCTGTTCCGGCATCCTGACAAAATCGGGCAGGCTAAAAAGATAAAAATGGCGTATGTGATTTTGCAGGAAATCTGACGCATACATTATATTTCTAAGCAGTTGGGCATTGTCGCTGATTTGATTGTCATACAGCTCATCAAGCAGGTACGACGCACATGAACCATGTGCCATAGAGCAAATGCCGCAAATCCTTTGAGTCATATAAACAGCGTCCCTTATATGACGATCTTGCATTATCCACTCAAACCCTCTAAACAATGTACCTTTAACATTTGCTTCAATAACCAGGTTGCGTTCCATTATAGCTTCGACTGAAAGAAGCCCGCTCAGCCGTGTAACCGGGCTGAACATCACAAATTTGCGGCTCATTGTTAACCCCTCCTTTGGCTTTTCACGGACATAGGCGTAAAAAACGGTGCTGAGCCGTCGGGAAAATCTGGATTGGTACAGCCTATACAAGGAGTATTGACCTTAACCGGCCAGCTAACATGGTTAACCCACAAACGGTAAGGACAATCCGAACCTGTCTTCGGACCTACACACCCCTGTGAAAACATGCACTCTATGTCCCCTAGGTTTTCAGCAAAATCGTTTCTGTCAAAATATGAACGACGCTGGCAATGGCGATGGATTGTAAATTCGTAAAACATAGCAGGACGCCCAACTTCGTCTAACCGGGGTACGCCAAACAGTTGCAGATGAGCTAAAGTACCCACAAACCAATCAGGGTTTACCGGACAACCGCTTACCTTGATTACTTCGCGTCTCACTATTTGGCTCACAGATACATTGCCGGCCATATTAGGCTTTGCAGCTGAAGGGCCGCCGAAACTTGCACAAGTGCCTATGGTTACAACATACTTCGCAAGGGGCCCCAGCCACGACACGGCTTTTAGCGCCGTAAGCGGCTCATGGCCTGAGTATGCAATGATACTGTATAGCCCACTGTCTCTTATAGGTATGGCTCCCTCTACTACAAGTACGAACTCACCTGCGTACTGTATTGCAGATCTTCTTAGGATCTCAAGGGCATCCTGGCCTTGCGCGGCCATGAAAGTATTGCTGTACAAAAGGTCAATCATGTGCTGAAAGACCTTGTCCAAGTACGGATATGTAGTATTCATGAAAGAAATATTGTTATCACCGCTATCATTTGTTTCGATCCATATTACAGGTAATTTGCGGTTAACGGGATCAGGGCCTCTCGACCTTGTTTTGCCCTGATACAGCGCCTCAAAGATCTTTCTCGACAATACATTGTCAGGGCTGTGTTTAGACTTGATGCAAAGTGATTCAAATTGCTGTTGGTCCACTTGTTTCTCCTTAAACCAGACGATTTAATTACTTGAGCCTTTAAGCATTATATGAAGCCAAATACATAAGTTGAACCGATTCATATATTGGTTCAAGCGGTTGAGAAGCAATTCGTGAGGCAATATTAACCGGAAAGTGGGGCGAGAGATCATCACAAACAAAATCTTGGTTGCAGGCGTAGGAAATCCGTTAATGGGTGATGATGGCCTTGGCGGACATGTAATCAAGAAATTGTGCTTAGGTTCCTGGCCCGGTAATGTAGCAATAACAGACATGGGGTGTTCGCCTATCTACTTTCTGGCAGACATTGAAAAGGCAGATGTTGTCATTGTCGTTGATGCAGTGAGAAACGGGGCATGCCCGGGAACCATACACAGAATCGAGCCACACGGCCCTATGGCTAAACACTTCCCGTGGCTTAGATACTCATGCCGGGATGCCCATGGTTTCTCAATACTCAATGCAATAGAAATCACCCGGCTTAGTTCCGGAAACCCTGCCCAGGTAATTATCTACGGTATAGAACCCTTCGACCTCAGCCCTGGCATTGGATTATCTGCACCTGTTCTAAACTCAGTGCCGGTACTGGAAAAATTGATACGCCGGCAAATCTTAAAGTATGGTGATCTAATTTGAGCCTCACAAGTTACTACGCTTTCCGCAAATTCTTGACTGCGTCCTCAATTCTCGAAAGCCCCTCTTCCAGAATGGCCCTTGGGCAACCTACATTGAGACGCATAAACCCTTCTCCTTCAGGCCCAAAAGCAGTACCGTCGTTTAGACCTACACGGGCCTCTTCAATAAAGAAAGCCCTCAATTCTTCAGCGTTTAAGCCCAAATTACGGCAATCTAACCAAACAAGATAAGTGGCTTCAGGCCTCATAGGCTTGATTTCAGGAATCCTTTTGCTGAAATAATCCATGGTATAGTCAATGTTACCTTCTATGTAATCAAGAAGCTGGTTAAGCCATTGATCTCCGTGCTTAAACGCCGCCTCCATGGCAATTAGCCCTAGAATATTAGGAGAACCCATAATCCTTCCTCTTGCCTTATTGAATTTCTGCCGCATTCCTTCATTGGGAATAATTGCTACCGATGTGTGAAACCCGGGAATGTTAAATGTCTTGCTCGGAGCAAAGCAAGTAACCGAACTTTGTTCGAATTGTTTGCCCATAGAGGCGAAAGGAGTATGAGTGTGGCCTTTCATAACCAGTTCACAATGTATTTCGTCTGAAATCACCACTCCACCTGAACCGGTTACGATTTCACCTATCTTGTTAAGTTCCTCAGCGGCCCAAACCCTTCCCCCGGGATTATGAGGATTGCACAAAATCAAGGCTTTTGCGTGTTGTTCTTCAAACTTCGCCTTGAGGTCATCAAAATCAATTTGATGGCGGCCATTGGAAAATTTCAAACGGTTTACTGCCAACTCACGATTATTATCCGATATCGCTGACCAAAAAGGTGGGTAAACAGGGCTCTGCAACACTACATAGTCACCTGGATCAGCAAACGCCACTACCGCTGCGTTGACCGCGGGCATAACTCCAGGGGTAATTACTATCCATTCCTTGGCTATCTTCCATCCGAATTTAGCATAAAGCCGATCAATAATGGATTGATAAAGCCCGGGGCTTACTCTCGTATAGCCGAAAATAGGATGTTCCAAACGTTCCTGAATAGCCTTTACAATAGGCTCTGCAACGGGAAAATCCATATCAGCCACCCACATAGGGAGTACATCCTCGCGCTCAAATACTTCCTTTACAGACCACTTGCTGCTCAAAGTGCTTTTTCTGTCATAGATTCTGTCAAAATCATAGAACATGGCCAGATGCTCCTTTTGCGTTGTTTTTCGAAGGTTAATTAATAATCACTTGGTATTTTGACATTACTTATCTTGTTGAGATTTCGACAAGAGTACGTCTAAAATCCTTCTTGATAGACGCCAAACACGTCAATACAGATTATTGGCCACATTATCACCACAACCATAAGAGGCGGAAGCAATATCGCTTCCGCCTTAGCCGGCATCTGCCAATACAGTTAGAGAGTAACTATCCTTTCATACTTCCGTAAATTGACACTACAGGATAATACAGATAAGTCCCCCTGAACCTTCATTGAGTATCCTGGCCATGGTTTCCTGCATCTTGGCTTTTACGTTCTCCGGAAGCCTATCTACTTTGCCGGATACGCTCTCGACGACTATGTCTTGCAATGCCTTGCCAAATAAATCGGTAGACCAAATCTTTCCTGGGTCGTCCTCAAATTTTTCCATCAGATAGGTTACCAATTCAAGGCCCTGCTCCTCAGTACCAATCATAGGCCTTACTTCAGCATCTACTTCAGTTCTGATTAAGTGTATTACAGGCCCCCTGGCCGAAAGCCTGACGCCATAATTCTTGCCCTGCCTTATCATTTCCGGTTCCTCGAACTGCATCTCATCAAGAACAGGTTCAACAATTCCATATCCTGTCTCTTCCAACTCACGCAAAGCCAGTGCGTATTTGTCATAAGTTTTCTTCGCCACAAACAGTTCGCTCAAGAGCCCTATCAGATCTGCTTTGTCGAACATGTTTGTTCCTGCTTTTTCACTAAGTACTTTGAAAAACGCTTCCTCGGTAACTTCTAAGCTTAGGCTGGCAACTCCGGAACTCATCTTAACTCCTTCCACCTTGATTCTTTCCACATAATCTGATATTCCCAAGGCCATAACACATGAATCAATGTCACGTACTCGTTTCACCAGGTTAACCGTTTCTTTGATATTGGCTTCAACCGTGCTCCTCAACCAGTGCGTGCTGCTTAACATCTGAACCCATCTTGGGATTCGCACAGTCATTTCCGTCACCGGAAACTCGTAAAGCACTTGCTCGATTATTAGAATAATGTCATCATGGGTAAGTTCCAGGCAATTTGCAGGAATTACAGGCACTCCATACTCTTCTTCCATATCTGTGGCCAGGTCCGATACTTTCTTTGAATAAGGGTCTGTTGAGTTTAGAACTATCACAAACGGTTTGCCAATCTCCTGGAGTTTGTGTATTACTTTCCTTTCAGGCTCTACATAGCTTTCACGGGGTATATCAACAATAGTTCCATCAGTGGTGACTACTATACCAATAGTCGAATGGTCTGAAATCACCTTCTCTGTGCCGATTTCAGCCGCCTCGGTAAACGGAATAGGGTCTTCAAACCACAATGTCCTAACCATTCGCATTTCATCGTCTTCTGTGTACCCTTGTGCACCTTCTACCGGATATCCGGTACAGTCTATGACCCTGACATTCAGGGAGAGGTTCTCCTTAAGGTCGATAGGCACCGCTTCCTCAGGTACAAACTTGGGTTCCACAGTCATCACGGTTTTACCGGCCCCTGCTTGAGGAACAGCGTCTATAGTACGCTGTCTGTCGTAGGAATCAGTAATATTCGGTATTACGAAAAGCTCCATGAACCGACGGATGAAGGTGGATTTCCCTACCCGCATAGGGCCAACTACACCGATGTAAATATCGCCACCTGTACGCTCTGCAATATCCCGGAAGATGTCGAACTTCTCCACCTGACTCTCCCTCCTTAAGAGGACGCTCAAGATAACTATATGCCAAGCCACCCTGTAACTTGATTCCGAATTTCGGTAGAAGTCTGGGCAACAAATAACAGGCAATTCATAAATGGATATGAGGGACAAAGTCAAATTAGAACTGAAGTGAGACAGACATATTTGCGTTAACGTGCCTTCCGGCCGGAGACCATGCGTTGGTACTTGCTAACGTAATTTGAAATAATCCTCAGGTTCAGGCTTTCTTTCTCGGTTCATCACCTCAAAAAGCCCCCTGCGTACAGATAAATTGTCATATAAAACCCTGTAGACAACGTTGGTTATGGGCATCTGAACATTGTATGTTTGAGCCAACTGTTTGGCTGTCTTGACCGTTTCAAGCCCTTCGACTGTATAACTTGTCCTACTCAGAAACTCCTTGATTGGCTCGCCCTTGCCTACGGCTATACCCGCCTGGCGGTTCCTGGAAAGGTGCCCTGTACATGTTAGGACCAAATCGCCAAGCCCTGAAAGCCCCGCAAAAGTAAGCGGCTCAGCGCCTAAAGATACGCCAAGCCTGGTTATCTCGGCAATACCTCTTGCAATTATCGCGGCCTGAGCATTGTAACCCAAACCCATGCCCTGGGCCATGCCGCATGCCAAAGCAATTATGTTCTTGAGCGCTCCACCGATCTCAACACCTGTAACGTCTACATGGGTATACACCCTAAAATAGCTCGTCATGAAAGCATGCTGAACTGAAATCCTGGTTGATTCTTCCGCAGCAGCCACAACTGTGGCTGCCGGAAGCCTTCTGGCTATTTCTGCAGCAAAATTCGGCCCTGACAACACACAAATATTGCTTTCAAGAGTAGGGTTCGCGTCAATCCATACTTGAGAAGGCCTTTTTAACGTCTCGTTGTCAAACCCCTTGGTCGCAGTAACAAGAAGCGCTTCACGTGGAAATTTATGTGCAATATTTTGAGCCACTGAGTTTACAGCCAACGAAGGAATTGCAAGTACAACCAAAGACGCACCTTGTAAGGCCTGGTTTACATCTGTGGTAGCAGTAATGCCTAAAGGAAGTGTTATTCCCGATAACCTGGGCATGCATCGATGTGCTTCGAAGTAGTCAACAGTGCTGCCGTTTCTGGCCCACAAAGTTACCTTGTACCCATTATCGGCTAGAACCACAGCCAATGCCGAAGCCCAAGAACCTGCTCCGATGATACACGCTTTGCTTGTTCTGTTTTTCAATTGGTGATTTTTTCTCCTTTCTCTCCCAATTTCAATTCTGTTCCTGAAATAAGCCTTTGGATATTCGATCTGTGCCTGTATGTAACTGTAGCTGCCAACAAGAAAACAGCCAATCTGGCCGGCCCGTTAAACTCGGGGAACAGTGAATAAGCAAAACCTGCCCAAACACTTAACAAACTGCCCAAAGAAACGTACCTGGTTATGGCCACGGTTATCACAAATACAACAAAACTTACTGCCAAAATCTTGGGTAACACCACCAGCGCTACACCTGCTGTAGTGGCGACTCCTTTGCCTCCTTTGAACTTAAGGAACACCGACCAGTTGTGCCCGGCTATAGCGCAAAAACCTACTGCAAATGGGCCCACGTTACCCATATTCAGATACTTCAACCCAAGATAAGCAGACACAAACCCCTTTAGTATATCCATGAGCAAAACGCAAATGGCATACTTCGGCCCTAAGACTCTGAACACATTGGTGGCTCCTGTGTTTCCGCTCCCATAAGACATTATATTATCTATACCTGCAAACCTGGAAATTACTACTCCTGAGGGAATAGAGCCCAGCAAATACCCAACCAGGCACATGATTGAAAACCTAATCCAATCAATTGTCATTTCAACTTCCTCTTTTCCTTTGTGGGCGAAACTCCATTATGATTGGCACTCCCCGGAAACCAAACCGCCTTCTGATTTCAGATTCCAGGTATCTAACATAGGAATCAGGCATTTTGGAAGGATCCTTAACGAAAAATATCATCTTGGGCGGTTGCGTCTCTACTTGTGTACTATAAAACACTCTGGCTTCTCTGGGTGGCGGACTGAAATCAGTAATCTGCGCTACTACTTGATTTAGAAGTGATGTCTCAATTCGCTTGTTATATTCCTGATAAGTCCAAACAACCTCAGGCAAAACCGTATTCATGCCTTTGCCTGTAACACACGAAATAAACAGCACATTAGAGTACCTAATAGGCCTACATCCGTACAAAGCCAAACCGGTAAACTCCTCATGAGTCATGTTCCTAAAAAGCCCTAGATCCACTTTGTTGGCCACGATTATGGAAGCCTTCTGGTTACGCCTGATATATCCGGCAATTCTGCGATCTTGAGCCGTTGCAGGCTCGGTTCCATCTAATACCAAAACCGCTATATCGCACCGTTTGACTGCATTCAAAGCCCGCACAACTGCTAACTCTTCAAGCTTTTCATCGATCCTGGCCGGCCGCCTTAACCCGGCTGTATCCACAAGAACAATATCCGTGTTGTTGTAAGAAATTTTCGTATCTACAGCATCTACAGTTGTGCCGGGAATCGTCGATACAGTCATCCTTTCCTGGCCGATAAGCCTGTTAACCAACGACGACTTGCCTACGTTTGGTTTTCCCACTATAGCGACCCTAATTGCAGGCGGAATTTCACTTGGTTGCCGGCCTAACCTCTCAATTCCAGACTCGTCTCGTTTTTTGAATTCAATAATCTGATCGAGTAAATCGCCGATTCCAAGCCCATGAGCCGCCGAAACCGGAAACACTTCCGCGAAACCAAAAGAATAAAACTCAAGCGCCTTATGTTCGTGGCCAGGTGCATCACATTTATTCGGTGAAACCAAAACCGGTTTTCTGGTCCTTCTCAGGATACTTGCTATTTCTAAGTCTTCAGGCAAAATTCCTGCTCTGGCGTCTACCACAAAAATAAGCAAATCTGCCTCTTCCATGGCTTGTTCAATCTGAACTCTAATGGCACGGGCCAACTCGCTTGAAGAAGATAAGTCAAACCCGCCTGTATCAAGCAGGGCAAAATCATATCCTTGCCAACTACATTGGGCATAAAGCCTGTCTCGGGTAACACCGCTTTGCCTATGTACTATTGATGCATTGGCACCTGCTATTCTGTTAAATAGGGCTGACTTGCCTACATTGGGCCGGCCTACAATAGCTACTACATAACCCATATTCAATCCCCCTCGGATTCCAAAACTGCGTCTATCAGGCTGTCGGGAGAAGGTTTTACCACCTTGACAGAAATTTTTAGCTCGTTGCTCATTTGATTTACAGTCATGTCGTCCAGAAACTTACCTTCAAACACAGAAAATGACGGAATCAAGATACATTCGTATTTCTCTGCTTTTTTGAGTTCAAGTATAGTTTTCAGCATATCCTGGCCTGTGAGTAAACCTGCGCACGTAACCGTATCTCCAAAGAAACGGTTTCTCACCTGGACAACTGAAATCCTGCCTTCCAGGCCGAAACTTTTAACTGCATGCATAAGTTCAGGATAAGCCATACGTCCGGTTACTGCCAGTATTTTGCCCCTGTACGCCTTATTGGCCGCAGGCTCGCCAAAATTCCCTGCCTTCGAAGATGCCTCATAACAGTGTTTCAACCGGGTTTTAGCCGCTTTTGCCGCCTCTCTGAAATCCGCCACCATTCCAATGCCGTTTTCGTATTGAGGAAATTCGTCGTAAAATTCGTAATCAGGGAATTGCTTACCTGAGAGGAAGTAAAATTCATCTGCTCCGTAAACCCAATATACTCCACGCTTTTCGTACATTTTGCGGGCATACCCCTCAATAACAGAAAGAACTTCCCGGGCCCATGTTGGATCTCCGCAGGGAGACGGCAATGCCTTTCTGTATCGGGTATATACTGCAGGCACTACACCCACTGAAAGAACGGTGTCGCCAAGCGATTCCAAGCCTTTAAGGGTAGAAATCAGTTTTTCCCCATCATTTACCCCTTTTAGAAGCACAATCTGAATGTGTACGGAAATACCTATCCGCCTAAACTTTTTCAATTGATCCATCGCCCGGGCAGCCTCTGGATTGCCCATTAACCGGGCCCTGGCGCCAGGGTCGGATATGTGAAGAGATACCCTAAGAGGAGATAGCCTTTGCTCATCAATGCGCTGCCAATCCTCATGAGTTAGATTGGTAAGGGATATAAAATTCCCGAAAAGAAACGATAGGCGAAAGTCATCATCTCGCAAATAAAGGCTCTTGCGTAACCCATGGGGAAGCTGGGAAATGAAACAAAAACAGCAGTTGTTTCTGCATGTTCTTATCCTATCAAAAATCGGATTGTCAAAAGTTACCCCCATCAGGTCGTCTGGATCCTTTTCTATCTCAAACCTTTGCTTCTCTCCACCCTTTTTCAGTACATCAAGAATTATGTTTTCCGATGCACTGTAAAACCTAAAATCAATTTCATCTCTGAGAATTCGATTATTGACTGAAACTATTCTGTCTCCAGGTTTGATTTCAAGATATTGAGCCAAACTTCCTGGTTCAACCTGACAAACCAGCCCTCCCCTGCCTTGACCCGTCAATCCAAACAACCTCCCCTTCAGTGTGATTCCCATTATCCTTCCACTTGAAGGAGAGGTCAAGGCAATAACGGGTTGCCTGATACAGCACAGGTACCTTTTTTGATAAAGCATGGGATACAATTTGGCGCCCAGGAGAAACAAGGCTTAATCTACGTGACAAGAATCCCCCAACCCTGGCTTGAAAGTCCAGAACCCCTCTCACGCTACACAAACACGCCCTTGCATTTGGATGCATTAACTCAATCAGATCGCATAAGCATAGTTCAAGCGTACGGCTAAGCCAACCTGTTCCCAAAGCATATACGTAAGCCCCGTTCACATCCTTACCCATACAAACAGGTACCCCAATATCAAACGTTGTCCGCCTATCGAAATATGGTATGCGAAGCAGCGCTTTAGGGCCTTGGCTTTGTATGTCTTCGACACAAATATTGCCCAAATGCAGCATGGAAGCAACAACCGAAGTGTGGGTTCCTGCGTAGCAAACGTAGAATATCCCTGGTTCCTTGTGCGGTTTGTAGAAATACAGCCGAATCATGTCACCTATGGCCCGTTGAGCAAGAGGTGATGGGTCAACACCCCAAATAAGGAACACCGTTCCACACCGCCCTGCGTAACCTTTGCTCCCCCATGTAATTTCGCAAGGCATTATCCCTGCTTGGCGAGCAGCTTTTAAAATTACATCTTTTGCCTTGGCGATTAGCACAGTTGGCTTTTCCTGCATTAATGTTTAACCACGATGAGAACACCGTCACCTATGTCATGGACTGCGCCCTGGAGAATTCGGGAAAGAAGCATGGCTTTTTCCTGGCGAGTATTTTCGTCTGTCGCTATGAACGCAGGGATATCCCGAACTTTTGAAAAGTCATTTACAACAGCGCATAAAATTGCTTTTTGGATTACGATTTCCAAGGGATTTCACCACTCTAACAAGTGCTCTAATTAAAAACTTAACGCCGCAATGTCCTGCCCCGGGAAGACTCAAGCACCGGGGTATGGCCAATTATCATTATGAGCAGTTCACTGTCGTATTCTTCAGGTACTAAATACACACCTACACGCCCTGTTTGGATATGCCTCCTGGCAACAGGTGTGTATTCCGGCGTATCCAGATCTTTTTTTACCCCTAAAATTCCCGCTACATCGTGAAGTACGGCCTGCCTTTGGCCCAGGCTCGCAAGGGTATCCCTTGCAGTCTCTGTTTTGGGTGTAATAATCGCACCTAACCCATGTTTGAATATATATTCGCGAGATTGTTTCAGCCCTACGTTCATTATGTAGATGTCACCAATATACAAGGCTGCACCCTTAAAATTCAGAGGCGCAACCTCTGTATGTACCGAATAATACAGTGGCTCGGCCCTGGCCAGCAAAATACTTAACCCAAAAGCTATTGCCCCAAGTATGAAGCCTAAAAGCACTGATCCATATTCAACGCCGTAAGCTGTAAACGCTGCAACGGCAATGACAATGTAGTATCTGGTTTCAAATACCCTTGCAATATTCTCAATGTAATCTGCTCCCCTCTTTACAAGTTCAGTATCCTCCAAAGCTTTTAGTGAATCTCTTTCCATGCTGCGAATGTCCCTAAATTGCTGGGCAACAAGAACAAAAAATGTGACCGCCGTCCACTCTTTTTCAATTAAAGCCGGAATGGATACTGCCCCTACCAAGGCAGCAATAATTCCAAGAAATAAATGAGATGTATAGCCATGAGGATAAGTAGGGTACTGGCGGTAATCAGACCGGAGCAAAAATATCCTTGCCAGCACCCCAAGCAACAACCCCAGGCCAATCGACGTACCATGAGGCACCTAATGCCGTCCGCCTTCCTCATCCGGGCCCGAAGAGCCAGATTCTGCGTCTCCACCGGTACCGCCGTTGCCACCTGGATCTACGCTGCCTATTCTAATTCCTCCTGTGCCAAACCACCCAAGCAATTTCGCCTTCATTTCATCCCAACTACCGGTAGAAATCCACAGATACACAAAAATACCCGCTACGGTAATACCAAGCAACCAACCAATAGTTCTTCCTGCACCACGGCTTTGAGGCCCAACTCCAGGCCCGGTGGCCGGCAAAACGTTTGGAACAACGCTTGCAATGAGGGTTGCACCCCTCTCTGCTGCTTCTCGGCTAATCTTCTCTGTACCCATTTCGAGCAACAGCGCCCTATCAAAAAGATCTTGGTTAAAATCTGCATTGCCCATAAAAATACCCTTGATAAGTCCAGGGTATTTGCTGTTAGCCTCATCTTTAAGCCGCCTTGCAAATTCCAGGTTTGATTGCATCTTCGGATTTTGCCGGCCAATCACAATCATGCATTTTGCGACTTCTCTACCATTGATCTCCTTAACATAAGGTTCTTTGGGGCCTGCATCACGATGAACATCGAACAAAGCAAGCGGCTTCTGCTTTTTAAGTAGGCTGGCAGCAGTTCTTCTGGACCTGTCATACGCCCGGGCATCATTTGGATCGTGTGATGTTGTATCATGTATGGCATTTATACCGAGTTTCTTGAATTGTTCAGCCAGAGCGGAACCCACCTTCATAACGCCTCCTCCTCCTGGAATTGACTCAGTTCCGTCAGAAGGTACATACGACTCAGCAGAGTGAGTATGATAAATTCCTATTGCTCCGTCTGTGGCTGCTGCCCCCAAAAACGGTGCAGGTATCAAAGGAGGCAACAGTTCCATTTTCCCTACCATCCGTACAGTAGCCACATCATCTGATACATTTATCACTGCGTACTTAGAATCATCTTCGTCAATATACTCGTCGCCTACGACTACCATGTGGCCTGTGGTGAATATTGTTTTCCCGGCTTCATCGACAACTGTAAAATAACTGTCGCCTCGCTCAGTATGCCCCATCACAACTTCTGAACTCGCAGGCTTAAGTGACTCATAAAGATATATAATACCTCCACCGGCTGCAATAACAAGCAAGACTGCCCAAACTGCGGCTTTTCTGCTAATCCTCATGGCTCTTGTCACCTCCAGGAGCTTTAACGGCCTTTTCCCTGGCTTCTCCTACAATCTCAATAAGCCCTACTGCCAAGACGGCACTAATAACCGAACTGTCAAAGGCGCCTGCCCCTCCAAAAAACACAGTTCCCGGAACGCCGGTGACAGCAAGTTCAATCCAATGAAATATATCTGCAATAACTATGCCCCCAAGCCCTCCTACAAATGCTGCACGCCTGGACCTGCCTGACAAAGCAGCAATAATACCGGCAGCAAGCCCATAGACCAGCATGGGAGATACCCGCATCAATTGCTCATCAGGAGTCAAAATTTTTGATAAGCCCCAAACCACACCCCCTGTTACCAGAGCCGCAAGCACACTCCTGGTTTTTTCAGTTGCTTCGTCAGCAGTGACAATCAACCATATAGCAACAATGATTGGAATTACCCCGCCGCCTATATTTATTTTTACAGTAACCGGAGTTTGTAAAAGAGTAACATCAAAAAAGGTTCCTGCAGCCATTGCAACAATAATTGCCAACGCTGCCCTATCAGATAATCGCATCCTATCCAGTACCCTATGCAAAATCCCAAAGAAGATCAGAATGGCGATAATAACCAAAAGAATTACTCCAATGGGTAGTCCCACAAGAATTCCCTCCTTACCGTCTCTAATCACTATGGTTTCCAGAAGTTTTCGTGGATTATTCGATAAAGAGGAAAATACCAAGTAGGAGAAGCCTAAGTGTAACACCCAGGCAGATGATCACAGTAATATAATTACTTGATGCAGAGTTTGCAGATTGAACAAAGCAACAGTGTGGTTATTTGAGCAAAATAACAAACTCGCAGGTTGCCACACTCTCATGTGACCTGCGAGTTTGGCTTGAGAACCTTTCATCATTAGTCAGATCAAACATTGGCTACTCAAATAGTTCGATTCCAAAACTGACTATATTTTACGACTCCTCAGGCTTTTCTGCTTCCTCAGCAGGTTCCTCAGGCTTCTCTGCTTCCTCAGCAGGTTCCTCAGGCTTTTCCGCTTCTACAGAATCTTCTTCATCTTTTTTGGAAGCCTCAGTTTGCTCGGCATCCTGCTCAGGCAACTTCGATTCGGTTGCTTCAGGCAGCGACTCCTCAGCATCCTCGTCAAACGCCGTACTCTCCAAGAGTGTCTGATCCGCTTGCCTCATACTAAGGCTAATTTTGCGCTCATCAGGCCTGGTTCGAAGAACTTTAACAATCACTTCGTCACCTGAATTGACCACATCTTCCGGTCTGGCAATATGCTGTTGAGAAATTTCAGATATGTGAACAAGCCCTTCCACACCGTGTTCTACTTGAACAAATGCACCAAAAGGCGCGGTACGGGTTACTTTACCCTTGATAACTGTACCTACAGGATATTTTTCTTCTACATCGTCCCAAGGATCAGGAAGAACTTGCTTTCGCCCTAAAGAGATCCTGCCTCTTTCCTTGTCGACTCTCAAAACCTTGACTTCCAGTTCCTGGCCTTCATGAGCTACCTCAGATGGATGATTAACTCTTCCCCACGATAGTTCTGATATGTGCAAGAGGCCGTCAACTCCACCTAAGTCGACAAATACTCCAAAATCGGTTATTCCCTTTACAACACCTGTTCTTACCTGGCCTTCGGCAATTGTATCCCAGGTTTCCCGGCAAAGCCTTTCATGTTCTTCTTCCAGAACAACTCTCTGGGACAAAATCAACCGGTTCTTGGACCTATCCAGTTCAAGAACTTTCATTCTCAAGGTCTTGCCAACGTACTTTGAAAGGTCGTTCACGTAACCACGTTCAACTTGTGACGCGGGCACGAAACCTCTAACCCCTACATCTACTACCAGCCCACCTTTTACTTCATGTGCAACCGGCGCCTCAACAATTTCTTGCTCTCGATATGCTTGTTCAAGACTTTTCCATGCTACTTCCTCATCAGCTTTCCTCTTGGAGAGTCGCAGGCTTCCTTCACCGGAATCTACATTAAGAACATAGACCATTATTTCGTCCCCTGGAGAAAGTTCTTCAGAACCTAAAGCGCCACGGCGCTCCAGTTCATGAGCAGAAATAACTCCTTCGGTCTTATACCCTACGTCCACTAATGCTCCGTTCTCATCTACAGACATAACCTTTCCTTTTACGATATCTCCTTCGCGTAGGGTCATTAAGGTTTCGTCATAAAGTTGTTCTGCAGTTTTTTCTTCCTCTTCGGGAACATCTGACTCGGTAGGAGTAACTTGCTCCTGCTCCTGGTTCTCAGACGGTGAAACCTCACCTTGTTTCTTTTCATGCTCCTCTTGTAGTTCCTCTGGTTCTTGCTCCAAATTGGTCTTTTCCAATTCTTCCACCTTGCCTACAACCTCCTTTATAACCCGGTCGGGAGTAGACGCTCCTGCAGTTACGCCTACAATGTGTTTACCTCTAATCCAATTGGGTAACACATCTTCTGCCGACTCCACTAAATAAGCTTCTGCGCCACAACCTCTGGCTATTCTCAGAAGTTGACGTGTATTGGCGCTTGTCCTTCCACCAACCACAAGAACAAGTTCACATTGTTCAACCAACTCTCTGGTAGCCTGTTGTCTTTCTTCTGTAGCCGTGCAGATAGTATTCGATAGATCAACTGAAATACCTTTTTTCTTCAAAATTTTTAATACTTGCTCAACATCTTCCTTCTTGGATGTTGTTTGAGCTACTAACCCAATATTACCTCCTATCTCTTCGATGGGTATGTAATCAAGCTCTGACGGATGTTTTACACATATTGCGCCAGGGCCGGAATAAGATAGAATTGCTTTTACTTCAGGATGATGCCTGTCGCCTACGATAAGCACTCTCCTTCCGGCAGACAAATGCTCGCCGGCCTTTTTCTGGGCCTTGGCCACAAATGGACAAGTGGCATCAATAACACGCTGGATTTTGGGGCTGAGCCGTTTTCTTTCTTCTACTGTAGTTCCGTGAGTCCGTAGAATAACGGTTCCAGAGGATACCTGAGACACATCGCCGGCTATTTTTACACCCATTCGACTTAACTCGTCAATTACCACAGGATTGTGGATAATTGGGCCCAATGTCCATATTGGGAAAGGGCCTTCCTGCAAAGCTTGCTCAACCATTTTAATAGCCCGTTTTACCCCGAAACAATAGCCTTTGCGCCTTGATAACTTGATTTCAATCATGCGGCCTCATTGGGAATTAAACTTTCCCACAAATCCTTTATTGATTTCATTACTTGCGCTGAGCCTTGCTTAACGTCGGCAGATAATTTACCGGTAGTCGCAGTAATTACAAAGGGACGGCCACAGGCAATCCTCACAGTGCTCCTGAAACCATATTTGCCTCTTATGGCAATGGGTAAAACACAGGCCTCTGTCTTAATCGCCAAAAGTGCTGCCCCACCGTGAGCTTCACCCAATTTATCAGGTGTTTTTTGCCTGGTTCCTTCTGGGAAGATTCCTATAACCTCGCCGTTGTTTAAGACCGTCAATCCCCTCCGTATAGCACCCACGTCTGCTTTTTTTCTCTTCACAGGAAACGCGTGTAGTTTGGTTAGCAACCATGCCATAAACTTGTTCTCAAAGAGCTCATTTTTAGCCATGAAATGAATTGGCCGTGGTACGATACAAGCAACGACTATTGGATCCAACCAAGAAATATGATTTGCACAAATCACTAAAGGCCCTTCAAAGGGAACCTGCTCGATTCCCTCTACTCTTATGTCAAACAATAATTTGATGACTATGTTTACTATCCATCTAAGCGACTTGTAGAGCACGATTGCTTCGCCTCACAAAGTTCGATCACTGCCCGGCATACTTCCTCAATGCTCATTTGAGTGCTATCGATTAGTACTGCGCTATCAACTTTAACCAGTTTTCCCCAATCCCTCTCAAGATCTTTAGCATCCCGGGCCTTTATCTCTGACAATACTTCGTCAAAAGACATGGTAACTCCTTTATTGCTAATCTCCTGCCATCTTCGTCTGGCCCTCTCAACAACGTCAGCAGTTAGAAATACTTTGATTTCCGCATCGGGCATCACAACGCTGGTAATGTCTCTCCCTTCCATAACCACTCCTCCGCGGCCGGCAATCCTACGTTGCATGTTTACCAGAACCCGCCTCACCGGTTCAGCCATGGATATGAGTTTCACTGCCCTATCAGTTTCCAGGGTCCTAAGCCTATGGGTAACTTCTTGTCCGTCAAGCCAAACCCTGAAAACACCATTGTCTTCGCAAACATCCATATGTACTGACGAGGCCATTTCTCCCAAAGTTTGAGGATCATCAAGAGGTATTTTTCGATCCAGGGCCAGGACTGCCAAAGCACGATACATAGCTCCTGTATCGAGGTAGGTGTATCCAAGACTCGCGGCTACCTTACGGGCTACAGTGCTCTTGCCTGCCCCTGCCGGGCCATCTATGGCTATTCTCAATTTCTTTGCTGTTACGGGTTGACTATTATACCGCTGACAATGTTCCATCAGTGACAACACCTTTCGGAACAAAATTATATCAGGGTTTCGCAAGTTTTACCCGGCCCAATAACAGAATTCCTTCTCCTTTGACCCAGGTTCCGGCCTCAGGCAGCAAAACATTGCGGCTAACAGCGGATACAACTACATTGGCCTGCCCCTTTTCTGCAACTATCTCTATCAGGTCTCCATCTTTGCACATCACTACACCATCTTCTACAACAGCTCTTTTAGCCACTTGTCCATTAATCAAAACCCACACATTTTTATTTGGTTTGCCGATGAATTTAAGGCAAAGAATCCCAACCTGGCCTGGGCTTGCCCCTTGTGCAGGCGGCCACTCTATCCACGTATAAAAAGGCTGTTTAAGCCCGGTGACCGCTCTGACCAAAGGTTCGCCTTCAAGCCAAACCGACTCATTCAATATTTTTCGCATCGAATCAAAACGTAAAAGCCCCTGGATAACCGCAACCAAACACAAGAAGGCAACAAGAAACTTTACGTATTTTGATTCAAACGTTCTTGCTCTTGCCTGCTTTCGGCGTGCCTGCCTGCTCCTTATTTAGTCCGCCTCCGCCTGTTCCGATATTCACCCTACTATGTATCCCCCTTGCCTACATTTTGCCGTGTACTCCGGGCTCTGCTTAAGACGGTTTCAAGCAAAAACCTGCATTGACATGCTTCCCATAATGAAATCACGCTATAACTCACGCTATGACAAAGCATCCCTTTCACAAAGATATTTTGCATTGACATATTTAGACCCGGAAAGCCGGCATTCCGCCTCTGCTTAAACCAACCTGGAAATGCCACCGTGACGGGAAAAGTGGCTCATAACCATAAGTAGGCTGCTATCAACGTACCATCGACATGCATTCTTGATAAGCAGTTGTTGTTGCGCTACCTGGCGACCGTTGAATAAGGCACAACGCAGCGGACACTGTTGGCGGCGTCCTCCAATATATGAGAATTAACCCCGTATACCTCTTGAATAATCTCCGGCGACATCTCGTCTGGGCCAACAGAGTGGAGCAATTTACCTTCTTTCATGAACAAAAGAACAGAAGCATACCTCAAGGCCAGGTTTACATCGTGGAAGATAGCAAATACCGTCCGGTTTTGCTCCCGAACCAGATTCTTTACCAATCCCATAAGTTCTAATTCAAACGACATATCGAGGTGAGCTGTAGGTTCATCAAGCAAGAAAACAGCCGGATCCTGGCAAATAGCTCTTGCTATCTGAACTCTTTGCCGCTCTCCAGACGAAAGAGACGTTACAGTTCGGTTGCGTAAATGAATTATCTGGGTCAACAGCATAGCTTCTTCTGCTGCCTGCCTGTCACTGGGAGACTCAGATATGACAGAATTTGAATATGGAAGCCTTCCCATCATTACCGCTTCTTCTACGGTAAACTCAAACGATGAACGGCTGTCAGGCGCCAGATAAGTCACAATGCGGCTCCTTTGTTTGTCTCCCAGAGAATGGACTTTCTTGTTGCAAACAAGAACCTCACCTTGTTGTGGTTTGAAATATCCTGAAATGATTTTAAAAAGGGTGCTTTTTCCTGCACCGTTAGGGCCTAAAAGAGCTGCAAAAGTACCCTGGGGAATCTCAAGGCTTATGTCATTAAGAATAGGTTGGGCACCGTATGCAAATGTTATGTTCGTTAGCGCTATGTCCGGGTTTATCTGCATCTCTTACATCCCCTTCTTTCGAGCTTTGGCCAGAAGATACAGAAAAAACGGAGCTCCAAATAAGGACGTTATTACGCCTACAGGGATTTCCAGCGGAGGAACCACTGTGCGGGCCATAAGATCTGCCAATATGAGTACGTTTCCGCCAACCAGCGCCGATACAGGTATGAGCCAGCGGTGGTCAGGGCCTATCAGAATTCTAACTATATGTGGAACTATCAGGCCAATAAACCCGATTGGCCCGGTAAAAGCAACGCAGCTGGCTGTTGTAAGTGAACTTGCCCAAAGAATACGCCGTTTTACCGTTTCAACAGGTACTCCCATGTGAAATGCAGCTTCTTCGCCAAACGCAAAGGCATTGAGCGCTCTGGATTGAAACCACAAAATCCCAATACCTATAGTGGCATACGGTACAGCAGACGCCACTGCTTTCCAGGATGCCCGTGCAAGGCCTCCCATGGTCCAAAACACTATTTCCTCTACCCGCTGCCTGAAGAATACCATTAGAAAAGCGATTACAGCCGAAATGAGGCTGGACACGGCAATGCCGGATAGAAGCAGGGTCCAAGTATCTGTGTGTCCCTCTTTTGTCGAGAGGACATACACAATACCCGTCGACAAAAACGCTCCCATAAATGCAAGCACCGGAAGGGCCCATAGCCCTAAAGCCCTCCCAAACCCAAACACTATGCCCAAAACAGCCCCTAGAGACGCACCTGATGACACTCCCAGTACATAAGGATCTGCCATAGGATTCCTAAAAAGCCCTTGCATGGAAGCACCTGCAACACCGAGGGACGCACCTTCAATAAAAGCCAAAAGCACCCTTGGAAATCTGAGGGTCCAAAGAATGGTCTGTCCGGTGCCGGCATCAATTCCTTCAGCGCCAGGGCCTGATATTAGCGCCCCTATAACATCCTCAAGAGGAATTGATACACTTCCCAGGGATAATCCAAGACACACGCTGGCAAAAAACAAAATCAGCGAACCAATAATAAACCATGGCCTTAGCTTCCCCGGACTCCTCCCCTGGATACCTTGCACTCCCGGACCCTCCCTTTGCATGCTCTTTAAAAGCTGCTTCGGCCTTTCGCCTATTTACTCTGTTCTCCAAATCTCTTGCTTTGTTGTTTGCTTGTCTATTCCCCGCTTACTGAACCGGGGTACAGATACCGGGCAATTTCCTTTATGCCTTCCATAATTGAAGGCCCGGGCCTGCTGGTTAAATCACCGTCTATAAAGTAAACCCGTTCCTCATTAACAGCACGTAAATCTGCCCAACCCGGACGAGATTTCAATGCAGCAATTTGCTCCTCAGGAATAGTCACCAAAATTACATCAGGATCTTCAGTTAGCACTTCTTCCATGCTTACCTGGAGATACTGCATCTCAACATCTTCGATGATGTTTTCTCCTCCTGCCCGGCCAAGTACGTCATCCATAAATGAACCTGGCCCTACAGTCCAAAGTTCTTGATCCAACACTACCAGGACTCTTGGCTTCGGCCCGGTTTGCTTCTCTAGGGTCTCAGAAAGTTTGCTAAGTTCTTGTTCCAGTTTTTCAGAAAGTTCCTTGCCCTGCTTCTCAACTCCTGTTACAGCCGCAACCCTCTCTATATCTTCGAGTACTTCTGCAACACTTGAAGGATTTGAAACATACACTGGGATTTGTAGATCTTCAATTTCCTTTACTTGCTGAGAATCTTTTGTCCCCGGAAGAAACACTATATCTGGCTTTAAAGCAACCAGTTTTTCCTTGTTCAGGCTAAATGCATCGCCTACTTTCTCTTTTTCCAGGGCCTCTTCCGGCTTATTGCACCAATTGCTTACGCCGCCAACCTTATCGCCTAATCCCAGGGCGAAGAGGATCTCAGTATGCGCCGGGGAAAGGGATATTATTTTCTCAGGAGTTTGCTTGAGTTCAAACGTTCTGCCAACGCCGTCAGTGAAACTGGCAGGGCGTGAAGCACAGCCGGTTAGGATTATTCCGGCAGAACCAACAACGAGTACCAGGGCTATTGCAAAAACCATACCCTTTTTCGTTATGTTTCGAACCGTATTTCCAAATGTTTTTGTGGAAGTCAACTGTATCTACCTCCTATTTCAGTCAGGCCTAAACGTACAGTGTATCTAACTGCGCCAACAAACTGCACCAACAAAATATGAGTTCTGGAAATCCATCAAACTCACCCTGTCATAAAAAATCCCGGCACACGGCCGGGGAAGTTTTCGTGCATACAAAAACGCCCCCTCCTCTCGCTCGAAGTCAGGTAACGTGCACACTCAGGCAGGTCTCCTGGCTTCCGGCTCATCACACCTGCACCTTCCCGAAAGTCACATCTTTCAGTGGCTTCTTTGCAGGTTGCTCCCCGGTTA
>CAZXLH010000022.1:0-36294 GCA_964641455.1 uncultured Eubacteriales bacterium | reverse complement strand
TACCTCCTTTGCCTATATAGTTTAGCTGGAAACTCTTTCAATATACTCTCCGGTTCTTGTATCTATTTTTAGTACGTCACCCCTGTTGATAAAAAGCGGCACCTTAACCTCCGCTCCTGTCTCCAGCGTGGCAGGTTTCGTACCACCGGTAGCAGTATCTCCTTTAAAACCCGGATCAGTCTGGGTAACTTCAAGTTCAACAAAATTAGGCAATTCAATGCCGATGACACGCCCTTCATAAACCATCATGTACACATTCATGTTCTCTTTAAGATATAACACTCCATCTCCGATTGTGTCTTTCATTACAGTGGTTTGCTCGAACGTTGTGACATCCATAAAGACGTATTGATCGTCTACACCATAGAGATACTGAACCTCACGCTGCTCAACATGAGCTCTTGGTACCCTCTCTCCGGCATTGAAAGTCTTTTCCAGAACCGCTCCGGTTATCACATTCTTAATCTTGGTTCTGACGAAAGCAGAACCTTTGCCTGGTTTAACATGCTGAAAATCAACAACCACCCACGGTTGCCCGTCAATCTCGATAGTAACTCCTGTGCGGAAGTCGTTTGTCGATATCATTGTAACTCCCCCGCTTTTAGTAAGACTTAATTGGAAACCTTCCTAGACCACTATGAGTTGCTTTTCACTCGCAGTCAAGTTGCTTTTACCGCCTTCGGTAACCAGTACCAGATCTTCAATTCTAACGCCGCCGAACCCGGGGATATATATTCCCGGTTCAACCGTTATTACCATTCCCGGTTGCAAGACTGTTTCTGATGTTTTGCCAACAGATGGCCTTTCGTGTACATTTAATCCTACTCCGTGCCCAATCCCATGGCCAAAGTAATCGCCGTAACCTGCTTCTTCAATAACCCTTCTTCCGGCAAGATCAACTTCTTTTGCCACAATTCCCGGCCGGATTACATCCAACGCCGCCAATTGTGCCTTTAAAACCGTATCGTAAATTTCCCGGTGCTTATCAGTTACAGGGCCAACCGCGGCCGTCCTGGTCATGTCAGAGCAATACCCGTTACAACGCGCCCCAAAATCGAAGGTAACAAAATCTCCTGGCTCAAGTTTCCTGTCAGTCGGCACGCCATGAGGCAAAGAAGACCTTTCACCGGACACTACTATAAAAGGAAACGCGACTCCTTGGGAACCCATTTTTCTGATTGTAAATTCAAGTTCCAAAGCAAGATCTATTTCACGCGTTCCTGCCTTTACATAAGGCAACAGCTGGGCAAAAGCCTTATCTGCCATTTCTTGAGCCTGCCTTATATTCTCAATTTCCTCTGATGTTTTTACTGCCCTGAGTTCTTCAACCCACCCGGATACCCCTAGAAGTTCTTGGCCGCTAAACCTCTCTTTAAGTTTTTCCCAACCGGCATACGTAATATCGTGTTTCTCAAAAGCAATTGTACCTATTTTGAGTTCAGCCACTGTGTCTTTTACAACGTCTTTTTCCACCACGGTTTTGATAACCTCGAAATCCGGAGCTTCTTGCCGTGCTTGCTCAATATAGCGCGAATCTGTAAATATAATCATCTGTTCACCGGTTATCAGCAAAACACCTGAGTCACCGGTAAACCCCGAAATGAAACGCCAATTCTGAGGCTTTGAAACCATAAAAGCATCAGCAGAAGCTGCTTTCATCTTTTCTCTGATAGCTTCGATACGTAACATTTGGAAGCCACCTCCGGATGTTTATTGCAATTTCTCCCAATTTTACCATAGGGCGCAACACCCGGTAAATCATTTCAAGTTTTGCGCCCTAATATCCTGGCTAATCACTTATTGTATTTAACAGCGATTCAAGCGTTGTAGAATGGAAATTTGTTTGTAAGTTCTCTCACCTGGCCGGCAATTTTCTCCAGTTCCTTTTCATCGTCTTTGGCAGACAGCGTTCTGTCTATAAGAGAAGCCACTATTTTCATTTCTTCTTCCTTCATACCCCTTGTTGTAATCGCAGGAGTGCCAATTCTTATCCCGCTGGTAATAGTCGGCTTTCTTTTATCAAAAGGAATGGCGTTTTTATTTACTGCAATCCCTACCTTATCCAAAGCCGTTTCAGCCTGCTTACCGGTTATTTTCTTAGGGGTAAGATCTACCAATATAAGATGGGTGTCAGTACCCCCTGAAACAAGCCTGAAACCTTTGGATACAAGTTCTTCAGCCAAAACTTTCGCGTTCTTCACAATCTGTGTTTGATAGTGCTTGAACGAAGGTTCAAGGGCTTCCTTGAACGCAACAGCCTTAGCGGCAATTATGTGCATTAAAGGCCCACCCTGAATTCCAGGGAAGATTGCCTTGTCTATAGCCCTGGCCCAATCTTTGGTACACAAAATCATACCGCCTCTGGGCCCTCTTAAAGTCTTGTGAGTAGTGCTGGTGACAAAATGAGCATGAGGTACAGGTGAAGGGTGTAGGCCGGCTGCCACGAGCCCTGCAATGTGAGCCATATCTACCATGAACAGCGCTCCTACCTCATCTGCTATTTCCCTAAACGCCTTGAAATCTATGGTTCTCGGATAAGCACTTCCTCCGGCAACAATAATCTTGGGCTTGTGCTGTTTTGCAAGTTCCCTGACCTGGCCATAGTCAATAGTCTCAGTTTCCGGATCCACACCGTAGGACACAAAATTATAGTACTTGCCTGAAAGATTAACCGGGCTGCCATGGGTGAGGTGGCCTCCATGGGCCAAACTCATACCCATAACTGTGTCTCCGGGCTTTACTGCCGCAAAGTACACTGCAGTATTTGCCTGGGAACCTGAATGAGGTTGAACGTTTGCATGATCAGCTCCAAAAATCTTTTTGGCCCGTTCCCGTGCAAGATTTTCGGCTACGTCAACCACTTCACATCCACCATAGTACCGCTTGCCTGGATAACCTTCGGCATATTTGTTGGTTAAAACCGATCCGGCGGCTTCCAATACTGCCTTCGATACCAAGTTTTCCGAAGCGATAAGTTCAATTACGTGCATTTGCCGATCTTCTTCTTCTTCTAAAACTTTCTTGATCTCCGGATCAACTGCTGCCAAACTCCTTAATTGTAAGTTCATCATGTTTCCACCTTTCTGACTTCTGCTTACGCTTATTCTCAAATTAGTGTGCTCAATTCAAGTTACCTCGGCCGGCGGCTCAAAAGATGAATTGGGCTATCCACGATTCCATGAGCTGCCTCCATTACTGCTTCAGACAGAGTCGGATGAGCATGGATGGTATCAGCAATTTCCTTAGCAGTAAGGCCTAATCTGATAGCCAAAGTCCCTTCGTGAATCAAGTCATCTGCATGAGCCCCTAATACATGCATGCCAAGGAGTTTTCCGGTTGGTTCATCTGCAATTAGTTTGACAAACCCATCAATCTTCCCCATAGACAAGGCTTTGCCATTTGCTCCAAAGGGAAACTTCGAGATCTTCACCGAAAGCCCTTGCTCCTTAGCCTCTTGTTCAGTATACCCTACTGAAGAACACTCGGGAATTGAAAATACACACGCAGGAACCGCTGAATAATCCATATCTCTCGGCTCACCAAAAATATTGTCCATAACTACCATTGCTTCGGCTGACGCTCCATGGGCAAGCAATGTACGGCCTACCACATCGCCTATAGCCCAAATACCAGGCACATTTGTGGCCATACGTTCATCTGCCTTGATGCCTTTCCTGTCGTATGCCACACCCAAGGCATCAAGATCAATACCTCCGAAGTTAGGGGCTCTGCCCACAGCCGATAACGCTACATCAGCCCTGAACTCGTAAGTCTTGCCGCCTTTGCCCTTTGCCAGCACGATCTTCTCGTCACCGTCATCTTTGACTTCAGTGACAGAAGTATTGGTATGAATTTTGATGCCTTTTCTCTTTAGCATCAATGCTAACCTTCTGGATATTTCCTGGTCCATGTTAGGAAGTATTGTGGGCAAAAGCTCTATTATGGTGACTTCAGAACCGAAAGCAGAGAAAATGCAAGCAAACTCAATGCCGATCACTCCGCCGCCTATTATGCACAATCGTTCGGGAACATAATCCAATTGAAGCACTTCATCTGAAGTTATGGCCTTGCCTTCCAAAAACGGAAGATTGAAATTGGAAGAACCGGTTGCAATCACTATGTTCTTGGTTTCGAGCACTTCACGGGAACCATCTTCAAACAGCACTTCGACTTTGTCTGAAGCAGGCACACGTGCCCAGCCGCTATAAACTTCTACACCGTTACCCTTAACCAGCCTCTCTATACCGGAAACCAGTTGCCTTACGGTTTTCGCTTTGTGACTCATTACAGATTCTATGTTTAACTTGATTTCATTGGCTTCAACACCATATTTATGAGCCTCGCGTGCTTCGAGATAAGTTGAAGCAGAATGCACCAAAGCTTTGGTTGGAATACACCCTACATTCAGGCACGTACCACCTATTTTGCCACCTTCAACAAGCGCAACTTTTCCGCCCATTTGAGCGCCTTTTATAGCAGCAACGTATCCGCCCGGGCCTGCTCCTATTACTACAACATCAAACATATACCTAACCTCCCTTAATGCAATCCGTCAAGCGCCCCTAACGCAAGCCGCTTAACGGCCTTGCTCGTTCCATTGTCCACGTATAGGCACCGTACTTCTCCTGGCTCAATTGGACAGCTTCCCGGATTTCACCAGGAGTTAAACAACCTTTCTCAAAGGCCCAACCAAGTGTGGCGCCAAACGCCGATACTAATTCTTCTTCAAGTTGCTTATAACTCACTTTAGACGTACATACCTGAGATAATCCGGCTGCTTTTCTTGACAGCATACTTTCAACGCGCTGTGCATGTTTTTCAGAACCGGTTTTCAGGCACCTAACCAGTTTACCAATATCCATGGTAAATGGGATAGAGCCGTGTTGAAGAATAATTCCGCCGCTTCGCACTTGTGCTGAACCAACAATCTTTTTATCATGGGCTACAACTTCATACCATGACGGTGCTGAAAAACACGCTGCTTGCCGAAATCTACGGTCCCTTGCAGTTACCCCGTGCTCAAGCGCCGATAACTCAGCCGGAACACCCAGGGTTTTAAGCCCGCTTACAAGAGCTTTTGACAATTTTTTATAGGTCTCAAGAATAGAGCCCGGAAGCAATGATTCAGATATAACAATACTGTACGTGAGTTCGTCATCATGCAGTACAGCCTTGCCACCGGTAGATCGCCTCACAAGATCTATGCCCAAGTCCTTGAGCCCTTCAAGGTTGACTTCCTTTTTGACATCCTGAAAACGACCCAAAGATAAGCAGGCCGGCTCCCACCGGTAAAGCCGTAGCGTAGGGCCAACCTCTCCCCTTTGATATGCATTATGTATGGCTTCATCAACAGCCATATTATACTTGCCCTTCATTGCTCCGTGAGACAGAAGCCTTACTTTCATCTGTCTCACCTCCCTACGATTGTGAATCTTCAAATTTTGGTTCAGCCAACATTCAATTGTGACTGTAAGAGGCAATCATGAGCCTCTTGTTTTGAAAGCGCCCTCGGGTAATTCATTGGAATCTGCCCCGGCCGTTCATTGTAATAAGGCCTGTTACAGTATGCGCACCCTGACGTTTGAAACGGAATCCCCTTCTTAACTTCATCGAGTACATTCGAACTTGATATTTCAACGCTGGCAATCTTGCCGCCTTTGAAACTAATCTGTTCTAACCTGCCGCCCCGTCTAAGTATATGAGAAACCAGTTGCACCCTTCTGTAAGATGCTAACAATGGGGCGGGCACATGTTGCATTTGAGTTCCCCTGACAGGGGTAAATGCAAATAAACCTACGGTTATCCCCAATGAGTTTACGTCTGCAATGCATCTCGCCATTTCTTCTTCAGTTTCACCAATACCCACAATCAAATGTGTAGAAATTCGGCCCGGCCATCGTTTGGAAGCCTTTTTGAGAACATCCCACGCCTCGGTAAATTCACGGCCTTTGATCTCGGAATAGATTCGAGGGCAGGCCGCATCCAGTGGAAGCCCTACCCGGGACGCGCCTGATTGGAAAAACAATTCCACTCTCGCTACAGATGTTGGAACCACACACACACTAATGGGAAATGTATCGCTAATGGCACGAATTTGCCGAATGAGCCCAATAGCCTGATTTGTAGCTCCAGGTGACTCAACAATCTGCAAACAGGCTCTCTTTAAGAGCCCACCTGAGATTGCTTCGTCCAGTGGCGACGCCAAATCGCTCCATGCTCTTTTAGGCCATATTACCCTGGACAGCAAGTGAGGCGAAGAATGGCTACACTTTGCCTGAGAACAAAACTTGCAAGAATAAGTGCAGCCCTCACCTATCATAAAGTGAGCAGTGGTTGGCTCCACCATAGTTTGAGCGTTCTTTAGCCCTAAAAGAGTCAGGGTACCGTAAGAAACTCCTATTTCATCAATCAAAGGCGCAACACTCTTCTTTCCTGGAAATTATCAGTCCCCTATTCCGGGCTTCACGCACTGCGTTTGAGTGAGGCAGCACTATTGCATCTACGCCGGCCTCTACAGCCCTTGCATCCAAAATTTCACTGTATCTGCCTTTTGGCCGCATGCAACCCAAAGAAATCTTCAAATTCGGATTTTGCACCCGTGTCCATGCTATAAGACGCAACACTTCACCGGCATCAGGCGGGGACAAACGTTCCCAACGCGTTCTCGGCGTAGGAATAAATACAATAAATATAATCTCTTTGATACCTTCTTGTATCAAAAACTTTACCGTCTCATATTCTCCTCGTATTTGGCCCTTATAAAGCCCAATAAGGATATGAGGCACTACTCTAGCCTTACCTTTGCACAGATTTCGAAAAGCATTTACGTAGTCCTGACCTGTCCAATGTCCGCCAAAAGCTGTCTTTATGGTTAAGTCATCAAGAACGAAATCAAAAGATATGACCGATGCAAAATTGGCTATTGCAGCCGCTTCTTCTTGGTTGACAACACCTGGATGGGCATTCACCTTAAGTTTATCATAGCCATACTCGGCAAGTTTTCGACGTACAATGCCAATCTTGGATGCAAGGGGAACTTGTCCTGATATATTGCATCCACCACTAAGCAATATGCTGGTAGGGTTCTTCTTTGGCAAAATGCGGTCAAGAGAATCAATGGTGGCCATGTGTTCCAGATACCTGCCGCCACAATGAGAACACTTTAGCGAACATGTGGTTCCTGTAACACTTACCGGAAGTGTTCCAGAAGGATAAATCGTCTCAAAAATCCGGGGCCTTGATAATTGCCTGGCCTGCCAGGAAGACTTAAGCAGCTCATCCATTGGGATTTGATCTCTGTTACCAGGTTCAAGTATCAACTGTGACACCTAATCTCCTCTCGATTTCTCTTTACCGGGAGGAGGCTAAGCCCCCTCCCGGATCATTGCCTTTTATGGGTAAAAGTTACATCTATTCCATAAAAGTCAATTTGGCTTTTCCCACTTAATGTTGAGATTACGTGCTGCCCCTGCTTCGTCCAGCCTACCCACAACTGTAGTATGAGGTGCACTCTTTACACTTTCCGGATCTTCATATGCTTCCTTCGCAATAGCGATCAAAGCATCAGCAAAGTAATCGAGAGTCTCTTTTGATTCAGTCTCAGTAGGTTCAACCATTAGGGCCTCATCCACTATCAACGGGAAATAGTTTGTAGGCGGATGAACACCATAGTCCAATAACCTCTTGGAAATATCCAGTGTGCGCACTCCAGTAGCTTTCTTGATTCTGGAAGGGCTCACTACGAACTCGTGTTTACAGTGTCGATCGAATGGCACGTCGTAGTATTCAAGAATCCGCCTCAAAATATAGTTTGCGTTAAGTACTGCGTTTTCAGAAGCATTTCTCAAGCCATCAGGCCCAAGCGACCGGATATAGGCATAGCCCTTTACCATAACCAGGAAGTTCCCGTAAAAGGCCTTCATTTGTCCAATAGACTGGGGCCTGTCGTAATTGAGCAAGTACTTCTCTCCATCGAAAACAACATTGGGCACAGGCAGGAACGGTTCCAGGAACTTCTTCACTGCAACCGGGCCTGATCCTGGGCCGCCGCCTCCATGAGGAGCGGCGAAAGTCTTGTGTACGTTAAAGTGAAGCACATCGAATCCCATGTCTCCGGGCCTGGAAATACCCAAAATAGCATTGGCATTTGCACCGTCATAGTACAAAAGCCCGCCCTTGCTATGAACTATCTGCTCTATTTTCTGGATATTCTCATCGAAAAGCCCCAAAGTATTGGGGTTAGTCAGCATTAGCCCGGCAACGGTTTCATCCATTGCAGCTTCAAGAGCTTCTATATCTACCCCGCCGCGATCGTCGGAAGGCACTTCCACAACCGTAAAACCACCAAGAGCAGCCGATGCTGGGTTTGTACCATGGGCCGCATCAGGAATAAGAATCTTGGTCCGTTTCAGATCATTTCGTGATCTGTGGTAGGCACGAATAATCATTATTCCTGTAAGTTCTCCGTGGGCACCTGCAGCTGGCTGAAGTGAAACATAATCCATACCCGCAATTTCAGCTAAGTAGTTTTGCAGTTCGTACATAAGCTGCAAAGCTCCCTGGGCCAATTCTTCAGGAACATAGGGATGAATTTGATTGAACCCGGAGAGACCGGCTACCTCTTCGTTAATCTTAGGATTATATTTCATTGTGCACGACCCGAGAGGATAAAACCCAATATCCACTCCGTGGTTAAGCTGCGAAAGCCTGGTGAAATGCCTTACCAGATCGATTTCAGAAACTTCAGGCAACTTTGCCGGTTGGTTTCTGATTGAACCGGACGGCAAAAGATCTTCTATGGGTTTTTTGGGAACATCAAGCTCCGGAAGCGAATATGCCTTTCTTCCCGGCTTAGAAATTTCAAAAATCAAAGGTTCGGGACTTCTCATGCTAATCCCTCCAATCCAGCCAAAAGCTCATCTATTTCTTGCCTGGTTCTTTTCTCGGTAACAGCGATAAGCAGATGGTCTTTTAGCTCAGGATAAGATCGTCCCAGAGGATATCCGGCGAGAATCTTCTTTTCAAGCAATGCTTCGATCACTTTATCTGCATCTACAGGGCACTTAACTGCAAACTCGTTGAAGAACGGTGTTTTCCAAGCCAGGCTAAAGCCTTTTATGCTTGAGATTCTTTCAGCAAGATATGCAGCTTTTTGTATGCAGTGCTCACAAACTTGTTGAATACCCTCTTTGCCAACCCATGACAGGTACACAGTAGCTGCTAAAGCATTCAAAGCCTGGTTAGAGCAAATGTTAGATGTTGCCCTTTCCCTTCTTATGTGCTGCTCCCTTGTCTGAAGGGTAAGCACAAAACCTCTCTTGTCCTGGCCATCCGTGGTCATTCCTACCAAACGGCCGGGCATACGGCGGAGGTACTTCTTGTTAACAGCCATGACACCCAGATGAGGGCCTCCGAACGCCATAGGGTTCCCAAAAACTTGCCCTTCACCAACTACAATATCTGCTCCATACTCAGCCGGCGGACGCAAAATCCCAAGTGACATTGGATTGGCTGACACTATGAAAGTTGCCCCTGCCTCTTTCACTTTCTCAGATATGTTATCAACAGGCTCAAGCAGTCCGAAGAAATTGGGCTGCTGAACCACTACACATGCTACATCCTTACTCAGTTTATCCGCCAATGAGCCTTGGTCGGTAAGCCCTTCTTTGTAATCAATCTCTTCTACGTCGATATCGTGGGCAGCAGCGTAAGTCTTGATAACCGTCCTGGTTTCAGGGTGAACGGTCTTTGAAACCAAAGCTTTCTTACGTCTGGTAAGCCCTGAAGCCAAAGTCACAGACTCAGCCGCTGCAGAAGCCCCATCATACATAGACGCATTGGCTGCATCCATGCCTGTAAGTTCACAGATCATGGTCTGGTATTCATATATTGACTGAAGAACTGCCTGGCTAATTTCGGCCTGGTAAGGTGTATAAGCAGTATAGAACTCAGTTCTACCCAGTACATACCTTACTACAGCCGGAATGTAGTGATCATATGTGCCGGCTCCTACGAAGTTCACAAAATCTTTGGCAGTATTCTTGTCTGCCAGCTTCGCCATATGTTTAGCCAGTTCATATTCACTCAGGGCAGGCGGTATATCTAAGTCACCTTCAAACCTCAGCTCAGGGGGAATATCACTGAACAAATCATCGATAGATGTTACGCCGATGACCTTCAGCATTTCTTCCCTGTCTTTGTTGGTATTCGGTAAAAAGTCCATTACTCCCCGCCCTCTTCCAGCAGTTTTTCGTAAGCCTCGCTATCCATGAGCTTATCAAGTTCGGATGGATCCGATACTTCTATTACACACATCCACCCTTCGCCATGGGGGTCTTCGTTAATAAGTTCCGGCGAATTGACGAGTTCCTCGTTAACTTCAACAATTCTACCTGTTACCGGAGCATAAACATCAGATACCGCTTTGACCGACTCTACAGTGGCAAACATCACACCTTCTTTAGCGTCCATACCAACCTCAGGCAATTCTACAAAAACCACGTCTCCAAGCTGGTCTTGGGCATAAAGTGTGATGCCTACCTTAACTTTGCCACCTTCTACCAGAACCCATTCATGATCTTTGGTGTACTTAAAATTCTTTGGATAAGTCATTTTTTCTTCTTAACCTCCCTACGATAAAATGGCATTCTTACTACTTCAGCAAGAATCTTTCTACCTCTTATATCAATGGTGAGTTTCGTCCCTCTTCGGCTATACTCTACCGGAACGTATGCCATGGCTAAATACTTCTCCAAATAAGGGGCGAAAGTACCGGTAGTAACATATCCGATTTCTTTCTCTCCGGACTCGTCAAAAACTTTGTAACCATTTCTGGGTACGCCTCTTTTGACCATTTCGATGCCTACAAGTTTAACGTCCAACCCTTTTTCCCGTTGCTCCATCAGAGCATTGGCACCGACAAAATAAGTGCCTTTGTCAAATGCCACGGTCCTGCCCAGGCCGGCCTCAAGGGGTGTATGGCTTTCGTCGAGTTCGTGGCCATAAAGCGACATAGAAGCTTCAAACCTAAGTGTATCTCTGCATCCTAAGCCTGCCAAAACCAAGCCGTAATCCTTACCGGCCTCTACAAACGCTTCATAGAGTTCAGGCCCTTTGCCGGCTTCGCAATAAAGTTCAAACCCGTCTTCGCCTGTATAGCCGGTTCTGGTGACCAAACACTTGATGCCTGCGACTTCAACGTTTCTGGCCCCATGATAATACCTGATCTTGCCAACAGGATATTCGGTTAGTTCTTCCATGATCTTTACACTGTTAGGGCCCTGGATTGCCAGCTGAGATATGCTGTCAGTAATATCCTTGAAAACAGTCCCATTGAAATAGCGAACCAAAGGTTCAATCCATTGCTTGTCTTTTTCTATGTTAGCTCCGTTCGGAATAAGTAAATACTTATCCTCTTCAAGACACATCACCAAAAGATCGTCAACTATACCGCCGTTAGGGTAGCACACAGGTGAATAGATGAGTTTGCCTGGATAAGCCTTGGATATATCATTTACAAGGATCATCTGAAGAAGATCAAGAGCTTCTTTGCCTTCAATTATGAACTCACCCATGTTCGATACGTCCCATAACGCTGCCTTGGTCCGGCAACCGTTATGTTCCTCTTTGATTCCCGAAAACTGAACAGGAAGAGCCCAACCACCAAAATCTACGATTCTTCCGCCATTTTTCACATGGGTTTCGTAAAGAGGAGTTTTCTTAAGTTCCTCTGCCACCTTTGCAGTCACCTCCTGATTATTTTGAAAAACCATGCACAAGCCTATTTTCGACAGCCATTCTTGTTTTCTAGTCTTGCCAGTTTCAAGCAGTAACAATAAGTGAAAAAAGGACCGAACTTAGACAAAGTCCCTGTCCTTTTACCTGAGAGATTTCCCGTCCATAACGAGTTACCCCTTTGGTGCCACGCCGTAATGGCTCTCCAGAGATGCGTCCGGCGACGGTGTTTTTGCCTGAGAGTTTCGGATCCTGTCCTTGCTCCTTCGGCGCCTGCATTTGCAGGGCTCTCCCGCCACTTTCATCCGCTCAATATCCTTAATTGATAATTGATACAGCCGGTATTACTGGCACATCGAAAATAGATCCATTCAATTCAGCATGCAGTATATCAACTTCTACATTCGCTGCAAAACTCCTTCAAACATAGGTGCCATTATCCAGATTCATGCCTGGTTGCTCTTTAGATACCAATTCCAAGCAGTAGACACTATATCCTCCAAAGACGACAGTCGGGGGCTCCACCCCAAAACCTCCCTGGCCTTGCTCGGAGAAGCTACCAAAACTGCCGGGTCTCCTTCGCGCCTGGAACCGATAACATAAGGTACTTTCTTTCCGGTAACTTGTTCAACTACATTTATTATTTCCAGCACCGAATATCCTTTGCCTGACCCCAGGTTCAATACCACGCTGCTTCTGCTCTTGTTCAGAAGGCCCAGTGACAAAACATGGGCGTCTGCCAGGTCGGTGACGTGGACATAGTCACGTATGGCTGTACCGTCAGGAGTAGGATAATCGTCACCAAATACGGTAAGAGGCGTTTGAGTTGAAATAGCTTGAAAAATAAGAGGGATAAGATGTGTTTCGGGTTCATGTTCCTCTCCTATGTCACCGCCGGGATCTGCGCCTGCAGCATTGAAATACCGAAGCGATACTGATTTGAGCCCGTACGCTTTATCGTACCAGGCAAGCGCCCTTTCCAAAAAAGCTTTGCTTTCACCATAAGGGCTCTTTGGCCTAACCGGGCTTTCTTCTGAAATGGGAATTTCTTCAGGATCGCCATAAACTGCCGCTGACGAGGAAAAAACCAGCTTAGCCACACCTTTCCTGGCCATTGCAGAAAAAAGATTCAAACCGCCGATAACATTCCGCCTAAAATACTTATCAGGGTTTGACACAGATTCTCCTGCCTGGCTCTCTCCGGCAAAGTGTATAACAGCATCATACTCGTAAGAATCAAATACATCTCTTACAGCTTCTTCATCCTCGATCAACCCGATAATCAGTGGAATTCCAGGTATGTATTCAGGATGGCCTCTTGAAAGATCATCAAATACGGTTACGTGATAACCTGCCTTAGATAAAGCTTTGACAGTATGGGATCCTATGTAACCTGCTCCCCCTGTAACCAGTACCCTCTCTGACTTATGCCTGGAAATCGCAGTAGACAAGCTCTATCAACTCCCTGAATGCAGTCTCCGTATACGCATATATAATACCGAAGGCAAGAGTAATCTTCCAGCTAAAAAGCATAGTTTAATTAAGAAGGAGAATATTATTTATGAAGCGCAGACAAGAACAGTTCAAAACATTCCGGGGATACTCGCTTTCAGAAACAAACCGGTTGACTCCGAGCATGGAAGACTACCTTGAAATGCTGTACCGGCTTTCATCAGAAACCACATATGTACGCCTAAATGATCTTGCTGCCAAACTTAACGTACAGCCTCCGTCTGCCTCAAGAATGATGCAAAGGCTCTCAGCACAAGGATTGGTCCAATATGAGCGGTATGGCATGATTCATCTAACCAAATTAGGGCAGGAAATTGGAGCTTACCTGCTTGAACGACATGACCTGCTGGAGCAATTCCTTAGGCTCTTGGGAGTAAAGCAAAATATATTGAAAGATGCAGAAAGAATTGAGCACATCATAAGCCGGGAACTGGTTGAAAGGATCAATATGTTTGTCCTATATGCCGCAAAACACCCTGGTTGGCTGGAACAATTTAATAAATGGGCATCTTTGCCAGAAGGGGGCTCATGACATAAATAAAATAATATAATACCATAAATAGCTCGTTATATGCCTATCCAGGCAGGAATTACTGAATTTGCGGAGTATTCTATGAATTAGATACCTTCTGCTGGATTGTGGCCACAATTTATGCCCGGTAAAGGAAGATATTCATGAGCGAACAACTTGAAGTTATGACCCTAAACGCTTTGAATGACCTACCCTGGGGTACACATATATGCCACTTCTATGAAGACAAACAAGAACTAGCAGACGTGGTCTTACCTTATCTGCAAGCCGGGCTTCGAAACAACGAACGTTGCTTGTGGATATGCTCAAAACCCCTTACCTCAAAGGTAGCAGTTGATTTATTTAGGGCCACCCTGCCTCAGTATGCCGGTTTGCTTGAAACCAAACAGATCGAAATCGTCCCCTATCATGAATGGTACCTTACCCGTGATCGCAAATTCGACATACCGACGGTTATCAGACAATGGGACACTGAAATCTCCGGTACACTTAAGGCCGGATATAAGGGGTTAAGAGTGGCAGGCAACCTTCCCTGGACACTCTACAGGAAGTTAATAGTCAGATATGAAGAACGTTTCTGTGCTATTGGCATCCATTCTCCGATTATTGCAATGTGCTCATACCCCATTCAGCAAATGACCGTTACTGACATAATCCAAGTATCCTACGTGCACCAATTTGCACTGGTGAAGCACAATTCGGCCTGGCAGCTCATAAAATCAGCCAGATATCGCGACGTTATGTGGCAATCCCTGCTGGATACCCTTAGCAAAGGCATGCTCGCCATAGACAATTCAGGGACCATCATAACGGCAACCAATATGTGTCTGGAGTTTTTCGGCTGTGCCAGCTTCACTGACTTAGGCGCAAACATGGATGAATTCGCCGAGCGTTTCAAGGTTCAATCACTGACAGGACAGATACTGCCTACTAACGTAAACACTAAAGATACAAACAACTATGTTGAAGATTGCTGGAAGGTAAAGTCGCCTGCCTATGGCGACGTTAAATTACTAGTAACCGTCAGAAAAGCAAAACCCAATGCAGTAATACCGGATCTGTTTCTCTTGGTGTTTCATGATATTACCAACTTAAGGAGGCTAGGAACCATACAAAATAATTTCCTTCAAGTTATGAGCCACGAGTTGAGAAATCCGGTTCAAACAATTAAGGCGATAATTAACTTAATAGATGCATCTATTACCGACCAAGATTCACCTATGGCTAGATATTTAAGACTGGCTGATACATGTGTGGATCAAATCATAGCTCTGATTGAAGACCTGCTGGCCATCCGTCAAATCGAACATGACGATCAATCAATTAACATAGTTCCTACTGATTTCATGAAACTGGTGCAAAACTCACTTGAACCTTACCTGTCAAACTCTCAACACATTATTACTTGCTTATTCAACAAAAAACAAAGCATCCCTGTAATGGTTGACCCGGTTCGCGCACAACAAATTATTGCCAACATCTTGCACAACGCCATAAAATACACACCAAAAGGTAAAAAGATTTGGCTCGACTTCACTGTATCAAGCAACTACGCCATCTTTGCCATAGAAGATGAAGGGATTGGTGTCCCATGCGATGAACTGGAATTAATTTTTGACCAGTTTTACAGGGCCACCAATGCACGCGGCCATAGCGGCGGAATAGGATTGGGGCTTTATGTCAGCAGATGCCTGGCAAGAATGCACGGCGGCGATCTATGGGCAGAAGCAAGCCCACACGGTGGGACTATCATGAAATTTTCACTGCCTGTCCTTAACAATGAAACCTACGGCTCTGAAAAAACAAGCGCAAGTGGCTGACATGTTCCCCGGATTCTACATTAAACACCATTGAAGATATACTGCACATGGTGTTAAACTTGATCCGAAACAACACTAAACCGAGAGAGGATCTTCGGGGTAAGGTGAACGGAGTAAATAAATCCGTTAATCCTGACCGGCGGTAAAGCCCGCGACTCGCAAACAAATGCGATTGACCCGGCGAAATTCCGGGGCCGACGGTATAGTCCGGATGGGAGAAGATCAAACAAACAGTTAGATTATCCCCGAGGGTTCCCCTCTAAGAAAAATTCGAGGGGGAATCTTAATGAACAAAAAAACTACAGTAATCGTATCAACTGCACTCCTTGCTGCAATGTCACTTATACTGGAGCTGTATGTTCACTTTCCAATACTGCCGGCTGCTCCCTATCTTCTTTACTCACCGGGCGACTTGCCCATCATCATAGCAGCCATAGTATTCGGGCCAATCCCGGGGGTACTTTCAGCTCTGGTAAACTCAGTGTTATTCTTGCTGTTAACAGGGGAAGGAGGCCCATGGGGAGGTTTAATGCACTTTATTGCGTCAGGCGGAATGGCTGCAGTGATCGGTTGGATGGAAAACCGCTATGAGAAAACAAATCTGTCTTTGCTGTCAGGAGTCATAATAAGAATAGCTCTTATGATTCCTGCCAACTTATTGATAACACCAATTTATACAGGCCTTTCTGTAGACGCTATTGCCAAAATGATTATCCCTGTGGTTATTCCGTTTAACGCATTGCATGCAGGAGTTAACTCGCTTCTTGCCTATCCATTGCTGAAAGCCTTGCCGGCAACGGTTACCGAAAGGTTTCGTACTAAGACTACCTAAGTACACGTTGAGTTTTATACGTAACACCTGTCCGGGCCTGGGCAGGTGTTGTTTTTTAAATCAGTGACAGGCCGGGGCAATTTCAGGAGTAACCAAACCGGCCCATAAGCAAGTCCATATTTTAATGAAACTGTCACTGGGTGCAACAAAGTTGCTCATGTTATGATACGTTAGAGGGCCAAAGCAAAATATCGTTTGTTTTTTGCAAACAACGCTTGGCCACCGGCTCTTTGAGATTTGACGGTTGGAGGATATTGGCAAGTGGATGCCGCAAGCAAATCTGAAAAGTATATTGCATTTCCGGGAAAAATGCCTGCAAAGTATGAAATTTTGTGTATGTTGTTAGAATCGCAAGGCCAATTTGTCTCAGGAAATGAGTTAGGGGCCAAAACCGGGGTATCCAGATCAGCAGTGTGGAAAAACATTCAAGCCCTGCTTAAAGAAGGCTTCCCTATACAAACCACAAAAAAGAAAGGCTATAAAATAGCCAGTGAGACAGACATTCTGTTTCCTCCGCAAATTCAAAAACACCTTACAACAACTATTCTGGGCAGGAATATTCTTTGGGCTTCAACCACAGGCTCAACTAACAACGATGCCAAACTCATAGCTGATTCTCAAATGGATGGGACATTGCTAACAAGCGAAACCCAAACAAAAGGCAAAGGCAGGCTGGGCCGGCAATGGGAATCTCCCAGAGGAGGCATTTTTCTGTCGCTCATATTGAAGCCACAAATCCCACCGGCCAAAGTACCCGCTCTGTCTCTTGTAGTAGGGTATGCTGCAGCAAAAACTTTGCAGGCTGAGTTTGGGATGGATGCTCAAGTAAAGTGGCCAAATGATGTCTTGGTAAATCACAGAAAAACTGCAGGGATTCTATGCGAAATGAGAGCTGAATTAGACAGGGTTGCAAACGTAATAGTGGGCATTGGGCTTAATGCTAACATCTCAAAATCACACATGCCGCAAAATATCACAAACCAAGCAACTTCTTTACTTGATGAACTGGGACGGACTGTGAATAGAAACCTCTTAATTGCAAAACTGTTAAACAAGATGGAGCCATACTATCTAAGGTTCTTAGAATCAGGAATAGAAAGTTTTATCTCTGAAATAGAAAAACTGCTGGCTTATATAGGAGCCCCTGTGATAATACATAACACCGCCTTCAACTGTCACCAAGTACAGCGCGGCATACTCCAGGGGTTAGATAACGAAGGCAGGCTGCTTTTACGTACCCCTGAAAATCAAATTAAAATCTTTTCAGCAGGCGACGTTTCGCTTAGGCCAAAATAGCCGCCTGCCGGCAATTATACCGGCAGGCAGAATTATCTCCTATCCCTTTGACTAGGCCAATGACATCATAGTTCTGACGCCGTAATAGGCCTCCAGGTAGTCCTTTCCTTTGAACTCTAACGTTACAGGGTCGATCCGGACAGCGCCTGGCATAATCGATGCCCCGTCTGCTTGTCCTGATGTGTGGAACTGCAGCCTGATTGTGCAAGGTGAATTAGGTGCCAACGGTTTATATTTTGACAAATCGTTTAGGCTCAAACTAACTTTCTCTTTTATCAGAGCCTGAGCTTTTTCCGGATGAAGGCACAGTGCGGAAAACTGGCTCCTTGGCTCTTTTACGGTTACTGTTTCCACTTGGCCAAGTAGTTCTTTGGCTTCGCCGGCCACTTCAGAATCACCGGAAACGAATACTACAGGTACCTCATAGTACCCTGCAACCAGCGCATTCATGCCGGTTTCCCCCATGACTTTTCCGTCAACCCAGTAATGGCCCACCTTGCCTGTATAGGTATGGTTGAGTACACCGTTTGACGAAGCCCGGGAATGATACCCGACCAGCAAGGCCGCATCAAAATCCGGCCCAATGCCTTCCATCATTGACATAGGTTTTGAAGAACCTGTAATCAACTTAACATTGGGATTAAGATCTTCAATGATTAGGTTGCGCATTCCACCGTGAGAATCGTTGATAACTACTTCCTCAGCCCCTGCAGCAAAAGCTCCCTCAGCCGCAGCATTTGCTTCTTTGGTCATAAGCCTTCGGAATCTTTCATAATCCTCTTTGCCGTATACAGTTTGATTCCAATTAACTACTCCTGTAATACCTTCCATGTCCACTGAAATGAATATTTTCATTCAGGCCTGCCCCCTAACTTTCACATGACGATATTGGTGCCTAGTGTTAGGGAATTCTTTACCGTCACAAATTTTCCTGCCTTTATCTTCTATAAACACCAAACAGGTTGACAACCTCAAATGAGTTAACCTATTATTCTGATATAGTTAACTTATTCCGTGAAGGAGCATAGGCGGTAACTAAACTTTGAGAAAACACTTAGACAATTCGCAACCAATAGAACCCGGAAAATGCCGAATGCCTTTGCATACCCTGATTAGAATTTCTGTAATGTCTGCTATCATGGCAGTTTTGTCATTGATAGCAATTCCCATGCCCTTTGCCCCTGTCCCGTTAACACTTCAAAGTCTTGGAGTCATGCTTGCAGGATTAATCCTGGGCCCGATTCAAAGTACCCAGGCAGTGCTTTTATATCTCGCTCTTGGGCTGGCCGGCCTACCTGTGTTTGAAGGAGGACGCTCAGGTATAGAGACTCTCCTGGGGCCATCAGGTGGATACCTAATTGGTTTCTTACCGGGAACATGGGTAACCGGAATGCTCTCTGCAAAAACGAAAACATTGTTTCAAACATCTTCCAAGCCCGGACGCTTTTGTGTATACATGATATCTTGCCTTCTTGGCGGCATATTGACAGTCCACCTGTTTGGAGTAATTCACCTTGCAAGAGCCGCTCATTTACCTTTGCTTGATGCCATGGTAATTGGAACGGTGCCTTTCTTGCCCGGAGACGTTTTTAAGGCCATTGCAGCGTCAGTGTTGGCAAGCAGGATACGCTAACTGTCAACTTCAATAACGCCTGTGCTGCTGGATATAACTAATCTGTCATCGCGCAAATAGATCTTGGCCGATTCCAAAAGGTTTTCAGTTTTTGCCCTAATGCGGCCCAATACCAGGGTAGTATTGGGATAGACTGTACCCGCAACTATTTTGCCTCGTTCAGAAACCCTAAGCACTGTTGCAGCTGATCCCCGGCTTCCTGCCTGGTTAACCTGAATTAGCTCAGAAGCGACTATTTCCCCGCCTCGTACAATTCCAGGAGACCCCTGGGCTTTCACCGCTCTGCCGGCAGAAAGGTTTGAATACAAAGCTCCCTGCCCGGTAATTATGATATCTCTGGAAGCCGTAATTACAGAGTTTTGAACATAAGGCAAGATTACATCGGCTTCACCTTTTGAAAGCTCATAATCTATCCAAACCCTTACGTGGTTAATATCGTCACAAATAGCATGGGTTCTTTGGAATACATCGCCACTGACTCCGGCTATTCTGTTCCTGGTTGCCCGAATTCTCTCAGCGATCTCATCAGGCAAGGAAGACGTATCCTCTTTATATAATGCTCCAAGCGCCATTATGAGCTGCCTGAAATACTCAAATAACACTTCAAAATCATAGAGTTGTATCTCAGAATCTGTTTTGGCATCTTCACCGTTTGAAAGTTCTGCTTCTTCAGCCAGGCGTTTGTTTTGAGCCTCAACTTCCAAAATACGGTCAATATGCTCCTCAATATTTGCAAGCAGGCTGTTCCATTTATGAATCCATCGCGCATCTTTGCCAACAGATATATTAGACTTAAAAACGTTTCCTTTAACTACAATGCTTCCCCAGGCCCTAAGTTCTGCATCTGTCACTGTCCCGCTAATCGACTGGTTGCCTTCACACTCTACCTTCATTCCTTCTATAACGCTGCCACTGATTTCTATACTTCCCGAAGCTTTAATATTGCCTGATGAAAGGTCTACATCGCCTGGATGGAAGTACACCTCATCAACTTCTACTATCCCTGAAGTTTCGTTATATTTAGGCCAACCTGAAATAGTGGCAACAGCCAAATTCAATTGTCCCTCCTGCTTCAGTTCAACCCCCCTTCCGGCTTTCAGGCGTGGATCTTTGGGCTTCCCGGGATGTAGGTTCTTGCCTGTGACCCCCTTTCCAGGCACCCCGGGGACAGGAGGTGTCTTTGCCGCTATTGCCTGCCCTGCTTTTACATCAGGAATCTTTACTGAAGACCTGAAGTCTACTTGCATCTCATCAAGGGGAAGATCGATAACCTTTTCCAAGGAAACAAGAAACTCCAGTTTTCCGTCCTTGCCCGGAATATCGCGCCGGCCTTTTGCAATAAGCACCCGGCCTTTGGGTTTTTCTTTACAGGCCCTGTGGCACGCTTCAATATCCAAGCCAAACCTAATACCGGACTTTTTGGCAGCCTCTATAACCTCTTCCGCTTCTATCGAAGCCGGAATGATCTCGCGTTCTGCCTGTAATTTCAGATTTGATGAAGGTGGGCTGTCTTTGAGCCTGTAGCGCATACCATCCTGTAACTCCAGCAGCAGATAAGCTTCAAGTTCGTCTCCGGTTATCTCCACTTTACAGGAAGCAACCGGAGGTTCTTTAGTGGGGCGCAATGTAATCTCACAAGACTCGGTTACAACGGTTTCACCGGAAACTTGTATGCCAGACACAAAAACATCCACGCCTCGTGCAGGGCTTATCTTAGCCGGTGAACCGCCAGGGCCCGGGTCCTTGACTCTAATTTGTCCTTGTTCCACCCAAACTAAACCGTTTGAGCTGTTCTCACTGCTCCGCTTCCGCTCCATACTTGTGTCCCCCGTTTCTCAAACTCTATAACGCTGCTCTCTTGATTCCTATCGGAAAACCCAAGCACTATTATTAGAAAAACCAAAACCTGTTTTGGTTGCTTACTACTGTGCTGTTATGGGGACATCAACAAGTTTTGAAAATTGATTGTCCGTTTGCGTTCCATGTGTTATACTGAACCTGCTCATCTTTGATGAGGAGTGATTGCAATGGCAGGTGCAGATCCTTACACACGCAAACTTGTCACAACAGATTACTACACACAGAAACGTAAGCTTTCAGCCAGGGTCGTGGCAGTACTGCAAGGCTGCCTTGAAAACCGTAACCTTGATCTTATTCCTCAACCGTCACGAGCCATTAAACAAGGTGAAATCCACGAACTCATTGTTACAAACGAAAAAGCAATTCCGGGAAGCAAAGTTCAAAAAATAGCATACATTGCTTTTGTCGAATTCTTAAACGGAGGAATTCTGCTTTACGGAGACAATGTACTTACTGAAAAAGGTTTTCTGGGTACTATAGCCGGCTACGATATGTCACATTTTCCAAACCACATGAACATAGTCATACAAGGTAACCTTCAATCAGGTGAAGAGAGGGGGCTAACCGTAGAAACCCCTGTAGTTTTCACTACATAGATCGTCTCAAGCAAAATCATGCCTGAAGCAGTTTCAAAATCAAAAGAAAGGATGGGACCAGGTCTTATGTCTAACTTCAAGTACAAGTTCCAAATGTATAGACATCTTCAGCAACTTGCGCCAAGGATCTGTGCAGAAGCCCAAGAGGTATCTCAAGATCTGGGTATCGGTGAACTTAAGGGGCAAATAGGCCTTACAGGCGCTATTTCCGGTTGCCCGGCGCCAATGCGAAACAATGTACTGGAAGCCATCAGAAAAGGAGAGCAACAGGTTATTCCTCTGGCTCGTTTGGTCGATCAAATCCGAGAGATTGTCAAAGATGTTTACGGTGATGATTTTGACGCTTGTCCCGTAAACACCTGCGAAGGAGGGCTGTGGGTGGCCTTCGATGCCCTGTTCTCGCCTCCTCTTACAGGACGTGGCGACAAATACCGTGCGCGATACATAGTGCCTTATGAAAAGCACATGCATCATCAAGCAGGATATGGCCGGCCGGTGCCTGCCAAATACAAAGAAATCATTGCCGACAGAGGCTCTACTGCCGGAGAATTCGGTTTTTCCGGAAAACGCCTGGACAATCTCGATGTGGTCATTGTGCCACTTGAAGGCGGACAATATCCAAACCATGGAATCAAGTATCACCCTGTACCCCTGCTAACCGGTGTTGACCCTGAAACTTCTCTGGAAGTAATCGCAGCAACTGCTGAAACACACGCTCCCTATCTTTCAGGGTTTTCATCCTTAGGATACGACACTCCGGGCTATGGATATGCAATTAAAGATGAAACCGGAATTCCTGTTTTACAAAGAGGCTTAGGCGAGCTTGCCCATGAATTTGACGTACCTTACGTCGTCGACAATGCATGGGGGCTTCCCTTTATTGGCCACGATCCCAGAAAATCAGGGGCTGATATAGTCATCTACAGCATGGACAAAGCGTCAGGCTCAGCAACTTCAGGGCTCATCATCGGCCGGGAAGACGTCATGGTTCCCATACGGCGGGCGCTTGGCATGCACGGCGATAGGTACGGCACTACTTCTTCTTATGGCAAGGCAGCCTATGTAATTTTGGATCCGGGCAAAGAAGCCCTGCTAACCCAGGTTGAAGTATTGAAAGACTTAAGAGATAACCCCAAAATTTATACTGACCAGGTAGATAAACTTTACGATATTGTAACTTCGGAATTTGATAATATTCATCCTAAGCTTAAGCAAGGGCTCAGAATCACAAAATCCTATAATTCATCAACTGTAGAAATTAACTATGAAGATACATGGAAAGACGGAATGGGCTTTCCCATATTCTCCATCGAAGACATGTATGCAGGCTCTCACTTGCTGCAAGTGGGCTGTGGCCAGATGGGCATAATTGCAACAATATCTTATGACGCAAACATATTCATTTCGCCGGGGCAAGGCACTTGCGACGAAGAAGGAAACCTTATTGAAGAAAAGATGCGATTGGCTATTAAGGGATTAGTTGCGCTTATGGAGATCATTGGAAAACATTCAGGATTTCTTGCCTAATATACACCTGTACTCAGTTAATCAGAGGCAGCGTTCAATGCCGCCTCTGATTAACTTTATTTCAAAGCCCTTCACTTTTCCAAAGCCAAAAAATCAAGGCAAGCCTTGGCGAACACAGCGGAAGCAACATGAAGTACATCCTCATCCACTGTGAATTTCGGATGATGGTTGGGATAGTCTGCACACTTCTGCTTATTGGCTGTACCAATAGCAACGAAAGTACCCGGAACCTTTTCAAGATAATACGACATATCTTCTGCAGCCATAGTTGGTTCGTGTACATCGGCCACGTTTTCCGGGCCTACCACAGAAACCGCAGCCTTCTTTACAAATTGTGTCATATCAGGGTCGTTGATAAGGGGCCTGTAGCCGTGCCTGTAGTTAACCACAGCGTCGCCCCGCATTGCCCGGGCTACTCCTGTTATTATTTCTTCTATACGCTTAGGTATAAAATCTCCGAGGGTCTTATCAAAATACCTGACAGTCCCATGCATAACGCACTCCTGGGGGATTACGTTGTGCCTGGTACCGGCTTCGATTTTTCCAACGGTTATCACAGCAGGTAATGTAGGATTGATTTCTCTGGACACAATAGTCTGCAGGCTTAATACAACCTGGGATGCAATTACCACAGGGTCAATACACTGGTTTGGTTTGGCTCCATGTCCGCCTTTGCCTCTTATGGTAGCAACAAAAGAATCTACTGCGGCCATAAGCGGGCCGGGTTTGAAACCAAATTGCCCTGATTCAACAGGCCACAACATCCCCACATGGCCACCGATAATAGCATCCACTCTTGGATTTTCCAATACGCCGTCATTTATCATAGGCTGAGCTCCGCCGGATGATTCTTCTCCGGGCTGAAAAATAAACTTAACATTGCCTTTAAGATGGCCTTTGAAATGAGAAAGGATTTTGGCTGCTCCCAAAACTATTGCAACATGAGCATCATGCCCGCAGGCATGCATTACACCAGGTACCTCTGAGGCATATGGCAATCCGGTCTCTTCAGTTATAGAAAGAGCGTCTATGTCTGCCCGAAGAGCAATAGTGCCCTTGCCTGAACCTTTGAGTGTTCCGACCACGCCATAGCCTGCAGCAGTGCTAACCTCAATACCCATACTTCTTAGAGTCCCTTGTATGAAAGCAGAAGTCCTTGGGGTATCCATTCCTATTTCAGGATACCGGTGGACAGTTCTTCGCCAATTGACAATATGAGGCTCAATAGCCTTTGCCATGGCCAGAACTTCTTCGCCTGTCGGCCTCACGTTTCTCTCCTCCACCAGCTATAGTTTTTGGTACGTGCAAATACTGTAATTTGTTTCAAACGCATAACGGTAACAGTTTCCAAACACGGCATTCCTCCCGGGCAATTCTATAATTGCGCATACCTGGTTTCAGAAACTTGATCAAGCCAGTATATAAGAAGGTAAGATGAACCGGCAATTAGTGCTCCCAGTATACAATAAATCCACTTGTACGATACACCCAGAAGGTAAAACCCCCTTGTTACAACCACCAATATACCAAGATAAAGCATTGAAAACAGCCAGGCCACAAAAGTCTGAAAGTTGCCCTTCATGGCTTGCTGAGGCTCTGTCCAGTTTAGTTTTGGCCTGTACAAGTCATTTAAGAGACAGATAGAGCTTACCGGAACCGAAACCAAAACCCCCAGCACCACAAGTATGATTAGCCTGCTTAAGTCAAACTCGAAAAACAGCATGCCAACAACAGCCAGTATTACGAGCTGAACAAAGGAAAACAGTAAGCTGTAAGCGAGTTTAGCTCGCATTTGAGTTCTCGGCGGCACCGGGATGATTTTGCTGAACCAAAACATCTGCCCCTCTCGGGAGACAGCAGTTGAAGCCACCTGGTTGAGCCCGGTAAACATACCATGTATCCCCGCCATTACCAGCACTATTAAATCTTTGGTTACACCCAACCCCATCTCAAGAAGAGGCGCCAGATCCTGCCCGCCGCCTATATACCCAAACAGCATAATGATAGGCAATACAAGCAAATTCATTAAGACGGTTAAGAAAAAATTGGGGGTTCTAACTATAACCCTGTGCCCTCGAAGCATTATTGCAGAAAAAGGCGTCCTTGGTTTAGCAAGGATCGGTCCTGATTTTGTGGAAACACCGGAAACAGGTTGCTTCACAGATGCAGAAGTTCCCATAGCAATTCCCCCTAAGAACCAACGCTGGCTAAACGAAATAACCAGTGTAAACAAACCAACAGATGCTCCTGAGTAAAGCAACACCCCAAGCAACTTTTTGCCTACGACCTCACCTGTAAGCGCCCAGGCTGCCCATTTCAGCAAAGGGTAGTAACCTGCAGCCGCACTTACCAGGCCGTCTTTCTCCATCACCCTGGCTATGAGAGTTTCAGGGCCATAGCGGGTCATATTCATATTGAGATATTGAAAGACCATTATAAGAACAAAGAACACAAGCCCGAAGAAAACCCGAAACAGATCCCGCTTACGTGTACCTGCAGTGAGTTTCATTATGGGCACAAGAAGCAATACCCCCAATGCCAAAGGAACAGCCGGAATCAACACGAACACAAGCAAAGCAAGGGGCCAGTATGAAATACCCCCCAGGTTTATTCCCAAAGTTATAAGAAAAGGCCCCGCCGTAATCAAAGCAAATAACAGTTGCCCTGCATAGACCACAAACACCTTGCTGTACATTATTTGCCTTGGCGTAAGCGGAAACGCCTGTAAGAGTTCTAAATCGCTGCTGTAATAAAGGCTTGACATTAAATGGCTCAGCCCCATGAACACGACAAAAACCTGTGCTCCCATAACAGCCAAAATTACTGCCAACCCGGGCTGATTCACGCCAATGAGTGCCTGAGACAGTTTGTTGCCAAGTCGGAACAGCAAAACAATGAAGGGAACAAAAGCCAAGGCCAAAAGCCCGAAGTAGAGATAACCATACTTCTTCTTATCTTCACCTAGGCCAATGTTTTCTGCAAGTTTGGCGAAATTGAATTGTACTTTGAACTGCATCCTCAAGAGTGACAAAAACGGTTTTTGTACACCTGTAGCCCGTAGGCCTTTTATACCGCTACTCATAATGCTCCTCCCTTCTGCACCTATTACTTTGCCAAAGAAGCCAGCTGCTCTTGAGGAAGCTTAGCTCCCGTTACTTCCAGGAATATTTCTTCTAAGGATTTATCTCCTTCTTGTGCAAAAAGATTCTTCATTTCCTCTACGGTATTGACTGCAATCAGTTTGCCTTTATGAATAATGCCCACACGATCGCAAAGCCTCTCAGCCACTTCCAAGACGTGGGTCGAAAAGAAAACGGCTCCACCCTGATCAACGTGAGAACGCATCATCTCTTTAAGCAAAAATGAAGATCTTGGATCAAGCCCAACCATAGGTTCATCTAAGATCCAGACAGATGGATGATGGATAAGCGAACCTATTACAGCGATCTTTTGCCGCATTCCCCGTGAATAACTTCCGATAGGATCATTAACTGCCCGAAGCATCTCAAAAGTTTCAAGGAGCCTTACAGCCTCGGGCTCCCTCTTTTCACCGGGCACTCCATACACATCGCAAACAAAATCAAGGTACTCTGCGCCGGTCAGTTTTTCCCATAGCTGAGCCTGATCGGGAACGTAACCTATCTGTTTCTTTGCATCTATAGGCCTATCGCCGATATTAATGCCGGCTACTTCCACTGAGCCTTGATCAGGTTCAAGGATACCCACTATTATCTTTATTGTAGTGGTCTTTCCTGCTCCGTTAGGGCCCAGGAAACCAAAAATCTCACCTGGCATAACGTGCAAATCCAGCGAATCCACGGCTTTAACGTCTCCACTATAGCTCTTTGAAACATCGGAGATTCTAATCATCAATATGCACCTCCCCGGAGTACTGTAGAATTCTGGCCATGCCTTTCATATACTATCTTACTTGTGATACGCACCCAGACAAATTCTGTCACACAAAACAAACTAAGGTCAACCTTATGTATAAAGCCGACCTTAGTTATTATACACTCTTGTTTATCTGTGAAACCTGTTGCCTACGACAACACCTCGGCCTGCAACTGTAGCCCGGAACGACACCTCGGCCGACAACTGTAGCCTGGCACGACACCTCGGCACAAACCTGTAACCTGCGACGACGCTTCAAACCCACAACTGTAACTTAGGATAACACTCGGTATCAAACCTGCAGCCTACGATGACACCTCGGCCGACAACTGTAGCCTGGCACGACACCTCGGCAACGGATTATTGAACTACTCCTGCATTTCCCGTGACATTCCGTTTTTCCAGGACTCAGCCATCTGGTCATAAGTTAGATCAATAATCACCGCTTCTTGACAATGTGTGCAACGTTGGACTACCAAACCATCACCTGTAACCTGGCCTACTGTGGCAAAAGGCACTCCTTTGGCCTGGCAAAGTTCCTTGATTAGAGGTTCATGCTCCTTTGCAAAACTCACAATAACAACTGAGTCGCTTTCACCGAAAAGCACTGCATCAGGCCTGTGGGAAGGTTCAATAATCCCATGTAGCGAACCAAGTGTAATTTTCGCCCCTCTTGCACTATCTTCACCCCAGATACAGCACTTAGCCAGGGCCACAGCAAAACCACCTAGCGATATATCTTGAGCCGAAGCAAATAACTCTTGTTGAGCGCCCTCAGTTAACACATCAATTATGCCTTTTTCCAGCTTAAGATCCGGATACCTTACGTTGCCTGCTACAATCCCATGGACCCTGTCAAGATACTCAGTGCCACTTAAGGATTGCCCATCTCCGTAAATCTTCCCAATAACGGCGACTTTGTGGCCCGGCACCTTGAACCCCGGGGTAATTTGCTTATCTACATCTTCCAAAAGCCCAATTGTTCCAATCACAGGTGTAGGATAAACAGGCTTCCCTTGAGTTTCATTGTAAAGGCTCACGTTGCCTCCGGTTACAGGAGTACCAAGCGCACTACAGGCATCTGCCATGCCTTCAACAGATTGCTTTAACTGCCAGAAAATTTCAGGTTTTTCAGGGTTTCCGAAATTCAGGCAATTACTGATTGCAAGGGGAGTGGCACCGGTTATGGCTATATTTCGGGCTGCTTGAGCAACAGCCCACTGAGTTCCTGCCTTGGGGTTTAGGTAGGCCATCCTGCCATTACACTTCGTGGTAATTGCCAACCCTTTAGATGTATCTCTTACTCTAATCATCCCTGGGCCTTTCACAGGGTCGTTCACTACGCTTGAGCCAGAATCAAAACGGCTAAACACAGCTTCTCTTGAAGCAATATTTGGTGACTCCAGAAGCTTAATCAAAATACCGTTAAACTCGTTTACACTTGGAACATCAATAGAACTTGCCGAAAACTGCATACTGCGCGTTATATAATCCGGCTGCTTCCATTCCGGATCGTACACCGGGGCTTCAGTCAAGAGTTTTGCCGGAACCTCAGCCACTTTAACTCCGTTTTCGAAAACTTCAAGATTGCCTGAACCAGTGACTGTGCCAATTTCGGCAACATTGAGGCCCCACTTGCTTCCAATCTGCTTTACTGTCTCAACCTTTTCAGGCAATACAATTAGCAGCATACGTTCTTGGCTCTCAGAGAGCATAATCTCATAAGGAGTCATTCCCTCTTCTCTTACAGGCACCTTCGTGGTTTCAATAGCTAGCCCGGTCCCTGCCCTGGCCGCAGTCTCGGCACCGGAAGAAGTAATCCCTGCAGCTCCCATATCTTGAACCCCAACCACAGCGCCTTCCGCCATCATTTCAAGACAAGCTTCTATGAGCAATTTCTCCATATGAGCATCTCCCACTTGTACATTGGGGGGCTCTTCTTTAGTAGCCTCATCAAGTTCATCTGAGGCAAAGGTACATCCATGAATGCCGTCTCTTCCGGTAGAGTGGCCAACAATCATTACAACGTTGCCTACGCCTGCAGCCAGCCCTTTGTGAAGGTCTTCATGATGCAAAATTCCTGCGCACAATACATTACACAATGGGTTTTGCCTGTAAGGCTCTGCAAAAAATATCTCGCTGCCAACCGTAGCAACATTGAGGGTGTTTCCGTAATCTGCTATTCCCGATATGGCTCCTGAAAACAAAAACCGGGTTCTTTCATCGGTTAGAGGACCAAATCTAAGCGAATTCAAAAGTGCCACAGGACGTGCACCCATTGCCAAAATATCTCTCACGATTCCCCCTGCACCGGTAGCAGCGCCTTCATAGGGATCAACAGCGCAAGGATGATTATGAGATTCAATTTTGAAAGCTACACCCATCCCATCTCCAATATCCACAACACCGGCATTTTCTCCGGGCCCGACCAGAATATGAGGGCCGGTTACAGGTAATTTGCGTAGTAATTTTTTCGAATGTTTGTAGCCGCAATGTTCTGACCACAAAACAGCAAACATACCCAATTCCGTATAATTAGGTTCGCGGCCCAACTTTTCGACTATCAAGCGGTATTCATGGTCTTTCAGGCCCATTTCTCTCCAAGCGCCGTCTTCGACTGCCTGGGAACTTACATTGTTCTTACTCATCTCTAAAACCCACCCCGCTCCTATACCTAATCTGTCAGTGCTTAAGCTAACTCCAGACGCTTAAATATAGCGTCTACATGGGCAAAAGTCTTATGTAAATCAAAACATGATTCTATCTCCTGAGCCGTGCAATATTGGGTAATCTCAGGATCATTAAGTACCCTATCCTTAAATGACGGGAGGCCCTCCCAGGCAGCCATGGCAATTGATTGCACCTTGGCATAAGCCTTTTCCCTGGTAAATCCTTTTGATATTAAAAGAAGCAAGACTTCCTCTGAAAATACAAGCCCACCTGTAAGGTTCAGATTGAAAAGCATTCTGTCCGGGTATACCCTAAGGGCCTCAAGAATCGCGGTAATCCGGTTAAGTGCATAATTGATAAGGATCACTGAGTCCGGTAAAATAATACGTTCTACACAGGAATTTGAAATATCTCTTTGATCCCAAAGATTCATGTTTTCAAGCGCAGTTAAAGCATAACCTCGCATCAGACGCGACATACCACATATCTGCTCAAGCCCTACGGGATTCTTCTTATGAGGCATAGCGGAAGATCCTTTTTGGCCTGGCCTAAAGGGCTCTTCCACTTCCCGTATCTCGGTTCTTGCGTACGCTCTTAGATCAGTTGCAATTTTCTCCAGCGTACCTGCAACCACAGCCAACATGCTCACACAAAAAGCATGCCTGTCCCTTTGAATTATCTGATTAGATACCGGTGAAGGCTCAATCCCGAGTTTCTCGCATACATACTTTTCAACAAAAGGATCTACATGTGCGTATGTCCCAACGGCACCTGAAAGTTTTCCTACTGATATCTCTTTTATCGCCAATTCTATGCGCCTACGGTTTCTCTTCATTTGCTCGTACCAAAGAGCAACAACAAGCCCAAAGGTTACAGGTTCAGCATGAACTCCATGGGTCCTGCCTATCATGGGAGTATTCTTATACCGTATTGCCATTTTACCCAAAACATCTAACATCCGGTCTATATCGTTTAATATTATCAAAAGTGAATCTTTCAAAAGTGAAGACAAAGCAGTATCGACTACGTCGTAGGAGGTTAGGCCGTAATGAATAAATTTCCCCTCTTCACCGACTGTCTCGGCCACCTGGCTTACAAACGCAATCACATCATGGCGTACCTCAGATTCTATCTCGTTTATCCTCTGCAAATCTACTTTAGCCTTATCTCTTACAGCCTTAGCCGTACCCTGGGGTACTTGCCCAAGAATTTCCCATGCCTCAAGAGCCAATATCTCAACTTCAAGCCAGCGGCGATACTTGTTTTCATCACTCCACAGACGGGCCATCTCAGGCCTTGTATAACGGGGAATCATTTCGCCTACTCCTTCCTTGTAAAATGTAATGGTTCATGCTGCTGCCGATTACTTCGATTATTCCCATTCAATAGTTCCCGGAGGCTTTGAAGTAATATCGTAAACTACCCTGTTTACCTGCGGAACCTCCTCGGTAATACTAAGCGCAATGTTATTGAGCAAATCGTAAGGCATAGGAGCCCATTGAGCAACCATTGCATCAGACGACAATACGGCCCTAACTGCAACTAAGTGCCCGTAAGTCCTGCTACCGTCTTTAACTCCCACAGTCTCTACATTGGGAAGCACACAGAAGCACTGCCACAATTTATCGTACCACCCTGCCTCTGATATTTCTCTGTCCAAAACAACCTGGGCTTTCCGAAGGATTTGAAGTTTTTCCTCTGTTACCTCGCCCAGCACCCGAACTGCCAATCCAGGCCCGGGAAAGGGGTGCCTGTGAACTAAAAAATCAGGCAAGCCAAGTGCTTCGCCTACGGATCTTACTTGTTCTTTATAGAGATCCCGAAGCGGTTCAAGCAATTCAAAATCCATGTCATCAGGCAAACCGCCAACATTGTGATGGCTTTTCACCAGGCCGCCGTTTGCACCATCTTTCCCTACGCCAGACTCTACAATATCGGAACGAATAGTTCCCTGAACAAGAAAACGTACATTCTCGTATTTATTGGCCTCTTCCTCAAAAACCCGTATGAACTCTTCACCGATCACCTTGCGCTTAGCCTCAGGGTCTGTAATCCCGCAAAGTTTTTTAAGGAAACGATCCTTTGCGTCAACAACATTTAACTCAATACCCAGTTTGGCAAAAGATGAGACTACAAAATCTACTTCTCCTTCTCTTAGAAGGCCATTATCAATCATGATAGGATTCAGCCTTTTACCGATTGCTCTGTGCACTAACACAGCTGCTACAGTAGAATCCACTCCGCCTGAAATACCTACTATAGCCGAAGCACCTGCCGCTGTTTGCCTTATCTCAGCCAACGAGGATTCAATAAACACCTGTGATTTTCGCGTGGGCCAGTGCTTTTTTGCTTGCGACACACATATCATCTCCCTGTGCAGTGTTTGCTCCCAATAGCCCCAATAGTATGCTTGCTGCCCTGGAGCGTAACGTGACCATCTCTCCGTCTACCGCTTGCTCCCCATAATATGCTTGCTCTTGCCCTGCCTATTTTACTATCCTGCTTATTTTACCGTCCTGCTTATCTTCTCAAATATTTTTGCCGAAGTACCGGTTAATATTGCTACCGAATACCGGATCAATTTTCATAATTTATTAGACACTTCAAATAACGTCACACAATTCCTCAGTCAAGAATGTACCACCATAAAGCAAATGCGACAAGTGGATTTCTACACAAGGGTTTATATACTTATCAATTACCGCCTAACTATGCCTTGCCGGAATCAGTTTGGGCACATGTGTTCGGTTTGCATGCCCCTCAATTACCGCCTAACTACGCCTCAGGCGTTTAAGTTCGGTAACTACCTCTTGATACTTGGCTTCCAGGGCCGCTTTTTCCGAATCATCATCTAAAGCAGCCAGCCGCGAAGCAATATAGGCCAGTTCTGCCCTTGCTGCAAGTTCTTTGGCCTTTCGATCTTGAGGATTGTAGTGCTCACCGCCAGCACTGTGATTTTGGCCGCTAAGCGCCCTGCCAGGTTTGTTTTGAGTTTCCATCCATTTCATCAAGCTTCTGTACGAACCTTGATGAATGTGAAGTTTTGCTTGATTAATGTACCAGATAACACTGCAACATCTTTCAATTAAGAACCTGTCATGGGTAGCAACAATTATCGCTCCGGGAAATGCTGCCAAGGCTTCTTCAATTGCTTCTCTGGCTGTCAGATCCAAATGGTTAGTCGGTTCGTCCATAAGCAGAAGGTCATACGGAGCAAACGTAAGACAAGTCAACGCTACCTTGGTACGCTCACCCATGCTAAGTTTGTGTAAAGGCACAACCTGGGTTTGACAGGATATACCGAGATAGCCCAGCAGGTTTCGCGCTTCTGAGATAAGCCTGCCTGTTTTCCTGGAAACATTTTGAGCGGCATTAGACGACAGGTCTAAATCGTCCAACATCTGGGCCAAGTACCCAACTTGAATATTTGGATTTACCCAAAGACAATCGGTTTTTGCATTTAACTTACCTGCGAACAGTTTGATCATTGTGGTCTTGCCTGAACCGTTGGGCCCTACAACGGCAATTTTGTTACCGGGAGACACTCTGAAGTGAGCATTACTTATGATTGGCTTGATATGGTCATATCCAAACGAGAAATCATTCCCCCTAAGAATGGTCTTGGTCCTATAGGAGCCATCTTGAAATTGCATAGTTACCGGTTTGTGGCTAATTGGCCTGTCAGGTTTTCGATCCAGCAAAGCCTCAAGCCTCTTTTCTTTAGCTTTGACCTGGCGCGCATGCTTTTTTGACCTTTTCCTTAGGTAGTCGTTCTGGCCTGCATCTTTGTGAGCTTTATCATACCACTCCCGTCTTGTCCGCACCTCATTGGACAGCCTTGCAACGGTATCTTGCCATTTGGCATATTCCTTAAGCATATTGGCTTGCTCAGCCCGCCTGGTTTGCACATAGGTTGAGTAGCCTCCTGAATAGGGTTGCACCTTCAGGTTTTCAACATGCCATACTTCATTGCAGATTGAATCCAAGAAGTAACGATCATGGGATACAATCAAAACAGTGCCGGCAAAACCCTTAAGAAGCCCCTCCAGCCACTCAATCCCGGGGATATCCAGGTGGTTTGTTGGTTCGTCAAGAACCAATAGGCCAGGATTTTCCGAAAACGCCCTGGCTAAAATCAACCTAGTCTTTTCTCCGCCACTTAAAACACTGAGGGGCCTATTCCAAAGATGTTTCCCAATACCGAAACGGCCAAGATAATCAGAACGCTCAAAACCTATCCAGCTTAAGGGCGTATCTTCGTCAATTCTGCCGCTCGCTTTATCCCGATTACCTGTATCCTTCGTGCCAACCTTTTCATTAGTCTTCTTCCCGGTTTGCCGGCCAACCCCGGTTTCAGGAAACGCTTGAGGAACATAGCCAATTCTCGGCCTCTTAGCCCAATCAAGGTGTCCATTCTGAGTGCTAATTTCACCTATGATTATCCTTAGAAGCGTTGATTTACCGCTCCCGTTGGGCCCAATTATTCCAATACGGGAACCTTCTGAGACAAATGTATCAACATTCTCCAGAACCGGAATGCCTTGGTAGGAATAACATATATTGCGAAGGTGAAGTAAAGTCATACAGATCACTCCCGAAATGTCGCTAGTCAGTTTCTTGAAACTCAAACGCTCTACCCGTACGAGCGATTTAGGCAATTAATGCACTGCAGAACCGATTAACAGACACCTGCCTTGCATTACTGCAAAGTTTTTGTTTGCCGGCCATCTGTTTCGGACATCCGGTTGCAGTACTAACTAGCGATTCTTCATGAGTGTCGGAAGTGACCCTCCTTTTGGAATGTAATTTTACTATATCAGGAAATCAATTGCCTGCCAAGATAGGCCAGAATATAAGAGGGCCCCAAGTGCTTCTGCTACACTTGGAACCCTGTCTTCCCGGTACTTAAGTTTGACTGCCACATCCGGCACACGAGACAAGCAAGCTTTGCTTTCGTAGAATTCCCTCATGTGCAATTAAGCCTGAGTGCTACATTCGGCACATTGATATGCATATCGTCTCTGCATATCCTTTCTGCGTACCCTTAACGGCATATTGCTATAACAACATATTTCAATAATAAGTCTTAGCGGCGAAAATACCGGTTATTAAGAGCGCGTATTGCCTCTAGTGACGGGCCGGAATCAACAAACTTGCAAATACTGCATTACCCGTAAATGCTATTCTTGCCACTTGTCTACAGGAAAAAGTTGTTCGTGGCTCTTCCTGCTTCTCATAGTGCCTTCCTTAGCCGGTATACCTAAAGGTAAGAGGCAAACCACACTCACATGCTCCGGAATATTCAAAAGTTCTTTGACTTTCGGTTCGGAAAATGCACCAATCCAACAAGTACCCAGCCCATGAGCATGAGCGGCCAGTGTCATATGATCTAAAACTATTGCTACATCCACAAAAGAGTACCTTCTCTTAGGGTTAGTTGCGCATCCTACGACCACCACCGGCGCTTCCCCTACAAAAGTTTGGTTGTGGCATATGGACACCAAGGCTTTTCTCAAAGATTCGTCTTTAACCAAAATGAATTTGTACTCCTGTCTATTTGCGGCAGATGGAGCAATTCTTGCAGCCTCAAGCACAGCATTTAAAGCTTCTTCAGGAATTGGAGCGTTCTTGAATCCCCTAATAGAACGCCTGGTTCGAATAGCTTCCATTACTTCCAAAGTATCACTTCCTTTTGTTATGTTAATCCCTTTCTCGCATTTGTCAGTCCCGTCGTTCCCGCCTAACAAATCACTGCTTACAACTACGCCGACATTGCCCAACTTTCAATTGGGCCCCGGCCTCCAATAATGTTTCCAACCTATAATAATGTTTCTGGTACAGAAGTTCTTTGGATAAGCTGAAAAATCCTTTTTTCTACTAAGTCTCGGATAAGTAACGAGTACCCAACAACCGTCGAACCAATACTTGAACAAGTATCGGTAAAGGAATTGTCTAGCCAAGCTTATCCGAACTAAGGTATTGCCTAACGCATAGCAAAGTGTAGGTGAACTTATTCATCAAAATCGAGGCTCGTGGGTACTGCAACGTATCGTTCGAAGGATCATCAAGAGCAGGCCGATTGGCTCGCCTACAGGGCCAGTCCGGCTGATTTCAGGGCTTCCAGGCTGCCAACTGGCTCGCCTGTAGAGCCACTCCAGCTGATTTCAGGGCTTCCCGGCTGCTGACTGGCTCGCCTGCAGAGCCACTCCAGCGGGTTTACAGGGTTTCTGGCAGGTAACTGGCTCTCCTACAGAGCCAGTCCGGCTGATTTCAGGGCTTCCAGGCTGCTAACTGGCTCGCCTACAGAGCCAGTCCGGTGGGTTTTGAGGCTCTTCGGCTGCTGACTGGCTCGCCTGCAGAGCCACTCCAGCGGGTTTACAGGGTTTCTG
>CAZXLH010000021.1:0-37904 GCA_964641455.1 uncultured Eubacteriales bacterium | reverse complement strand
TAAAGTGTGACAAGAAGGCTAGCCTCAAAACCACTGATAGCCACCACGACCACGTCGAAATTCTTTACACCCAACTCATTGAGCACTGATTCACTTGTGGCATCAGCCTCTACGGCTTCAGTTACCACAGGGGCTATTTGGCGAACCTTCTCTGCATCCAGATCAACTGCCAAAACTTCAGCACCTAATTTCGTAAGAGTCATTGCAAGGCTTGATCCGAATCTGCCCAAGCCTATTATTGCAAATTGCTTCAGCATATTATCACACACCTTTAGCCCACTAAAACCTTTTCCTCCGGATATCTAATGCCGGCCTTACTGTCCTGCCGCGAAAGCGCCACAGCCAGGCTCAAAGGCCCAACTCTACCTGCAAACATGGTTAGTATTAAGACAAACTTCCCTGTACTGCTTAACGAAAAGGTTATACCTGTAGATAACCCGACAGTACCAAAAGCAGATACAACTTCGAAAACAATATCAAGAAAAGGCTGATTCTCAGTTATGGTCAAAATCATAATAGATGCTCCAATCAGGCCTATTGATATCAGCACAATTGAAAGCGCCTTTAGAACCAGTTCCTGAGGAAGCCTCCGCTTCTCAACGGTTACATCTGACTTGCCTTGTATAAGAGTTGACACAAATTTGGTGACAGTATAGAAAGTAGTAGTTTTGACTCCGCCGCCGGTTCCGCCTGGAGAAGCGCCAATAAACATAAGTACAATTATGATGAAAGATGTAGGCATTCTTAAGTTTTCCGTTGGAACTGAGTTAAACCCAGCAGTCCTGGAAGTGGCCGACGCGAACCATGACGACAAAAGTTTTTCACTCAAACTCAAGCCGCCAATAGTGCCTGGGTTTCCATTTTCAAGAGCCAACACAAAAACAGTTCCGACAACAAGCAGAACTATTGTCATCTTGATCGCGATCCTTGAGTGAAGGGAAAGGTCTTTCCATTTCCCTTTGTGCACATATAGATCGGTTATTACATAGAAACCCAGGCCCCCAAAAATTATAAGAAAGCTGATCGTGAGGATTACCCAAGCGTTACCGGCAAATGGTATCAAGCTGTCCCCCAAAATATCGAAACCTGCATTGCAGAACGCAGACACTGAATGAAAAAGCCCATACGCAAATGCTCCAGGCAAGTTAAGCTCCATCGATTTACCAAAAGCAATTCCAAGCACAAATGCGCCTAGCAATTCGAAAATAAGGGTAGTCAAAATAACCCTTTTCATGAGCAAAACCAAGCCGGAAAGGCTCCAGTGCCCTGTTTGCTCCTGAATAATAAGCCGTTCCTTTAAGGTTACCCGTCTTCCGGTAACAAGGGCATGAGCCGTAGCAAACGTCATTAGCCCGAGCCCTCCTGCTTGAATTAGGATAAGGATTACAATCTTACCCCATACGCTCCAATGGCTTGCAGTGTTGAAGACCACAAGCCCTGTAACACATACTGAAGAAGTAGCCGTAAACAGAGCGTCTATAAAGCTGGGAGAAGTACCGGCCAATGTTGACCACGGAAGCATGAGCAGCAGAGTGCCTACCAAGATTAAGCATAAAAAACTAATTACCAAAAGCCTGGTAGGCGTCGCCCATACCTTTCTGCTCCAAAGGCTACTCAACTTTCCGCCTCCGGCTATTAGTTAGCAGCACCGGCTACGTTAACCTGGCTTTTGGCAAGCGCTACCAATTCGGAAAACGCCTCAGCATCTGACACCGCAAGTTCTGCCAACATCCGGCGATTTATGTCTACGCCGGCCTTCTTTAACCCATTGATAAACCGGTTGTAGGTCATTCCGTTCTGACGGGCTGCTGCGTTAATACGTGCAATCCACAGCCTTCTGAATTCCCGTTTTCTCTCTTTTCTGTGAATCCAAGCATAGTTTAATGACTTCATTACTGCCTGATTAGCCGTCTTGAACGACTTGGAACGCTTACCGTAATATCCTTTGGATAGTTTTATCACTTTTTTATGTCTTTTTCTCTTTACAACCGACGACTTCACACGAGGCATCGCTTCCAACCTTCTTTCTTCGACACTTACATGTTCAAATTCTTCAGGATATACAAGCAAAAAGCAACATTATCCGTTACTTATATGGAATCAAAGTTCGCATTTCTTTCTCATAGACTTTGTTAATTATCGAACTCTTCCTGAGCCTTCTCCTTCTGGCATGGCCTTTGGATATAAGCTTGTGCCTATGGCCTGAATGAAAATGACGTACTTTCCCTGTACCGGTCACAAAAAGGCGCTTCTTTGCACCACTATGAGTTTTCATCTTATTTTTCTTAGCCTTCTTAGCCACTGAGAAACTCCCCTTCTGTTCCTGTCTGTTACTATTTGAGCAACTTACTGAAATTACTTCGCCACAGTTTCGCTACCTTTACTACGAGTTGCCTCCTGGGGTTTTGGTACCAAAACCATGGTCATATTTCTACCTTCCATTCTAGGGGCTCTCTCTACATTACACATATCTTTCACTGTATCGAGCAGCCTTTCCAAAACCTTCTGCCCAAGGCCTACCCGACTAAGTTCCCGGCCTCTGAACATGATGGTTACCTTTACCTTATCCCCGTTATCTAAAAATCGCTTGCATGCTCTGGCTTTTACGTTAAAATCGTGTTCCTCAATTGTGGGACGCATTTTGACTTCTTTGACGTCTTGAACCTTCTGCTTCTTCCTTGCCTCTTTGAGCCTTTTTGATTGCTCATACTTCCACTTATTGTAATCCATTATCTTACATACAGGTGGTCTGGCCTGTGGAGCTACTTCTACCAAATCAAGGCCTCGCTCACGAGCTATGTTCAAAGCCTCGTAAGTCGGATGAATTCCCATCTGTACACCATCAGATGCTATGAGTCTTACTTCCTTAACACGAATTTGCTCATTTACTCTTTGACCCATTGACTTTTGAAATTTCACCCCCTTTTACTTAAATAATAAACGGGCAGGTATAATTCTCCACCCGCCCGCATTTTACTTCGAATCCCGGTCTCTTTAGATTTTCCGCCGTAGAAACCGGTACCATAAACAGTTCTAAATTCAGAACCTTACAAGCACTCTGTCACCGTAAGGTGAGAAGCGGATGGCTTCTTCTTAGCGAACACAAGTATATCATATTGCATACGTTTATGTCACGTATTGCCCTTGCAAAACCCTCTCCGGGAACTGTTTTACCTTTATTTGCTCTCATCAACATCAAATGCAGATTCAAGAGATTTTGTCTGAGCCTCATGAGTTGTTTTTGCCACAAATTCATCCAGGTTGATTTCTCCTAGATCTCCTAGTTTTCTATGACGCACAGATATCGTACGAGATTGCTTTTCTCTTGCACCTACAATAATCATGTAAGGTACCTTCTCCAGCTGGCCTTGTCTGATTTTATATCCAATTTTGTCATGGCCTAAGTCGCACTCGGTTCTAAATCCCTTGCCCTTTAGGTAATCTGCAACCTCCGTGGCATAATCACTTTGCTTGTCAGATACCGGCATCACCTTTACCTGGACCGGCGAAAGCCACATGGGAAACGCTCCCCCATAATGCTCTATTAATCCACCAATGAACCGTTCCATAGTGCCAAGCACAGTTCGGTGGATCATTACAGGCCTATGCCGATGTCCGTCTTCCCCAATATAGTGAATATCAAATCGTTCAGGCAATGTGAAATCTGCCTGGATAGTAGGGCCCTGCCATAGCCTGCCCATTGCGTCCTTAATTTTTATATCTATTGCGGGGCCGTAGAACTTAGCTTCACCTACATCAACCTGATATTGTAAATTCCTGGCTTTAAGCGCATTCTCCAAAGCAGATTCTGCCTGTTCCCATACCTCGTCTTCCCCAATGTAACTCTCTTTATCGTCACGATCACGTACTGACAACATGCAGTAATACTCATCATAACCGAATGTCTCAAGCATGAAACCGGTTAGATCCAAAACCCCTATGAGTTGCTCCTCAAGTTGGTCGGGCCTACAGAAAAGATGTGCGTCATCCTGGGTGAACCCTCTCACCCTAAGCATCCCGTGAAGCGCTCCGGAACGCTCGTAACGATATACAGTACCCAACTCACCGTACTTGATAGGCAAATCTCTGTAACTTCTTGTCTGACCTTTGTATATGAGAATATGGAAGGGACAGTTCATAGGTTTCAGTAAATACTTCATTTCATCAACTTCCATAGGCCCATACATATTGTCTTGATACCAGTCCCAGTGGCCGGATATCTTCCATAAGTCCAGTTTAGCAATATGAGGAGTATAGACCAGGTCGTAACCCCGCTTTCTATGTTCCTCTTTCCAAAAGTCCTCAATAAGTTCCCTGATGATTGCGCCCTTGGGGTGCCAGTAGACAAGCCCAGGCCCTCCATCTTCTTCTATGCTGAACAAGCCTAGGTCTCTGCCAAGTTTGCGGTGATCTCGCCGTTTGATCTCTTCAAGTTTGGCAAGGTGGGCACTTAAGTCTTTCTGATTCATAAAGGCTGTACCGTAAATACGCTGAAGCATAGGCCTTGTTTCATCCCCGTGCCAGTAAGCCCCTGCAATGCTTAGCAATTTGTACGCTTTGAGATACCCGGTATACGGAACGTGAGGGCCTGCACACAGATCTATGAATTCGCCCTGTCTATAGACAGATATCTGTTCATCCTCGGAAAGTTCATCAATGAGTTCGAGTTTGTAGACTTCGTTTTTGTCTGCAAAAAACTTCCTGGCCTCGTCTCGCGATATAATCTCACGGGTTATAGGCAAGTTTTGCTTAACTATACGTTTCATTTCTTTTTCAATATTACCTAAATCCTCTGGTGTAAAATTATGCGAAGTATCGAAATCATAATAAAAACCGTCTTCAATGGCAGGCCCTATTCCAAGGCAAGTACCGGGGAATAACCTTTGGACTGCTTGGGCTAATATGTGAGATGCAGTATGTCTTATTGCTTTTCTTGCTTGTTCGTCCTCAAACCCAAGAGGTTCAACTATATAATTCCCGTCGATTTTCTCCCTCAATTCAAAAGTGCGTGGGTTAGCCTCATCCAGAGTTCTTACCAAAAGCACATCGTTTTTCCATCCAAAAGCTTTCTTGGCATCCAAGAAAGTACTTCCTTGAGGAAAATCAACAGACTTATCTTTGCACTTTATCTTGAATTGCTTTACCTCGCTATTCATTTCTTTTTCCTCCTATAGACTTACTTTTAGTCAAAATAAAAAATCTCGCCCGAAAGGGGCGAGGTCTTCGCGGTTCCACCCTAATTAAGCAATCTGGAAATCAAATTGCCCTTTGTTGATTTAACGCATCAAGTACGTTAGTGTTATCACGCAATTTCGTGCATCCACTAAAGGCTCCAAGGTGGTGTTCCCTGTAGGCTCAATCCAGACGGCTCTCAGCCTGTGGCCGTCATTCTCTTTGGACCGGCATCTAAGATACTGTCCTCTTCACAGCCTCTAATTTGGAAGATTTGCCCGATTATACCCTATACATGAACATAGATCAAGACACATTATGAGCAATCGTCAACCGAACCTCATTGTTACAGTTCATGATCTAACTCACATCCATTGCATATCTCAACTTCTTGCTCAAACAGATCATTGAGCAAATCAAAACATGAAGAATTTTCTATAGGCCCATGCCATACAATCTTCCGAGGAGCCAAAGTCACTATTGCACTGATAATCAGATCATCTACATCCAGCCCAATAACATTAGGGCTTCTCTTCAGGAATACCCCAACATCTCCTTTTATAGGGCGGAACTTTGAATCTAAAATCTGGTAATCATCTTCCACACCTCTTACGACGTTAGCCAAAGGCAAAGAATTGCTTTGCCGCCTCATGAAATAGCGCAGCAACTTTAAAAATTCCTTATACTCCCTATTGATTAAATACTCCCTAACGGTATGATCAACAAAGTCAAACAGATCTTCAAGGTACTCCTTAAGCCTGAATGTAATGAAGCCTTCAAGAATGATCTGGTCTTCTCTTTCCAAGTACTCAGCAAGTTTTGCCCAAACCCTACTCTTTCTTTGACTCCTTCGATAAGCTTCCATGTTAGTGGAATGCAAATTGCTCTTGCCGTTATCCAATATCCTAAGTGCTTTCTTCTTCAATATTTCTCTGTCTTTGGTAGCAAGAAAACCGTAGTTGCCATCAATAAGCCTTACTACCAGAAACCTTTCATATTCATCAATTATGATGTCAGAAAGGCCGTTGGCTATAGAACTTTTGATCTTTCGGTGTAGTTGGTTGCTCAAATTATGATAGTTCTTGCTGGATGGTTGACAATGTAAAATTAAGGCTCCACCGGCAGGCGACTCTTGGACATTGACTTTTACCCCTCGCCTTTGCCAGTTACCCATTTCTTGATCAACAAAACTACGTATAGAACCCAATGCACGTACAGATGCCACCGAAAATACGTTCAGATTAAGCCACCTCCGGATTTAGTATGCCATGTGATAACACAGGGAAATTCCAGGGAAACCCCGCTTAACAAGTGAAAACACAATAGATATTGCAAGGGAAATCAAGCTATCTTTTTGATTTTAGGATATATTTTACCGAAACTAAGAGATTTAGACACACAGAGAAAGCATTGGAGATAATCTGTTATTTGATTCCTAATCACAAAGTTTTTGTCCTATAACAAAAGAGATCGTTAAACAATCATACGTTGATGAAAACCAACCTATACAACGCCCCACCTTAACAAGTGAAACTATTCAATAAGAGAACTAGGGCAAAAAAACTACCGTTCGACAATCAGTTCAAAGCAAAAAGTGCAATAAATAATAGCGGGGCAAATCATCTTGCCCCGCAAAGTATAAAACAGATTTCCACAAGCAGTTGTATCTATTTGCTTTTCAACTTTTCCACGTCGGCCTTCAATCTATTGATCTCTTTCTTCAGTGGACTTACTTGAGCCAGAGCGCTTAGAGCGAAGGCTCCACATTCGGTCACCTTACTTCCAATTGGACAGATGGCAAACGCCCCGCCTACTACCCGACTAACAATCCGCTACCAACTTCACGGCCGTGCCGGTTGCTATTACAAGCATCCGTCCATTTTGGAGGATTTCATGGCAAACATCCTCCTCACAGGTACCGCTTCTACTTGTTGTTCCTAAGCCCGTCTAGCATCGGCAGAAGTTCAATAGGAATGGGAAATACAATAGTGGAATTCTGCTCAGTTGCAATCTCAGACAGCGTCTGCAAAAACCTAAGCTGCACTGAAATAGGCTGGGTAGACATAACCCCTGCAGCTTCAGACAGTTTCTGCGAAGCTTGAAGTTCACCTTCAGAAGCGATTATTTTGGCGCGCCTCTCCCTTTCGGCCTCAGCCTGCCTTGCCATTGCACGTTTCATGGCATCGGGCAGTTCGATAGATTTGACTTCCACCATTGTAACTTTGATTCCCCAGGGATCAGTGGCACGATCCAATATCTCACGGAGAACCTGGTTAAGCTCATCCCTTTTGCTCAAGAGATCGTCCAATTCATGCTGCCCGAGTATGGACCTGAGAGTAGTTTGCCCGAGCAAACTTGTACTCTCAACATAATTTGCGACCTTGGTTACGGCCAAAATCGGGTCAAACACGTTGAAATATACTACCGCATCTACAATTACAGGCACGTTGTCTTTGGTGATAACTTCTTGTTTGGGAACATCAATGGTGAAAGTTCTGATATCGACGATTCTTATCTGGTCTATTCCAAAAGGCATAATTACAGTAACCCCCGGCTCCAAAAGGCCCCGTATTCTACCCAGCCTGAAGGCTACACCCCTTGCATACTCACGCACAACCCGGTAGGAAGTCAGCAAGATAACAATAAGTATCAAAGATCCAAACATTCCTACCACAGGAAGAAAAGCCGATAACGCAAATACAGCTGCCCCCAACCCTCCGTGAACAAGCGCAACCGGGGTATCTTTTCGCGAAATAGCCAAAGCAAGGGTAATGACCCAAATCACTCCGGCAATCAATGTAGGAACTAATGTTGCCATTCCAGGCAAAACAATTTCTTGCAAAGTCATTTCTCACACCTCCTTACGATTTTATGGCCTTTCATGGGCACCGGCATTCATGTTGTTTTTCCACCAAGCGGCTCAAGTTGGGTGCTATCTTTCGACAGCAGCTTTGGATTTTCTTGCTTTCTGCTGTTTCAATGCTATTGCAATAATTGCAGCAATAATTAGCCCAGCTGCCACATAGATCGGCTTAATGGATTTTGGCAAAGGCCAAACAATTTCGGCCTGATAATAGTCTTTACTTTTTCCCATAAACGTGAATGTATAGGTTCCAGGTTCGCTATCGGCCTTCAGCCAAACTAAATCATGCCCCTCACCACGGCCTTTAAGCAAGACAGGTTTTGTTTTCTCACCGTCGCGAGAAACAACGATACTCCTTAGGTTCATATTACTTACGTCGATAACTTCGTCTTGAACCTGCAGTTTGAACCTCTGATACCCATCTTCAGGCTTACCGACAGGAATCAGTTCTCCTGCAACAGGTATAGGCGGGTAAGCCTCTTCAACCTCTTCCCCGTCCTCAAATACTATATACGCCACTTTCTTAACCCAGGCATCAGAAAATTGATCTGCTCGATATTCCCGTCTAACATTGTCGTTATGGGAAGCGGCAGGGTCGTTTACAACAACGTATTCAACACCATCTTTCCATGTGAAGCCACGGACAAGAACCAGGTGCCCGTCAGTCTTGTTAATTGGAACGCCTTCAACCGGTGGAAGATTACCGGGATAAGTAGGCTTTCTGTATCTTACGCTCACTACAACGGGCCTATTCGCAGCAATGTGTTGCTTCACCGTATACCATGGATCAGCGCCTGCTTCAGGCACAATATAATCCACATATGATGTGAGTCCGTAACTGGCCACGCTGGCCACATTAAACGACCAGTTGCCAAAAATACCCGTCTGGTAATCACGGGCGTTCCACGCCACTTCTTCAGGAGAAACATCAATCCCGTAATAGCCTAGAACCATAGCCATACAGGTAGGGCTGCACATAATTGCCGCAATCTGCGGATCTCGCGTGTACTGTGAATAAACCGGTACATCAACATCAAGATCAAGATTGCTTAAATCAGGCGCATCTTCATGGAAAAGTTTTGTGATCGATTGCCCCGGCAGTGTATTTCTGATAGTACATGCCACCAGCCTTACTTTTGGTGACACCTTGTCATCTGTACCTCCATTCCCGGAAGCATATAGAACCAACCTATATTGAAATGCACTGGCGGTTTCTCCCTTTTCACCCTTGACAATCAATTCGTCAATAGCGATTTTAGCCAGGCTGTCCTCTTTGCTGTCACCTGTGGTTGAGCCCGGCAAACTTACCTTGCCGTTTTCCACAAAAGATGACGAGGTCCACTTACCCCACGACAGCCAATTGGACCATTCGCCCAATACCCGAACTCTCCCCAGAATCTCTATGTAAGTAGAGCGCGGTGTATCGGCATTCCACGATAGCACCATATACTCAAAAGGGTCAGTGTCAACCACAGGAGAAGTATAAGTACCCGATGAAATACCTTTTTCCAGTACAACAGCGCCGTTGCCACTATCTATAACAACAGTTCCGTCAGTTTCTCCCTTTTCAAAATCCTCAACCGTAGTGAAAATAAACAGGTTCTGTTCAGCGAACTTCAAAGCGCCCTGGTTTCCACCGGTTGACTGTGCCATAACCACACAAGCCCCAGGTACACCTGAAACTGATAAGACAATTATTATAGCCGCTATTAATCCAACACCGGTTGTTAAGGCTCTCTTAATAAATCTGCTTACCAGAATGTAACACTGCCGATTGCGCTCTGGAAAATCACGTCGGGACACAGGGGGCCTTGTCATATAAAATGCTCCTCTCCGGCAATTGATAGACAAGTAGCTTATCTACTTGTATGTTCCCCAGCAGCAAATAACATTACATTCTCCATACCTGAAATATGAGTTATGCTTTAGCAGCTAGAGTGTATTCGATGTTTAGAGGTTCGACAAATCAGTATGAAATTTTGAGCCAAGGGAATCGGTAACAAAGCCTGAATTTAAGTCCTGTCACTACCTGAATCCTTAAAATCCAAATGCAAACTGTTTTCCAAGAAGTCAACAAGTTTCTCCATAGTCTCAGAGCTGATTGCATGTTCCATGAGGCATGCATCTTTTTCAGCAGTTTGCTCGCTCACTCCAAGGACGTGAACAAGAAAGTTCCGAAGTGCCTTGTGCCTCCTTTTCACTTTCAATGCATAGGCGCGGCCCTCGGGTGTCAGAAAAACCTTTCCATAGCGTTCTTGAACTACAAGCCCTTTTTCCTTCAATGTGTTCACTGCAGCTGTTACGCTTGGTTTAGCTATGTCCAGTTTTTCGGCAATATCAGTCACCCTAACGGCATCGTCTTTCTCTGAAAGCAACAATATGGCTTCAAGATAGTCTTCAATAGATGAAGATAAGTCAAAGCTCATCAAGCTGCCGACCCCCTTTCCCGAACCGCGCTCCTCCTCAATGTGGCCCAATTGGAGCCACATTTCTATAAACAAGTTCGTTTTTCCTGAATTCATGCTTGTGCGCAATAGGAAAATAGAATTGGATTCTCACGATACTTCGGCATATCCATAACTGTTCCCTGCTCCCAGGCTGTGACCAAACCCAATTTTCTTTCCTGACTGTTAGCATGTAAACTTTTTCTATTCGCAATCACATTGCATTATAAGAATCTTATGGAATCTCGTGCTTCCCTTATGCAGTATATAGTTATATAATATGTTAGGTAAGGCTAACACTTACCGTTTACCCGTTAAGAAACCAGATGATGAAAGGAGCACGATTATGTCAAATCATGCTACCTCAAACGTTCGGAAAAAACTAAGCGCCCAAGGTGGAGCCGGCTTAGCTGAGCTGCCTGGGAATCTTTCTGATCAATTCACAGTCGCACTTGTAGGACAACCCAACGTAGGAAAAAGCGTTATAATGAACCTGCTAACCGGAGCAGGTGCAGTAGTGTCCAACTATCCTGGAACCACAGTTGAAATTACTCAGGGGTATTTCCTATCTCCGTCAGGCAAAATCACAGTAATTGACACTCCCGGCACATACAGTTTGCACTCAGATACAGAAGAGCAGAAAGTAACTCAAAGGGTTTTACTCGAATCAAACATTGACTTAATAGTGAACATAGCAGATGCAAGAAATCTTTCACGAAACCTTTATCTGACCTTGCAACTTATGGACCTTAACATACCCATGGTTTTGGTCTTAAATCAAATGGATATGGCGGAAGAAGCCGGGATGAGCATCGATACGTTGACACTTTCAAAAATACTTGGCCTCTCGGTTATACCGATGATAGCCGCTAAAGGCGAAGGTATTGACGATCTGCAAGATGCTATTGTTGCAACGACAACCGCTACGTCTCTTGCTGAAACCAACAAAGAGAGAGCTGTAAAACCAATGACGTTTTCCCAACACGTAGAACAGGTCATAAGCATACTGCAAAACCATATTGAAAAGCTTATCCCTGAAGAAGACGGAAAGCACAGGCTACACCCTTCCCGTGCACTTGCTATTCACCTTATGGAGCATGATGCCCTGGACGAAGAACTTTTTGAAACATATCCTGAATTGTCACATCTGGTAGAAGACCTTCAAGAAGACATAGCCACAAATAACATAGAGCTCACCAAGTGCTTCAGAGATTGCGGGCTTTGTCCTGCCAAAGGTGATTCTCACCCGATTCTACTTACCTGCCTGGAAAGAACCCAGAAGGCCCGGGATATCAGTAATAGAGTTGTCACCCAAATTAAGGTATCAAGCTCTGTTTCCACAAGAATGCGTATTGAAAGACTGCTTGATAACCCTCCAACAGGTATTCCCATTCTGGCGGTTATTGCATATCTGGCAATCAAAACCACCTTGATAATCCTGGATCTTGCAGAACTTTTTGTTCCATGGGCGCTAAGCCCGGTTGTCAATTTGCTTACTTCGTTCGCCAACTCCTTTCCTGAAGGTAGCCTTGCCGAAATAATCATCTCGGCTATCCCTGAAGGCATTCTGCTTCCATTTGAAGTGGTCATGCCTACCATGTTTTCAATCTACTTAATTATGGCCATACTCGAAGACTCGGGCTTAATGCCAAGAATTGCTGTGATGATGGACCGAGCCATGTCATTTTTGCATCTTCCCGGCCAGGCAATAATACCTATTGTGCTAGGTTTTGGGTGCCGGGCGCCTGGTGTTCTGGCTACACGAACACTGCCCGGCAAAACATCGCGCCTTGTAGTTTCAACGCTCCTTGCAATTCCCATACCATGCGCCGCAACGCTGGGAATTATTGCCGGCGTGGGAAAAACTTTTGGGGCAAATTTGAAAATAATATATGGTTCTATTGCAATCGTTTTCTTCTTGATAGCAAGGCTTCTCGGAAGATATCTTCAAACAGATCAAGAATTGATACTTGAGATACCACCCATACGAGTTCCATCTGTTAAAGCAGTGAGCGCCAAGGTTTGGATGCGATTAGAAGGATTTTTCAGTCAAGTGTTGCCGGTTCTCATGTTGACAGGAATCGGGGTAAGAATCTTGCTTAATACAGGCGTATTAGCAGGGCTGTCAAAGCTGGACCCAATAAGCACTAAATACTTGGGAGTTACCGGGCAATCCCTGGCGGCTGTAGCAGTTACCGTTGTACAACGGTATGCAGCGCCAATGGTACTGCTCAACCTGCCATTGAGCGCACGAGAAGCCACTATTGCAGCTTCTATGGTATCTCTGTCCATGCCATGCATCCCTGTGGCATTTCTCATAGGTAAGGAATTTGGCTGGAAAACTCTGGCCGCAGTATTTATCCTTGCCTTTGTAATCACTTTAAGCACCGGGGCCGTCTTAAACCTCCTACTACCCATAACGTAAGATACTGACTCAACGAAATAAATTTTAAAAGAGGGGAACATGACATGACACTTCTGGAAACCAAGCCTGGAGACGAGGTAATCATAGACACAGCCCAAGTGGGTAAAGGTGCTGTTAGGCGCCTGTGGGATCTAGGGCTTTTTCCCGGAACCAAAGTAAAAGTGGTAGCATCTCACCCATTTGACGGGCCTATTCTCATCAAGGTAGGGCAATCTACTGTAGCCGTTGGGCGAGGGCTTGCAGCTCGCATTCCTGTGACAAATAACGTTGACTGCCTTTGATGAAATAGATATCATGTTATCGATATATATCATTAACTACGACATATCACAAAAAACATAAACCTGTTCAGTATTGTGCTTTGACATATTGAATCTATCAATATAACACAATATACAGTAATTGTTCAGGTATAGATAGGAGGTGCAAGTGTGCCAAGGCCAACTAAACCCAGATGGGTAGAATCCGTCCCCTGTGTCACTTATTTTAAACCTGTTGGAGTGCCTATGTCTCAATTGGAAGAGATAACCCTTGGCGTCGATGAAGCCGAGGCTATACGCCTTAAAGACTATATTGGGCTTGATCAAGAAACGTGCGCCGCCCGTATGAATCTGGCACAAAGCACTTTCCAAAGGATACTCACTGAAGCAAGAACCAAAGTGGCCCAAGCCCTGGTCAATGGAAAAGCACTTCGGATTGAAGGGGGCAATTACCTGGTGTCTCCTTTCACCTTTGAGTGCCGAAATTGTAGCTATGAATGGGCAAGCAACCACAGAGATTTGGACGGCCTGACGTGCCCTAAATGCAGCAGCTCAGATCTTGATTTTTTCAGAAAAGTACCTGTAGGGGAAACTTTCAAAGGTTACACATCAGGCCCTCGCGGTCGAAGAAGAGGAAGGCATAGACGAGGCCCCATGAAGCCAAAGTGAACAATCCAGCATTAAGATTAGGAATCAATCCGAAGGATGAGCCTGATTCATAGTTTGCAAAACAGGAGATGACATAAATGACAACACACAAGAGCAGAACTGCTTCTCATGAAACTGAGCATGTATCGGAAACCGGTAAACTGGCTCAGCCCAAAAACAGCAACATAGAGAAAGTCATAGCCATAATGAGTGGCAAAGGAGGAGTCGGTAAGTCATCAGTTGCAGCTCTTGTCGCTTCAGAACTGGCCAGGAAAAACTTTTCTGTAGGCTTGCTTGATGCCGATATTACCGGCCCTAGTATTCCAAAACTCTTTGGGCTAAAGGGAAATCCAATTGCAGTTGAATCTCAGTTACTCCCTGAAAGCAGTAACTCATCTGTCAAAATCATGTCTTTGAACCTCTTATTGGAGCATGAAGAAGACCCTGTGATTTGGCGCGGGCCCCTTATTGCAGGTGCGGTAAAGCAATTCTGGACCGATGTGCTTTGGGGCGATATCGACTACATGGTAGTAGATCTGCCTCCTGGAACCGGCGACGTCCCTCTCACAGTATTTCAATCCCTACCTATAGATGGAGTAGTTATTGTATCCACTCCTCAGGAACTTTCGGAAATGGTTGTTACAAAAGCAGTCAACATGGTTCGCATGATGGATATTCCCATCCTGGGTTTAGTTGAAAACATGGGATGGATTGAGTGTCCAACCTGCGGTGACAGAATTGAGCCTTTTGGCCCTAGTAGAGCTGACGCAATAGCTAGATCAATGGATATAGGCCTTCTTGGTTCTTTGCCTCTAGACCCTGAATTAAGCACTCTGGGAGACAAGGGTTTGATCGAAAACTACCGCCCTGATGCGACAAAGTCCATTGTAGATGCGATCTTGAAAAACATTTCTTAAAAGGCAGGGATAAAAATGAAAATTGCAGTTGCAACCGACGGCAATAAAGTATCGCTTCATTTCGGCAAATGCCCTGAATATCGTGTGTTTCATGTAGAAGACGGCAAAGTGATAAAACAGGAAAACCTGAAAAATCCAGGCCACCAACCTGGGGTGCTTCCTAAATTCTTAGCAAGTCACAATGTTGATTGCATTATCGCCGGTGGCATGGGCCCAAGAGCAGAGAATCTATTCAAGAGTCACAACATCAAGGTGGTAACAGGGGCTCTGGGAAAAGTTGAAGACGTTATCAACTCATACCTGGCAGGTACTCTTGTGACCAGGGAAAGTTCATGTGAGCACATTAAATAGTTTGACTGCAATATTATCCTCTGGTTCCTGAAAATCAATGATTCAAAGAGGTGGCAGCCAATACTGCCACCTTTTGATTGTAAATTGCCAAAGTTTGTACCAACCATATGAACTCTCTTGAATGCCTAATTTTGCTACTTCTGCTTGACTCTATACCTGGTATAACGTCCACACTAAAAGTGAGTATTCTAATAGTTCAGAAAGGAGAGCTGTCAACATGAAGCAAAAGATTAAGGTAATTCAGTACGGATGCGGCAAAATGGGAAAGGTTTTCCTCAGGTATCTGTACGAAAAGGGGGCCGAGATTGTAGGAGCCATCGACGTAAACCCTGATCTCATAGGCAAAGACGTAGGTGAAGTAGCCGAGTTAGGATTCAAACTTAATGTACCCATACGTTCTGATGCTGAGAACGTTTTTGAAGAATGCGATGCAGATGTTTGTGTAATTGCAACAATGAGCCTCATGCCAGATGTATATGATGCATTCGAACTGGCTGCAGAGTTTGGAGTAAATGCTATTAGCACCTGCGAAGAGGCCTTTTACCCTTGGAATACATCTCCTGCGCTTACCAACAAACTCGATAGGCTGGCAAAAGAAAACAATTGTACCCTGGCAGGCTCTGGGTATCAGGACGTGTTCTGGGGCAATCTCATCACTACCCTGGCCGGCGCTACACATAACATAACCAAGATCGAAGGTTCCTCAAGTTACAACGTGGAGGATTATGGAATTGCGCTTGCTCAAGTACACGGAGCCGGGCTCAGCCCTGAGGAATTCGACAAGAAAATTGCCAAAGGCGAGAACCTACCTTCATTCATGTGGAATGCCAGCCAGTGGCTCTGCTCACAATTTGGCTGGAGCATAAAGTCTATTGAGCAAAAACTGGTGCCGCTTTTCCACGATGAAGATATTCATTCTTCTACATTGAACATGACTATCAAAAAAGGAAATGCTCTGGGAATGTCTGCAGTTGTCACTACTGTAACCAATCAGGGGCCTGTGCTTGTAACCGAGTGCATAGGGAAAGTATACCCTAAGGGTGAAGTAGACAAGAACTTCTGGACAATATATGGAGAACCCAATACAACTGTAAAAATTGAGCAGCCGGCAACAGTCGAATTAACCTGTGCAACAATAGTTAACCGGATCCCACAATTGCTCATGGCTCCGGCAGGATTCTACACCACTGAAAAGATGCCTCCTGCCAAGTATCTTGCTTATCCCATGAATTTCTATGTAGACGACCTTGTAATTGACCTTTAGGTCAGCACGTGTTTGAGTATACTTAGGTCACACCCAAACCAGGCGCGTCCTGCAAGGGCGCGCCTGGCGCTGTTTGGCATTCGCTGCCAAAATATCTGCTTAATCCGCCTCTTCCCTGCTCCTTCTCTGCTTTCCCTCCGCCCACTCGGCCAATTGTCAGTAACCTGCTATGATTGATCGCTTTCAGACCCGGAAGCGGTCATAATTGCCGAAATCGCCATAGTGCTATAGCAATTCTGCTATAACCCTCGCCACTATGGAACGAGCCAAAACAACAGGAACTCCCAAAATCTGTTTTACAGTTTCCTTCATAGAAACCGTATAACCAATGCAGTCAAGTACGGCTAGTTGCACATCAGCATTTTTGAGTCTTTCTGCAGCTGCTAAAATCTCCTCACAAGGGCCATAAGGTGAAGCCGCTTCAACATACACATGGCCGGTTACTTGGGACCATCTGCGTCCAGCCTGCTTGATTTGATCTTTGTCAGGAGCAATAACTCCAAGCCTGAGGCCTTCAGCCACTGCCTTCAAAGTGTTGAAGAGAACCTTTTGAGGCTTTACCAGCAACTTATCACACTCAAATTCAGGGAATTCACCTGTACAAACCAGGGCTACGACTTCCGCCCCCTGTTCTACAAGCCCATCAATTTTATCTTGCATCTTTGGTAGGATATGTTTTTCAGCGATTTTAACCTGGGTACCGTCAGCCATTCTTGTAACCAGCACATAATCGCCTGGATCAGGATGTAATCTATGCACCTCATCAAGAGTAAGTCCGTCCAAAGCTCCTGCTTCAATTATCTCTATGTCGTCCGGAAGAAATTGCTTCATCTCAGGAATCAAGTCAACTCTTGGCGATTGGCCAATTGTCACTGTCCCTAGAATTTTCCTGGGCTTATTCACTGTAAAGTCACCTCACCGGTTTTTTGCCATTGACTTTTGTGTTACTGCTAACTGCTGCTAACTGCGACCCAAGGTCTGAAAGTGTTTCATAGACCCATAAAGCTTGACAATCTTTTCAAACTCTTTTTCGTCGAAGAAAGCACATTTCCCGGCACCGAAATTCTTTGCCACTTCTATGACGAATCTTACAACTTGTTCAATATCAACCACCTGGCTTGCTCCTGTAGCGCAACCTGGCACAGCAGTTTCAGTGGTAATTGCAATTCCCACACAAGGAGCCGAAGTAGCTATTGCCGGTTGAAGAATACTGTTCAAATGGTACAAACCATTTCCGTATGGGGTTATGTCTTGAGTTGTAATTGGAAAAGTTACAGGCAGCCTACCCGTCACAATGCTCATTGTCTCAAGCAAATCTTCAGATATTCGCAGTATGTAGCCTTCCTTAACGGTAGGAGAAACAGCAAAGCCTCTGTGATTTATCACTCTGTTCCCCTTAGTTGTATCTATTGATACAACCGCATCCATTTCCGGATCTACCTCGTGCTTATTCATGGTACCCATGTCTACCGGCGAACCCATAAACGGCACAGGATCATGAGGCCGGGTAGGTGCGTTTGGACAAATATGAGTGGTTATAATAACGTCTCCGGGTAACACATCTCCTCTTTGGGCCATATGGCCTAATTTGAGGGCCACTGCTATGGCCGACACTGCTCCATCTCCATCAGACACAAGCCCGATCATTTCAGGCCGTGCCCCTATTCCGCCAAGCCGGCCAATAACGCCTAACGTTGGAGCATTGCCTCCCTTCTTCTTCCCATGAACCCCTGGAATAACTACCTTAACGAAATCTGTTTGGCCACTTTCTCCATGTATTGTAGTGGTTTCAACCTCTACTCCGAGGGAACCTAGGATTTTTGATACCTCGTGGCCATCGACCCTAGCACTGTCAAGCAGGGAAATTGCTTCAAGAGTTGCTTTGAAACTCATTTCGATTAACACCTCGTTTAATTAGTTTATGGCGATAGTATGGCTATCTTAGGAGTGTCTTTTTTCGTGATGGCAGCGCGTGGGTATTGCACATCAGTCAACCAGGGCCCACAAAACATCCTGGTTATTGCCCCTGCCATCCAAATTTTACAAAAACAAACGGCGCGCCATAGCTTATCCATAATGCAACCAGGGCGTAGCGCACAACATCAAGTATTCCCGGCCCGGAGTATATGGCGCTGAAAATTGCTTTCAAACCGTATCTTAAAACCGCGTATCCCATAGCCCCCACTGCTATTTTGGCGATCTGAGCCCTGGGCGCCGCCTTTTCATTCCACATAAGATAGTTTTCTTCAAGATACCTGCCCAACGGCAGGCCTAAGATAAGCCCTGTCAACATACTTGAATCACCTTTAGGATATAGCAAATATAGTGACAAGGGAAGAAGTACAGAGAATGCAGATCTAAGTTTGACAGGCCACCGGTTCTCGTCATAGTTATCAAAAACCAGTTTCCAGAAGACTATCACCGGTAAAGCTATTAGAAATCCACCTACAATATCGATTGGCCAGTGCACGTTCAAGTAAATCCTTGATACTGATACCAGAGCGATAACAACAACAGCCAATGCACTGAACCATTTTCTGCGAATTTCATGGCTAAGCCATCCCCAAAATGTAGTGGTACCCTGAGCATGTCCGCTTGGAAATGAAAATCCGCCACCTGTTTCAGGATATATTACCCGGAGGTTGCCGTAAGCTATAGGCCGGGAAATCTCAAAAAGGAATTTCAACCAACCGTTTACAAACATAGATGACAAAAACACTATGCTCAACCGGTATCCCTTGCGTTTGTCCCACACCCAGTAGACCAATGACAGGGCAATAGCGTAAAACACTTCAGAGCCAATACTGGTAATTGCATAAACAATTTTGTCCAAAACAGGAGAACTGAAACTTTGAAGAAACTCTGCCCAAGAAGTAGTCATACTTTCACCTCTTGGCCATTTGTTTTGATTACGGTTTTAACGCCCACAAGAGAAATTAGCAGCTAATCAAAACAAATAACCGTTAGTTACCCAAATATAAGCGTTCAGCATCAATCAATTAGCCGCTCTAATTAAGTTTTGACGCCAGGGACAGCGTTGAATTTTCCATGGCCCGATGGAACACGTTAGCAATACACAGTATTATTCCAACACTTCAGCCACGGTAAACGACAGCCTCATACATCAAACATATATACATATTTCAGTTACTTGGAAAAGGGTACAATCGAGCCTGCATATGGCATCACCCATACAGTAGCATCCTGGCCTAATTCAGCAAATGCCCTGGAAAGCGCTTCTTGGACCGAGGGTGCCCACAAAAACTTACAAGTTCTGACCAAATCAGGATCCATACCTGTCACAAGGATAACGTTGCACTTCTTTAGTACCCTTGCTACTGCAGCAGCTTTGTGGCCCCCAAGCACAAATTTTTCTGCAATGCTGTTTAGGATCTCATCAAGATCCATGCCTGCCATGTACTCTGTGAAGACACCGTCCCCAAGTCCTTCTGAGCACTCTGCCATTAGGATAACAGTGCCACCGGGCTTTACAGCCCTGCTTGCATTCTCCAGAGCCTTTTGTGCCTGGTAAAGATTAAGATCTTTTGGGTGGCCGCCACATGACGCAAGCACAATATCTGATCTTTCCGGAATAAAAGCCCCATAAATGCTGTCTACAGTTTGGCGTCCTATTGCATGGGCTCTTAGAACATCTCCTGCCACAGCTTTAACGATACGTTTTTGCTCATCAAGAACAACATTCAAGATAAAATCTATTCCAACCATCTGCCCTGCTTGTTCTATATCCTGGCGCACAGGGTTGTCTTCATACGAACCTGCCCTGGCGCCCGGCCAAAGCTGCATAGCATGGTTAGCCTCAACGCTTGCACGGCTTGCGCATCCAGGCATAACAGCCTTGGCGCCACCACTGTATCCTGCGAAATAATGGTACTCAATGTTGCCTGTGCATACAACAAAATCTGCCTCAACAACAGCCCGGCAAATTTCAACCGGTGTCCCAAAGGAAGTCTTGCCCAACCAGACATAGTCACGGCCCTGAGAACTGTCCACACACCTGTGGTTTTGATAGATCTTGCCGCCAACCAGCTGACGTTTTTCGGCCTCCTTATGATTCCTATGTATCCCCATTGCAAAAACAATTGTTATGTCTTTGTTCCTTACTCCCGCCTTGCCAAACCGCTTGATAAGCGGAGGCAGAAGTTTGGAGGTAGGCGATGGCCTGGTGATGTCGCTGACCACAACAGTGATTTTCATCCCAGGTTGAACCAGTTCATAAAGAGGCAGTGAGTTAATGGGATTCGAAAGAGCCCTTTCAATTTCCGCATCAGAGGCTGAAATATCAGGGTTCTCTGCCGCCTGTGGCAAAACAAGGTGTTTAGGAACCAGTACCCCAAGCAGATTGGCCAAGGGCACGTACACCTCAACGTCAGATTTTCCATATTGTAAGCGCACATTGAAATACTTCATCTAATATTCAACCCCTGCTGTATAAACCTGATACTATCTTACGGTGAAACCATAGGCTGATACAACAGGACACTTAGCTATATTTGATTTCGATTCCATATCATCTTCCGGTGTCTTAGTAGTGGCCTAAGAGCCCCATGGATTTTGCCTTGTTTTCTGCTAGTATGAACAGGCCTAACCCTGCTCCGAAATAGATCATAGTAGTAAATACCAGTACGGCCAAATCGCCAAGTGGCGCTTTGGTAAGTTTGAGACCGTTCATCATGATTTGCTGCAAAAGATGCTGCCCCATTGTAAAAGGAAGATACTTGGCCCATGGAAAACGGGCCCACGGGATCATAAATAGCCCAATCACGCCGAAAGTAACGATTTGAAAGAAAGATTGAATTCGCTTAAAGATCAGTGCAAGTCCCGCAAGAGCAAATCCGAGCCCGCAAGCCTGCAAATACACTCCGACGAATACCGGCAAAATGTTTAACATATCCAAGTTTAGCTTTTGTCCGGTGGTCACCATCATAATTACAACTATCAAACTTATAACTGCGAAAAATACGAGGCAGTTGAAAGCCTGAGAGAAAAATGCCAGCCATTTGTACCCAACGGGGCTTATATACAGTTGCTCCAAAGTCCCGGTTTGGGCCTCACTTGATACGTTATAAGCCAGTTCTTGATAACCAAACAGTACGATCATCCACACAACATACCCTGTAAACAGTCCCTCCAGCGTTCTTCCAAGATCAAAAGCGCCTACTCCAACCGCTTTCACTCCATAAAACATCAAAACGAACACGATATACATGGTGATTATGGCCGACACGAAATTAAAACCATATCTGGTTACCAATGTTAGATTCTGCCGCCATGATGCCTTCAGCGCAGTTAACCACATAGGGCATTCTCCCTTCTGACAATTTCCAAAAAGGCTTTTTCCAAATCAACTTGCTCCTGGTTAATTGTTTCTATTGGAGCCCGGGCCTCTTTAAGCGTTTCGATAAGCTCGTAGATTTCAAAAGGATTTCGGAAGTCAACAGCAATTTCTATGGTATCAGGGGTTTCGGTTATCTCCGCTTGCGGAAAATCATTGCTTATACTTGCAGTCAAGAGCTGTAAGTTACTGAAATCATCATTCTTGGATACCACGATTCGATAAGCTCTGGTCTTAAATAAGGATAAAAGTTTGTCGATGCTTTCATCTGCGACAATTGATCCGTCGGAAATAATAATTACCCGGCTGCAAACATCCTGAATAACCTTCATATCATGGCTTGATACAACAATGGTCCGTTTCTCTTCAGATTGAAGGCTGCGCAACGCGCCTCTTAACTCATATGAAGATTCAACATCGAGCCCAAGAGTAGGCTCATCCAAAAATACCAAAGGGGTTTTCTTAGCAAGAGCACACGCAACTGCAGTTTTTTGTTTGTAGCCACTGGAAAGGTTTCTGACTTGAGTGTTCCGTTTGTCTTGCAATTTCAAAATTTCCAGCAAGTATTCAAAATAGTCTTTTTCCTTTTTGGCTGAGACTCCGTGGATCCCTGCAAAAAACTCCATGTTTTCCCATACGCTTAGCCGCCAATATGTGTTCCTGGCGCCCTCCAATACTGCAGCCATGCGCTTAATAGCTTCTCGGTTATTCTTGGCACAATCAATGCCATCAATAATGACACTGCCCGAATCAGGCCTTATCAATCCTAGGATCGACTTTATTGTTGTGGTCTTACCGGCACCGTTTGGGCCAAGAAAACCTACCATTTCTCCTTCGGCTACAGAAAATGATATTCCCTTGATCGCTTCCACTTTACGTTTTTTGTCCACGAAAGTTTTCCGTAAGTCATTAACCTGAAGAAAACATTTGGGCGCCTCATATGCTTGATCATCAAGCGCTATTACATGTGACAGTGCTTTTTGTGGCGAAGCCAACATAAGCTCACCTCTCTCCTATTTCGCTTGCAAAATCTAAGTACAACCCGTACCGCAAAAACAGCATAGAACCTAAACGCAGGCTCCGGTACAGGTTGATTTTCCCAAAACTACTGCTATTATTATCCATTGTATTAATGATGTCAATATCACCATCATAACTTTTAAGGTATAATTTAAGTTTTATTATTCTCGTGCTAAGCTTTCTCAGGTAAGGCACTCAGGTAAACACGCTACATCGTAGGTTCCGGACAGGCGTTACATATATTGCCGTAAACCGGTAATAACTACAATGTGATATTTGGCTTCGGGATTGGCAAAGATCACATTGCAAGCACTTGGATTTTGCTGGGACACCGGCGGCAACCAACCCATAGAATTTGAAGGGCCACCGTGTGCAACATGAAAAAAAGGTAATCAAAGTGATATTTAAACTTTTGACGGGAGCATAGCAATTGGAAGAACATCTGATTGAGCATTTAACTGAAATCTTGACCGAAAGTTTGCTTCACACCGGAACCATGCTACCTTTGCTGTTCCTGGTTTTCTTGCTGGTGGAAGCAGTGTCTCACCGTTCTACATCATCTCGGGTAACCAACGCTTTCTCCCACCCTTTTATCGGGCCAATTACAGCCGCAGCGCTGGGGTTAATTCCTCAATGTGGTTTCTCTGTAGTGGCGACCACCTTATTTCTGGAAGGAATGATCCCCATTGGTTCCTTGCTTTCGGCCTACATTTCCACTTCAGACGAGGCGTTGCCTATCATGATTGCAGACCGGGCTTCCCTCCCATGGGTGATTCCTTTGCTCGCCACAAAGTTGGTTTGGGGAACAATGGCAGGCATATGTGTAAACGCCGCATTCTTGCATAAGGCAAAATCCAAAATTAGCGCTAATGCAAGTGATGCTCATGGCCAAACATACGTAACCCGTGCATCGCCGAAAATTGATCCCGGGCAAAACCAACAGAATGCTGACAAGGAACTTAGGCAAGAAAATCATAAATCAGATAAGTTGCACCGGGCGGCCCAAAATGTAGGCCATGGCCACATTGAAAAACACGCAACCTTGAAAAGCGATCACTCAAACTGTGGTCATAGTTACCCAAACAGCAAGCCAAACCTTGCTCAAGTTGCTTCCCATGCGTTATCCCGAACCCTAAGTACAGCTTCCATGGTGTTTGTGCTTTCAGCCCTGTTCAATTTCATTGGCCACGTTGCTCAAGGCAAAATTTCAGCAGTTCTTTCAAAACCCGGCCTATGGCAGCCTGTAGTAGCGGCTGTCGTTGGACTTGTTCCTTCTTGCGCTACGTCCGTGGTGCTAGCAGAAGGTTTTAGATCCGGCATACTGTCGTTTCCTGCCACTATAAGTGGCCTTACCTCAAATTCAGGGCTGGGGCTACTTGTACTAATCAAAGAATCCAAGCGCAAAAGTGAGGTTATTACAGTAGTCGCGCTGCTCATAATTACAGCTGTTTTGGCAGCGATCTTTGCGTCAATTATTCTCCCAACGGGCTATATGAGCCACTCAGGGCTTGGATGGCTCAGTCCCACGCCCCACATGTAATCTTTCCGGTAACCTGGTTAGGCGCGTAATGGATAAGCCACTGGACTAATGCATCTTTCAATGAAGCATTGTTGCATAATTTTTCTCAAGATGTAATTATGATTTTGATGTATGTGTCCGGTTTGCAGCAACGGGTGACAGTCATAAAAGACCACCAAGTATAGAAGGAGGAAAAAACCATGGCCGTTTATGACAAGGCTTACGAGCTTGCAAGAGAATTAAAGGAAAGCCCTGAATACAAAGAGTACCAGAAAGCAAAACAGGCCATCCAGGAAAATGAATCAGCAATGTCCATTTTGAAGAAATACAGACAACAGCAGTTCTTAATTCAAACTGCTGCAATGACAGGTAAAGAACCTGATGAAGAAATTCAATCTGAGTTTTCAAAAACCCAAGATCTTATCAATATGCACGGGACTATACAACGATTCATCCAGGCCGAAGAGCGGATTTTGGTAACTATTGCCGATATTCAAAAAATACTTAACGACGCTCTGAATATGCTTGAATACATGTAAAACACTAGAAATTGCCTTAGGCATATAGGGGGAAACATACAATCCGCCATAATCAACACTTCTTGCGCTCGGTAATTTCCCATTTATCAGGTTAATCGATCATTCAAACCTGCGTTAAACGGCAATAAGGCTGATGTTGACAGTCAAAATCAGCCTTATCTGAAAACCTATTTGGCCATTCTTGGTGAATATTTGATGCTTACTACGAATGTTACCCAACTCTGCTCTCGTCGTTTTGCACCTCAAAGTATTTCCATATATGCTGATCTAATGCCCGGCTTGGCCTGTAAAATTGAACGTACCTAGCCGCATTGCCGGAGCAACAACACTACGCGAAGCCCCAAGAAGTTTCATCTCCCGGCCGACAGCCTCTGCACTGCCAAGAGCCCTAAGTATACTCTCGGTAAACCGCATGTTCTTAATGGCACCCATTATCTTTCCATCTTCAACCAGGAATGAACCATCTCTGGTCATCCCTGTTATGATGGTTTTTTGGCTGTGAACAGACCTCACATAATGGAACCGTGTAACCAGAATTCCGCGGTTGAGGCCGGAAATTAAATCCTCCCGTGAAACTGTCTTGGATGGTACTCCTGTTACAAATAAGTTTGAAGCCGAACCTCCCGGATAGTACCCGGCATGACCTGTAGATTGCTTTTTGCCTTCCTTAAAAGCAGAGAAAGAATCGTACAGTAGATTTCTTGCCACCCCGTTTTCCACAAGTACTACTTTTGACTTTGGCTGCCCCTCGGCATCAAACGGAAATGGAGCGCCCCGGGAATCTAGCCCATCATCCCATATAGTAATTAGAGGTGACATGATCTGAGTACCCATTTTCCCGCATAGAAACGACCGGCCCTCTTGATACGCCAGCGCAGAAAAGCCCATACCTGAGAGAAAGGAAACCAAATCAGCCACAGCGTAAGGTTCCAGCACAACTGCGTACTCTCCAGGTTCCAGAGCAATCTGGTTTCTGTTGATTGCACAGCGGGAAGCCGCCTCATCTGCCACCTTGTCAGGGTCAATATCTTCAAGGTCTCTCCCTGAAGCCCTGGCGAACCCAGAGCCTTCATCTGACAAAACTACACATGTAAGATCGGCAGCAGTTGAAGCGCCATACGCTCTTACACCCAGTGAATTGCCTACAGCCACTTCATTAATTGAAGTGGAATGGGCACCTGCTGCTTCAAACCCGGAACTGCCTGCTCTTGCGATGACCCTCATTACATTGTCAGCCCGCAATTCCGGAGTGGCCTTAGCAGCCGAGTCAAAGTAACATTGAATTTCTTGTATGGCCCTGGGCCCCGGTAAAGCAACAAACTCAGGGTTCTCTGAAGAAACTCTGGCCAATTCCATGGCCTGCTTTACAGTATTGAAAATAGATTGTTCATCCAACCTGTTTGTGCCGGCCCTACCCATTTTCTTTCCCAGGAACACCTTAACAGACAACCTTGCATTAGTTTCGGATACGTTCTGGTGGATCACTGAGTTAGCGTACCTGGTCAGATGGGCCTGATAACCGGCCAACCTCACCTCGGTTTGATCTGCGTGTGAAGCCTTAAGTGCCTTATCTACTATTTCCAGGGCTCTTTCTCTTCCTACCACTTGCCAACACCTACCCTTACGTTTCTAAACCTGGCAGGAGCAGCGCCATGCCCAACTCTTATCGGTTGGCCAGGTTCACCCTTGCCACAATTAGGAATCCCCCAGACTTTCCACTCGTCTTTGCCTGCTATTGCATCACACGAATTCCAGAACTCAGGTGTGTTGCCGGTATATGTCGGGTTTTTCACCATACGCTTAACAGATCCGTCCTCAATCTCCCAACCAACCTCAGTTCCGAACTGAAAATTATACCGCCTGTCATCAATAGAGTAACTTCTGTTTAGATCCATGTAGATTCCGTGTTTTGTGTCTTTAATAATCTCGTCCAGAGAATAATCTCCGGGTTCGAGGTTGATGTTAGTCATACGCACCAGGGGAATTCGGTTCCAGTTAACCGCCCTGTTTGCGCCGTTTGATACCTGCCCAACTTCCCCTGCAGTCTCCCGAGAGGTAAGGTAGTTTCTGAAGATACCCTGTTCCACAATGGTGGTTTTCTGGGCAGGAACACCGTCATCATCGTAACCAAAGGACCCATTGGCCCCTGGTATCGTAGCATCTGCCACGATATTCACTATGGGCGAACCGTAACGAAACTTACCTTGTTTGTCCAACGTCAAGAACGAAGTCCCCACCATCCCGGCTTCCATTCCTAAAACCCGGTCCAATTCAATTGGATGCCCACAAGATTCATGAATCTGCAGTGCAAGCTGAGAACCCTCCAGAATGATATCCATCACACCACCGGGACACTGAGGGGCTTTGACCAATTCGAAGGCTTCTTGGGCCACTCGAGAGGCATTTCCGGGAAAATCGAGTTCCTCAATATGCTCCCATCCTCTTAGGGCAAAATCCCCTCCGAACTGTGCCGCATACGACCGACCCTGCACTTCTTGCCCATCCCTGGCAATGGCCCCTATATTTCCTCCGCTTTGAGTAAACTCTTGCTTTATACAAGAACCTTCAGTGGACAAAAACAGTTTGCCTTCACGGAAAAACACCAGTGAGCCGTAAGTAAGGCTTACCGGTGCAGCCTTTTTCATAAGGCGTTCCGAGTCAAGCAAATATTCGGCTTTATCCTCAATTTTGATTGCAAAAGGATCAATCTTGGCGGGCATAGCCCATGAATCTTCAATGCTTTCAACCTGTGTCAATTCAACCGGCTTCTTAACGCTTCTTGCAGACGCTTTGGCGATAGCCACAGCCTCTTCTGCCACCTGTTTCAAAGCCGCTTTGGAAGCTTTCCCGTTATTACCCATAGAGCCTGTTGAAGAAAAACCCCACGCTCCGTCTACCAATGCCCTTACCCCAAAGCCTGAATCTGAATCTCTTGCTATGGACTGAACATGGCCATTTCTGGTGGAAACCCGCTCGGTTTCAGAAGATGCGTATCTTATATCAGCATACTCTGCACCAAGTTTGCTTGCCCTGTCCAGCGCCAGTTTGAGTATATCGTTCACGATTCCAACACCTCCACATCCATGTTGGGAAACACTCTCACTTAAAATAGCCGACGGCCTAACCCTAATCCGGAAAAGTCTTGTGTATCAAAACAGTGCTAAAGTTTGTCCACTACCTTATTGGGTTCGCCGTAAATTGCGGGAATCCTTCGAAAACTGAAATAATTCACTTCCCGGCGAAAGCAATGATGGGTAATATTAATGTGGCAGCATGTGGGCCGCGCTTAAAAGTATAGGGTAACGCCCTGAGCAGTGCCAAGTGAAGGGTTTGAGCAACGTTTGGGGAAGTGTTATATAGAAGCGGTGCATCCACAAGCAGTAAGCCGCAGTGGCCTACCGGCCTAACAAGATCACAAGCGCTGAACTATCTGGAAGCAGCAATTCAAAGGAGGGCCAACAACATGATGGCTAATACCAGAAAACGAGTGCTAAAAGTATCTCAAGAGCTAAACCGCCTACGACTGGCACAGGGTACTTCCGGAAACGTATCAGCAAGAGACCCTGAATCAGGCCTTATTGCAATTACTCCATCGGGAATTCCGTACGAATCGCTGGCAATCAAAGACATTACGGTAATTAACCTAGATGGCGAAACTATCCATGGGCCTCACAAGCCGTCTTCTGAGGCTCCAATGCATACAACAATATATAAAGTACGCCCGGATGTAAACGGCATTGTACATACACATTCGTTATACGCTACAGTGTTTTCTGTACTAAACAAGCAATTGCCTGTGGTTACAGTGCCACTGGCCGTGTTCGGCCCGGTACCCATAGCGGCGTTCCGCCTTCCCGGATCACAGGATCTGGCTGACGAAGTAGCCAGGTACCTGGGGACAGAGAAAAAATCAGTTCTGCTTCAAAACCACGGTGCCATATGCGTAGAAAGCACAGTAGAAAAAGCACTGGAATATGCAGTATACACAGAAGAAGGAGCTCAGGTAGCGTACCTCGCCCACCTGGCAGGAGGGCTAAATCCGATTCCGGAAGAATATGTCGCCGTCATGCAAGATATTTCCCGGAAAGGGAAAGCGCTTTAGGCCCGGAATATCGCTAGGCCCCTTTTCCCAAAGCCAACCGCTCCTTTTGGTCAAGGGTTCGACTGTAGAGCATGGACATTAGAGCAACAGCAGCACCGCTTAGAAACACTGCTGCCGGCCCAATGGCATCCCATACCAGCCCTCCAATTATCGGCACTGCTATCCCGGCTATATGGTTTATGGTACTACCCATGGCATACTCAGCTGATAACACTTCTTTGGGAGCAATCTTGCCTAGGTGTGTAGTGATGGCAACATCAAAACCAACAAGCCCGGTATCCAAAACATAGATAACATACAACAAGAAAGGGCTGTTCACAAACGCATAGCAACAGAAAAGCACTGCCACCAGAGAATAGTTGAAAACCAAGGATTTTTGCTCTCCCCACTTGTCAATTACCTTGCCTATGAGTGGCCTGGTAAAAATGGCAATCATACTTGAAATGGCCGAAAGCACCACCATGGTGTTTACAGGAGTCGTATAGGTTTCAACCAGTAAATAACCTGCAAAAGTGGCATTTATATGCCTTCTGGCACCGCCCAAGAACGTAAGTACATAGTAGCTAATATACTTAACGTTAAAATCTATTACGGTTTTTGGCTTGCCTGCCGTACCTGTTTTGCGGCTCAGTACCATAATGCCGCCAATGAGCGCTGAAATACCTGCAATCAAATGTATAAGATCATAGTTTGTGCCTCCTCGCACTCTTGAAAGCAACAAAACAACTGCAAACGCAGCCAGTGACGATGCTGCCGCGCCACTGTTAAGCTGCCCCATTCGCGTTGCCCTTTCCTCCGGCAAGCACGATTTCATCACCATAGATGACTGCACCGGGTAGAAAAGATGAAACCCAAAGGAAAGCACAAGAGTAGCGAAAATCAGCATGGGAACCCCGCTAACCCCGATATGGAGCAATAGGCCTACAGCAGCAGTTATTATGCATAGCCCTGCATAGACGTTTTCGCTGAAAAAGCGTGACAGCATAGCAAAAGGCGCAGTCAAAAGGCCAGGGATCTCCCTTATCCCCTGGACAAACCCAAGTTCTGCAGGATTGATGCCTATGGCCTCGACTACAAAATTGTTAAAGATTCCTCTCTGAAGCCCCTGGCCAAACTCAAGGGCCATAGTGGCAAACAACACATTCTTGAATACACCCCTGTCTTCGCCGGTTGTTTGGATATCCTGGCAAATCGGCTCTCCCCCTGGTGCAAAGTGTTTGGTTTCTTCGTCAGAAGCCACATTGGTTGCTTGGTCTTCACCCATTTTCGTACCCTCCGTCTAATGTTTTCCAGGGCCGAACATACAGAGGCTTTATACCCTAACTGATATACGCCGCAGCATAAGCGTAAATCACGCCTCAAAGCCCAAATGATAAAATGATGAACTGAACAATACCGTAATAAGGGAATAAGTTCGCTTTGGGAAGCGAAATATCCTCCCCGGCCTAGCAGAAACAAGAAGAGATGTAAAATACCATAACGGTCATGCAACGTTCCGCCTATATAGCGTCTCGCCTGTAGTTGGATACCTCAGAATGCATTCCACTTTACACTTCAGTCATTATTCTCCTGTAGTTCACAGGATCGGTATCCCCCTCTGTGCTGATAAACACAATGCGGGAGTTTTCGTTCAACTCCAACTTCCTACGAAGTTCAAGGTATTGAGGAGACTTACAGAGAATCCAGAGCAGCCCTATCCCCACCGCTCCTGATTCGCCTGAAACAACCACAAGATCATCACCTAGAGGCCTCCCCAATATCTGCATTCCCCATTCCGACACTTTGTCAGGACACGCTATATACGCTCTTGCCAAATTTCGCAGCACTTCCCAGGCCAAAGGATTGGGCTCTCCACATGCCAACCCTGCCATCATTGTCATTAGATCTCCTCTTTCATCTTCTGAAACTGAGTGGGCCTTCCCATCGCCCCTGGTAGCGGAAACCAGCATACATGCAGCGCGGTCAGGTTCTACTACTATGGTAAAAGGTGGGGTTCCATCCTGGCAATCAGCATAGCAACCTGAAACTGCAGCGGCCATCCCTCCGACTCCCGCTTGAAGAAACATGTGAGTTATTGCACCGGGGCCATTACCCAGTAGTGAGCAGTTGTCTCGCATATTAGGGTTTGCACAGCGTTGTTCTGCCAATTGCTCCTGTAATTCAGCCACAACAGTAGTGTATCCCTGCATCACCCATTTGGGAATTTGAGTATACCCTTCCCAGGCAGTGTCCTGAATTACCACCCAATCATGAGCCTTGGCATCTCGGACGCAAATCCTAACTGTATCATCATAATCCTCCGGTGTAACCTGCACCCTGGCCCCCAGGGCTTCAATTGCTTTTACTCTGCTGTGTGCCGTACCTTTGGGTACGTAAACAACCGACTCATGGCCTAACTGCTGTGCCGCCCAGGCTACCCCCTTCCCGTGATTACCGGCGGTAGCAGTTGCAAAAGTAAGTTTTCCAATCTTGGCCTTAACTTCTTTCGATACAAGATCTTGACAACTAACGTCTTCAATGTCTAACCCAGCCATTTTACAAATTACTCTGGCAATTGCATACGAGCCTCCCAGCCCCTTAAAAGCATTGAGGCCAAAACGCTCAGATTCATCTTTTACATAAATTTCACCGACACCCAATTCCTGTGCCAGGGCCTTAAGCCTCACCAAACGTGTAGGCCTGTACCCTGGAAAAGTAGTGTGAAACCTGCGAGCTGCTTTAGATGCCAGGCAGGTAAGAAAAGAAGATCTATATCTTTGCTGCACCTGATTTTGGGAAACAACCAGGGACCTTATGTCTGCCTCGCTTTGAAGAATTCCATTCAGCTTGTTCATGGTTACCACCATCCTATGTAAATGCTTCATATCCCACTTTTCTTTTCGCCCGGCATCTTGATTACCGCTTCCGCATCTTGGTTCCCGCAGCCTAGTCCAAGCTTCTTGGTTCGCGCGTTTTTATTCGCGTACCTGGTTCGGACATCTTTGTTCCGGTACCCTCCAGAGGTAGTTCAAGCAATAACGCCAGAAAATCGTCTGGTTACCCTGTAAATGCGACGGTAATTTACCTTTGCTTAGCTTGATTATGACACGATCCAGCTTCCCAAACCAAAGCAACATTATAAAATAGATGCACAATAAACAAAGATAGAGTAAGATAATACGGAAATAGTTTGAGTCTTGAACAAATGTGCAATTTGCAGACAGAGCTATTGCAGCAAGATATATACAAGGAGTATTTTGATGCCCGAAATACCAAACAATAAGTTAAATCACTTAGGGCCGGTGGAAATTACCGCCCCGGGAATTGCTTTAAGCAGCGGCGGCGCTTTGGGGCTGAGCCACATCGGAGTGCTAAAAACTTTTACTTCGATTGGCGTACAGTTCCCTATGATTGCCGGTACCAGCATAGGAGCGATAGTCGGTGCTGCATACGCCTGTGAAACTCTGGACATGGCTGAACAAATGGCCAAATCTCTTACGCGTCAAGCTGTGCTTCAATGGGCAGACCTTCATTGGGATGGGGGTCTCTTAAAGGGCGACGTAGTCGAAGGCATATTGCGTAAACTTACCAAAGGGCTTACCTTTGAAGACTTACAGAGTCGTGGCACCAAACTGGTTGTAGTAGCATGTGACCTCAACACCGGCCAACCTGTATATTTGTGCAAAGGAGATATTGCCCATGCCGTTAGGGCAAGCATATCAATCCCTGGAGTGTTTGTTCCGGTCGCCATGAACGGCTTTAACTTGGTAGATGGAGGGCTTGTAGATAACGTGCCTGTGGACAAACTCTCACACATGGGAGCCGATTTCACAGTTGCCGTCGACGTATCTAATTCTAACGATATATGGTCCCGGGCAAAATCAGGTATCATGATTTCTACGAAAACAGCAAGCCAGATAAGGGAGCGTATAAGAGACTTTGCCGCTGAAGCCGCAAGTGCCGGCTCCGGGCAAATCGAAAAGTACCATAAAATAATCGGCAATATATTTGCTGAAAAGTTAGGAACCGCACCCATAGAGGAACAAATTGAGCCCGATTCTGTTAACCATGACAAAGATGAGATTGATTTTGCAAAAAAGGAGCGGCCTCAAAACACACTCCACCAATCCAGATTGGATTGGGCAGGCGTTAGAACCTTCATTCAATCGGCCGAGATAATGAACCAAACATTTGAACTTGAACAAGAAGGCAAAATCAATGTTTTCAAGCCTGATATATTGCTAAAACCCAAGATCCGCCCATATCACGCCCACCAGTTTTACAAAGCCGAAAAACTAATTAAAGCAGGAGAAGCCGCCGCAAGAGATGCACTTGAAACTTTCGAAATGCCGTTAGCAAAACAAAGAAATGAAAGCATATAGATTTCATAGATTCTTGGTGAAACAATTGGGGAGAGATTGACAACATATGATGACTAAGACATAATCAAACATGTCGCTTATTAAGATACACAATATTTGAAATGGCCTATGACTGAGAATAGTAGAAGAGCTCGGGATGCAAAGAGAGTAAACACGTGCTGAAAAGTTTACCTTCCACACTCTTCGAACCCGCTTACGAGGCTGAAGGCGAAAAAAACCTGTCCGGAGCCCTGCCGTTACACGGGGAGTTCACCACAAGTGATCTGTTGAGGGGCTAATGCCCGAACTAAGGTGGTACCGCGGAGATACACCTTCGTCCTTACACGGCGAAGGTTTTTTGTATATTAGGAGGCGTTTTTCACAATGAATAGCGTAGAAATAGGATTCATCGGAGCCGGTACTATGGCAACTGCGATAGTAAAAGGCCTCACTTCAAACAAAACCTTGCCTGGTTCTAAAATAATGGCAATCAACAAAAACAACAGAAAAAACATAACTAACCTTTGCAATACATACAGGGTCAAAGCTGCAAAAGACTATGAAGAACTGATAATGTCATCAAAAATAATCGTATTGGCGGTTAAACCGGGGCAAATGACCGAGGTGTTAGATGCCATATCAAACCTGATAACTGAGAACCATCTGGTTGTCTCGGTTGTAGCAGGTATCACCGTCGAGAGCATTGAGGCTTCTTTGAAACCAAACGTTCCGGTAATACGTGCAATGCCCAATACTCCCGCGCAAGTAGGTGAAGGAGTAACTGTACTGTGCGCGAGTCATCAGGTTACCAATGATCAAAAGAAAAAAGCTGAATCAGTGTTCTCTTCAATGGGAAAGGTTTTTTGGTTAGACGAACTTTATATGGATGCGGTTACGGCACTATCAGGAAGCGGCCCTGCTTATTTCTACCGCCTGGCACAGGCAATGACCGAGGTAGCCATAGAAATGGGGTTGGAAAGGCAACTGTCAGAAGAGTTGTCCAGACAGACCCTGATAGGAGCCGGTTGCCTTTTGAAAAATACCGATTTGACACTGAAACAACTTATTGGCCAAATCGCTTCTCCTCAAGGCACCACTGAGGCGGCGCTCCGGGTTTTTGACTCTACCAGGCTAAACCTTCTTGTGGAAAAAGCAATGTTCAACGCCAGCCGGCGGTCAGAGGAGATTTCCAACACTTACACAGACAAGGAAACCAGAAAACGTTCCGCCATTGCCATGGCGAGAAGAGTGGTAGTCAAAATAGGTTCGTCAACAGTCACTGATAAAAACGGAGTGTTCAATGAGAAACTCCTTAGGAATATCATAATGCAAATATCATCAATCATGGCCGAAGGCCGAGAAGTGGTAATTGTATCTTCCGGAGCCATGGCAGCAGGTAAAGGGCGAATAGGCCGGGAAAACCAACACTCTATAACCGAAAAACAAGTACTTGCGGCGGTAGGCCAAGGATTACTGATGAAAAGCTATCAAACGTTGTTTGAAGAGTACGGACTCACAGTGGGCCAGGTACTTTTGACCAGAGACGACCTTGGAAGCCCTAAACGATCGTCTCTTTGCAAAGATACTTTAGAAGAAATGCTTAAGAAGGGAATTATCCCTATTATCAACGAAAACGATACCGTAGCGGTAGAAGAGATACGATTCGGCGATAATGATTCTTTGTCAGCAAGGGTAGCTGTGCTGATTAACGCCGACTTGCTAGTGCTGTTGACAGATACCCAAGGCTTTTACGATAAGGACCCTCGCACCAATTCAGATGCCAAACTCATAACCACAATAAGAAATATCGACACATCAGTTATGGATATGGCAAAGGGAACGCATAACGATGTGGCCACCGGCGGGATGATCACTAAAGTATGGGCAGCCAACATGGCAGTTGAACACGGAATCCCGACAGTAATAGCCAACGGTAGCATGCCCAACGTGCTCAGATTGATTCTTGACGGCAACTTAATAGGAACCCTGTTCGTAGGAGATAAAGTGTTTCAGGGCCGAAAGTCCGGCAGCATAGGAGGAAAAGCATATGAATGTAGTTGAAAAAGCAAAACTTGCTAAGGAAGCATCAGGGCTGCTTGCGGCCCTGGCCCCACAGCAAAGGGCTAAAGCCTTGCAATGCATGGCACAGGAACTGGAACTGGGCCAATCACACATACTCAAGGCCAATAACGAGGACTTGGATGCAGCCTGCAAGGCAGGGATTACCGGAGCCATGCGTAAACGGCTTGCCTTGTCAGAAGCCAAGATTAGCGGCATGGCGCGAGCCCTTAGACAAATAGCCCAACTACCCGACAATCTGGGTGAAATCATTGAAACAATAAATCGTCCAAACGGGCTGACTATCAAAAAGGTAAGAGTGCCTTTCGGCGTAATAGGCATCATTTACGAATCGCGCCCTAACGTTACGGCAGACGCGGCCGGGCTTTGCATCAAGTCAGGCAACGCGATAATACTTCGAGGCGGAACAGAAGCACTTAGGAGTAATGCGGCAATTGTCAATAAGCTGCGCACAGGTCTGGAAAAGGCGGGAATCTCCCCTGAGTGCATTCAGTTTGTAGATAACCCGGACCGTTCCGAGGTACGCACTATGATGAACCTAAGAGATCAAATTGACCTTCTCATCCCCAGGGGTGGCCCTGGACTGATTCAGGCAACCGTAGAAAATGCCAACATACCCGTAATTCAAACAGGCGTAGGCAACTGCCACACGTATATAGATGCCACAGCCAACCTGGCCATGGCTCAGTCCATCGCAGTAAACGCCAAAGTAAGCAATCCTGCAGTATGTAATACGATGGAAACTTTGCTGGTCCATGAGAAAATCGCGCCGGAGTTTTTGCCGGAATTGGCCAAGTCCCTCATTTCCCACGGTATTGAGTTGCGAGGATGCCCAAAAAGCCGGAAACTTGTTAAATCCATCAAACCGGCCACTGAAGAAGACTGGTCTACAGAATACCTTGGCCTTATTATTGCCATAAAGGTAGTCTCCGGGCTTAAGGAAGCCATTGAACACATCTCAAGGTACGGAACCGCCCATTCGGAAGCCATTATTACAGAAGACCCGAAGGCAGCCTCTAAATTCACTCAATCAGTAGATGCAGCTGCAGTATACGTAAACGCCAGCACACGGTTTACCGACGGCGGCGAATTCGGATTCGGGGCGGAAATGGGTATCTCAACCCAGAAACTACATGCCAGGGGGCCAATGGGCATTAATGAGCTGACAACATATAAATATGTAGTAGAGGGAACCGGACAAACAAGATAGCCCTGCAATATCTTAGCCTGATAATCTTAGCCTGATGGCAAATAACAGCACACCCGGAAAATGAGCCATTGGTTCGAGAGCCTGTAGTATACTTACGAGTCGGTACTACAGCAAACTTACCATTGGAAAATTTGCACTGTTCCCATTATCCGTCGCTGTCCAAGCAAATTGATGGATCGATTGATGGCACACAGGTTTGTTGTCCTCGCTGAAAATCCTCAAAACCGGCTCTCTAGCAGGGGTTTTAGATGGTCGGGGCGACTGGATTTGAACCAGCGGCCTCATGGTCCCGAACCATGCGCGCTGCCAAACTGCGCCACGCCCCGACAAGTGAGATTATAACATCTATTTGCATATAAGTTCAATTAACCTAATCACAATTATATTATCGAACTGAAATTCTGCTACCCCGTCACTCCAAACGACGCACCCCATCTTCAACTCCGCAAACATAAAAATCTGGCTTAAGTCCGGTCTTTTCGAAATACTGTCTGCCAACGCTTGCCTCAAATTCCTCATAGCAATCGCTCTTAACCAAAGCTATGGCACATCCGCCAAATCCGGCCCCGGTCATTCTGGCACCGATACAACAATCCAGTGAAAGTGCAGCCTCTACAATCGAATCAAGTTCAAACCCGGTTACTTCGTAATCATCTCTCAATGAAATGTGGGACTCGGTCATCAGACGTCCAAAACCTGCAACATCACCACAGGACAATAACTGTTCGGCTTTGAGAGTACGCAAGTTCTCAGTGACAACATGACGCGCCCTCCTACCTAGAAGTGATTCTATGAATTTCGAATGATCGGAAGATGTAGTACCCTTTATTACCTGATTGAAAACGGCCGGACTGCTCGATTCTGCCAACTTCTCAGTATCGAAAGGCATGGTATCAATAAGAAATTTGGCAGGAACATGCTTTCGCTGCAGATTCTGCAAACCAAATGTGTTTTCAACCTGCTCCATTGTTGCCTGGGCAAGATTCTCCACATGTGCATACTGTGCGTGGCTTTTGATAGCAGCAAGCGCAGCTTCACACTCTGCCCGCCTCTGATTGTACTTGGACTGGGTAAGGGCTCTCGGCTTCCGCGTATTCATGATCACCAGGCTATAATCCTTAAACATCACAGGAACATGACGGTAGTCCAATGAAGCGCAGTTCAACAGTATGGCATGGTTCCGCTTCCCCATTGCAACTGCAAATTGATCCATTATGCCACACTGAACCTTGACAAAATCGTTCTCTGCCCTTTGACACAATTGAGCCAGCCTAATCTTATCGGTATCATGGAGGTTAGGTTTCAAACCAGGGTACATCATGAAGTACGCTGTGAGAACCTCAATTGCCGCTGATGACGACAGCCCTGCTCCAACCGGGAGGTTGCCCCAGTAAAGAA
>CAZXLH010000020.1:0-40319 GCA_964641455.1 uncultured Eubacteriales bacterium | reverse complement strand
CGTCGTTATACAGCCCTCGATTCTCAGGTGAAATCTTTGTACAAAAAAGTGAGGAATAAGGTTGTTACCAAATTCAACGCTCAAAAACAAGATTTCGAAAACGCAAGTGAATTTGAAAAGTACCGTATTTGGGCTGAACTCATACATTCAACCGGTGAATATCTTCACAGAGGCCATCATGAGATTAAGGCCTTGGACTATTACCAGGACCCTCCTGTGGAAGTTATTATTCCTCTTGATCCCAGGTTTACCTCAGGTGAGAATGCAAGCAGATATTATGCCAAGTATGCGAAACTTCAGAGGGCCAAACAAGTTTTGGAATCTTCACTAAGGCGTGCTCAAGTTCATATTAATCGGTTAGATCGTCTCCAAGAAAGACTGGGACAGGAAAATGACATAAATAGTTTGATATCTATGCAAAATCAGATAATGAAGATTGCCCGGCAGTCAAATATCCGTATTTCCGGACGCAATCGAAAAACTGCCAGGGTTGCCGCAAAGGGCAAGAAAGTAAAGAAAGTATCTGATAAACCTGTACAGATAATAAAAGGCCCTGCCGATGCGGTGCTTTACGTAGGAAAAAGTGCACAGGGCAATGACTATTTGGTTCGGCACCTCAGGAAACAAGGTGATATTTGGTTTCACGCAAGGGGGGTAAAAGGCGCTCATGTTCTGCTCCGCCTTCCTGCCGGAACAGCCGTTACAGGCGAAATTGTGAATTGGGCGGCAACCGTTGCAGCACAACATTCTGAAGCAGCTACCTCAGGAAGAGTTGAAGTAGAGTGGATCGATGCTGCGGCCATAAAAAAACCCGGAGGAAGCCCCCCGGGTTTTGTGACATATACCGGTGCAAAAACTATTTTGGTAAGAACCAACTAAGGGTTAATGTTTCCAAGCCACTCCTACAATATCTTGCAAAGATTCAATGTTTTGCGTGATACAGTATTGCTCTATGCCGTTGGCCACTTTGTTTGGCAGGGCAGGATCTATTAACAAGCCGGTTCCGAGCGCAACGGCTGACGCTCCTGCCATAATGAATTCAAGGGCATCTTCAGCTGAAAATATCCCGCCGATACCTATGATAGGCACTGAAACAGCTTGGGATACTTCCCATACACACCTTAGCGCCACAGGCTTTATTGCAGGCCCGGAAAGCCCGCCTTTTACGTTGCCCAGCACAGGTTTTCTTGTCTTGATGTCTATAGCCATACCTACAAGAGTATTGATTAGCGAAAGCACGTCTGCCCCGCCATCAACAGCTGCCCTTGCAATTCGTGTTATGTCTTTTACGTTGGGAGTAAGTTTGGCAATTAACGGGCCACTCCAAGCGCTCCGTACCGTTTTTATGGCTTCGTAGCACGTTTGGGGATCTGTTCCGAAAGCCATCCCCCCCGCCTTTACATTCGGGCAAGAAACGTTGACTTCCAAAGCGGATACATGGGGAGACTCTCCGAACATACAGGCAAGTTGAGAAAACTCGTCGTAAGAATCGGCTGATATGTTTGCTATTATCGGTACATTAAAACCGGCTAACCAGGGAAGTTTACGGTCAATTACAATCCTGGCTCCCGGATTTTCCAGCCCTATTGAATTAAGAAGCCCTGATGGGGCCTCGCAGGTTCTAGGAGGTATGTTCCCTGCTCTTGGCTCTATTGTAGTTCCTTTAATGGATACTGCGCCAAACCAGTTAATATTGCCTGCTTTCATGTACTCTTCGCCGTAACCGAATACACCTGAAGCAGCTATTACCGGATTTTTAATTGCCAGCCCGCCTAAATTAACAGAAAGGTTCATTTCAGACACTCTCCTAGATCAACATCATCTGCTTTGAATACAGGCCCGTCTTTGCATATATGATAATATGCTTGCTTGGAACCTGAACCTGGAATGGCACAACCTCGACATAATCCGTAACCGCATGCCATGCGTTCTTCAAGAGATACAAACAAGGGAACTTCATATTTGCTGCAGATTGCTTTGACCCGGTTGAGCATGGGCCTTGGGCCGCAGGAAATTGCCGTTACCTGACCTGGCAAATGTGCTTTTGCAATACGGCCCAGATAGGTTTCAAGCAAGCCCGTAACCAGGCCTTTGTAACCCAAACTGCCATCTTCGGTTGCAATATGTATGTTGCACCCTTGACTCAGAGAGGTTGTATCCAATAACCGGTTCGCAGAACCTGCGCCATAAAAAACCCAAATGTCTCTATTGCTTTCTTGTGCCAATCTTACCAGGGGCAGCATCGGAGCGAGCCCGGTTCCGCCTGCTACAACCACAAGGCATTGGCCATCGGGAATAGCATCAATATCTAAGCCATTCCCGAGAGGCCCCAGCACCCTTACTTTCTGCCCTACTGTCCAATGTGTCATCATCTCGGTGCCTTTGCCTACCACATCCCATGTTATTTCAATAAGCCCATGTTCAGGGTAAATTGCAGACAAGCTAAAAGGCCGCCTTAAAAGCGGATCCGTAGACTTTCCTATTAGCACATTCACAAACTGCATCGGTTTTGCGCTAACAGCTATCTGTGGCGCTTCGAGGCACACTTCATATGTTTGGCCTGGCGCTTTATTCAAAGAGATTATCCGGGCTTCTACGTCATGTATTTGTCTTGTGCTCATGAAATAAGTCTCCTGTTATACATTATGGTTTTGCCGCCGACTATAGTGGCAAAGGGCGCTCCAATTAACCTCCACCCTGTAAAAGGGCTGTTCTTGCCCCGGGACATGAAATTGCGAGGATCTACTGAGTATTCGCAGTTCGGATCTATAATGGTTATATCAGCCTCATTTCCTATTTCAAGCGAACCTCCAGGCACTCCCAATACTCTGGCAGGATTGAGGCTCATCACTTCAGCCATCCTCATCCAATCGATTGTGCCGGGTATTACCAGTTTGTCGATAATCAACCCTACAGCCGTTTCGAGCCCGCTTATCCCAAAGTCAGCATCATCGTATTCGACCCATTTGTCATTAATGTGATGAGGTGCATGATCAGTGGCAATAACATCAATGGTTCCATCTGAAAGGCCTTGCCTGACAGCCTCTACGTCCTCTTGTGTTCTCAGAGGTGGATTTACCTTTGTATTGGTATCGTATCCGGTTTCGAGCACAATTTCGTCAGTAAGTACCAGGTGATGGGGAGTAACCTCACATGTTACCCGAATTCCTTGAGCTTTTGCCTGTTTTATCAGTTCTACGGAATCTTTGGTTGAAATATGCGCAATATGCAATGTTCCACCTGTAAGCTTGGCTATGAGTAGATCTCGGGCCAATGCAATCTCTTCTGATTCCCTGGGGATTCCTCTTAGCCCGGACATAGTTGAAGTAAGCCCATAGTTAATTTGCCCTTTATATGACAAAGATGTGTCTTCAGGGTGATCGATGAGCACAGAGTCAAAAGACTTGAGGTATTCAAGGGCACAGCGCAAAGTTTCTGCGTCGGCAACAGGAGAACCGTCATCGGAAAACGCCACAGCTCCTGCTGCTTTCATTTGGCCCATTTCCGCCAATTCCTTCCCTGCCCGCCCTTTTGTAACTGCTCCAATCGGATAAACTTTAACCCACCCGGTTTTTCTTGCCCTTTCAAGAATTCTGGATACTACCGAATCATTATCACAAGCAGGCTCAGTGTTGGGCATGCATGCCACAGCGGTAAAACCACCCATAGCTGCAGCTTTGGTACCTGATTCAATATCTTCTTTGTATTCAAACCCGGGTTCTCTCAGGTGAACATGCATGTCAATTAGCCCGGGCATTACTATCTTTTCTGTTGCATCCAGGATTTCGGCTTGGCTTTCCGGGGTTATGCTTTGAGAGATTCTTGCGATACTCCCGTCAATCACCAATACATCGAGCAATTCGTCGGTTTGCGTGGAAGGATTAATTACCCTTCCTCCCTTAATAAGAAGGTTGTTACCCATTAATCTCTGCCTCCCAGGACAAGATAAAGAACCGCCATCCTTACAGCTACGCCACTGGTTACCTGATCGAGAATTACGGATCTAGGCGAATCTGCAATATCGGTAGTTATCTCAATACCTCGGTTCATTGGGCCCGGATGCATGATAATTGCATCGTCTTTGGCGTAGCTTAGCTTGTGTCTGTCCAGGCCGAAGAAATTCCGGTATTCCCTGGCCGACGGAAACAGGCTCCTGGCCTGCCGTTCCAGTTGGAGCCTAAGCACATAAACCACGTCTGCTCCTTCAATGGCTTCCTCCGGCCTTGCAAAAGCCTTAACTCCCAGTTTTTCAATATCCGGAGGCAACAGTGTTGAAGGCCCTGCAACCGATACGTCGGCACCCATTTTTGTGAGCCCAAAGATAAGGGAACGAGCTACCCGAGAGTGCAGGATATCGCCTAAAATAGCAATTTTTAAGCCTCTGATCCTTGTTTTGTAGTCTAAGATCGTAAATATGTCCATTAGCCCCTGGGTTGGATGTTCGTTCATTCCATCTCCTGCGTTTACCACTGGAACATCAAGCACTTTCGAGAGGAAATGGCATGAACCTGAAACGCTATGTCTCATAATGACCAGATCTACGCCCATCATTTCAAGATTGCGGGCAGTGTCTGCCAGGGTTTCGCCTTTTTTTACCGCTGATGTGGCGGTAGCAATTGAAACTGTGTCCGCCGACATATATCTTGCAGCCAATTCGAAGGATGTCTTGGTTCGTGTAGAAGGCTCATAAAACAACGTGCATATTACCTTACCACGTAGTGTGGGAACTTTCTTGATTGGCCTCGAAATTATTTCTTTAAGGGAGCGGGCAGTGGATAATACCAATTCCATGTCTTCTGCATTCATCTCCCGCAGGGCTAAAAGGTCGTTTCCTCGAAGCGACAAATTTGTGACCCTCCCACTTTGAAAATTTGTTCCGGTATTGCTGTGTAACCATTTCTGAAACTGTGTTATTCCGCGTTACTGTTCTACCTCTTCTGAAATTACCACTTGGTCTACCTCATCAATTTCTTCCAAGCGTACATTGATTACTTCTTTCCGTGAAGTAGGAACGTTCTTTCCAACGTAATCAGCCCTTATAGGAACCTCTCTGTGCCCCCTGTCGACGAGTACTGCGAGTTGAATACATTCAGGCCTGCCGAGGTCAATAACTGCATCTAGAGCTGCACGAATGGTTCTTCCCGTAAAGAGCACATCGTCTACCAGTACCACTTTCTTTTTTGCCACGTCGAAAGGAAGCACTGTCCGGCCTACATGCGGTTGCTCAAATCTTAAAGTCAAATCGTCTCGGTAAAGGGTAATATCAAGTTCTCCAACCGGAACGTCGCGCTTTTCACTGTTCCTTAGAGTGTCTGCCAATCTTTGTGCCAAAGGAACACCACGCCGCCTTACACCTACCAATACGACATCATCCAGCCCTTTGTTTTTCTCAACAATTTCGTGGGCAATACGTACAAGAGCTCTGCGAATTCCGTCTTTATCCATAATTTCAGCTTTGTCAATCAACTGCATTATTTTAAACCTCCCTTATCGTATTAAAGTAACCCTGGATATACAGAAAAAACCTGCAAAAGAGAAAAAACCCCGCCAGGTTATTTCTTACGGAGTTTAGTCATAAATGTTGCCCCCTTTTCGCCTCACTGGGCCAAATTAAAGGACCGGCCTTGCTTACTTATTAACTTGTCCAAACGAATAATAGTTCAAAACCAAATCAAGAGTCAAGCATTTCACAAAAAATTGCCGGGAGCCACTGATATCAATGGCTCCCAATTCTTACCGGCGTTTTTCTTTGGCAGTTGTTTGTAGCGAAAAACTTAGACTGTTTTTTCTACTTTGATAGTAGCCGCGTGGCCGTTAATATCCCAAGTTTTGCCTTCAATTTCACTGTGTGTGAGTTTGAGGTTGTCACATAGGGTATCGCTCTTGATGTACTCTAAATGCATTCGGACAGACTCTAAAACAGTATCGCTGCTTGAAATCACCAAATTGATGTGGTCAAGCACGTCAAATCCTGAATTTCTACGCATGGTTTGCACTTTGGATACTATCTCTCTTGCGTTGCCTTCCAGGGCAAGTTCTTGGCCAATCTCAGTATCAAGAATTACAAACGTATCGTTTTCAACTTCAACTGCAAACCCCTCTTTGGCCTTTATTCTAATATCTACATCTTCTTCGACTAATTCCAAAGTCTCGGCGTCACAGGTGACGTTGATTTTACCCTGGCTTTCAATAGCAAGAGCGGCCTTTTTTGCATCTAAACTGCTAAGCGCCTGGATAATTCCCCTAAGTTTCTTTCCGTATTTGGGCCCGGCTACAGGCAAGTTAGGCCTTATTTCATAAATTACGTAATCGCTTAGGCTGCTTACGTACTCTATCTGTTTAACGTTAAGTTCTTCTTTGATCAGGCTTTCCATGTCCTGCAAGACATCTTTGTATTCCTCATTGACCATCATCTTATACAAGGGCTGCCTTACCTTTATTTGCATCTTGTTTCTAACTGACCTGCCCAAAGATACCAGGGTGATAACAAGCCCCATCCTTTCTTCCAGGGACGAGTCTATGAGAGTTTCGTCAACTTTGGGATACTCTTCAAAATGCACTGATCCCATCGCTTTGCCCCGGGTAAGGTTCAGATAGATATCTTCGGAAACCAAAGGAGCAAACGGAGCCATAAGTTTTGATAAAGTAACAAGCACTTCGTAAAGTGTACGGTATGCGGATTTTTTATCCAGGTCAAATTCGTTTGACCAAAATCGTTCGCGGCTTCTCCTTACATACCAGTTGCTTACTTCATCAACTACAAATGACTCAATGTGCCTTACGATCCTGGTTAGTTCGTACTCAGGCATGTTTGCACTCACTTTATTTATCAAGGTATTCAGCCTGGATATGATCCAACGGTCAATCTCAGGCCTGTCTTTGGCCGGAATGTTCAGGCCGGCCGGATCCAACTTATCTATGTTGGCATATAGGGTAAAAAATGAATAGACATTAATAAGCGTTCCGAAAAATCGGGAAAACACTTCGCGTACACCATCTTCGTCAAAACGCGTAGGCACCCAAGGAGGAGATACAGCCAGGAGATACCACCTTAGAGCATCTGCGCCGTACTTATCTATTAACTCCCAAGGATTTACTGCATTGCCCCTTGACTTAGACATTTTCTGCCCGCGTTTGTCGAGAACCAGGTCATTTACCAATACTTGTTTAAATGCCGGCTCATCAAACAACAACGTGGATATAGCCAACAGTGAATAGAACCATCCTCTTGTTTGGTCTAACCCTTCACAGATAAAATCTGCCGGGAAAAGATCTTTGAATTGGCCTTTGTGTTTGAAAGGATAGTGCCATTGGGCATAAGGCATCGAACCTGAATCAAACCAGCAGTCTATCACTTCAGGAGTCCTTGTCATCTTACCTCCACATGAACACCTAAGATGGATATTGTCTACATAAGGCCTGTGAAGATCCAAAGTTTCGATATCTACATGTTCTATTGCCTTGCTTGCCAATTCTTTTCTTGAACCAACCGAATCCAGTTTGCCGCACTCATCACATTTCCAGATGTTAAGCGGGGTTCCCCAGTATCTGTTACGTGAAAGAGACCAGTCTACAAGGTTTTCGAGCCAGTTTCCAAAACGTTTGGTACCTACATGATCCGGAAACCACTGTACCTTCTTGTTATTTGCGATTAAGTTTGCCTGGAATTTGGTAGTTTGGAGATACCAGGATTTTCGTGCGTAATAAAGAAGTGGCGTATCGCACCTCCAGCAATGAGGATACGAATGAACCATCTGCTCGGTTTTGAATAATTTACCGTCACGCCTTAGTCTCTTTGTGATTTCCTTGTCGGCCTTTTTGACAAAGATACCTGCCCAGTCTTCCACCTCATCTATAAACCGTCCCCGCTCGTCTACAAGATGTAACATAGGCAAGTTGTACTCCTGGCATACATTGTAATCATCTTCACCGTAAGCAGGAGCAATATGGACCAGGCCTGTACCGTTATCAGTGGAAACGTAATCGGCGCATGTAACGAAAAAGGCCTTTGAACCGGGCTTTACAAACGGAAATAGCTGTTCGTACTCCAAGAACTCCATTTGCTTTCCCGGAAATTCCGCAACAATCTCAGCTTCTTCACCAAAAAGTGCGGGAACACGCTCTTTGGCCACATAATACATGTCATCTTCGTATAGTACTTTCACATAAGTGCTTTCCGGATTGACTGCCACTCCTACGTTAGAAGGAAGTGTCCAAGGCGTAGTTGTCCATACGAGAAGATATTCGTTTGGCCTGTCTTTAAGTTTCAATTTCACAAAAATTGAATTAACCTGCTCATCTTTGTAGCCTTGTGCCACTTCGTGAGATGCAAGAGGAGTGCCGCAGCGAGGACAGTACGGCATTACCTTGTGTCCCTCGTATATTAGGCCGGCATCAAAAAACTGCTTAAGAATCCACCACACAGTTTCGATGTAGTCATTGTCCAGAGTCACATAGGGGTTATCCATATCTATCCAATAGGCTATACGTTCAGTTAACAGCCTCCATTCCCGCTCATATGCAAACACAGAATCACGGCATTTCTTATTAAAAGCCTCAATACCGTAATCTTCAATATCTTGCTTAGAAGATAGGCCAAGTTGCTTTTCAACTTCGATTTCCACAGGGAGGCCATGGGTATCCCAGCCGGCCTTTCGTTCTACATAATAGCCTTCCATTGTCTTGAACCTGCAAACCACGTCCTTAATAGTCCTAGCAAGAACATGGTGAATGCCTGGCCTGCCGTTAGCAGTCGGCGGGCCCTCGTAAAACACAAACCTCGGATTGCCCTCACGGATGGCTACACTCTTCTTAGCAATATCATTTTGTTTCCAATAATCAAGCACAGCTTGTTCTGCCTCATTCACTGACCTCTTAGGATCAACTTCTTTGAAGTTCCCCAAGACATTCACCTCCAGTTACTAACCGAATTTCACGGTCAACTCACATTTCGAACAAGTTCGGCCTGTTTAACGTAAAGCAAATAAAAAATCGCCCCTAGGGACGATTGTTGCCGCGGTACCACCCAAGTTAGCCGTTTACGGCTCACTTTACTGCCCTGTAACGCGGGCAAAGCGGACTGGCTTACTGTTGTTCAGCTGTCGGCTCAAGGGTGATATTCGAATGGGTTTGGTACCGGCTTTTCACCGCCTGCCGGTTCTCTGTAACCAGGCCCCACCTACTCGTCCCTGTCATAGCCTGTGGCCAATTAAGCATTTTGATTATATTACTATATATTGTGCCGGAAAGTCGAGTTTTCAATCTGATAATAAGCATTTTTGAGAAACTTTTGTATATTGGAGCGCTAAATTTGTGTTGGAAAAATTAAAATGGTGTCGGGAGCGGGACTTGAACCCGCACGGGGATACCCATACGCCCCTCAAGCGTACGCGTCTGCCTGTTCCGCCACCCCGACACTCTACGCAAGTAAATCAGCATTAATTACTATACCTTGCTCTATTCCGGGTGTCAACCTGTTTGGGCCATTTCGGCCCTGAAAGTCATAAGTGGCATATATAACCAATGCCAGGCCAATACAGATTCGAAAGCCCTATTTCTCCTTACTGTTTACATAGGACGCAAGAGCTGATGAAATTGCAAGGATTGTCAGCACATTTGCCACGTTGTTGCTAAGCCCCCATGCTCTGCCAAAAACACTTATAATCAAGGCCAGGAAAGCCAAGACGGGCCCTACCCAAGGCTTGAAAAAGAATTCCATTGGAACCTGCCTCCCCTTTTGTTTTCCACGATGGGCACTTATTGGCATCGTTTTTTACTGATTCCATCTACATTAGTGGTTTTCCTCCTGAGTTATCAAATTTATCCACTGGTCTATGTGTCTTTCGGCACAAACTCTGCCTGCATTAATCAATGCTTTGATTTTAGATGGGGTAGGAAAGCCTATGTCCCACACTTCCGGTTGGAGTGTCATAGAAGCATATTTGTCCAAATGCGCCAGGGTCGAGCCTCTTGAAGCCAGATTAAAACTTCGGGTAAGCACTGAATATATACTTTTTACTTTTTGACACCTGTCTATATGAGAGCCGAGATCTACCGCCAAAACCGCTTTTGCTCCCATTCGACGGATTTCATAGGCAGGAACCATTTCTTTGATCCCGCCGTCTACCAATTCCATATTCCCGAATTTCTTGGGAACGAAAATCCCGGGCAAAGAAATACTTGCCCTAATCGCGGCAGAAAGAGCAGCATCGGTACTGTATTTTCTACTCTCGTTTCGCAAGCGGCATGGGAAGTTCGTAAAAACCACAACATTGCCTGTAATCAAATCGCAAGATACAATTGACAAACCAATTGAAACATCTGAAACCTTTTTGCTTTTTGTTAGCCTATCAATGAGGGTTTCTATTAAGAAACCGTCCAACAGGCCCGAAACGGCCATGGTAGACACCAGGCCGTCTGTAGAGTGTTGCCTGAGCGTTAAGATGCCTTGAGATAAATCTGAAACTCTTTTGTCAAGCAGCATTGTTTGCATTTCGCTTTTAATTACGCTAGAAGCCACTCCTAAAGCCCACAGTCCACCCACGAGTGCGCCTGCGCTTGTTCCGGCAATGAAGCCGGGCTTTAGCCCCCGCTTTTCAAGAACTTCAAGCACACCTAAATGGGCAAACCCAAGGATTCCTCCTGCACCAAGAGCAATGCCCCAACTTTTCAATCTAATCACCCCATAATAAGGGTATGTTTGAGTTGGTTAAGATGATAGAAATTGGGGTGGCAATAAATATATTGAGATATTTTGAAGGACTAAGAGCCGGTAAGGCTAAATATATACTTATCCAATCAATGGTAAAGGAGAATAGGCTCAATGAAAACATCTGATTACTTGCCCAAGGCCACACACATCATGCGCTTGGCTGCCTTTGGATTTGCGGTGATAACCTCGCTCTGCATGCTATTGACAGGCTGTATTTCCAAAAAGGCAAATGTCCCTTCCCCGGTTGAGCCTGGCCCCAACTCAGATACTCAGACGGTAGACCCTGATGAACCTGAAGATGAGCCCCTGGACGGCCTCTTATTTGTCAGCATTGGGAATAACCCCAGCGGTAGGCCTCAGTCAGGACTCTCCAAAGCCAAAGTCATATTCGAAGCCCCGGCCGAAGGAGGCATAACCAGGCTTATGGCAGGGTTTGATACAGCAGTCGACAAAATTGGGCCTGTAAGAAGTTTAAGGAAACCTTTGGTTCAGATTACCGTAGGTTTTGACACTCCTTTTGCCCACTGCGGTGGCTCCGATGATAGTTTTGAGATAATAAGAACTCACAAAGTCAAAAGCCTGTGTGCGATTTATTCTGCCGGCGAGTGCTTTTGGCGGTCTGATGACAGGGTTGCACCTGACAATCTGTACACATCAACGAAAAAAATAATGGAAAGCACGGCCAACAGGGATTTTACGGTTAACAGTTTGAGTTTTTATCCAAGAGGCACGCTATCAGGAACTCCCGCCTATTGCATATCTTATAATTTCTCAAGCATTTCCAAATATCCCAACCAAGTTGAATACCATTACGAGAATTCAACATATTTACGTTTAATCAACGGCCAAGAGCATCTGGATGACAGCAAACACGTTTTAGCACCTAAAGCGTTGGTTTTTCTGCAGATCAAAACAACGTACCCTAAAGGGAAAGCCATAGAGGTGGACATGGATGTTACAGGAGAAGGAGATGCGTTGTTTTTCTCAGACGGCATGATGAGCAGTGGAAAATGGAAAAAACCATCTCTTAAAGCCCCTATTGAATTTGATATTCAAGGGGCCGATTCGGGTTTAGCTGACGGGCTCCTATGGATTCATCTTGTTCCTGATCTCACCCAAGTTGAGGTTAAATAGGCCCTGTTGCATTGGAAATGCACTCGGGAAGGAAGTTAAGAACAACATGTCGAAGATTTGGATCTAAAGCAATCGAAGTTACGGCTATCGCAACAGCCGGTCTCAATGTCATAATCTATTCGGAGGTATTGGGCTATGGACAAGATTAGGGTATGTGTTGTTGGCTACGGCAATGTGGGGAGAGAAGCCGTTGAGTGCGTAAGACAGGCACCTGATATGGAACTTGCCGGTGTAGTGGAAATCAGAGACATCAAGAACTCTCAAGTACCTATAGTTAAGACTGTCGATCAACTTGAACAAGCCGATGTAGCTATACTGGCCATCCCTTCGCGGCAAATTCCTGATGTAGCTCCCGGATATCTAAGTAAGGGCATAAACACAGTAGATGGATACGATATTCACGGTGAATCGATGATCACTCTGAGAGCAAAGTTGAGCAAATGTGCCAAAGCCAATGGCCGGACAGCTGTAATCGGCGCAGGGTGGGATCCTGGTACTGACTCGGTAATTCGCATGCTTTTTTTGGCTATAGCGCCAAATGGCATTACATACACAAATTTCGGGCCAGGGATGAGCATGGGGCACAGTGTGGCCGCAAAAGCGATTCCAGGAGTTAAGGATGCTATTTCCATGACTTTGCCTATAGGGTATGGGCAGCACCAACGCGATGTCTATGTGCAGTTAGACGAAGGAACAGAGTTCAACAAGGTGGCAGAAGCAATTAAGAAGGATGGGTATTTTGCCAATGATGCTACCAGAGTGAGCAGGGTTCAAGACATAGAAAAAGTCAGAGTCATGGGGCACGGTGTTTGCGTAGAACGTATCGGAAGTTCGGGTACAGCCCACAACCAACATCTTGAACTTAAAATGCGGCTTACCAATCCTTCTGCTACAGCTCAAATCATGGTATCCGCAGCACGTGCTTCAATGCGTCTTAGCCCAGGCTGCTATGCCCTGGGCGAAATTCCTCCTGTTGATCTTTTGCCCGGCAACCGCGAAGATGTTATTCTCAATTTTGTGTAAGCCAAATATTATTAAACCGGTAGGCTCTATACCTATAGAACCTACCGGCTCTGTATAAGAACACTTTTGCTTATGCCATTTTTGCTATGGCAGGCATAACCTGTTACAAATAATTCTAATGGATAATAACTCTGGTTCCGGTTTTCCCCTTGGCAGCCTCTAAAGCCCTGTCTAATGAAGCAATAACCGCATGTTGCCCTCCGTGTTGAACGAACCGTATTATTGACCTAATCTTAGGGCCCATGCTTCCCTCGAGAAAATGGCCTTCTTGATAGTGCTCGATCAGATCAGGCAGCGTTACCTCGCCCAACCAGCTCTCGCCTGAAGCAGTATAGTCCAGGGCGGCTCCGTTTACGTCTGTCAAAATTATTAGGCCCTGGGCCTTTAGCGATGAAGCCAGCCTTTCGGCACTGAGGTCCTTTTCCACAACCGCCTCAACTCCAACAAGTGTGCCGTCCTCATTTTGGATTACCGGGATTCCTCCACCTCCTGAGCAAATTACAATGTGCCCCTCTTCGATTAATGCTTTGATAGAAGGCGTTTCTACTATAACTTTGGGTTCAGGAGACGGTACAACTCTCCTCCATCCCCGCCCCGCATCTTCAATCCACGTTTCTCTGAAAGTTTCCATTCTTTGTTTTGCCCATTTTTCCGGGTAAAAAGGGCCAACCGGTTTTGTAGGATGGCTGAATGCATGATCATTCTTGTCTACTAGAGTTTGAGTAATTACCGTAGATACCGGTATGTCCAAATTATGCTTTCTTAAAGCGTTTTGCATACACATTTGCAGCATATATCCAATCATACCCTGGCTTTGAGCACCGCAAATATCCATAGGCATTTCAGGAACTTTACTTCTGCCTGCTTCATTTTGAATCAAAATATTGCCCACTTGCGGCCCATTACCATGGGTAATTATCAAGCGGTATCCTTCTTTTACAAGGCCGGCGAGCTGAGCTGCAGTATTTTCGATATTTCGTCTTTGGTTTTCGGCTGTACCTTTATCACCTTTTTGCAAAATGGCGTTTCCGCCAAGAGCAATCACCATTGTTTGCATTGTTGTAGCCTCCCAAGGGACAGTGAATTATACTTTGCCAAAAGCTTTTAGCAAGGCGCGTGCAATTGAATCCCAGATTACCCTGAAGATATTCCCCTTGGGCACCTCATCTCTTGATATCAGATCAATCCTTCCTATTTCTCTTTCTTCACAAGTAAAAACCGCTTCACCTATTTTGGTGCCTTGTCCTATGGGGGCTTGCAGATCTTTGTCAAAAACTATCTCATAGGAAATTAGGTCCTCTTTCCCTTTCTCGACCGTTGCTCCAAGGCCAATAGGTGCCACAACTTCAGCCCATTTACCTTTGCCTCTCCATACTCTGGCTTTGCCAACATTTGCATTAGGCTCTGCTACCTGTACGTAAGAAAAGTTTTTGTATGCATAATCAAGCATTGACGCAGCCATAAGAGTCCTCTCTTTTTCACCGGTATCAATGGCTTGACCCCGGGCGCTTCCCAGAATTATTGCAACCATAGAAAACCCATCTCTGTCAGCAAGTGCTACCAGGTTAAAACCTGCCCGGCTGGTAAACCCGGTTTTCAAGCCATAAACCCCAGGGTATGACCATAGCAGCCTGTTTCTGTTAAACTGTGTAATCGGGTTCTCTCCCGGAGGAGTGTAGGTAAACTCCTTGATTGAATGAAATTGAAGCGCTTCGGGATACCGTTCAACATACGCTTTGACCAAAGTTAACATATCACGTGCCGAAACTCTGTTTTCGTCAGAAAGCCCATGGGGATCTTCAAAGTGGGTATTGGTAAGCCCTAATGATTTTGCCTGTTGGTTCATTCTGTCCACAAACGAAGTGACACTTCCTGATATGTGCTCTGCCAATGCCACACACGCATCGTTACCTGATGCTACAGTAATTCCTTGAATCAAATCACTTACTTTGGCCTGAGTGCCGACCAGCAAGAACATTTTCGAACCACCTGTTCGCCATGCCTCTTCTGATACTGAGACATGATCATCAAGAGACAGTTTTCCTTGGGCTATTTCATCAAAAGTGATGAACAAGGTCATAATCTTGGTGAGGCTTGCAGGAATCTGTGGTTGATCAACATCTTTCGACATGAATGTCCTGCCTGTCTTGAGGTCAGCAAGCAGGTAACTCTCAGCGGCTATTTCAGGAGGCTCAGGTGCTGCGAGTACCGTCCTATAGCCAAAAATTGAAGCGGAAATTAATTGGGACACAAAAACAAACGCTAACGCCAAAATTAATATTGAACCTGGTTTCGATTTAGACATGGCCCTCAACCTCCGTACAATGTTATATCATATCGAAGGGGGATTCTGAAATGTATCTTATGTCATCTTGCTTATGTGGCAACAAGTGCCGGTATGACGGTTCTGCAGGCAATTTCAGCCAATACCCCGGGCTTCGAAAACTTGTGGCTCAAGGCCGTGTTATGCCTGTTTGCCCTGAGGTTCTGGGAGGGTTGCCTGTTCCCCGCCCTCCTGCAGAAATTTCAGGTGGAACCGGAGCATATGTGCTTAAAGGAAAAGCAAAAGTACTTAACGTAGCCGGCAGCGATGTGACTCAAAACTACGTAGCGGGTGCTTGGAAAAGCCTCTTGATTGGCCTTGAAAGCGGCTGCACCAAGGCTGTTTTGAAAGCAAGAAGCCCGGCATGCGGAGTGGGCTCAATATATGATGGCAAGTTTCAAAAAAACCTTATCGACGGTGACGGAGTGCTTGCTGCATTGCTCAAATCCCACGGATTTTATGTATTCAGCGAACAAGATTATGAGAGAGCAGCAAGAAAAGGTAAATGAAGGCCAACATAAAACAAATGGTGCCGAAGGTGGGATTTGAACCCACACAGGCGTGAGCCTACGGCGCCCTGAACACCGCGTGTCTGCCTATTCCACCACTTCGGCACATCAAGAGATAGTTTAGCATAGCAATTTGCTGTTTACAACTGTATATTTCAATCCATTCATTGGCCATGTTGACTTTTTGGTGCGTCAATGCTTTATCAACTATTAGTGCTCCGGCATAAAACGCTCGAGTTGAAACTTGTAAGGCACAGTCATTTCCGGGCTGTATAAACTAAAGCAGTTGGCTAACTTAGAATGTATGGGGATGATGAATAATGCAATGCAAAACCCCGCCATGCCGTGAACCCGGAAGGCATTGAACCTGCCCTCAGCAGGTGGGTGCCCTCCTGTGAGCATCTGCGCTTCGCTGTGATGCGACCTGCACTCTGCTCATCAGCGTCCAGGCTCCCTTTGTCACGGTGTTGGCTCAAGCTTCACCGTGATCCACGTACACAGCAGGGTACGTTGCCATGTGTATCGTTTTTCTGCAATTTGATTCTAACACTCGTACATGCTCCTTTGCAATAGCGGCTTATTGCAATTTTGTGGTAACTTTGGCTTTGCATTTCCTATTTATGCACTGTTCTAGAATAAGTTACCCTTGCACTCTTCGTACAGGCCATCTGATATACTTGTCTACGTAGGTGAACATATGGACATTTCACTTCATGGAAATTTGATCTAAGGGGTGGGACTGTGAAGCATACACGTTCTATAGCCATGACCGGGCTCTTAATAGGTTTATCAGTAATCTTAACCAGATTTGCATCCTTCAGGTTGGCCATAGGAAACATAGAAGGCATCCGGGTGGGGTTCGGCGGATTGCCAATTATCATGGCCGGAATTCTGCTTGGGCCGGGGTACGGATTTGTGGCAGGTGCATTTGCTGACATTATTGGCTTTGTTCTTAGCCCAATGGGAGCTTACATGCCGCATTTTACCCTTACTTCCGCACTTACAGGCGCGCTTCCGGGCATGGTGTTTGGCCTGCTGAGCCGGAACAAGGAGCCGGGCCGCGTTTCGGTTGTTGATTTTGGAATTTCAGTTTTGGGTGCAATAGTGCCTGTATCATGGGGGCTTACTCCATACTTTCTTCATACATTGTTCGGGCTGGATTACCGTGTGATCATGCCGGTAAGAATAGTAGGAGGCATTATTACTCTGGCTGTGTATCCTGTGTTGTTAAAGGCAATCTACACTCCGGTAGCTAAAATTGCCCTTAGAACAGCAACTTATGAATAGGCATATTAAGGTATTAAGGCCGGCCGCCACAAACCTGGGGCGTGCCGGCCTTCTTTATCGTGAAGCCAACTTAGAATGATACCTGTTTTTAGAACAATGCCAATTGTGCAGTTTCAGGCAGGCCTTCAAAAAGTCCATGTTCTCTTAGAACCTCACACAATTTCTTTCCAAGCCCTGTTTTCCTCCTGAAGTCCTCGACAGATTCAAACCCTGTTTTATCTCTGGCTTTGATAATAGATGATGCTGCTCTGTTACCAACACCCGGAATAGAGGTAAATGGAGGAATTAACTCTGAACTCTTTGGTATGTATCTCGTCGCCTGAGAAAGGTATAAATCGTGCCGCCCAAAAGCAAACCCTCTTTCAACCATCTCGAGAGCCAGTTCAAGGGCTCCTGCCACATCTCGGTTTCTGGCCGTTGATGTAGAACTGGCGTTTACCTTTTGGATGTATTGTTTCCATTCCTTGGGTTCCAGGTACATAAACTCTGTAGATAAAGAAGAACCCTGGAACGTAAAATACGTTGAGTAAAAAGCAAGCGGATGATGAACTTTGAAATAGGCGATTCTAAATGAGTTAGTGACATAAGCAGCAGCATGGGCTTTGGGAAAAAGATAGCTTATTTTCTTACAAGAATCAATATACCAGTCTGGAACTGATACCGTTCTCATCTTCCCTATATCATCATCTGACAGGGGCCTGCCTTTTCTAACTTTCTCAGCTATTCCAAAAGCCTGTGCAGGTTCCATTCCAAGTTTCATCAAATACAAGAATATATCTTCACGCGTAGCGATGACCTGATCAAGGGTAGCCACATTATCCCTGATTAAATCCCGGGCGTTATTGGCCCACACATCGGTTCCGTGGGAAAGCCCTGAAATTCTTACCAGGTCAGCAAAACACTTTGGACGGGTTTCAGACAACATGTTTCTGACAAACCTTGTCCCAAATTCAGGTATCCCCAATACATTGTCAGGGTTTTCTCCTGAAAACAGTTTAAGCGTTTCCGGGTCATCCATAGGTATTGTTGTCGGATCTACCCCTGTAAGTTCATGAAGGATTTTAAGCACAGTAGGATCATCGTGGCCTAAAATATCAATCTTGATTAGATGGCCTGAAAGCGAGTTATAGTCGAAATGAGTGGTAATTGACCCTGACTTACGGTCATCTGCCGGATGTTGAAGGGGTGTGAAATCAAGAACATCCATGCCCTTAGGGATTACCATAACACCACCGGGATGTTGCCCTGTTGTACGTTTAACGCCTTCTATTCCTTTGGCTAGCCTGGCTTCTTCAGCTCGCCTGAATACTGTGTCTTTTGATTCCTGATAATGCTTTACAAATCCAAAAGCAGTTTTTTTAGCAATTGTAGCAATAGTACCTGCTCGATAAACGTTTTGCTTGCCAAGTAATTTCGTGGCAAACTTAAAAATTTCACTTTGCTCTTCACCTGAAAAATTCAGATCTATGTCAGGCACTTTTTCCCCTGTGAACCCCATAAAGGTTTCAAACGGAATATCTTGCCCATCCCTCTTAAGTTCTTCACCGCACTGAGGACATTGCATAACAGGCAAGTCAAATCCTGAACCGTATGAACCGTCCTCAGCAAATTTGTTCCAGTGGCATTTCGGGCATACATAATGTGGAGGCAAAGGATTTACTTCAGTAATTCCTGTAAGCATAGCTACCAACGATGAACCTACAGAGCCACGCGAACCCACTAAATAACCGTCTCGCATAGACTTTTCTACCATTTTGATGGCAATCAAATACAAAGAAGAAAAGTCGTTTCCTATAACGGCTGACAGTTCTTTGGTTATTCTTTTCTCAACAATTTCAGGCAGATTGCTGCCATACATCTGTCTTGCGCCTTTATAAGTGAGCTGCCTTAGAATTTGATCTGCATCTTCAAGGTGTGGGAAAAACGAGCCTTGAGGAATTGGAGCCAGGCTTTCAACACTACCGGCTATGGTATTAGTGTTTTTGACTACAACTTCTCTGGCAGCCTCTTCACCCAGGTATTCAGACACTTCTTCCAAAAGTTCATTAGTAGTACGGAAGTACAAGGGAACAGGCCTTTCGCCGCTATTGTTCATGCCTTTGCCGGAAAGCAGCAGTGTCCTGTATATCTCATCTTCAGGATCAAGATAGTGTACATCACCTGTAATTACACAGGGTTTGCCCAATGTTTTGCTTAATTCACAAATTTGTTTGTTAATTTCGATTAAATCTTGTTTGCCTGAAACTATGCCATTGTCAATGAGAAATCCATTGTTGCCAAGAGGCTGAATCTCAAGAAAATCGTAAAAACCTGCAATCTCTACAAGCTCGCTATTGTCTTTTTGATTAAGGATTGCTTGGAACAGTTCGCCTGCTTCACACGCCGAACCGACAATCAGCCCTTCGCTTCTTAGGGCCAGCTCTTGCCTGGGTATTCTGGGAGTTCTGTAAAAATACTTAAGGTGCGATAGGGTAACCAGTTCATATAAATGCCTTAGCCCTTGCTTGTTCTTGGCCAGAAGAATTATGTGAAATGCTTGTCCTTTTGGATCATTTTCTACTAAGTACCCTTCAATTCCGTATATGATCTTGATGCCATAAGTTTTTCCTAAACGGTATGCTTCAGGAAACGCTTGTACCACCCCATGGTCTGTAATGGCTATGGCCTCATGGCCCCACCGCGCTGCAGTAGCTATGCCCTTCTCCAGATCCAGCACTGAATCCAGTGCACTCATCTTCGTATGAAGATGAAGTTCAACCCGCTTCTCAGACTCTGTATCTTGCCTTAATTCCGGTTCAACCAGGCAAAGGTCATTGCACATCAAAACCGGTTCTGAATGGAAACGGTCAAGCCTGGCACGGCCCCTTGCAAGCACCCAAACGCCTTCTTTGATCTGGCTTATTTTCCCATCCCCGGGAAACACCCTGACGTCGATTGAATCATTCATGTCAGTTAATATAAGAGAACCATAGACATCGCCGGACTGTGCTTGCCTCCACGTTATCTCCGATATTTGGCCCATTACCGTTACATTGTCTCTTTCACCGCCTGTTATGCCGGATACGGCCATAGGCTTTGTACGAATTACCCTCCCAAGGAGCACACCGTTTTCGGCATGGCCTTGGTCTTGTGAGTTTCTGTTGTTTGTTCTTAACAGTTCATCTTTCAAATTTTGCTGATACTCTTGTGGAATTTCCCAGCATACTGTTTCAAGCTCAGTAAAATTATTTCTTAGTTCCTGGCCTATCCTTGTTAAGCATAGTTCAAATTCAGTTCGTGACAGAGAAGCGGTTTGTTTGGCCCACGCTTTACGATCAGGTACATCTAAAGACACAGACCAACTGGAATCATCAAGATCTACAGTTATTGAAAGTACTCTGATGCATTCAAAAACTCCGTCTTGCTCCAAACCCAGGGTTTGAGCTATACGGCTTAACCGAAAATCATCAGAGCACGGTGTTACTACTACAACACGACTCACTTTATTCCCTCCGGAGATTCTGCATATTTTTGTGCAAGTTCAAGAAGGGCATGCACTATGTTATCACTGGCCACTCTGCCTAACACCTTCCCACGGGAGAACAAGATTCCTCCGTCGCGGCCGCAAGCCACACCGATATCAGCCTCCCTGGCTTCACCCGGCCCGTTAACAGGACAACCCATTACAGCAACTTTTATGGGTACACGCATACCCTGTAAAGCGCTTGCTACCTGCTCAGCGATGGGCACCAAATCAACCTGGGTCCGTCCACATGTTGGGCATGATATTACATCAGGGCCATACGACGCTACTTCCATAGACTGCAGAATGTGTTTTGCAATCTCGACTTCTCTGTATGAAGGCCCTGTGAGCGACACCCTTACTGTGTCTCCCAATCCAAGTGCAATTAAGGTACCTATTCCTGCAGCAGACTTGGCAATGCCTGAATCTCCCGGGCCCGCCTCTGTGATCCCAATATGAAAGGGCCAACCGGTATGATTGGCCATAAGCTGATAGGCTTTTATGGTTTGCTTTGCCCGGGAGGATTTAAGTGAAATTACTATGCCTATTCCGCTGTCTTCAAGGTAACTAAGATGCCTTTTTGCACTTTCCACCATGGCTTCTGCGCTTGGCAAACCATGACGGCTAAGAATATCCTTTTCCAACGAGCCCGAGTTGATGCCAAGGCGAATGGCAGCTCCCATTCGTCCGGCTTTCTTGGCCACTTTGAGCAGGGGTTGCTTGCCGCCGATATTACCCGGGTTAACCCGGATCTTATCGGCGCCGGCATCCAAAGCCATAAGCGCCAGTCTATAGTCAAAATGGATATCTGCAACAATCGGGCACGAAACCTTCCTTTTTATGGCGGCAATGGCATGAGCCGCTTCCTTGTCGACTACTGCTACCCTGACAATGTCTGCCCCGCAAGAAACAGCCTGCTCAATCTCATCTACTGCAGCCTCTATATTCTTTGTGTCGCATTTGGCCATGGTTTGAATGGATATAGGGGCATTGCCTCCTATAACTACGTCACCGCATTGCACAGGTATTGTTTTCCTTCGCCTAAATAAATGAGTGGTATAAGTCATTTGATCACCTGTCAAAAAATGATAGTTAAGCGTGTCGAGCTGTTTTAAACCTAGCGCAGACAAGAAAATAAGAGTTTATCCTATTAGTCTCAATATATCTTTGTATGTGATTACCAGAAATAGGATCATTAGCAAAAAAAACCCGATGAAGTGCACTAAACTTTCCTTGTCAGGATCTATGGGTTTTCCCCTAACAGCTTCAATACCGGCAAACAATAACCTGCTCCCATCAAGAGCCGGTATTGGTAAGAGGTTGATTAACCCAAGATTTGCCGAGAGAGCGCCGACCAGATAGAGAAGTTGGCCCAGCCCAAGTTTAGCTGCTTCACCAAGGATCTGGCTGATTCCCACAGGGCCCGTTACTTCCGGAGCAACCTTTCCAATGAGCATTCCAATAATACCTGTAATCCAGGCTGCAGAAACATAAATAGTTTCCTTAACCCCTTCCCTAATGCCCTGGAAAACGCTTAGGCGCGTGTACGCCACTCCGGATCTAATACCTATTACACCGGTTCCGGATACTTCTACAGGGGTCAAAGTAAAAGTTAACACTTGGCCGTTTCTCTCTACTGTGATTCGGGTAGGTATTCCGGCCCTGTCTTGTACCGTTCTAACCATATCTTCCCATTCAGCTACAGGGACATCTTCAACTTGAATCACTTTGTCTCCGGCCAGCAACCCGCTTTCATGAGCCGGATATCCAACCATTACCTCACTAATCTCTGTAGTCGGAATGCCAAACCCAACAAATGAGAAAACCAGAGAGAAGGCCAGAGCTGCCACGAGAAGGTTCATTAACGGGCCTGCAACCATTATTAGAGATCGTTTCCCCGGGGCCAGTGAGTACAAGAGTCTTTCGTGTGGAATATCGACATCCAATTCCTCGTTTTCGCCCTCTTCACCTGCAAAGCGGACAAACCCTCCCAAGGGGATGATACGAAAGGAAAACTGGGTTTCAGCTGATTGTTTCGAAAACAGTTTTGGGCCAAAACCCACACTGAACTCGTGAATATATACTCCTAACAGCTTACCGGCAATAAAATGCCCTAACTCATGGAAAATTACTAAAATCCCCAAAGATAAAAGAGCCACCATTGTTTCCCGCAAATTGTCACCTTCTCATTACTCTGTTTATGGCCTTCCTGGTTTCGGCCTCAGCCCACTTTGCCTCAGCTTCTAACATTTCAATTGAATTGGGCGTTTTAGGTTGATGGTTATCCAACACTGTCTTAAGTATTGTATATATTTTGACAAAGTCAACCTTGCCGTACAAAAATTCTCTTACGACAATTTCGTCTGCCACAGAAATTACACAAGGAGCAGTTCCGCCTATTCGCCCTGCTTCATACCCTAAACCCAAACATGGAAACCGTTCAAGGTCAGGTTCTTCAAAAGTCAAAGATCCTATTACAGTATGTCCGTTTTTTAAAATTCGTGGTTGCCTGTTCGGATAACCAAGAGCATAAGCTATAGGCAGGCGCATATCCGGTTTCGCGAGCTGAGCTTTTGTGCTTCCGTCCCTAAAAGTGACCATTGAGTGCACAATGCTTTCCCTATGGATTACTACTTTGATCTTGTCATAAGGCAGGCCGAACAGATAATGGGCTTCCATAACTTCAAGAGCCTTATTGAAGAGGCTTGCACTGTCTACAGTGATTTTGGGCCCCATACGCCACGTTGGATGTCTAAGAGCTTGAGCCGGCCCGATCTTGTTCAACTCATCTTTCGTCAGATCCCGAAACGCGCCTCCTGAGGCTGTTAAAGTGATGTAATCGACATCATCGCGCTTTTCACCCTGAAGGCACTGAAAAATTGCAGAATGCTCAGAATCTACAGGCAAGATCATGTTATGTTTCTGCAAGTAAGGCCTAATAAGTTCTCCTGCACAAACTAACGCTTCCTTGCCTGCAAGGGCAACCTGTTTTCCGTTTTCAAGTGAACTTAGCAACAACTTAACCCCTGCAAATCCTGGAATGGCATGGAGAACCGTGTCGGCACAAGGCAGTGAAGCGAGATGCATCAAGCCCTGTGGGCCGGGCAGAACCTCTAAATCACCAAGTCCCATATGCCGTTTGTTTTGCTCGGCCTTACGCGCCGCTTCTGTATCCCATAGGGCAATCTTTGGCACATTTAACATTTTGGCTTGTTTAAGTATTTGCATCCAGTTTTTGTATGCGGCCAGCCCTGCTGCTTTAAGCCCCGGCTGATTTGTAATCACCTGGATGGCCTGCATACCTACGGATCCTGTGGAACCTAAGATTACAATATTCTTCAGCACCCTACACCACCTTCACTGGGAATCACACGAGCAACCCATAGCCCCATAATCAATACGGCTACCAAAGGCCCATAGATTATGCCTATAGCCCCGAACAACCTATAACCTATATATAATGAGAAAAGGGTTACCAATGGATGCAATCCCATTTCTTTTCCAATGAGGTGAGTTTGAATCACTTGCCTAAAGAATGAGACACTCCCATATAGTATCAACAGCCCAATCCCTGCAGGCGGGTGGCCCCATATGAAATGATAAACAATCCAAGGCACATATATAAGGCCAGGCCCAATCACAGGCAGCAGATCAAGCACAGCAAGCAAAATCCCGAGCCCTACAGCATACCGTGTACCCAAAACACTAAGCCCTGCAATATTTATCACCATCGTCAACATGACCAATAGCACTTGTGTCCTTATTACTGCAGCAATTCCCGATGTAATGCTTATTTCCATGTTTCTGAAGTTGGCAAAAGTCTTTTCGGGAAATAACCGCCTAAAAGCCTCTGATATTATGTCTCTGTCCTTTATGAGAAAGTATGTGCTCATAAGTGCAAAAAACATTGAAATCGAGAAACTGGGAAGCCTCTTGACAACTCCACCTGCACCGGCCACCACTGCAGCTACCAGGGCGTACAAGTTGTTCCACTGATCCTGGGCAATTCGAGCCAAAGGGTCAGGCAGTTTTTTGGAAAAATCCCCTACACTATGGAGAATATCTTCAAGGATCTTGTTGAACTCACCGTAATACTGAGGCAGGTATCCATAAAGGTCAGCAACTTCTTGAGCCAATCTGGTTACACCCCAGGAAACAAAAAGCCCAAACCCTAACACCAGTACAAGTATAGATAAGAACGCAGCCCATGCCCGGGTCATCTTTGTGCGGTCAACCAGAAATGCCACTAAAGGATCGAGAAGGAACGCAAGGAAAGCACCTAACACAAACGGGAAAACATAAGGCATAACATATTGAAGAAACAAGTATATACCCACTAACAGCATTAATATATATAACACACTTTTCCACGTCAAAAACATCCGCTCCTGCCTCATTGGTGAAGAAACAGCCCATATAACCCTCTCATCAGCAAACCGCCGGCACCGGCAAAAAGAAGGCTGTCGAACCTGTCAAGAAACCCTCCATGGCCAGGTATTGCATTACCCGAATCTTTGACTTTGCAGTACCGCTTGAGCCCGGACTCAACAAGATCTCCAATCTGCGCCAATACTGCAAGGCATGTACCGGCCAGAGCACTTACAAATGGAGTAAATCCTATCCAGCGGCCAATACATATGCTTACCAGTATGCCTGCAGCCAGGCCAAACGCTGCACCCTCCCATGATTTGCCCGGGCTTATTGCCGGCGCCATCTTATGTTTGCCAAATGATTTGCCGCCAAAATAAGCTCCAACATCGTTTGCCCATGTAATAAACAGTACCAAAAAACTCCATAGCATACCGTCAGGTTGTGATCTCAGAAAACTCAATGTACCTAAGAGGCCACCGATATATATTGCACCGGCTACGCTAAAGACACTATTTGGCACTCCTTGTTTTATTGACGTTGCTAATAGAATAAGAGACCCGGCAACGATTGATGCCAAAAACCAGCCGATTGTGTTAATGTACCCGGACAACGCAATTACAACATATATAGGCACGGCCAACTTGCTTAACTCTATCCCTGCGTTTGCCAGCATGTTGCGGTATTCAGTTGCCGAACATCCGGCAATAACGGCAATTACAGCCAGGAAGCCAATGTTTCCAAAATAAAGGGCTCCAACCACTATAGGTACCATAACGAGGGCGGAAAGAGTTCTTTGCTTCAGCAAACTAAATCACCCTTTCTCTTCGGTTAAACCTCCGAACCTGCGATCGCGTTGGGAATATTCAACAACAGCTTTGTAGAGGTCAACCGGCCCAAAGTCAGGCCACAGTACATCTGTGAAAACCAGTTCAGAATATGCTCCTTGCCAAAGGAGGAAGTTGGAAATCCTTTGTTCACCTGAAGTTCGAATTATCAAATCGAGATCAGGTACCCCTTTGGTATAGAGGAAATCAGCAAAATCATCTTCGGTAATACTGTCAAAATCAATTGATGTTTTTGCCGCAGCATATCTTTTGGCAAACTTACAGGCGGCATCAAGTATTTCCTGTCTTCCGCCGTAATTCATAGCCATATACAAATTGGTCCCCGTACATTGTTTGGTATCCCTTACTACAATTGTAAGCGCTTGAACTACAGATGCAGGCAGTTCTTGCCATCTGCCAATAGGAATAACCCGTACTCCCTGCTCTATAAGTTTTCGCCTATGTTTGACAGCATAGTCAACCACCAAACCAAAGAGGAACTGTACTTCTTCATATGGCCGTTTCCAGTTTTCCGTAGAGAACACAAACAGCGTGCAGTGCTTTATTCCAAGGTTTACAACGGCAGGAAGGCACCGTTCGATAGCTTTGACTCCCGCCCTGTGCCCTTCCTGTCGCTTAAGCCCTCGTTTGCGAGCCCACCGGCCATTGCCGTCCATTATGATCCCTATGTGAGCCGGAATATCTCCTGCACGCGCCTTGGAAAGCCAGTACTCTTCATTTTGATTTCTCACACTTCCATTACCTCTGCCTCTTTTGCTGACGTTATCTCATCAATAAGGTCTATGTACTTGTCTGTAAGCTCTTGTATTTTTTCCTGGATTCGCCTGGAAAGATCCTCGGAAATTTCCTTATCTTTTTCAGACTGCCTAATTTCGTCTATAGCAGAACGCCTGATATTTCGGATAAGTACTTTTTGGGCCTCTGATTCTTTTTTTATCTGCCTAATCAGTTCCTTGCGCCTGTCACCGGACAGAGGCGGAATGGTTACACGCACTACGCTCCCATCGTTAACAGGCATAGCTCCCAGGTCTGCCTTCTGGATGGCCTTTTCAATATCTGCAAGGAAGTTTTTGTCCCACGGTTGAACCACCAGGCTTCTTGGAGGAGTGACACCCACAGAAGCTACCTGGTTTAACGGTGTGGGAACTCCATAGTAATCAATCACTACTTTCTCTAAAAGCATAGGCGTGGCACGCCCTGCCCTTAATGAGGCCAAATCTCTTTTGTAAGCCTCTATAACATTTTTCATCTTACGTTCTGATTGGGTCATCAGGGTTCTCTGGTCCATGTCATTCCCTCCCAACAATAGTTCCGACTTTCTCGCCCATTACGGCTCTTTCTATGTTACCATATACATCCAGGTCAAACACAATGAGTGGTATGCCGTTATCCATGCATAAAGTGGTAGCAGTAGCATCCATAACGCGGAGCCGCCTGTTGATTACTTCCAGATAGTCCAGCTGTTCGAACTTTCTTGCATCTGGGTTTAGATTAGGATCAGAATCGTATACGCCGTCTGTGCCCTGTTTTCCCATTAAAATTGCTTCGGCATTAATTTCAGCAGCCCTAAGAGCTGCAGTTGTGTCAGTTGAAAAATAAGGATTGCCTGAACCTGCGCCAAAGATAACTATTCGTCCGTTTTTAAGATGGTGAATGGCTTTCCGCCTGATGTAAGGTTCCGCAACTTCCCTCATATCTATGGCTGTCATAAGCCTGGTGTCCAAACCGAGTTTTTCCAGCCTTTCTTGGAGAGCCATACAATTGATTACAGTGGCCAACATGCCCATGTAGTCTGAGGTAGCCCGATCCATACCCTCTTCTTCGCCTCTGACACCACGCCAGAAGTTGCCGCCTCCAACCACTATGGATATCTCAACGCCCAATTGGGACACATCCCGTATTTGGCTGGCCAATAAATCAACTACGTCAAGATCGAGCCCAAAACCTGTATTGCCTGCAAACGCCTCTCCTGACAGTTTAAGTATGACCCTCCTGTACTTTACCTGCTTTGGTTTAATGTTTGAACAGCCTTTATCTTGTTTCACGAAATCCTCACTGTCCTCCCAATTCGAAGCGGGCAAAACGGCCCACAACGATGTTTTCCCCCAATCGTGCAATTGCTTCGTTGACGAGATCAGCAATGGTTTTTGACTCTTCCTTTATAAAGGGCTGATCCAGTAAACAGATTGTTTCGTAAAACTTAGACATCCTACCTTGGACTATCTTCTCGACTATAGCTTCCGGTTTGCCTTCAGCCTTGGCCTTTTCTTTTTCTATGCCCATTTCGTGTTCCACAACTTCTTGTGGGACTTGATCTTTGGATACGTATTGCGGGTTAGCCATAGCAATATGCATAGCAACGTCCTTGGCCAGTTCTTGGAACTGATCGGTACGAGCAACAAAGTCAGTTTCACATTTGAGTTCCAAAAGAACACCTACTCTATGGTTGTGGTGAATATACGCAACCACTCTGCCTTCCTCAGCTGCACGGCTGGCTTTCTTGGCAGCCTGGGCAAGCCCTTTCTTTCTAAGAAGGTCAATTGATTTCTCCATGTCTCCGCCGGTTTCTTCCAAAGCCCTCTTGCAATCCATCATACCCGCACCCGTTCTGGCGCGCAGTTCTTTAATCATATCAACTGTTACTTCAGCCATACCTATCACTCCCCTTGCACCTGAACTCCTTGTTTGCCTTCCAAAATTGCATCAGCCATCTTGGAACATATAAGCCTTACTGAACGAATAGCGTCATCATTTCCCGGAATTACGTAGTCTACTTCATCAGGGTCACAGTTCGTATCGACAATAGCTACTACCGGAATTCCCAGACGTCTCGCCTCTGCCGTTGCAATTCGTTCTTTTCTTGGATCTACAACGAAAAGCGCATCCGGCAGTTCTTTCATTCCCTTTATCCCACTGAAGTTTCGTTCCAATCTTTCTTTTTCTTTCAGTAATTGGGCGGCTTCCTTCTTAGGTAGCCTCTCTAAATATCCGGTACTCTCCCATTCTTCAAGTTCCAAGAGTTTCTCGATTCGTTTTCGAATGGTAGTAAAGTTAGTCAGAGTACCACCTAACCATCTTTGGTTTACATAAAATTCTCCGCATCTCTTTGCCTCATTCTCTATGGCTTCCTGAGCTTGTTTCTTTGTGCCCACAAACAAGACACGGCCCTTGTCCATAACTGTTCCTCTTAGAAAATCATAAGCTTCTTCTATCATGCGAACAGTCTTCTGAAGATCGATAATGTAGATACCGTTACGTTCGAGGAAAATGTAAGGTTTCATCTTGGGGTTCCAACGGCGTGTTTGATGTCCAAAATGCACGCCTGCTTCAAGCAATTGTTTCATAGTAACGACTGACAATATGATATACACCTCCGTGGTTTATCCGCCGCCATCACCTAGGAGCCCCTTTTGGGTAAGCACCACGGTATTATGATGGCGTGTGTTTTTTGGTTTTAACCTCACGTAGTATATCACATTCCAGGAAACTATGCCCCACGTATATCTAAAATTTGCCCTTTTGAAGGATGAGGAGATGTTCTGTGTTCTTGTTCCTGGTCTTTGGTACGCTTTTTGTCCGGCAAGTTTCTGCCTGCCGAACCCTTGTTATCTGATAAATTGTTGGCGATATTTGCTTTGTCTGGTTTGTGGCTTTCTGCTACAGTCCGGGCCCGTTCGGCCACCTCCTTGGAAAATGATAATGACTGTGCCCGCGATTGCAGGTCTCCTTGTCTCATAGCCGTATCTGCCAATTTTGCCACGTCAGGGGACTTCGGCAGCCCTGTTACAGCATCAATCGGCTTCATCACGCTTCACTCCAATGCTAACCTGGTGTTCTGAGAAAGCAAAATAGGTTTCTTTAAGCCCGATAAAAACTTTTGTGCCTGGCAAAACCCGCTTGGCACAAAAATAGCCTTGCTCTGATTTACTGATCAAATCTTCAACTGATAATAAATGTTCCTTAAGGCCCTTTTCTTTATCTTCGTAATGGCTAATCATTCTTTGTAGGCGTATATTATCAAATTGAGGCCGGCCGGAACCTGCAGGGCGAAGGCCGGCACGTTTGCTTTTTTGTATTTCAGCCTGTACCAATGTTATTTCTCTTTGAAGCCTTTCGTGCTTTCTACGTATTTTCGGGCTAACCCCAATTTTGAACAAAGTGGCAATACCCATAGGCGAACCTGCAGCATATGTTGATACACCTAACCTGGAAACCGCCATACCACCCACTATGCGGCCTCGTTCTTGGCTGACCACAAGTTGTTGCTCTGTTTCTACGACACTATGCATGATAGCTTCTGAGACTACAACATCTCCAAATGCGCGAATTGCCGAATTCTCACAGAATTTTGCCGAAATGCTTCCTCCGGACTCTACAATTTCTCCCGGGGCGTTTATCCCGCCTTTGACCATGATATTGTCAGCACATGAGGCTGAACCGTACAAATTGCCTGTGATTATCAACGAGCCCCATGAAGACACTCTAAAGCCCTGAAGCACGTCACCCTGTATCATTAGATCTCCAGGGAACGTAATGTCTCCGGTCAGGGGGCCAATATTGCCGTCTATGGTTATCTGTCCCAGCACTTCGGGCCCATTATTATCAACATAGGGAATCCCTGATTTTTGCGCTATTACATACTTGCCGTCTCTTGAGAGAATTGTATTAGGGCCGCACTTAAGCACGGGCTGGTTGTCGAAATAGGGGACTTTCTCACCTGTGACCGTTATTCCAAAGCTGCACCCTTCAAGATTCCGCACAAATGCCAAAATGCTTCCTGCCCTTACGCTGCCACTGGATAATATGCTTCTCCATTGTTTTCTGAAGTTTGGACTCGTTTTCAATACACCGGGAGGTTTTCCCCTGGAGTGGCCAAATTTGAACACAAGCCTGGGCCTGTTGCCGGCCGGCCCTGATACACCATGATGAGGCGGCAACCCCCATGCTACCTGATAAGGTGTGTGCCTTTTGCCGGAGATACACGTTCGAATCGCAGCATCAGAAATTCCAAATGTAATCCCTTCGGCGTTTAGAGATTGCCTGATCTTATTTAAGGACCAATCCCCGTCACCTATGGCCACATAAGCAGACATCTTGTCGCCTGATATTAACACCTCAATATGTTTTCCATGGTCCATTTCAAAGTCCTCCGCTTTAATGTCTAATCATTAACGTTTGACAAAAAGGAACCCCTAAGCCTGGCCACTGCTTTCGTATGTAACTGGGACACCCTGGATGGTGAAACCTTCATTATTTTCGCAATTTCTTTAACTGTAAGCCCTTCATAATAATACAATGTTACAACGAACGCTTCCCGTTCGGGTAATTTTTCAATAGCCCTGGCAAGCGACTCTTTTCTTAGCGTCCATTCTGCTTCATCCAAAGGGTCGCGAGCTTTATCGTCTCTTATCTCAGGAGAACGAAAAGTTCCTTCTGCATCCTCAGGCCTGCCCCAGATGTCTTCCAGCGATAAAATCGCCGATGATGCCATGTCCCTAATACGTTTGTTGTAAACCTCCATTGATATGCCAAGTTCAGCTGCAACTTCAGCATCTGTGGCAGAACGGCCCAACCGATTTTCCAGGTATCTCATTGCTTCTTCAATGCGACGATTTCTGTGGCGTACTGAAACCGGAACCCAATCCATAGAACGCAGCCCATCTATCATAGAACCCCGAATTCTGGCGATTGCATAAGTCTCAAATTTAACCCCTCGTTGCGGGTCAAACCGCTCCATAGCATCAAGTAGCCCCAGGCTGCCGTAACCAATTAAATCTCCTTCTTCTACATTCTTTGGCAGGTTTATTGCAACTCTGCCCGCTACATATTTCACCAATGATGCGTAGTGAGTGATAAGTGCATCTCTGGCTTGCTTGTCCTGAAAAACCTTATAATCACGCCAGAGAGCATCGAGTTTTGCTCGATCTTTCTTATTTGATTTTCCCATGGCGACTCTCCAATCCGTTGCTCAAAACAATCCCTGCTATCTTGTCTCTGTCTTCAGTGGCAACTGAAACAAAGTTAATGCCCACTGCGTCACCTGAACTCTCATGATCAAGAAGCCTTACAACTTTGGCGATACCGAAAACCGGGCCTCCGGGTATAATCAGTTCAAATTCCAAAAGTTCTTCCGGTACAAGCCGCTCACCTGCCACGGTGATAGCGGCTCCCCCTGCCGAAAGATTGAGCGTTAACGACTGTTGCCACTCATTGCCTTGGGTTTCCGGAGGCCTACGAAGCTTTCTGTACCAAAAAGGAAATCTGGCTTCTGTACGGTAATCATGTCTTTTTTGATTAGAATATTGTTTAGTCAATGCCAATCACCTTAACCGCTTCAATATTAGCCCTCTGATCTAACTCTTCATAAGCTACAACACTAATATCAGGAATCACCCTTGATGCCATTTCATAAATCTGCCCGCGGCAAGCAGCTGATGTAAGAAGCACAGGATGAGGAGCCAACGGAGCTATTTGATTCATACCCTCAGACATTGCTTTCATGATTTGTGCAAGCCTTTCTGCAGAAAGCGCAACAAATGAACCCCTGTCCCCTCTTCGGGTGGCCTCCAACACTTCCTTTTCCAAACCCGGATCCAGGGTAGCTACCGGAAAAGGGCCTTCATCAAGCCCTAACTCTGAAGTGATTAACCTTGAAAGGCTCTCACGCACACGCATAGTAAGATATTCGGGATCTTTGGATATGTGGGCGGCATCGGCTATGCTTTCCATCACCGTTACTAAATCCCTAATCGGAATTCCTTCTCTTAACAAATTCTGAAGGACCTTTTGAACATCGCCGACTGATACAAGGTCAGGAATGGCTTCTTCAACACAAGAAGCATCTTCTTCTTTGACCAATTCCAGCAGGCGATGGGTTTCCTGCCTCGTTAAGAGCAAATAAGCATTGTTTCGGAGCACTTCAGTAAGGTGAGTGGCTAATACAGCCGAGGCTTCAATCACTGTATATCCTTGCGTTTCAGCTTCTTCTCTTTGATCTTTGGTTATCCATACTATGTCCAGCCCAAACGCAGGCTCTTTACCTGGAATGCCTTCTATCATGCTATCTGACGGCGTACCTTCGATTGCCATCAATCGATCCGGATATACCTCTCCTGAACCGATTTCCACGCCTCTTAAATTAATACAATAAGCATTAGGGCCTAACCCGGCAAAGTTATCCCTTACCCGCACCACAGGTATTACAATACCCAGCTGAGAAGCGAGTTGCCTTCTGACCATTACGATTCTGTCTATAAGATCCCCGCCCTGAGCCGGATCGGCAATGGGCAGAAGCGCAAGCCCGAATTCAATCTCAAGCGGGTCTACTTTAATAAGGCTCGATGCAGCTTCAGGGCGTTTTTGTTCTTCCAATTCTCTCCTGTAGGCTTCTTCTCTTTCTTCAGTTTCCTTGAGCGCCTGTGCTTTGCCTGCCGACCTGCCAAGAAGCAGCCAAATTGCTCCCAGGCCTATTAGCGGCAATTTGGGTAAGCCAGGTATCATGCCTAATATGATCAAAGACCACCCGGTCATGGACAGTACGCGAGGTGATGCAGTAAGTTGGCCGGTAACATCTGCACTCAGGTTTTCTCTGGAAGCACTGCGAGTAACAATAATCCCTGTCGCAGTAGAAATTATAAGCGCCGGCAGCTGGCTTACCAAACCATCTCCAACTGTCAGCAAAGCATATTTATGCCAGGCATCGGCTGCAGACAGCCCGTGTTGAAGCATACCTACACCAAACCCACCCAGAAGGTTTACGGCTGTAATAATAAGCCCTGCTATGGCATCGCCTTTTACAAATTTAGAAGCTCCATCCATTGCTCCGTAAAAGTCAGCTTCCTGTTCAATGGCTTTCCTTCGATCTCTGGCTTCTTCTTCGGTAATAAGCCCTGCGTTCAGATCAGCATCAATTGACATTTGTTTGCCAGGCATTGCATCGAGGGTAAATCTTGCTGCCACTTCTGCTACCCTTTCAGAGCCACGTGTAATAACTACAAACTGAATGATTACAAGTATGAGGAATATTACAAGCCCGACTACTTCATTTCCGCCTACAACAAACTCTCCAAATGCTTGAACGATACGGCCGGCGTTATATTCAAGCAAAATCAGCCTGGTTGAAGATACGTTAATGGCTAACCTAAACAACGTCATAATCAGGAGAAGCGATGGAAATACCGAAAATTCCAAAGGCTCCTTGGTATACATGGTGAGAAGCAGAATGGCTATGGCCATACTGAAATTAGTTGCTATCAGAATGTCCAGTACTAACGGTGGAAGTGGCACCACCATCATTGCTACTATGATGACAACGAATATGGATACAAGACTGTTCTTCGCCCTGCTAAACATCAAGTTCCCTCCAAAGGCATCTTGCCGGATAATCGATACACGTAAGCCAGGACTTCAGCCACAGCCTGGTACAGCTCTTCAGGAATCAGTTGCCCTATATCCACTGCATGATATAACGCCTGGGCCAATGAAGGATCTTCCATAACGTATACGCTGTTTTCCTCTGCAATAGCCCGTATTCGCAGTGCAACTTGATTGAGCCCTTTTGCAACAACTACAGGAGCAGGATCCTCTTCCAGGCGGTATCGAAGTGCCACAGCATAGTGAGTCGGGTTAACCAAGACTACATCTGCAGAAGGAACGTCCTGCATCATCCTTCTCATAGCGATTTGCCTTTGCCTTTGCCGGATTGCCTGTCGCACTTCAGGCTTACCTTCAGTATCTTTCATTTCTTCTTTTATCTCTTGGTGAGTCATACGTAGGCTTTTTTCATACTCCCACCATTGGTATACGTAATCCAAAACACCGATTACGATAAGAAGTATGCTTGAATTAATCAGCAACTTTCCTATAGTATCACTTACAATAGCAACTGACTGAGACAAATTACTGACTACAAGCGCAGAAATCTGAGGCCATACTGATTTCACTGTATTCCAGGCAACCAGGCCAACCAAACCGATTTTAGCAAAAGACTTTACTAAAGATTGCAAAGTTCTCCTTGAAAAAATTCGTTTAAGCCCTTCCAAAGGATTCAATCTCTTAAGATCAGGAAGTATCAAAGCAGGCTTAACTAAAAACCCTACTTGTAACAGTGACATACTTACACCAAATACCAGGGCAGCAGCCATTACCGGCAATGCGGCCAAAAGAAAGGTAATTACTACATCGTTCACGACTTTATGCGCCCACCCAAAAGTTGGGTCGCCGGGCGGTGCAAGACTCCATATTTGAGACGATTTTTTCGCCAAAACTCCTGCACTGAACCTCAGGCTGAATCTTAGGGTTAATACTGTGAGCAATATGCTAACAGCTGATGTAAGGTCCTGGCTTATGAATATTTGGCCTTTCTCCCTGGCCATCTGCCGCCGTCTGGGAGTGGCAGGCTCCTTTTTCTCATCAGCAAATAGCTGAAGATCAATTTCTAAGTATGAAATCATCTGCCCATTACTCCTAAGAGACTTTCCAAAAGGTGTTGTATGGAAAGTGTGATTTGCCTGGTAAATACTCCGTAAAAAGCAACCGAGGCTGAGAGTATTCCCAATCCTACAAGAGTCTTTATAGGAATGCCTACAACAAAAACGTTCATTTGCGGTACAGTCCTGGCAATTACCCCTAAGGTAAAATCCACGATCAACGTAGAAGCCCATACAGGGCACGAGAGGACTAAAGCGATTTTGAGCATCTTAGCAGCTGCTCCGAGGCCTATTTGAGCCCATTGTGTAGGAATGAAAGCAGCACCGGCCGGCACAATTTCAAAAGATTCAAATAGCGCTTTTATTAAAATGTGATGTCCGTCAATTCCAAGAAACACCAACATTATGAGGAGATATTTGAAGATTCCAAGAATTGGCGAGGGTTGGCCATAATGCGGATCAATAACATTTGCCATTCCAAAACCAATTTTCATGTCAACTATATGTCCTGCTGTCTCTATGGCAGCCATTATAATAGTGCCGCAAAAACCCAATAACAAACCCACTGCTACTTCACTTGCAGCAATCAGAATAAATTCGCCAGGTGTATTGGGAGAGGGGGCCGCAGGTACAATTGGCCAGAGGATGTAACCCAAAAGGAGCGATACTGCTGCCTTTACAAGCCCCGGTATGTATCTGGTGCCAATCACCGGAGCTGATACAACAAATCCGGCAGTGCGCAGAGTAATCCACAAAAGCGGGAAAATTGTCTCCAGCCAAACCTGCAATTATTCCATCCTCCTCAAGAATATCAGGACAAACCTTTAAATGAGCGCCGGAAGTTTCTCAAAGAGCCTTTGAGTAAAATCCACTAAGGTTCTAAGCATCCACCCACCAAAAAGCATAATCGTAAGCATCACTGCTAATATTTTCGGGACAAAACTAAGAGTCTGATCATGTATCTGAGTCGTAGCCTGAAATATGGATATCAATAAGCCGACCACAATCGAAACCAGCAAGCAAGGCATAGCCACCAACATGGTTATTGCAAGTGTTTCCCTGCCGATTGATATCACTTGATCCAGTGTCAAGTTAACTCCTCCCTACCAATGGTCTGATCTTACATGCCTCAACTACTTAAAACTTCTTACTAGGGATCTGGTAATAAGCCCCCAACCATCTACCAGCACGAAAAGCAATAGTTTAAAGGGAAGTGAAATCAACACAGGCGGAAGCATTAACATGCCCATAGACATTAGGGTTGAAGCTACTACCATATCAATGACCAGGAACGGCAGAAATAGGATAAACCCCATTTCAAAGGCTGTTTTTAACTCGGAAATAGCAAACGCCGGCACAACTTGAATCAGGGATACGTCCTCAGGAGAATAGGGCCGTTCTTGCTCTTGCCCTAATTCTATGAAAAGAGCCAGGTCTTTTTCCCGCGTTTGCCTGAGCATAAAGTCCTTAACCGGGCCTTGAATTTTGAAAATAGCTTCTTGAGCAGTCAATTCACCTGCTGTGTAAGGGGCAATCGCCACTTCATTTACTTCACCCCAAGTCGGTGCCATCACGAAAAACGTTAGCAAAAGAGCCAAACCTATAAGTACCTGATTTGGGGGTGTTTGCTGAGTTCCCAGGCCTGTACGTAAAAACGAAAACACAATCACTATGCGAGTAAAAGATGTAGTCAATATCAGTATGGCCGGAGCAAGACTTAACACTGTTAACACAGCCAATATCCCGATAGCGTTTAGCAGCCCCCCCTGCCCAGGCTCGCCATCAATTCTAATGTCTATGTTAGGCACAATGTTTTCAGGAGCTGCAATAGCATGTCCACATAAACAATTAACCAAAAGCGCACCCAAGAGTAGACTCATATACATCTTCTTGCCACTGAGCCTCTTTGTATGATCAGCTACCTGGGCTTTGAATCTTGAAAGAAAGCTGCTTTCGCTCTCCGGTTGTCCCTCATAAACTGCTTCAGCTTTGCAAAAGTCATCAAATTCTGAAGCGGAAATTTCCTTAAGAAGTGAAATATTGTGATTTGTCAAGCCCAAGAGCAGAAGAGATTGCCCTGCTTTGACAATACAGATCATTCGTTCCTTGCCTAGCGACAAAGAGTCTACGATTTGAAGATATAACCTGGGCCCCTCGGGCCTGAAACGACGGCCCCATAAACGAACAGCTAACAGCGCTATGACTATCAAAACACCCAAGAAGCCGGCTACCTTCAAGATTTCCGAAGTTAAAGAATATGAGCTCATACTGACGCCGGAAAACCCGGCGGGTCCCCCCTCTATTTGTATGTATCTGCTAAAACCGCCTGGTTGCCTGGTTGAGATGCTTAGTAAGTTTCTCTGTCTATTGTGAGTCTTTGCTCAATATTTCCTGAATTCTGACTCCAAAGTTTTCGTCAATTACTACCACTTCGCCCTTTGCAAATATTTTTCCATTAACCAAAACGTCAACAGGATCGCCGGCAAGCCTATCCAGTTCAACTATTGAGCCAACAGTAAGGTTCAGCAAGTCCTTAACGTAGCACCTGGATCGTCCCAACTCGACACTTATCGACAAGGGAATGTCCATAAGCACACCCATATCCGAAACGGGTTTTTCTGAAACAGGCTCCATCTCAAACTCTTCAAAATCCGCTACCCGAATTGAAGATTCCCTGTCCTCTTCGGGTTTTGCATCCACCTGTTCTTGGGCCTCTGAAGATACAGGGTCCTCAACAGGCTGCTCCTTGCTTAGCGGTTTTGCAGTTTCCGCTTCGTCTTGTGCTGTATTGTTGTCAGTTTGTTCAACTTCAGTGTCGGCTTGCTGTGCCTCTTTCAACAAAGCCTCAATGTCTTCTTGGCTTAGATTCTCATTTCTCACAGCTAACTCATCTCCTCCCAATTGTCTTCCTTTCGTGAAACGATTTTCGCAGCCATCCTCGAGCCTATGCGTCCAATTTCAACGTTAAACTTGGGTTTGCCCAAAAGATGCAAAGATGCAAAATCACTTGTGCGTGCATTGAGTTCTATCACATCCCCTGGTTTTAGCGACATTACGTCACTCATCTTGAGAGTGCTGTCGCCAAGCCGACAGGAAATGGGAATTTCAACGTGCTGGATGGCCAGCGCTACGTCTTCGTTGCTTTCCTCATTGTTTTGCCGATCGCTCTTTGAAAACCACCGGTGAGCTGAAAGAGCGGGCAATATCGGTTCAAGCAGCACGTATGGAAGACAAAAATCTATGTTGCCTGATTGCGCTCCGAATTTCATGCTTATAACCACTGACATCACAATGTCATTGGGAGCCATGGCTTGCTGTACAAACAACGGATTTACTTCTATTGACGATACTGAAAGCTCATGTTGCTCAATATTGAATTCCTTCAACGTAACCGATAGGATCTGTGCCATAGTATCAGCCACCCGCCTCAAGACAGCAGTCTCAATTTCAGTCAAGGCCCTGGAAACTGCCGTGGCATCGCCTGGCCCCCCACACAGCCTATCTACCATGAGCAGGGCAATTTGTGGGCTAAAGTTAATAAGAACATTTGAAGAAAGAGATTCCCATTCGAGTACTGCAGCCGAACACGGGTTAGTGAGCCCACTTGAAAACTCCTCGTAAGTAACCTGATCAACAGATACAACGTTAGAATGAATTGCAAGCCTAAAAAGCCCTGAAAAATAAGAAGTTACCAGCCTAGAAAAGTTATCAAACAGAAGTTGAACGCCTCGCAAATGGTCTTTGGAAAACTTATCGGGACGTTTAAAATCATACACACGTAACCGTGGTTTTGCCACTTTCGGCTTTTCATCATCTGAAGCATCTGCCATCATCATAGAACTGATAAGTTCTTCGATTTCCTTTTGCGTAAGCGCCAAACCAGATCACCTCTTTTACACTGCTATTGAATAATGAACTCAGAAAAAAAGACCTCTTTTACCATCCCTGGGCATTTGGTTTCAATTCTGTCCAGAATGTCTTGCTGTAAGTTGCGTAGCCCTTCTTCCCCGACAAGTTCTTCATAAGTCTTTGAACGCAACAAAGCGTATATGTCTGTCTTAAGTTCAGAAGATTTCGTCTCCAATTGCTTATGGCTGTTGGCATCGGTTACTTCCAGGTCAAGGGTAACCCTTATGAATCTTCCTGAATCCATAAGGTTAGTTATAAATTGGCCTAAACTGTAGGCCAGAGTTGTTTCAGGGCTTTGCTGTTTTTCGCTGCTACCTAAAACCGGCGGTAATCCCCCACCCCTTGCAGCTACCAAATAACCTGCTGTTATTGCCACAACCACAATAACTGCTACCAAAACCGTTCTTTTCATTCAGTACTCCTCCATATACCTTTCCTACTGCGGTTCTGCCAACGAGAGTGATGGCCTTAAAATTATTACGTCCACCCTTCGGTTTCTCTGCCTACCTTCAGCTGTATCATTAGTGTCAATAGGGTGATACTCACCATAGCCGGCTGCCTGAAGCTGTTTGGGATCTAAATTAGCTTCTTCAATCAGAAACCTAATCACTTGAGTAGCCCGGCCTGTTGATAATTCCCAGTTTGATGGAAACCTGGGCGTGTTGATTGCCCAGTTATCGGTATGGCCCTCTACACGGACAGGATTGTCTATTTTGCTGATTAGTTCTCCTACTTTTAGGAGCACTTTCCGGGACTGTGGCCGTAACTGAGCTTCCCCTATGTCAAAAAGCACTGAATCTGCAAACCTCAAAATTACGCCTCGCTCTTCTAATTTAATAGCCACCTTGTCAGCTAAACCGGCTTCCACCATTTCCTTTTCAAACATTTCTGCCATCATCTTCATATCAGCCATTTCTTGGGCGAGGATCTGGGCTTGAAGTTCTTGTAGGTCAAAGATGTCGTCAGACGGAGTGATTACCGGGGTAGAAGCACCTTCCAAGATTCCCAGCGCACCTTGCAATGATGACATCACTGCCTGAAACTTCTCGATTTCGACTACTGACATAGAAAACAACAGTACAAAGAAGCACAAGAGCAAAGTCATCATATCTGCATATGTGTTCATCCACGGAGCTTGGCGCGGCGTGTCGTCATCTAACATCCAGCGGTATTTCACTTCCGGACACCTCCCTCACCCGTGATGGCCTTGTTACTTCATGTCGCTGTTTCGGTGCCAGGAAGGACTTAAGTTTCTCCTCAACTATTCTTGGGTTATC
>CAZXLH010000019.1:0-43449 GCA_964641455.1 uncultured Eubacteriales bacterium | reverse complement strand
GTATCCAGAGATCGTAGGACGGCAAACACTGAGGAGATTGCCAACATATTATCGGGTTTGGATATTAACATGTTGCGTCAGTTTGTTGAACAACAGAACCTAAACCCTTTTGCCCCAAAACAGGCTCAAGGTAGTCAAACCGGAAGATGGCACAAGCCTGCAGGAGTTCCGGGCAAATCATCAAGGCTGATACCGCTTGATGACGATGAGGATTTTGAAGGGTTCTAAGACAGGTGATTGTATAGGCTTATGCTAAGAAACAATGCATTTCTTTCTGATGGGGAGTTCAATAAGATTAGAACACTGGTCTACGATTTGTGTTCAATTGATTTACATCCAAGCAAGAAAGCTCTTGTACAGACACGTTTAGGCAAACGTATAAGAGCTTTGGGGCTGAATTCATTTGGTGAATACTTGCAGTGTATAGAGAACGATGTTTCAGGCAAAGAACTTGGTGCAATGGTTGATTGTCTTACTACCAATTTAACATCTTTCTTTAGAGAGATGGCTCATTTTGATTATCTGAAAGAAAAGATGGCTTCTCTTGAACCCAGGAGAATATTCAGATTCCGAATATGGAGTGCCGGATGTTCTTCTGGAGAGGAGCCATATTCTATTGCCATGATTCTTCGAGATTTATGGAGCGAAATTGATTTTGTGGATGTGCGAATTCTTGCAACAGATATCTCTTCAAATATGATACGTTTGGCCAAACAAGGTACTTACAGACCTGAAAAACTTGAAAATGTACCTTTTGCACACAGGCAAAAGTATTTTAGAAAAGTTCAAACTGTTAAGGGTACCAGGTACCAAGTGAAGCCAGAAGTATCTCGTTTGATAAGTTTCAGAAGGCATAATCTTGCAGGGCCCTGGCCTATGAAAGGGCCCTTTGGGGTTATTTTCTGCAGAAATGTGATGATCTACTTCGATCGTCTTGCTCAACAAGAGCTGATATCTCGTTTTTACAATATCCTGTCACCTGGAGGCGTTCTCATAGTGGGACACTCTGAAGGGCTAACCGGTCTGGATCATGGATTTAAGTACGTGCAACCAAGTGTATATATGAAACCCGTAATAAACCGAATAGCTGATGCAAAAGTGTGAGAACACAAACCGGTCTTTAGGGCCCAGGGTGTATTGGATTTATGCGGCAATTGCAATGCACAGGCATGGAAAACCAGGAACAATGTTCGTATGAAAGTTTGTTGCGATGTACGGTTAATGGAGGATTACATATGGTTCGAACACTAATAGTAGACGATTCAGCCGTAGTTCGTAAAATCCTAAGCACTGAGTTGTCGAAGTACCCGGCCATCAAAATAATAGGTACTGCCCCTGATCCATATGTGGCTCGCGATATGATCGAAAGCCTCAGGCCCGATGTATTAACCCTTGATATCGAGATGCCTCGGATGGATGGATTAACCTTTTTACGCAGGCTAATGGAATATTATCCTCTGCCTGTTGTGGTAGTAAGTTCATTGACTCCGGCCGGCAGTGATATGGCCATTGAAGCTCTTGAAATCGGCGCAGTTGATGTTATGTGCAAACCCGGTTCCTCATTTACAGTTGGAGACATGGTCTCGGATTTGGCTACCAAGATCATATCGGCTTCAATGGTAGATCCTACACGCTTGGCAAAAACAAGCAGGCTCAAAAGGCAAAGCCGTGAGCGGGCCCCTCTTTCGCTGACCCGGACAACCAGAAAATTAGTGGCTATCGGTGCTTCTACAGGGGGGACTGAAGCCATAAAGGAAATTTTATCAAGGTATCCTGTCAATTGCCCGGGCACGTTAATAGCCCAGCATATGCCGGCTACGTTTACGCGATCATTTGCCAAGAGGCTTGATGACAGTTGCCTGGCCAGTGTGAAAGAGGCTGAAGACGGTGATGAAGTTCAGCCAGGCAGGGTATTATTGGCTCCTGGAAATAGGCATATGGTACTGAGGCGAGATGGCGCACGGTATTGTGTTCGGGTTAAGGATGGCCCGTATATCAACTATCAGAAGCCAAGTGTTGATGTATTGTTCCGTTCGGTTGCGAGGTATGCCGGCAAGAATGCCGTTGGAGTTATCCTCACAGGTATGGGGTCAGATGGTGCTCAAGGGCTGAAATACATGCGAGATGCCGGAGCCGGCACCATAGCTCAAGATGAGAAGAGTTGTGTGGTATTCGGTATGCCCAAAGTTGCCGTCAATATGGGCGCTGCAATGTTTGTGCTGCCCTTGCAGGATATCCCTGAAAAGATTATCTCGTTGATTGATGAGAGCCGCTAGCAGTCTGTAATGCTTGATCCAGGACAAGATTTACCTTAAAATCGATTGAAAGGGTACCCTAAAGCAATGGTCAAACAATTAGTTAAGGCTGTGTCTGCTCTGGACAATCGTAGCGTTGATTGGGGTCACATATGGAACAAGAGACAATGAGGTACCGTTCGTTTCAAACTGAATCAGATTCGGCTGTGGAACTACTGACTTATTTGACGCAGGGCAAATTAAGTAATATAAGAGCGATTCTGGATAAGTGTCTGAGTTTGGGGATTCGCGTCACAAGAAGCCAGCTAGGTATTCTATGGTTATATGACGGCCAATTGCTAAGGCAGACGTCTTGCATTGATTCGGTTAATAATGAGTCTTCACAGCAGAGTCCTTTTGTGAGTATGTCTGTTTATGGCCAAATTGGCTCTTCCATAGGATTGACGGGAACTTGCTTTACACAGCAGCAGCCTGTTGTTTCTGATGATCTCGCACATGATAGCCGATCCATAATTACGCCGCATCAGGCCTCTCAGCAGAATCTTAGGGCGTATGCCGCTGTTCCAATAAGTCTCGAAAAATTTACCGTTGGCGTAATTACTGTCCTTAGAAGTGCTCCCCGGGCTTACGAGCCCGATGTTGTCGGCAAACTTTGTTTGCATGCAACGAAGATTGCATTGTGCCTTCACCATTGTATCTATTTCCCGGGCCTTACCGGTGAATGGTTGAAGGTATTGGATGACAGCCAAAGCAAATGTGAAACAACGCTCCAAACCCGAGAGGAAAGTTCAAATGTACGATTAACATCTAACTTAGCATTAGAGAAACCGGTTCACAGTTTGGATGATAATGACAGGAAAATCATCTCAACAGGATGTGCAAGAAATGACCCTAAATTCCCCAAAGGAATACAACCTGCCACCTTGAAAATTGTTTGGAAGTGTTTCGAAGATTTACAAAAACCTCTTACTTGTAATCAGGTTGCTGAAATTACCGGTTTTTCCACTGTCACTGCAAGGCGATATCTTAACTATATGGTAGACGCAGGTATGGCCAATCGAAAACTTCAATATGGAGGCCAGGGACGTCCTGGGTTCTTATACTTCATCTGAAACATCTATACCCAAATACCAGATTTATGATATAATGCTCACGACAAATGAATAGTGAAAGATTACAGGTGCCCCACCATGGGGTGAAAAGGGAATCAGGTGAAAAACCTGAGTGGTCCCGCCACTGTAACCGGAGAGCCTTGCGGCAAGCCACTGTCTTAAGAATCTTAAGATGGGAAGGGAGCCGCAGAAACAGGCAATAACCCGGAAGCCAGGAGACCTGCCTGTATATCTTAGAACCTATGCCTTCGGAGGAAAGGAGGGGTGCTAGGTACCAATGTATTTTGGTTTAAAGTGCAACTAATCCGGCCTTCGCAAGAGGCCGGATTCTTTATTAGGAGGAGAGAATTTGTGAACAACAAACGGATATTTCGCTTTACTGCAATTGCCCTTTTGATGATTTTGGCCGTTGTTTCGTTTACCGGCTGCAAACCCGGTGAGAACAGCGATGTTGAACTTGAAGCTGAATACCCTATGGAAGTGCTGGACAGCGTAGGCAGAGAGGTAGCCATTTCAGAAAAACCTGAACGTATTGTATCGCTGGCGCCCAGCAATACAGAAATCCTTTATGCGTGCGGGCTCGAATCCAAGGTAGTAGGCGTAACAACGTTTTGTAACTATCCTGAAGAAGTAGAAAACAAAGAGAAGATCGGCGGCTTTTCTGATCCAAGCATGGAGACGATAGTTTCTCTGGAACCAGATCTAGTGCTGGCTACAACGATGCACACCAAGTATTTAGATGAGATGGAAAACTTGGGGCTTACCGTACTGGTCATGAATGCAGGCAGTGTTAAAGAAGTTATGGATGAAATCCAATTGGTTGGCAAAGTCTCAGGGAACGTCAAAGAAGCCGAAGACGTTGTAACAAGCATGCAAAGCAAAATTGACGAGGTTAAAGAGGCTTTGAAAGACATTTCTGAAGATGAGAAAGTTAGGGTGTTTTACCTGCTTTGGGATGAACCAATAATGACTATAGGCCCCAACACACTTCTAAATGATGTGGTTACTCTGGCCGGAGGAGTAAGTGTATCAAGTGACGCCGACACTGACTATCCTATATATAGCCTTGAGGTGCTTGTAGATAAGGATCCTGAGGCAATTGTGTACACTGTCATGGGCTCAGGAGGCGGCATTGACCCTGAAAAACTCAAGACACAGGATGGTTGGAGCACAATATCTGCAATCAAAAACGACAGGATTTACGGAATAGACGACGACCTCATGTCTCGTCCAGGGCCGCGGATAGTAGATGGAATCATGGAGACTGCCAAGGCACTTTATCCCGATTGCTTTCCCGACTGAAATTTTGGGGACGGTCCTAAACGTTTCATCGGATCCGGGTCCTGTTTTTCGTTTGTGTCAAACGTGGATGAGAACTCTATTGAATTCTAGATAAGTGAAATATTTGAGACCGTCCCAAACGTTGCACCAAATGTTGCACAAACGTTGCAAAGAGGAGGGGGATTGATCGATGCGGCTTTTGAAGGGAAAATGGCAGGCTATAATAATACCTGCGCTTATGGTGTTACTTATATTGTCTGCAATTGTGGCTCTTGGCACAGGCGCTGTTGAGTTTAACGCTGCAGAAGTGGTTAGAACTCTTGGTGCCGGCCTAAGCGGTAAATTCCGAAAGGCTGAAATCAGCCCAAGAGAGGCCATTATTCTCTGTATCCGGCTTCCAAGAGTGATTCTGTCTGCCATGACCGGAGCTTCCCTTGCTGCATCAGGCGCTGTTTACCAGGGGATTTTCAGAAACCCCATGGCTGATCCATACGTAATGGGCGCATCTTCAGGAGCTTCCCTTGGGGCTACTTGTGCATTTATGTTACCGGTCCAGATAAAGTTTTTGTCAATGGGTTCTGTCCCGTTATTAGCTTTTGCCGGGTCGCTTTTGGCAGTGTTGCTTGTATACAACCTGGCCAGAGTAGGTGACAGAACCCCTGTTTTAAACTTGGTTCTCGCAGGTATGATTGTAAGTTCAATACTATCAGCCTTAGTCTCCCTTCTTATGTTCGTAATGCCTAGCGGTGTATTGCATGGCCTCGCTTTTTGGCTAATGGGAGGATTTTCAGGCCGAGGTTGGGATCATGTGCTCATGACATTGCCGTATTTTGTCGTTGGGCTCGCAATCGTAGCGTTTTGCTCAAGAGAGTTAAATGCGTTGCTTCTTGGGGAAGAGCAAGCTATGCACCTGGGGATTGAAGTTCAAAAAACCACCAGGCTGCTGATTTTGGCGTCATCTTTGCTGACGGCTTCATCTGTGGCTTCAGGAGGGATAATTGGTTTTGTTGGCCTTGTTATTCCTCATCTTGTAAGGATGCTCATTGGGCCTGATAACAGGCGGCTTGTTCCTGCGTCCATTCTCTTTGGGGCATTAGCTATGATGGCTGCTGATGCTGCAGCCAGGCTAATTATCGCTCCACAGGAACTTCCGGTGGGAATAATTACGGCATTGGTAGGAGGACCGTTTTTTGCTTATCTATTAAGGCAATACAAGAAGAAATCATGGCAATTGTGAATTATTTAACCTGTTGCTTTGATCCAAGACCAATAACGGATGATGACATAGTTGTGGTGAGGGAGTTTACGATGAGTCTGAACCTTACTCAGAATCTAATGAAAGTAGAGCAACTCAGTTTTGCCTATGGAACTGAGCAAATACTTAATCAAATATCAATTTCGGTAAAGTTCGGAGAGTTTCTTGTAATCCTGGGGCCTAACGGTTCAGGCAAGACCACATTGTTAAGGTGTATGACCGGTACACTAAAACCTTCATCAGGGGAAGTGCGATTGAAAGGCCGGGCAATTTCAACCATGAAGCGCCAGGATATAGCGAAAACAGTGTCTGTGTTGCCGCAACAAGATACTAACGAATTTGGTTTTACTGTAGAGGAACTGGTAACAATGGGGCGGCTGCCTCATTTGGGCAGGTTTGAAAAGGAAAGCCTGGAAGACCGGCAGAAGGTCATGTGGTCCATGGAAGTCACCAATACAATTCATTTGAAGTCCAGGTTAGTTACTTCACTAAGCGGCGGTGAGATGCAAAGAGTCGGGTTGGCAAAGGCCCTTGCCCAGGAACCGGAGGTTCTGTTTTTAGATGAGCCTACTTCACACTTAGATATCAACTACCAAGTGGAAATGTTAGATGTGGTGAAACAACTCAATAGCGAAAAAGGGATTACCGTTGTTGCAGTAATGCATGACACTAACCTGGCTGCCGCGTATTGCAACAGTATGGTTTTGTTGTCAGAAGGAACTGTTTTCGCTGCCGGGCCAACCTCAAAGGTATTCACTGCTCAAAACATTAACGCGTTATATGGGTTGGATGTGGTCATGATGAAGCATCCTCTCAATGGAAAAACTCTGATTTTTCCGGCACATAGTGGTTGATGGAACTGAGGGTGTTCGTCTGATGAGGCAAGCATAGATGTTATTTGGCTTTTGACTGAGCAACAATGACTTTTGAAAAAGTATTTCTGTAATAGAAGAAATGCCAGGTTCATGTTAGGCAAGAATTGAAACTTACTAAGCGGCTGTTATAGAGAGAAGGTGATTTTGTGAGAGGGCGCCTGATTTTGGTTACCGGAGGAGTACGAAGTGGAAAAAGCAGTTTTGCCGAGCGCTTGGCAGCTCAAATGGCCGCAAATCCGGCTGCGAACGTGGATGGGGGAGTGAACCCGGATGGGGACGTGACAGAAAACACGCTTTTGGAAAATGGAAGCACCGAGGTTAGCAATGATTCAGAAGCTACCTCGAGTACTGCTTCCAAAGGGCGTGTTACTTATATTGCAACGTGTATTCCAGGCGATGATGAAATGCGGCAAAGAGTGAAGATTCACAAAAAGCGCAGGCCTTCACATTGGAAAACTATTGAAGAGCCTTTGGACCTTACAGGTGTATTGGAAAAAGAGGGGCCAATGAGTCAGGTGGTACTGATAGATTGCCTGGGGCTTTATGTCACAAATCTTTTGTTTCAAGAAGATGATGATATGGATCAAAAAGGCAGATGTCAGGATGTGCTGAACTGTGTGACAGAGTTCGCCACGATTGCCCGAAATGTGCACAGCCATGTGATTGTGGTTTCCAATGAAGTAGGCATGGGTTTGGTTCCTTCGTATCCGTCAGGGAGGCTGTTTAGGGATGTGCTTGGCTGGTCCAACCAGGCACTGGCACGCCTGTCCGATTGGGTTTATTTCATGGTTTCCGGGATTGCTGTTTCAGTCAAACAATGATTGTTTTGAAACTTACTCCGAAAGTGTTCTGTTTGTGCCATGGGATAAACAATTGCCCTGGACATAGATGCCCTGTTCGAGGCTACTGGGGCCATCACATTTACCATGGGTTTGTCAAAAGAATTGACGAAAATCGAGGAGTGATTTAGGTGTGGCTAAAGCATTGATGCTGCAAGGCACGTCATCCAGTGTTGGCAAGACCATAATGAGTGCAGCTTTTTGCAGGATTTTGAAGCAAGATGGGTTTAGGGTGGCACCCTTCAAATCACAAAACATGTCTACATATTCATTTCTTACAAGTTCCGGCGATGAAATCAGTATATCTCAAACTATTCAGGCAGAAGCGGCAGGGGTATTGCCGACCGGCGATATGAACCCGCTCTTGCTTAAACCTTGCGGTGACATGGTATCTGAAGTCATACTTCAGGGGAAATCCTTTGGCCGGCTTCACGCCGGTGAGTATCGCACGCGATATGTTCCCGAATTCATAGATGCCATTTACAGCTCGTACCGGCGCCTTAGCCAGGATTACGAAGCAGTAGTAATAGAAGGCGCAGGAAGCCCTGTTGAAGTTAACCTCAAGGACAGGGATATTTCAAACATGAAAATTGCAAAGATGGCAAAGGCGCCAGTGCTCTTGGTTGCAGATATTAGCCTGGGAGGAGTTTTTGCCGCCATAGTTGGTACGTTGGAACTTTTGGACAAAGATGAACGGGACTTGGTGGCAGGGTTCATTATCAATAAGTTTAGAGGCGATCTTGGCCTTCTTCAACCGGGACTGGACTTTTTGGAAAAGAGGACGGGTAAGCCGGTCCTGGGTGTTGTGCCCTATATTTCAAACTTAAGAATTGCAGATGAAGATCCGGCAATTCCTAGCGAGCGAAATTGGAAGCAGCAAGCGGATCAGCAATGCAAGCAGCAAAGGGAGGCAGAATATGACCGTTTCGCCCATATTGTGCGTAAACACCTGAATATGAGCCTGATTTACTCTATTGCCGGTTTAGAAACCAACAATACTGGAATGTAGTTCTTTTTCACAGATCACAAGCCGTGATTCAGTATTTTGCTAAGCATCTTTAGGAGGCCCTTATTATGAAGCAATGCAGAATCAAAATTAAGTCTGAACTACGTATCAAGACGATTACTCAAGGTGCGCTCATGGTCGCGCTTTCAGCTGTTGGAGCATTTATCAAAATTCCCGGCCCTTTGGGTACTATTGCCATGGATTCATGCCCGGGTTATCTGTATGCGTCGCTGGCCGGCCCGTTGGGAGGGGCAGTGGTTGCTGCCTTCGGCCATTTGGCCAGTGCTATCACTGCAGGTTTTCCATTGGGGGTGCCTCTTCATCTTGTAGTTGGTGCACAGATGGCATTATGCGCCGCTGCTTACGGATGGGTTGGACGTAAGTTTGATACTCAATGGTCCTGGTTACCGGCCGGGCTGGTGGCTGTAATATTAAATGGGGTGGGAGCGCCTCTGGCTCTTATACCATGGCTGGGAACCGCTGCTGCGATAACTTTGATTTTTCCTCTCACATTTGCATCTCTTGCCAATGTTGCCGTGGCTGTTTTGGTATTTAAAGTTCTGAATCCCAACAGGGCTGAAGCAAATGGCCGTTGGAATGTGTGAAGGAGTTGAAATTATGTGCTGTACCGGGAAACAAATCCGGAGATAAAGAAATATCGCGATCTTACACTGGTTACGCTGGCTGAAGGGTATGTACTGGTAATAGCCTGCGATTCATCGGGCGGTATAGGCCCTAAACAACTTGATAGCGTGAAAGTACCCGGATATGTGCTTGGAAGGCTTATTACCAGAGTTGCGCTTATGGAAGTGCTTTCATCAGGGGCACGGCCCGCAGTCCTGGTGAACAATGTTTGTGTAGAGCCTGACCCAGGCGCACGTGAGATAGTCCGGGGAATTAAGGAAGAACTCAGGTTGGCAGGGCTGAATTCAGATGTCGCGGTTACAGGAAGTACCGAGAAAAACGTGGCTACCAAACAGACAGGTTTAGGAATTACAGTGATTGGGATAGCCAATTCCCATGAATTGAAGCTTGGATTGACCAGGCCAGGAGACCGGGTTGTTTGCATAGGCATTCCCAAAGTTGGAAATGAGGTTCACATGGATGATACGAGTATTGCCACTTTGGAGGCTGTGATGGCTTTACGTGCGTGCTCCCAAGTACACGACATAGTTCCCGTGGGCTCTCAGGGGATCCGGCGTGAAGCTGAAGCGCTGGCTCAGTCGGCCGGTGTGGAATTACATCTTGATGCAGCCAATGGGCTTTGCATGGAAAAATCTGCAGGGCCTGTTACATGTGTTGTTTTGAGTGTTGAGCCAGATGCGGATTTCATAGAAAGCATAAGCAGCATGGTGGTTCAACCTGTTGAGGTAATTGGATATGTGACGTGAACGCGGATCTGGCTCCGAGAATAGAATCTTGAGCCGGTTCAACCTGTTCAGATAATTGGATATGTGACGTGAGGGAATTTCCGCTTTAGAGTTTGAGGCGTTCTTGTTTGCCGGTATTAAGGTGCTGAATTTCCCGGAATTGGTTTACCTAAAGGAAAGTATTTGATACAGGCTTACAATTTGCAGGTTGACGACGGGTTGACGAACCAACTAGGGGTTAGGCGGAGAGAAACCGGTGCCGCTGGGAGTAAGGAGATAGGATGATTGTGTCGAACACCGAAGTTTTGCTGGCGTTTGGGATTGACTTTGCTGTGGGAGATCCCCCGCGTATCTCACACCCTGTGGTTTTAATGGGCAAATCTATTTCTTTTTTGGAACGTACGTTACGTCCCTTATGCAAAAGCAAGACGCTGGAGCGTTTTATGGGAGCGGTTCTGGCCGGTTGCGTGGTTTGCGGGGCGTTTTTTGCATGCCGCTTAATTATTGCTCTGGCAGATTGGGTTAATCCTATGGCCGGTAAACTTGTATCTCTTTGGCTTATGTCCACTGCTTTTGCCGCCTGCGACCTAAGAAAAGCTGCCTACAAAGTTTATGATCCGCTTGTTCATGGCAATCCCGCTAAGGCTCGCACTGATTTACAAATGATAGTAGGGAGAGATGTTGAGTCACTTTGCTGCCAGGAGATAGTCCGGGCCACAGTTGAGACAGTGGCTGAGAATACTGCAGACGGCGTAATAGCGCCGGTGTTTTACGGTTTCATTGGAGGTGCTCCTCTTGCCATGGCATACAAAGCCGTGAACACTCTTGATTCTATGGTAGGGTACAAGAACGAAAGGTATGTTGATTTCGGATGGGCGTCTGCCAAACTTGACGATGTAGTGAACTATGTTCCTGCAAGGATCGCCGGAGCTCTTTTGGTAATCGCATCTTATGTTGCCGGTCTGGATGCCAGAAGAGCATTTTCCACAATAATGGCTGATGCAAGGCTTCATCCAAGTCCAAACAGCGGGGTATGTGAAGCTGCTGTCGCAGGTGCTTTAGGAGTAAGGCTCGGAGGGCTCAATTACTATGACGGTGAGCTTTCATTTCGCACCTATCTTGGTGAACCCTTAGAGCCTCTGGAAGCAGATCACATACGCAAGGCAGTTGTTCTCATGTATTTATCTTCAACCTTTGCCGTTGTTATAGGAACTGTGATCGTTGCCTTAATCAATTTAAATTAGCTTAGGCGGACTACCTTTCGCTTGTTAAGTGATATGAATCTGCTGCCCAGCATCTCAAGTGGATTTGCTCATTGGCGCTTGAGCAGGATCTATTGTAGTTTGCAAGCCGGTATATAGGGAGGTGTATTATGAGAAGTTTTCTGTCTGCAATTGGTTTCTTGACCAAGATTCCTGTGCCTAATTGGGCTTACACAGACCAAGACAGTCTTGCTGCTTCGCCGCCATATTTCCCCTTGGCCGGTGTGGTGTTGGGTTTAGGGTTGGCTGTTTTTGACAATCTGGCTTCGAAGATATTTCCCTTGCAGGTAACTTGTGTCTTAGATCTTGTTTTTGTTTTTGCTGTAACAGGTGGGATGCATTGTGATGGTTTAATTGATACGGCTGATGGCCTGCTTGGAGGCAGAACACGGGAAGATGCCCTTTGTATTATGAGAGACAGCCGCATTGGAGCCATGGGAGGCATAGCATTGGCCCTTCTTATATTGGCCAAGTTTGTTTTGCTTGTTTCGTTACAGGGTTTTCTACAGGCTCCTGAAATTATGGCACAGAGTGCAAAAGCCGTTGGCGTTTCGGTTCGTTTGAAGTTAACAGGTGGTTCAGGCGGCAGGCTGTTTGGTGGGAGGTTGCCTTTTTACGGCCGCTTGCCTGCGCTTCTTTTGGCGCCTGTAATAGGACGCTGGGCGATTTTACTGGCCATAGTCTTATTTCCATATGCCAGAAAACAAAGCGGAATGGGCACAGTGTTTACCGGTTTTTACGAAGGGGCCGGACAAGGCCTGGAGCAGAGTAAAAAGCAGGGTAAGGAGCGCAGCGGGCAGAGCCAAACGCCGGGGCAGGAGCAATACTTGCGATTCTCTGACTCGCGGAAGCGTTTTTATATTTCCAGCATTTTGACTGTTTGCTATTCAGGGGCCATTGGTGGAACAAGAGGCGTTGTTGCATTTGTTTTGGCCGGTTGCTTTACATGGTTGTGGGCCAAAAGAGTGTCGGCATTTCTTGGCGGGCTTACAGGGGATGTGTACGGCGCTATTTGTGAAATATGCGAAGTCATCACGTTGCTGGTGTTTTGCTTGCAAATAGGTATATAGGCGGTTAGCAGCCGGGAGTTTGGGGCCATCGTCAAAGCATGCAATCCTATTGCATGCAAATGATCGTACACAGGATTCAGGGGACAAACAGATAAGCGAGCACTTTAGTATGAGGAGGCTTTATCAATGACATATACTCACGCATATACGCACGGAGGCAATGTAGCGCTGGCATCCAGGTTATATGGGCTTAAGCCAGATGCGTTTTTGGATTTCAGTGCCAACATAAATCCTTTTGGCCCTTCCCAAATTGCCTTGGATGCGGTTAAGGAAAGTTTGGGAGCAATCAGCCGTTATCCGGATCCTCAGTGCAGTCAAATTAGAAATGCGCTAAGCAGATACTTGGATGTTGACGCCGGTAACATTTTGGTGGGGAATGGAGCCAATGAACTCATTCATTTGGTTGTCAAAGCGGTAAAGCCAAGTACTGCACTTATAGTGGCGCCTACTTTCTCTGAATATAGAAGGGCAGTTGAGATAGAAGGTGGGTCGGCAAGGTGGTTTCCTGTATCAGCCGGCCAAAACTTTCGGCCTCAAATGAATGATCTTGCAGAGCAAGTTCCAGGAGCCGATATGTTGTTTATCTGTAACCCTAATAATCCTTCAGGTTGTATACTTTACCGAAATGAGTTTTTTGGAGTGCTTGATTCGGCCCGTGACAATGGTGCTCTTGTAATAGTAGATGAAGCTTTTGTAGATTTTGTTGAAAAACCAAGTAAAGTAACACTCCGCTACGAGGCTGTTTCCAGAGACAATTTGCTCGTGCTTGGGTCCCTCACAAAGTTTTTCGCTCTACCGGGATTGCGCCTGGGTTATGCTGTTGGACACAAATCTCTGATTGGCCGGCTTTGGCAGATTAAGGATCCGTGGAGCGTCAACTGTTTGGCGCAGGCAGGTGCTATTGCATCAATTAAAGATGAAGCGTATATTCGCAAAACCAGAGAGTGGGTAGAGGCAGAGAGGCGTTTCTTGTCTGAATCTTTATCGAACATTCGAGGTGTTGAGGTGTATCCACCGTCTGCCAATTACGTATTTATCGACTTACGTGGTACCGGGTTTACTGCTGCCCGTTTGCAAGAGCATTTAGGGCCTAAAGGGATTTTGATAAGAGATTGCAGCAACTATCCTTTCCTAGACGAATATTATGCGCGTGTTGCAGTGAGAACCAGACAGGAGAATATTACCCTTCTTGCCATTCTTGAGGATGTTTTGGTGGGTTAGGAAAGGTGGGCAGGTGTAGAGATGTGGACGTTATTTGGTTGCTAAAATAATGGCCGCTCAAGTAATCAGTGAGAAACTTTCACCAATGAACTTTTCGTCAATTGGCTTCTGATACAGGCGGTGAAAATACATCATGCACATTTTGTTGGTAAGGCACGGAGAGACCAGCGCTAATCTAGAACGGAGATATGAAGGAAGCGGAGACAGCCCTCTGAGTATGGCCGGCCAAAAGCAGGCTGGGGATCTTTCAATCATATTGGCGACTATAAATATTGATGCAGTCTATTCAAGCCCTAAGAAAAGGTGTTTAGAGACAGCAAAGATTATCGCCAATCCCCATCGTATAGAAGTGCAGGTTACACCAGGTTTGGAGGAAGTAGATTTTGGCTTATGGGAAGGTTTGACTTTTGCGGAAATTGAGCAAAAGGCTCCTGATAGGGTAGTTAAATGGATCGATGATCCGGTTCATGTCCGCCCGCCTTTGGGTGAAACCCTTGAAGAAATGGCAAGCCGGGTTTTTGAGGCTTATGACAAAATATTCAGCTCATTCGTAGGGGGCCTTGAAGGAGTAGCTGAGGGGCCGGGTTGCGTGCTTGATCCAACAACAGTTGAATATTGGGACAGGGCAATAGGCGGGATAGCGCTGAAGAAAAAAGGTGCCGGTGTAGAGAGCCATGACGAGGACAGCAAAAACCGTACTATTGTGATTGTTACCCATGGCGGGCCTATACGAGCGTTGCTTAGCCGTATAGATAGAGGAGATCTGGCCGGCTTTTGGGAGTATTTAGTACCTCCTTGTGCTGCATATTGTCTGAAAATGAAATATCCGGGACGGCCTTAAACGTTTCAACTTGCAGACTGAATGAAGTTCACCGGTTACGAAATGTAGGAGATGTCTTTAAACGTTCCATCGGAGTTATCCTGCTGTCTTGCTAGGTATCAAATATGCATCACCAGAATTCCATGACAAATGAAAAGTGTTAAGTCCGCTCCTAGGGTTGCACCAAGTGTTTTACAGATTCCCCCAGCGTTTTATGATGAATGAAACATTTAAGACCGTCCCCAACGTTTCAAACATGGAGGATTACGGATGGCTATTTAATTGTGCAATCCAGCCCTCTAGTTTGGGCAGTTCAATTCCGGATTTGCTCGTGAGAATGTTGTAAAGCCGTCTCATATGCTTTGTTTGCTTCCTCATGATCTCTTCGGCACCGGGCCGCATCCCGAAGCGGTCAGCTCCAAACTTGATAGAGCCATATATGCTGGCAAGTCTTCGTACGCAGGCAAACGCTATGAAATAGTCTAGGCTTGCTACATTTCGCCCCAAAGTATTCTCAGAGTAGAACCGTTGCTGTGAGTCGTTGCTCATGGACGCCTTGCTTATGTAGGATTTCAGCATTTCCTGGCCTTGATTATCTTCCATGAGCAGTAAAGACCAGGCCAGATCAAATCGAAAATCCGATATTCTAGACTGGGTCCAATCAATCACAAGAACGTTGTTCTGCCACTTGCTTGTATGATGGCAATCTTCATCATTGACGCAGAAGGCTCTGTAGTTCTTTTTGGATGCATCTCTTACAAGTATGTTTTGAGCATGAAAGTCATAGTGAATGATAGATGGCCGGGACGGTTTAACCTCACGCATATTTGCCAGAAGCCATGATAGGGCAGGCCCGAAGATATTATCGTCGATAAAGAGGCCGTATTTTTCAAACTCAGAAAGCTCTCTTTGCAAAATGAAACCGGTGCTCAAAGATGCAGTTTCCGGATCGAATTCAGCCGGGTCAAGGTTATGTAACTTTACCAAAAGAGAACTTAACACATCAAGGGCTGCTTGCTTCTTATCTTCATTACCACGTGAATACACTTGGGCCAGGTTAGGCCCGCAAATTCTCTCCATGATCAAAAATGGTGCGCCCAGGCATGCAGAGTTAGTTTGGCAGCCGAAAATCTCTGGTACAGGATACCCGATATTGTAAAGATACTTCATCACGCCGAGTTCTCTTTGGCATTTGATGGCGGCTAGGGACTCAGGTTTATCCATGTACAACCTGAGAATAAGAGGGGCTACAGTTGACGGCGTTACCAGATCAAACGAATACACGTCGCATTCCCAGCCGTCGGTGATTCTTGTTAGGTTTTGCACGCTAGTGTCTGTGCGGCTGCAGGCAGGCGAAGAGTGTTCGCAGGCTCTGTGCCACCGTTCTGAAAATGACAACCCTATGCAGAACTCTGTTAGCCTTCGGACCTTGTCTCTTGTAAGTAATGTCATTGTTCTACCGCCTTTTATGTAAAAAGTCAGGTAAGCCTTATTTGAACTATTGGAAACCCCTCAAAGGTCTCCTTGCTGTGGCAACCTGATAGACTTGTGATGCAGATAGTTGTTGCAACTGCTAGGGAACATAGCAGGGAGAGTAGACGTTTCATTGCTAGTATCCTCCTAAAGGGAAAGTAAGATGATTTTGACGTCACTAAAATTCCGGTCACTGAATAACGGATGACGGCAGCTGATTCCCGAGCACTTACTTGGCTGGTATCATTCTCATTAGGTTTTTGCTTAGATGCTTAGAATGGGATAGATTATGGAACAAACGTGGCATCGTCTTTTTTGTGTGCCCATATCAGTAGCCGGGTTTTCTGGCAAAGGTATATTATGACACCTGAGTTAACTCTTGTTTGATTTGATTGATGTTTCAGTTTCCTACATTCCATGACAAATATCAATTGCTGGGTTTTAGTATCGCATCTCTCTCAAGAATCAATATTCCGTATGGTTTGATATTCACCCTGCCTCTTACTATGTTTTCATTCACCATGTTCCGGTACGTCGTATCCCCCAGGTCAACGGTTCTTTCATTTAAGCTGAAATTGGATATAAACACATAGTCTTTTTGTCCGTCGGTCCTCACCTGGGCTGTCACGCCGTAGGGAAGATCGGTATCAAGTACCTTTTTTAATGAGATTCCTTTAGCCTTCAGACTGCAGGTGAGTGCTTTGTAAAAATCGCTTAGAAACTCATGGTTGTTTCTAAATGCAATGTAGTATGCTTTGCCTTTCCCGAAATCGTTGACAGTCAAGGCAGGCCTACCTGCATAAAAGTCTTGTTTGTATACTGCGAGGGGACGGGCTGTTTCACAGTGGATAAGGTCACAAAACACTTCCGTCTTGTATTCGCGTCTATCATGCATTGCCATTTGGGCATTTGCTTGTTGTGACGCCTTATTACCCGGAAACTGCTGTTTACCTCGAACGTCGCACTCTGGATTGGCTGGGGAGTTCATTTTACAGTTATTGCTATGGTTCAGATTCGCACTGAATTCGTATTCAAAGTCATCCAGCAAAACCACGTAGTTTACATCGTGATCATATAAGCAGTCGATTTCCTCAGACCAAATCCCTGTAACTTTTCGCAAAGGCCCAGGGAACCCGCCAAGGAAACAAAGGTCGTTTTCGTCTGTTATTCCGCTAAGGTATGTTGTGACGAAAATCCCACCGGTTCTCACGAATTCTTCAATTCTTTCGCCCATTCCAGTCCTGACCATATAAAGCATTGGGGCAACCAAAACCTTGTATTTTGAAAAGTCACATTCCATGTTGATAACATCTACGGGAATTCCGTTTTCCCAGAAGGCTCTGTAATGGCTCTGGCAGGTTTCAAAATAGTCCTTCTTGTCTCTCCGCGGGCCTTTGCACACACTTATGGCCCAGGAGTTTTCCCAATCGTATATTACCGCTACCTCGGGTTCCACAGAAGTTCCCAGAATAGGCGTAATCTTTGAGAGAATTTCGCCAACCTGTTTCACGTCTCTAAACACCCTTGTGTTTTCATGGCCGGAGTGTCCAACAACGGCCCCGTGGAGTTTTTCGTAAGAACCTCTGCTTTTCCTCCACTGAAAATACTGAACGGATTCAGATCCATGAGCTATGGCCTGCAAAGAGGCCAGCACGTGCATTCCCGGCCTTCTCAATTTACCTACAGGCTGCCAGTTTGTAGCGCTTGGGGAGCTTTCCATCAGTGTAAACGGCTTGCCGTATTTGAGGGAGCGGTTCATATCATGGATAAATGCCCGCCTGCTACCTTCAATAGGGTTAGGCCTTTTACCGTGCCAGTAAGGGTAATTATCCCACGAAACAAAGTCTACATGGGGAGCGAATTTCCAGTAGTCAATTCCGTTTTCTATGTTGACATAATCATCGAAGTTCGTGGTTACAGGGATATCAGGGGTAATCTCTCTTAACGGCCTGATCTCGTGTTTGAAGAAGTCGATTGTTTGGTCTGTGGTGAAGTGTTTCCAGTCCAGGTCTAATCCCATAATGGAATATTCCCCGTGGGGCGCCGGTGATTCAATCTGATCCCAACTTGTATATGTATGGCTCCAAAAGTTCGTCCACCACGCTTTGTTGAGTTTGTCAAGGTTGCCGTTATATTTTTGCTTAAGCCATTCACGGAACTTTGCCTGGCACAGTTCGCAATGGCATTGTCCGCCGTATTCGTTGGAAACATGCCATGCAATAAGCGCAGGATGGCTTTTGTATCTTTCTGCGAGTTTAGTATTGATAATGCGAACTTTTTCTCTGTAGACAGGGGAAGTGAGGCAGTGATTGTGCCTTCCTCCGTGGAGGTTTCGCACTCGGTTGGCCCGGGTTCGTAAGACTTCAGGATATTTCTGAGACAGCCATGCAGGCCGCGCTGCGCTTGGTGTGGCCAGCATTACGTAAACGCCGTTTGAGTAAAGGTTGTCCATGGTGTTGTCAAGCCATCCAAAATCAAAGACGCCTTCTTGCTTCTCAATAGATGCCCATGCAAAAATTCCTACGCTCATTACGTTGCACTTTGCAAGTTTCATTAAGCGGTAGTCCTCTTGGATGATCTCAGGCATGTGAAGCCATTGGTCCGGATTATAATCTGCTCCGTGCAAAAACATCGGTGCTTTGGTGCTTATAGGAGGGTATTTGAGTGGGCGGCTGTTTGAATTCCGGTGAATTTCACCGGTTTTCGGGGCTTTTGGCATACGTTTCACTCCTTTTTGCTTCTACCTTACCAGCCTCTATTGTCTTTTTTGTCCCCGTGTTTGGGTTTTCCAAAGGTATGTTTTTGATGGCGTTAACAATCTTCTCTCATCATTTTCTGAAGGTTGGGGAAAAATCAAGCCTGAACCAAGTGTATGTTTTCTCCAAGGACGTAACTGCAATTTTGTACCACTTACTTGAAACCGGTCCCCAATTGATAGAAACCCTACAATGGCATTGGTATTCATTTTCGCCAAATTGCCGCAAATCTCCTGCCGGGCTCACGGCTGCAGGGAACATTGAGTAAGGCCATGCGTCTAAACAGGCAACTAATACTCAAACAAGCAGGCGTATCTGGCGTATTTGGCTTGGCAAGAAAGGAGTCTGAGTAATGGTATCGAGGAAACGTGTTATTCTGTATGGTTCTGTTTTGCTTATTTTGATCTTAGGGGCAAGTGCTTTTGCAGCGGGCGGTAATTTTGTCCGCATACTCATAGGTGGAAAGGAAGTTTTGCAGCCTGATGATGCTTTTATAGTCGACGGGAGGACAGTGGCTCCTATACGGCCGGTTGCTGAAGCGTTAGGCGCAGAAGTGCAGTGGGATGGTGAGACCAGAACTGTCAGCATTCTCAAAGATCAAATCACTGATGAGAAATGGAATTATGATATGAGAGTATCGTTGCTGGAAAAGGCCCTGTCACCTGGGGGTCCTGAGGAAGCAATAGTGAAGTGGGCAGAAGGTGTGCAAACCCGAAACGGAGCCCTTGAATTTGCGGTTATGTCACCGGAACTACGGGAGCAGAAACTCGAGCATTTCAAGTCATGTGGGTGGGTAACAGGTACTTCAAGCCCTTGGATTGAGAGTTATGAGGTTACTGAGCAGTCTGAGACGTTGGACGGGGTTTGGCAGTATAAAGTGGAATTTGTGCTTAAGACTTCGACAGGCGATGCCGGTTCTATTGTCAGTGAAGTTTTGATAAAGAGGTACGAAGATAGCTGGCTTGTCGACGAGGTTTCAGAAGAGAGTGTTCCGCCGGCTTTTGATACTACTTACTTAACCGGTATTGTAAAGCAAATTGACGCAAGTGAGCGGCCTCGTTTTCTGTTCGAGGGCGAACCTATGTCCAATGGTGAACCGCTGCTTATATGGCTTTACGTCAACGAAAACACGAAAATCTGTATGGCAGAAGCAGCAGAGCATGAAATTGACTTGGATGAATGTACTGAGGCCCGGTTCTCGGATCTTGAGGTGGGCCAGAAGGTGAAAGTGGGCATAGATGGGCCGATTCTTGAGTCCTATCCTGCACAGGGTAAGACATCGGCGGTCTGGATTTTGCAATAGTCGTTCTTTGTGTTGTTTTGAAGTGCTTTGCCTGTGAATAGGTTTTGAGCGAGGGTGGGCTTAGAACAGAGGTTTTGTGGCGGTTGTGCACTTGCCTGGGTTTGAAGTTCCGAGAAGGTGGCTGAGTGGCTCGCCTGCAGAGCCGGTGTGGCGGGTTTTCGTGTCTTTCGGCGGTTGAGTGGCTCGCCTGCAGAGCCGGTGTGGTGGGTTTTCGGGCTTTTCGGTCGTTGAGTGGCTCTCCTGTGGAGCCGGTGTGGTGGGTTTTCGTGCTTTTCGGCGGCTGAGTGGCTCGTCTGCAGAGCCGGTCTGGAGGGTTTTCGTGCTTTTCGGCGGTTGAGTGGCTCTCCTACAGAGCCAGTTAAATGGATTTAGGTGCTTTTCGGAGGCTGAGTGGCTTGTCTTTGGAAATTCATCTGTGAAATCTTCGATTGGTTAATGTTCCGCCGGCATAACATTTGAGCTGCTAAGAATCTTGTTGCGTAGTCTCATAGTTTTGCGTATACTAATAGATGTTCGGTACAGAACGTTCTTATAAGAACGATAACGGACCATAATTATTGGTACTGTATTGTTGTAGTCGTTACTGGTAAACCGATTATAATTACGATGTTGATTTTGAAATTTTGAGTATATATGGTGAGATAACCAGCGTTTTTCAGGAAGTTTGGTTTACTTTTTTACTTTGAATGTGAGTGTATATGAGTGTGAGCAAACATAATAAGCAGCGAGGTAGGGGCAAGCGATTGCTGAGTACTTATATTTCAGGAAAAGGCGCGTCAAAAGCCACATATAAACTTTGGAGAAGCTAGCGAATAGAAGTAGGTGAACGCAGCGAGGGTGCGCAGGATAGTTAGCGAGGAAGAACACCAAGGCAAACAATCAAGATTAACAGCAAGAAAACAACCAAAGCAAATAACCAAGCAACCAGAAAAACAAACAAGAGGAGCAACCAAGACGAGCAATCAGACGGGCAACAAATGCGAACAACCAATGCGAACAACAAATACGAGCAACCAATGCGAACAACAAATACGAGCAACCAACAAAAACAGCAGGTAAGACTATTATCAATGGACATTGGCGAGTGGAAACCGGCGAGCAGCTCAATCAGCTGAGGGGAGAGGCGAGTACGGTGGGCGACAGTGTAAATGTCGAGTCGTTTGTGAGACTTCTCAGGTCAATTAACCGGGGAATGTTTTCTATAGCTGATGCAGTATTGCGGCAATATCATTTTCCTCGTTCAGGCATGACAATCATGGGGCAAATCCTAAAAAAGCCTGGAATTACAGTTAGCCAAGTTGCCAGGCAAACTGGGTTTGTAAAATCCCATGTTTCCAATACAATCGACACTTTGTATGACCAAGGATTTGTTGAAAGGAGGCAGGATCCACAGGATCAGCGGTTAGTACGTTTGTTTGCTACAGAACAATCGAAAACCCGTTTTTCTGAAATGAAGAAAGTGACTGATCTTTGTGTATCAGAAGTACTTTCTGTGTTTCCAAGGGATAAGCTAAATTCACTCATTGACGGGCTTGAAACGTTAAAAGAGGCTTTGGAGAATTATGAGCATTGGCAGAATGACGATACATTGGGAGATACATGATAATAATGGAAAAATAATTTACCCATATATGCGTTACGTCGATGGCGGTCAAATCAATTTGAAAGATAACCCATACATAGGGCTGTTTCTGGCTCGCCTGAATTAATAGATGAACTTCGGCAATTTGGAACCATTGCAGGCAAAAAGAATTTTCCTAAAATGAAGGAGATATAGCAATTCGAAACTATTGTTGGCTAAGAGGACAATTGCCTGAATTTTTACATATCAGACAGACCGGGCTCAAAACCGTACTAACTTTAGACGCATATCGACTGGCATAATGGTAGGCATGTTGACAAGCATATTGACGGGCATATTACCGGAGGGCCGGAATCAAGTTGTCGTTTGACAAAACATGTCTGGATGACAGGTGATGAACAGGAGATGATGCATTGAGAAGGTTTTTTCAATATTTAAAGCCATTTTCTTTGATGGTAGTTACAGTCATGATCCTGGTACTGCTTCAATCCCTTGCCGAACTGGCTCTTCCTAGCCTAATGGCCGATATTGTTGACAAAGGAATAGCAAGAGGCGATACATCTTTAATTTGGAGAACCGGTGGGCGTATGTTGCTTATAGCGTTAGGTGGCACAGCTTGTGCGATTTTGGGCGGCTACCTATCAGCCAGAGTATCAAATGGTTATGGAAGAGACCTTAGGAGTGCGGTATTTTCACACGCCACTGCACTTACGCTATACGAATTTGATAAGGTCGGAACTGCTTCCCTAATTACTCGAACAACCAATGATATTACCCATGTGCAGATGGTAATCTTGATGACTTTACGTATAGTTATCAGTGCGCCTATGATGTTCATCGGTGGCATCATAATGGCATTTTCCAAAGATCCCAGGCTATCCCTGTTATTAGTCGCTGTACTGCCTGTAATTGCCTTATTGGTTTACATTGTATCCAAGAAAGGTATGCCTTTGTTCAAAGCTTTGCAGAAGAAACTCGACAAGTTAAACCTTGTTCTGCGTGAAGGCTTAAGCGGTGTTCGTGTAATAAGGGCTTTTGACCGGACTGACTATGAAACCCAGCGGTTCGATGAAGCAAACAAGGATCTTACGCAAACCACTGTAAGAGTCAATCGAATTATGGCTGCTTTAATGCCGTTGATGACTTTGACTCTTAATTTTGTGACCATTGCAATTATATGGGTTGGCAGTCATCGGATTGATGCAGGTTATTTAGAAGTTGGCGGCCTTATGGCGTTTATCCAATATGCCATGCACATACTTATGTCACTGGTCATGGTTTCCATGATTTTTGTGATGTTGCCTCGTGCGTCGGTATCGGCATCAAGAATTAACGAAGTGCTTGACTTAACCCCGGAAATGGCCGCTGCAAGCACATCAAGCAGCAAGATTTCAGGAGGCCATAGGATGAATCCGTCTTCAATGCGTTCAGACCCCTTAGAAGTGACAGGTGAAGGCCATGAAGCGCCAGGGGCTGATGTGGCCGAATTTACAGCGTGTTCAGAACCCTTAGAAGTGACAGGTGAAGGCCATGAAGCGCCAGGGGCCGATGTGGCCGAATTTACAGCATGTGGTTTTACGAATATACAGTCAGGCGATGTTTCGGCACAAGAGCAATTTCAGATTCAAGGCACAGTTGAATTTCGAAATGTTACTTTCAGCTATCCAGGCGCCGAACATCCTGCTCTAAGCGATGTATCGTTCTTAGCCAAGCCTGGCGAGGTTACGGGTATTGTTGGCGGGACCGGTTCAGGCAAGTCAACTTTGGTCAACCTTATTCCAAGGTTCTACGATGTGGACAGTGGGCAAATTCTGATAGACGGCATAGATATCCGTGAGTTACCTCATGAATCATTGCGTAACCATATTGGTTTGGTCCCACAAAGAGCAGTTCTTTTCAGCGGTACAGTTGCTGATAACATAAGGTACGGTAAACAAGACGCAACTGATGAAGAAGTCAGATGGGCGGCTGAAATCGCTCAAGCACTTAATTTCGTAAGCAAAATGCCTGATGGGTTTGATTCGTACATAGCCCAAGGAGGCACTAATGTTTCAGGTGGGCAAAAACAGCGATTGTGTATTGCCCGCGCTCTTGTTAGGCGCCCCCAAATTTTTATTTTCGATGACAGTTTCAGTGCGCTCGACTTTAGAACCGATGCCAGGCTACGTGCTGCGTTGCGAAGGCAAACCGCAAACGCAACTATGTTCGTTGTAGCACAGCGCGTGAGCACTGTAATGGATGCAGACAGGATAATTGTGTTGGACGAAGGCAGGGTTACGGGTATTGGAACCCACAAGGAGCTGCTCAAAACGTGTAGAGTCTACCGGGAAATTGTTTACTCACAACTGTCTGAGGAGGAAATTGCATGAGCCATAAGCACGAGCAAGCAAACACAACAACCGCCGGTTCTATTGATAAATCCGAACAGGCTAAGGCTCAGGCCAAGCGGCTAAGGCCGGCCAAAGGGCTCGGTGCGCAGGGTAGGCGCGGAGGCGGAGGGCATGGGCATGGAGGCCGGGGAATTCCCGGAGAGAAGGCAAAGGATTTTAAAGGCACGTTAAAAAGGCTAGCCAAGTACCTTAAACCTCGCCTTTTTTCACTGGTTACAGTATTTGTGTTTGCTGCGCTTAGTACCGTGTTTGCCATACTCAGCCCAAAAATCATGGGTAAGGCTACTACCAAACTGTTTGAAGGGCTCATGTCAAAAATGAAGGGGGTTCCTGGAGCCGCCATCGATTTTGGGTACATAGGCCGGATTCTTTTGATCTTGGCAGCTTTGTATTTAGCCAGTGCTTTATTCAATTTTATTCAGCATTTTGTTATGGCCGGCGTGGCACAGGCGACTGTTTATGAAATGCGAAAAGAAATTGAAGCCAAGTTAGATCGTCTGCCGCTTAAGTTTTTTGACAGCCATACCCATGGCGAGATAATGAGTCGCGTAATAAATGATGTAGATAACGTAAGTTCTACCTTGCAGCAAAGTTTAACTCAAATCATCACTTCAATTGTAACCCTTGTCGGTGTTCTGGTAATGATGCTGGTAATAAGCCCGGTTCTCACTTTAGTCACCCTGGTTACCTTACCTCTTACCGCTATGGTTACGGTGTTTGTTGCAAAACGCTCTCAGAAATATTTTAGGGCGCGGCAACAAGTGCTTGGAGAACTCAATGGCCATGTGGAAGAAATGTATACCGGGCACAATATAGTGAAAGCGTTTGGGCGCGAGAATGCGTCTGTAGATGAATTTAACAATATCAATCAAGAGCTTTACGGCCACGGGTGGAAAGCGCAGTTTATGTCAGGGCTTATGATGCCTTTAATCGGTTTTATCAACAACGTAGGGTATGTGATTGTTGCAGTGGCAGGCGGATTTTTAGTACTAAAACAGGCCATTGAAATCGGAGACATTCAGGCGTTTATCAGCTACTCACGAAGGTTTACCCAGCCTATTCGCCAGACGGCCAACATTGCCAATGTGATTCAGTCGACCATAGCTTCTGCAGAGCGTGTGTTTGAAATTCTTGATGAATGTGAAGAATCGCCTGGCCCAGTCGATGCCGTCGATGCAATCGAGGTCTTCAAAGGAGAAGTCTGGTTCCACGATGTCCGGTTTGGTTATGAAGAAGATAAGGTGCTTATCGAGAACATAAATATTCACGCAAAACCAGGACAAACCGTTGCAATAGTAGGGCCTACAGGAGCGGGCAAGACGACCCTTGTAAATTTACTGATGCGGTTTTATGAAATCGACGGGGGCAGGATAACTGTCGACGGTTTCGATATCCGGGATTTTAGGCGTGGGGATTTACGCAGGTTGTTTGGAATGGTATTGCAAGACGTGTGGCTTTTCAATGGAACAATTAGAGAAAATATAGCTTATGGCCGCGAAGATGCTACAGACGAAGAAATTGTCTGGGCCGCCAAGGCTGCCAGGGCTGACCATTTCATTAGGACCTTACCTGACGGGTACGATACTGTGCTTGGTGAAGATGCTGCTAATTTGTCCCAGGGCCAGAAGCAACTCTTGACCATTGCCCGGGCTATTTTAGCTGATCCCCCAATTATGATTTTGGACGAGGCCACAAGCAGCGTGGATACCCGCACTGAAATGCAGATTCAAAAAGCCATGGAAACCTTAATGAAAGGACGGACTAGTTTCGTCATAGCTCACAGGTTGTCTACCATCCGCGATGCGGACCTAATTTTGGTTATGGACAACGGCAGTATAGTTGAGCAAGGGAAGCACAGCGAACTCTTAGCCCAGGATGGTTTTTATGCCGAACTTTACAACAGCCAGTTTGCAGGAAACAGATCTATAGCCGCGGTATAGGTCAAAATTTTAGGGCAGTGTATTTATCGACTGCCCTAATGATAAACTTATCAATAATTTTGTAGCTGTGTCGCTAACGTGTTTTCGGCATTGGCGCTTTTTTCAAATGGTATACATAATGATGAATTGTTTTGGTTACGTTTTTGATTTGCTTAGGATGGATAGGTTCAGGGTAAGACATTAACTTAAGCGATACTGGATGCTCGCCTTGCCTGTAAGGCGGCTGCACATAGTGGTAGTCGTTTAAATGAAACCCTATCCTCTCATAAAACTTAACCCGCCTGTCAGATACTGAGTCCTTCGGAGGCTCGACTTCCAGTACGATGTTTCGGCCCGGTTTTCGGCCCGATGTTGCCAACGAAGTTGGCTCAATTGATGCGTTTGACGCTGAGACTGATGAGCGTTTCACTTGCCGCGCATCTTTTCCTGATATTTGTGAATTTGAACCGATAGCATAAGGCCGGTGTTCAATGGCCTTACAGCCGCTTCCTATGATTTTCCTTAATATTTTTGTTCCGTATCCATTCCCGCGCAGTTTGCGATGAACAGCGAAATGTTCAATAAAAAGAAAGGTATCAAGATCCCAAAGGCTTACAAAACCGATCATGCTCTTATCATTGAAAAACGGCAAAAATTTGTAATGGGGATCTTTAACAAGATTTTCACTGTAATCATCCATATCTCTTCTTTCTTCTTGTGGGAAAGACTCTTTGTAGATATCCCAAAACTGCGTAAACCCGGTCACTTTTGCTACTCTCCTTTTTCACAAATACAAAACCTGTGATCGCAGTTTGCAAACACAGGTTCTGCGGAAAAGTTTTGGTTAAAGCATATTAACCATTGCTTGTTGGCGAAAAGAGATTGCCAGCCAACATATAACGTTATCATACCTGCTAACAGCTGCCAACCAGACATAGGGCCGGAGATAGGCCGGAGATTATAAGTACTCATGAGCCAAGATCATATATACGCTGGAAGTCCAGGTGAATGCCCGGTCTTGCAGGCCTTTGCCTGAAAGAGCATCGAAATTTTCAGCCATGCCGCTTGTAGCTGCCATTTTGCAAAACCGCCTGGCTATATCTTTGGACAGCGTTTCTTCACCGGCCTGGCAAAGCCCTTCTACTATTAGCATAGTTGCCGGTGCCCAAATAGGGCCACGCCAATACCCGTCACTTTCGTAATAAGGGCTGTCAATGCTTTCTGTTGCAAGGCCGAAATGAGTCAGAAACTTTCCAGGTGTGGCCAAAGCGGATACCAGGTATCGCCTGACATCTACAGGAAGCCGCTTACCGAGCACAATCGATACATATGGCAGCAGGCTTTGAGACTCGATTGTTTGATGTAAGTACTTAAGGTATTCCGGCAATTGTCCACCAAGCCGGCGCTGATTACCTGTCCATGTATCTTGGCCTGTATCTCGCCCTGTATCCGACTGTGTATCTAACTGCACTTTGCCTGAGCTGGGTAGAGCAATACGATTGTTGCCAGGCAAACCTGGAAGCCCGGGATGCGGGGCAAGAAGTATTGCATTAAGCTTCTCACCATTCCAGAAGTGAGAGATCATCCTGTCGAGCAGCTGTTGCGAACCGGTTTTCCACACCAGGCTATCGCGTGAATTTCCTAGCCGCTTTGCGATATGCGCCAGAGTTTCCATTTGAAGCACTAATAATGCCGAAAGGTCAGGGCTTTCGACTGGAACACCCTGTGAGAATATAGTGCTGTTATCCCAGCCACTGTCATTTCCATGGTTATATTGAGGAATTCCGTCTTTGTCGCAGTCACGGTATCTAAACCACCATTTAGTCCAAAGTGTCAAAGGCCCGTAGATCTCAGAAAGCCTGTCATCGGTTATGTAACCTGATACATCTCTTTTTATCATCCAGTCCAGGGCCCAGCCATGGATAGGTGGTTTGCAGCAACTCCAGGTGGCATACCGGTTGTTCATATAATCAGGAAGCACTCCTGAAGGATGTTGGCGGTCAAAGAATATGCAGAACTGATCCCATGCCAGGGCAGGGTTTTTGTAAATCTGAGCCATGGCGTTGAAACAGTGGTCCCAACTCCAGATGTTTGCCATCCGGTTTTTTGACATATACATGGCAGGCCGTGGAAGGAAACCCTCAGTGCGAACCATGCAAGACCATGTAATGTACGTGGCTAGCCTGTATCCTTGATGCAAGGATGAAAGGTTTAAATCATCCCGCTTGCGTGTACGAGGCAAATGGGCCTGACTAATACTTTCAGGTTGAGAGGCAGCCGGTTTTGGGCACTGTGGCTCAGGACAATGGCCTAACCATCCAATGAAATCTGATTTCACAGACTTAACGCTGTGCTCAAAATCCTGAACCCACAAGGCCGTCTTCTTTTCAGTAACGTATTCTTCTATTGCCCCTTCTACTGTAGTTTTGATTCCTGGATTCTCTTGTGTGCAGTCGATAATTTGCTTTGTTTGGCCCAGCCCTTCTCTGGGCAGGAAAGTTGCCTCTATATGGTCACAGCTTAGCCCGTTCCATGGTGCATTCATTTGCAGTTTACCCTCAACCGGAGTCAGCAGAAATCTTGCATTGTGAGTGTAACTGTTCACTTCCCAGCCGATTATGCTTATTGGATTGCCTGCGCTGCCTGAACCACTTAAATAACCGGTTGAACCGGATGATGGTATTCTTGTGCCGGAGAAGATGGGCGCAATATGGTCATAGGAACCTATCTTCATAGTAAAGCGGAGTCCAAACCCTTGCCCCTTAACCTGAAAATGCAGCGTTTGAGGAGTAGCAAAGCAAAATTGGGCTATTCCATACGGCTTTTCAGGGATTAAGCCTCCTGCTTTTCTTCCCAATTTAATTTCACTCTCTTGATTGTTTGCAACAGTTGTGTGGCTCTTACTGTTTTTGTTGTTTTTGATGTTTTCACCTTGAGGCTGAGCATGTTCGGCATTGTAAACTTCCAGGCTCAGAACGTAGGGGGTAGTCTTAATTATGTACCGGGCCGGTTTTCCATGTAATATAGGCTCAATCAAGAAAACAGGCCCTTTTCCGCCGGCTCTGAGGTGTCGTAAATAAAGGCCTTCTTTGGAGGCGAATTTGGGTTTAAGAATCGAGATTGCAAGATAAGAACCTTTTCGGCTGAAAGGTACGTGCTTTACATCAAACTCTAGTGTTTCAAATGCTTTCAGTGCATCTCGTTCCGGTACTTTAGGATTCACGTGTGTCCCTCCTCATGTATTTAGGCAAGCAAAAATGCTTTGGTGCTGCTAAAACAAGGCTAAAGCAAACTTGGCGATTTTGATATTGAAGGCGGTATATCGCTGGTATATAAAGTGAAATGAAGCATACTTCCTAATAATCTGCAAGCCCTGCATACTCTTAAAGAATGTTTCTCAGCTAATGTTTAGTTAATAACCCTAATTGTCGATATGGCCTAAAAGGTGCCCAATGTTTGGTAGTCTATCTTCAAAGGGAGTCAGAACTTAAGGGCCCGATGTGCCAGAACAATGCTTGTCCTTGCTATCAATATAATCGGAATACCGGTTGATTTCAATTGTTTGATCCGTCGCAAGTGCGTCACAAGTGGATATACTTTTTCGTTACCGTTTTTCTTAAGATTTCTGCAAGCATTCGCCGGTGCTATTCAAGTTAAGGGTAATTGGGCTGACATGGCCAAAAGCAGTCTCCTTTCCACATCGCGCCAATTTACAAGGTTCCACCAAGCATCGAGATAACGTCTTCGTTCGTTCCGGTAATCTACATAGTAGGCATGTTCCCAAACATCAACCACCAAAACAGGGATGGAGCCCCACTGGGTAAGGTTTTCGTGCTTTTCCGCTTGTAGGATTTCAAAGCGGCCCCACGCAGGGCTCCACACCAGGATACCCCAACCTGATCCCTGAACGGCATTGGCAGCGGCTGTAAACTGATCTCTAAAAGCGTCGAAACCTCCGAACGCAATATTTAACTGATTGGAAACGAATGGCCCCGGGACGCCGTCTTTGCGCGGAGTCATGTTAGTCCAATACACGCTGTGCAGTATGTGTCCGGATCCGTTGAAAGCCAATTCAGTTTCCCAGAACCTTATAAGCGAAAAATCTCGCACCCGTCTGGCAGCGGCCAGTTCTCTTTCTACCCTGTTAAGCCCATTTACGTAGGCAAGGTGATGCCTGTCATGATGGAGCCTTAAAGTTTCGCGGCTGATATAAGGCTCGAGAGCATCGTATGGATAGGGAAGAGGCGGCAGGACATGGCCTCCAATAGGAATAACTTGGCCCACAAATAAAGAGTCTGACGTGGGCCCGGAAACTTGGTTTGAGTCAAATGTATTCATACAAATCCCTCCATAAAAGAAACAATAGCGGTGTTAACCATTTTACCCCTGTGTTTTTGCGGCATCATGGCCACTTTCAACTAACTTATGAAACATCGGGCACGGTGAAACATCCGGGACGGTCCTCAACGTTTCATTTGTCATGGGTGCAGAGAAACATTGGGGATGGTCCTAAACTTTTCATCCGTGACGGTGCAGGTATGCTAAAGCTTCAGTTGTTGCCGCATTGTTCGTACTTCGAGATAACGTATGTCGATTTTCGTTTATGGGCAGCTTGCCTTCGAACATAAGTATCCGTTACGGCCCCGCATAGTAGAACCGACTTGTAAGCAACTGACCTTCTCTGTTGGCACAATATTGTGCCACAGCCCCACATAGTAGAACCTGCCTGCCGGCTTAGCACGCTTTACACAAGAGCGAATGCGGAAGGCAGGTTTCAGTGCGTGCCAATACTCCGGGCGGTGCCCTTACGCAAAGAGCATAAATTCATATCTATGACTTAAACTTGTTGTGCGCCTTCGCGTATGATAAAGGGGAAATGAACACCGGGTATCGAATATATTAGAGGAGTTATACGAGAGAGGTTCATATTCTGAACAAGCGTGGGTGCGGTAAGCCGCAAAGCATGGTTATGCTTCCATTCACCTGGTCATCTGTATGAATCTTGGCATTATTGGAAGTGTCGGTACAAAGGTCAGTCTCACGTTCGTGTCGACTTTGAGGGGGGTGCCAATTGAGCAGAAGGCGCCGTACGACGAGTGTAAAACCAGGACGAGGTCCTTCTCAACCTGAAGAAGAGTAATTTCAACCTGAATTAGTGAGGATGGTGACACATATGAGCGCCGATTACGGCACCGCCGGATTGAAGATTCTTACAACGCGTACATGGAAGCAATGGCGCAAAGATGCCATTTGCAAGGTAGTCGAAAACCCTATTTTCCTTGAACCGGATACAGATGGGCCATTAGAGGAGTTGATTTTCCAGGCAGATATCCTGTTCGGTTCGCCTGATATCCCGCCTGCAGTATTAGCTCAGTCTAAGACTTTGAAAATGGTGCATTTAGGCTCTACCGGTGTAGACAGATACATGGTCCCTGAGTTTCAGCAGTCTGATATTATCCTTGTCAACAGCCGCGGGGTTCATGGCCCAACTGTGGCTGATCACGCTATGGCCCTGCTCCTGGCCTTGAGCAGGGGGCTCCCTGAGGCTTATGAGAACCGGCGCCGCAAGAAATGGGAAGCAAAGGCATCATCAATAGTGAACTTAGAAGGGAAGACAGCGGGCCTCTTGGGTTTGGGAGCTATTGGCCTTGAGGCCGCAGTTAGATGCAAAGCGTTCGGAATGCGTGTGATAGGAACCAGGCGTAACGCTGAAAAGAGCGAATTGGTGGATAAGGTTCTGCCCCCGTCAGGCCTGCCTCAAGTTCTAAGCGAGTCTGATTTCGTGGTATGCTCCTTGCCCCTTACTTCTGAGACTCACCACATCTTAACCATTAGAGAGTTTTCCCTTATGAAACCATCAGCATTTTTCATAAACGTAGGGAGAGGTGCTGTGGTTAAAGAAGACGACCTGGTTTTGGCACTTTCCACAGGCAAAATCAAAGGGGCCGGGCTTGATGTTTTTGAGGAAGAACCTCTTCCAGTCGAGAGCCCATTATGGGAGATGCCAAATGTGATTATAACCCCGCATTCCGCTGGATTTGACGAAGAACACTCAAAGAAAACTTTCAATATCTTCTTGCAGAATTTGGAGCGTTTTCAACAGGGACGCCCTCTGATAAACATGGTAGACAAGCAATTGGGGTACTGAATATCATATTTGGAGATTTATGGACATATATCGCGTTGAACATGTGTGTCATGTGCTGAACTGTCAACAGACAGTGATTCTGTCATCTTGTGCTACTCTTAATAGTCCCTTAACATGCCAAGGCCACGCTTTCCTCGAGAACTAGCCTGCAAAACGAGGCTCATTGGTACACGTGGCGTACCACACGACGGGCTTTCCCATCGAAAATGAGGGTCATTGGTACGCAGGGTGTACCGCTCAAGCCGCAATCGTGCGAAATTCAGGCTGAATGGTACACGCAGCGTACCACTCACCAGGTGATCTTACCTCCGACAGTGCTGAATGGTACATGTAGCGTACCACTCGGTGGGCTTTCCCATCGAAAACGAGGTTCATTGGTACACGTAGCGTACCACTCAAGCCGCAATCGTGCGAAACTCAGGCTGAATGGTACACGCAGCGTACCACTCACCAGGTGATCTTACCTCCGACAGTGCTGAATGGTACACGCAGCGTACCAGTTATATGTGTTACATAGGGTACTTGGTGCTTTCTTTCACACTCAAGAAAACGACTTTCCTCTAACACCACGTCTAACACTCCTTTAACACTCCTTGGCCTGCCGTTTTATCAAATTTCTGCCACTCATCGGCCCCTTAATGTTCAAATAACAATCTTTAATTTTGGAAGGAGTTCGTTCAAGAGGCAGCGAATAGTAAAGTGGTTTATATTGGCAAATTATCAAGCCGAGGTCCTCAAAAATCGCAGTACTCATCGCCCTAAGACTGAGCAGATAATCAAAGTAGTTTCGGTTTTGGCCTCTTGTAGCACTTGCCGCCGGTATCTGTGAGTAGGCAGTGAGAGGGGGTGACTACGAACCGCGCGATAGTTAAAGGGACCTCCTTGGAATAGGTAGGGCGTCAGATGTCTTCCACGTTAGTCAGATGAGAATGCAATGTTTCAATAATTCGGAGGTGAATTATGTTGGTTGCTGATGGAATGGTTTTTCCACTTGTCACTTTGATCGTTTTGTGTGCAGCCATGATATTGGGGATTCGCAAAAGCCGCAATGGCAAGGTGCCACAAATCCGGCAGTTGGCAGCTGTAGATGCGATTGATGAATATATAGGGCGTTCTGTTGAAATGGGGCGGCCTGTTCATTTCAGCGCCGGAGTCGGAAACCTGACTGTAAGAGGGGCGCCGGTTACAATGGCGAGCCTTTCCTTTCTTTCCTATATTTCAGAAGTTTGCGCTCGGTATGATTGCGGGTTGGTTGTTACGGTGGCCCAAGGAGACGTTTATGCCGCCAGTGACGAAGTTATGAAAGCAGCTTACCTGCGAGCAGGTAAGCCCGAAATGTATACACCGGACATGTTGAGATTTTTATCTGCTATACAGTACGTTTATGCCGGAGGCGTTGTCGGCACCATTAACCGCGAAGATGTTTCTGCAAATATTATGATAGGCCACTACGCTAATGAAGCTTTGTTTATTGCTGAAGAAGCACATCATGCAGGTTGTGTGCAGATAGCGGGAACCACAAACGAGTATCAAATTCCATTTTTCGTTGCAGCGTGTGACTATGTACTGATTGGTGAAGAAATATTTGCTGCAGGAGCCCAAATGTCCGGCGACCATGCTGAACTTGGCGCCATTACCGGACAGGACTTTGCCAAGGTGTTAGCCATAGGCTTTTGTATTCTTGGTTCCATTCTTGCCACGTTTCAGGTTGATTTTTTGATCAATTTGATGAGTAAGTGAAGGGGTGAAAGTAGATGTTCAAACGGACAATTCCAGTACTAATAACCGCTATAGTTGGGCTTTTGATGGTTTTGGATAGTTATTTACGTGTTCCGGTAATCCATTCGTCTGCAACTGAACTCAGGGCATGGGTGCCCATCATTACCAGTTTTGCCGTAATTACCGGAAGCCTTAACCTAATTGGAGTCCATTGGAGGACAGTAAGCCGAAAAACTGCCGGCCGCCACTACAGTGTAATCTTCCTGGTGTTTTTGGTTGCCACCGTGGTAGTTGGGTTATCACAAGGTACAACAGCGCCTTTGTACGAATTTTTGTATAACAAGATGCTTGTACCCTGTGCGTCTACAATGGCAGGCATGACTGCATTTTTTATTGCATCAGCATCATACAGAGCATTCAGGGCTACCAACGTTGACTCAGCTTTTCTTCTCGTATCGGCTTTCCTGGTCATGCTCGGGCGTGTGCCAATTGGAGAGGCTATCTCGGAACATATGCCTGTAGTTGCTCAGTGGCTTATGGACATACCTAACCTTGCAGGCCAAAGGGCGTTTCTCGTATGTAGCGGTATCGGATTTATGTCTCTTTGCCTGCGTACACTCATAGGCTTACACCGTGCCCACCTAGGCGGTAGTGAGTAGAAAGGAGGTTCGATGATGAATCTGTTTGAGCGCTTTACGAGAATAGATCCCAGAATCATATACGTTGTTATTTTGCTGGTAGTTGCTATTCCACTCATTAACCCCTTTGGTTTGCCTATGATGATAATGAAACCCAGCCGGGAGTTTTATAATGTTATCGACAACTTGCCCCATGGGGCTAAAGTGATTCTGTCATGTGATCATGCTGCAGGGCCGGATGTCGAGTTAGGCCCTATTGCTCAATGTATGTTGATCCACCTTGTTGATAAAGATGCCAAAATATATGCTATGTCCTCGATTCCGGAAGGGCCCATGTTTGCAGAAAGGTATTTGGCCGTCCTGGAAGAGTACGACAAGGAATATGGTGTTGATTATGTAAATTTAGGCTATTTTGCCGGCGGAGAAGCAGGCATGGCTGCCTGGGCAGAAGATTTTCATTCTGTATTTCGAACTGATGTTAGAAAGACTCCTGCTGAGCAAATCCCAATGATGCAAGAAGTGAAATCTGTTCATGATATTGATCTGGTCGTGACTCTGAATTCGGGCCCAGGCGGTTACGGCCCTCCGGATGTGTGGTTACGGCAGATTGCAGCTGCCAAGGGTGTACCTCTTGCTATGGGTGTTACAGCCATCATGGGCCCTCAAACCCAACCCTATTATCAATCCGGGCAGATCAAAGGATTGTTGATTGGGCTCAGGTCCGCTGCTGAATATGAAATCTTGATTGAAAATCCCGGTATGGCTGTTGCTCAGATGGATGCACAGTCTGCAGCCCACTCAGTGATTCTCATTCTTATTATCCTAGGTAACCTGGGATATTTCTTTCAGAAGAGATCTGTACGTAAGGAGGACATTTAAATAGGGAGGGAGTATCATGAGCACTAGTTTCGATGTATGGGTGGCTGCCATGTTGACATTGGTTATGTTTAGTTTGACTCTATATAAGGAAAACCCTGTATACAGGATGGCTGAACATGCTTTTATAGGGATCGGGATAGGCCATACCCTGGTGACTGGAATACAAGTTATCCAAACGTCTGGGATTAACCCAATCGTGCAAAAAGGCGAATTTCGTCTTATCATCCCCTTGCTTTTCGGACTCTTGTTTTTCCTTAAATATTCTGAAAAATATGCCTATTTATCACGAATGAGCACTGCTTTGATTGTGGGCACAGGTGCCGGGCTAGGTTTGGCAGGGGCCGTTAAAGCTCAGTTTTTGGATCAAGTCATAGCGACTTTCTTGCCTCTCAACTCTATAAACAATCTTATTTTAATTATAGGGTTTCTTACAGGAGTAAGTTACTTTTTGATGACTACCCGGTATACCGGCCATTTGGAAGGGAAACTTTCTGTATTTCCTAAAATTGGCCGGTGGTTTTTGATGATTGCTTTCGGTGCATCCTTTGGCAATGCGAGTATGGGATTCTTGTCGTTTCTTATAGGAAGAGTGTTGTTTTTGGTTAGGGACTGGCTAGGGTTATCAAAACTAATCTGATTGAGTAAAGCCAGACATTGCCTGATGTGGCCGGAGACTACTTTTATACGGGATAATCTGTCAAGCCAAGAGCAAGTTCAATAAAAAGATTTAAACAAATATGAACCAGGTGAACTTTGTAAATAGTAGTCTCCTTTTAACCTTATCTTTTCGATTTAATCCAAATCTGTCTTCGCTAACCACTTTTTGAGCCACGCAGCCGTTTGCTCAATGCCTTCTTGAGTCCTGCATGAAACCTGGAGTATCTTGGCATCCGGGTTAACGGATTGTATTTCCTCTGTTATTTCGTCTGTCTCAAAATCGGTAAACGGGATAAGGTCTATCTTATTTATGATTACTGCTTGTGATGTGCGGAACGCCATTGGGTATTTAAGCGGTTTATCGCTTCCTTCTGTTGTGCTTAGAACCAGAATTCTGAGGCTTTCGCCTAGATCGAATGCTGCAGGGCATACAAGATTGCCGATGTTTTCTATGAAAAGAAGGTCGATTGCACTTAAGTCAAGCTCCTGAAGGGATTCGGCAATTAGATTAGCATCCAAATGGCAGGCTCCTTGAGTTTCGATTTGCACTACAGGAATTTTGAGGGCCGCTATCCGTTCTGCGTCCCTGGTTGTGGTGATATCCCCTTCTATTACGGCAATTTTGACTCCGGAAAGATAGGGGATGATCTGCTCGAGGACACTGGTTTTTCCAGAGCCGGGAGACCCAATTATGTTTACGACTTTGGTCTGGGTTTGTTGAAATCTCTTTCTTAGATCATCAGCTGTGCTTTGGTTCTTAGAGAGTATGCTTCGCCCCAATACTATCTTTACAGTCATTCTTGATGTCTTCACTCCTTTTTTGGGTGTTATTCCCCTGTATATGACCTTACTGTAAGTTCAGTGCCGGATTTGAGGCGGTAATTTCCTTTTCCGCAATTAGGACATCGCCAACCGGAAACAAGAGGCATAAACTCATTGGTACATGACTGACAATAAGCTTCTGCAGGCACTTTAACGATAACCAAAGAAGCATTTTCCATGATTGTGTTTCTTGTGGCCATCGGAAAGGCTTCCCTTAGCGCGTAGGGAAAGGCTCCCGAAAGTTCGCCTACCTCAATTTTTACTTGGGTAACTTTATCAACGCCTTGCAAGGCAGCATCTTGTAGAATCATTTGAGTGATGGCAACAATGAGACTCAGTTCGTGCATCCTGTCTATCACCTAATCATATTTATGCCAGAGGAAATATATTTTATTTGCGACGAATGTGATGAATCGGGAATGCCGCAGAAACCGGCTGTATGAAATGTAGCTCCAGAAGAGTTATATAATATAATAGAAAGGAATCGGTTGCATCTTTTGCGAATTGCACTGAGACGCTCATTCACTGCCCGAGGCCACAAAGTAAATTTTGAATATTCGCTATGCGATGCAGGCAACTGAAACTTCGTAGAAGTACAGTGGAAAACCGCTAACTGTTCAAAATAAGAGCAGTCGTTGCAGAAATGTAGTTTGCAGCAGACCCTCTGGAGGTTTTCAACGTATCTGATATTGAGACTGGTTTGTAGGGCCAATAACCTGGATGATTGTACTGAATGCTAATAGAAAATTGATTCCTGAAAAGAGTTCCTAACGGAGCAGCCGAAAAAGGGGCTTCTTGGCGGTGTGCTGTGCATGTTACATTGAGAACTTACCCGCAATGGCCAGAGGTTTCTGAGTATGGGGAGGAGATTTGAGTGTCGGCGTACACAAAAAGATTGAGTGAGATGAGTGACAGGCAAAAAAGGAATCTCATCGCACTTGGATTCGTCGTGGTTTTGGCCGTGATAGCGCTATTTACAACTGATATCAGCCTTGCGCGGTTCTCAGACGGCACAGGCTCGGGTACGACAACGTATTCAGGCGGTGGTGAGGGGCCGGAACCGGATTTCAAGCCGGGTGCTAAATGGCTTGTATTTTTGGATGGCCCCAGGTTTTTTGAGAAGATGGCTTTTCGTTTTCTTCCAAAGAACTTGGCTTTGATATCCGGTACCGAGGTCAATGTCCAATTCCTGGACTCGTTCCCGGAAGCGCCAGTAGAAGGGAATTTTCTCTACGCCAAGTTTTCGGGCAGGAGTTTGTGGCTGCTGCTTTTCGGCAGTTATAAGGACCATGTCGAATGGGCATTTTCTTTGAACGGTTCGGCTGATTGGATTCAGAATATGGATGTGCCTGTTGTCATAGATTCATCGTCAGGGCCTGTACTTGGTTTGCAGGGGTTCGTAGATAATGAGGGCAAAGGGGTAGGTATTCTCACTCGCAAAGCGCAGCAAAGGCACCGCGTATCCGTGATTCTGGGCAAAATCACCGACTCTATCCAAAAAGCCTGTATTAAGTTGTGTGATGAGGCGGTTTCGATACTGTAGAAAACTTGCGTTTCTATTCCGGAATCAGCTTCATATACGTGTAAGGCGCAACGTGATATGCCGGTATGGTTTACCACAAACCGGTGCTTGTTTGGTTGGACCTCATACAACAGGGTCAATTAGCTGTTAATAGTTGTTCTCTTTCGGCAGCCAAGTTTATAAGCGACTTTTCGATGGCTCGTAGTTCTCCTCTGAGTGTTTTGACAGTGTCAATTACCGTTTCCAGTTGTTGTTCTGCTTGTTTAAGGCTCTTGTTGATCTTAGACTGAACCAGCCAGTCTATGACAAGCCCGTCAAAGAAATAGTCAGCAAATGTTTCAAAATCGCTTAGATGCAAATCGATGCCCAATTGGTTCAAATCAATCAGCTCACGGTTGAACTTATGCAGTGATTGCTGGAGCTCATGAATTTGACGGCGGGCTTCTTCCATTTTGGAATGCTTTATGGACGTCGCCAAAATTCGGCTACCTAACATATCCGCTATTCCCCAGGACTGGGCACTATGGAGAGTCATAATTATTGCCTGAAGGTTTGTGTGTACATGTTCACCCGCGGAGATTGCTTCACGTAATTCCTTTCTCCAGGCAGACAGGCGTCCATGTGATTCTTGCAGTTTAATGAGTTTTTCGGCCCTTGGGCCATCTGTCGAGAGCAGGAACTGCTCTTTGGCGTGAAGTGCCCTGGCGAGGTCTTCTTGGGGATCGCCTAAGTCTTCAAGTTCCCTGGCCAGTGATTGAATATCGGCTTCAAGGGTTTTGACAGTGGATGCAGCTTTATCGTGAATTAGTTTTGCTGCTAAGAACTCTTGATGTTCCTTATTCATTTTCTCGTCTTTTCGTCCTGCCAAGCTGTACATGATGCTAGCCAGCGTCAAAGATTCGAGTTTCTTTACATCTTTTTCTTCCCGGAGAAGAGCCTTATGGGCTTTGGCTAACCGGTCTCTTTCTGATTGCAGTGCTTGACGGGTTTGCTGTAACTTCATCTTAAGATGTTTTCGGAATTCAGCCCGGGCCGACGCAGCGGCTATTTCCTCCTCGATGTCCTCAAGGTTGTCGAGGGTGCTTTTTTGCCCGGTTGTTTTCGTATTGTCATCTTGATAAACCACAAGAAGTCTCCTTTCCCTCCTGGATTTCGCTTCAATCTTGCCTGTAAACCGAGTCTTTATCCGGATTTTGACTTTCACCAAATCCATGTAACTTATCCAGACGATATCATGTAATTACGAATGGAAGGTTCTATGCTAAGAAGTTTGATGAGGCAGTTCATACGGTCTCGCATTATGTTTTTCAAACATGCACTTTTTATCCAGTTTCTTGTTTATTTCTTCTTGCACTTGTCCATGTGCTCCTTGGTACTATCTATTAAAATAGATGATTAAACTTTTGTCAATATGACCTAGCTTTGGCCTATGGCCTGAAAATGTTTGGCGTCTTCTGGTTTGTCAAAACTTTGTATTTCCACGGTGTAGCCTTGAGGATCTTGAGCAAAGAAATGGTATATTCCAAAGTTATCGTTCAGCGTAGGCTCTGATTGAACTTTTGCGTCTGAGTGTTTGAATTTCTCGTAAACCTGGTCAACTTTGTCGGTGACGAAAGTGAGTATGGGAGCCCGCCCTCTGCGAGATACTTCTAAGTGCCTGCAAAAACCAATGAATCCTCCTCCGGGCACTTGATAAATTCTGCATGCTCCCTGGTCGATAGCAAGAGTGAGGCCCAGCAAGCCGGTATAGAACCTATGGGTTGCATCAAGATCTTTTGAACCGAAAAATGCGATAAAACCCTTTTGTAACATGTTGCATCTCCCTTCCCGAATCAAGGGTAAATTGTGCCTGGCTCTAACTCTATCGATTCGATGGCTTACATACATTGCCGGCAAAGAGCCAGACACATTATTCTCCCTAAAGGGGCAAACTTAGCGGACGGGTTTTGTAGCCCGCTTTAGCCCTAATTCAACTTTCCATAAATTCCTTCATGTACGGCAATACCCGTTTAAGCCCAGTCTCAACGGCTTTCTTACCCCAATCGACGCTTGACTTGGTTGCATCGCCCAGGGCTCCGTTCTCAGTGATTTCGTCAAAGAAGTTAGCTTCATGAATTCCTAGTTTTCTTCCCAGCGCCTCCAATGCTTCTTTGCGAATCTTACCTGGTGTAAGCGCATCCTTTTTAACACCTTGAGGCCAGATGTAGAGCATAATACTCATTTCCCGTTCGCATGAGTGGCCTGTCATAGGAGATTCTACGAAACCTTCTGCCAGGTCGCCAATGAGATCCCAGGGCAAAGTGCTCCAGGCGGCTTTGCATTTCATCTCATGTTTTATTCGATTGGTGGCAACTGTAAGTGCAGGGACATTGCCTCCATGGCCGTTTACGAAGAAAAATCTTTTGATGCCATGTTTTTCGAGTGATACAGCGATATCCATTAGAACGTCAATTAGCGTAGTAGCTCTAAGTGAGAGGGTTCCAGGGAAATGGATGTGATGTTCTGAAATCCCTATTGCTACGGGTGTGGTTACCAGTGCGCTAGGATAAAGTTCTTGTCCTAATCTCAGAGAAAATTCTCTTGCGGCTGCATAATCGGTTTGAAACCTACCATGAGGCCCGTGTTGCTCAGTGGACCCAACCGGAATAATTGCCATTTTGATTTGAGGCAGTGCATCTTTAACTTCAGGCCAGGTTAGGTCAGGTAAGTACAGTACTTTTGGTTGATTGCTCGAAGACATCGGACCACTCCTTTTCTTATTGAGTTAATCAACTGGTGTGCAGTTTCTTGTAATTTAGGCCTGATTTATAGGCCTAAGATTGGTTGTCGCCTGTAAATATAAGTATTTCTAGTTTAAAGAGGCTATTTCCTTCTATACGTTTCCGTTGGACGCTTTGGTTTGAAGAACTATCAGGAAGAACGAACTTTACTGGCTGCTTGGTTAATTAGCCTTTGGGCACCTGTAGCGTCCGGCGTAGCCTTTGTTATGGGAAGAACCAACGTTCAGTTGGCTGATCTGTTGCGCAGAAGCAGTGAACTTTTGGCTCTGTTTTTGGCGTGGCTGGTTTATAGGAAAATAAGCCGGAGCAACTTGCATGCTACATACTTGAATGGCAAAGAGATTTCTGAGGGCCGAAGGCTGGAAAGCCTTAGTAGTTTGTTTGTGGGAATCATAATGATCATTTCTGTGTTGGTAATTGTTTGGAGTGCAGTTAAACACATAATTTCTCCTGTAGAATTAGGGGTTATTTGGCCAGGGTTTCTCGTGGCTTTAGGTGGAGTTGTAGTAAATGCATATTTTTGGCTTAAGTTCTTGCGTCTTAACTCTAAAGAACCAAGCCCGATTTTTGATACACAGTGGCGGCTTTATCGCGCCAAAACGGTAATGGATCTTACTCTGATAATAACTTTGACCGGCAGCCGTATATTTGTGGGGAAGGTATGGTCAGTCTATTTGGATCCAGCCGGTTCTCTTATTGTGGCTGTGTTCATGCTAAAGTCGGCAGCTCAAATCATAAAGAATTCAATCTCTAACCTAAGAGGCCTGGCAATTCGCAATTAAGTTCTCAACTACCGTAATATCGGCAATATTCATTTTTGATCGCATGAAGCCGGGAACATCTCCTTTATGGTCATGAACGTGTATCCTTGCTGCTTAAGAGTGTCGATTATTTCAGACAGAGCAAGTACTGAGCCTGACAAATCTTCTCCTGGGCCGCCTGAACTATGTTGGAGGATAACCCGGCCGGGCCCTACCTGGCTCATTATGTTATTTACCACTTCTTCTTTGGCCAGCCCTCTCCAATCTAATGAATCAACTGACCATAAAGCCAGACGGTATCCCATATTGGCTACTTCAAGGGCTGCCGGCGCTGAAAGCGCCCCGTAAGGTGGCCTGAAGAGGTAGGATGGGTTAACGCCATAGGGTTTCAGAGTATCTTCCATTTTCTCAATTTCGATTTTAAGCTGTTCCCCAAGAGGCTTACCTGTATTAGGATGGGAATAGGTATGATTGCCAATTAAGTGTCCTTCGTTCACTATTCTACGTGTGATTTCAGGGTATGTTTCTATACGGTTTCCGATTAGGAAGAAAGTTGCGCGTACCTGTTTGTCTCTTAGGATATCAAGCACTTTAGGGGTGTATGTATTGTCAGGGCCGTCATCGAAAGTAAGCGCTACCACTTTGTCGTTACCTTTCTTTTGCCGTAGGACAATCTCAGGGTACAGACGCTCGAGATCTGCTTCTCCCAGGAATCTGTTGTCTTTTTCAGTGCCCCCTGTAAGTTTAGGCGGCGTCGTTTGCCGGTTCAATTGGTAGCCCGGGCTTGCTACATATCCAATGGAAATAACTGTTAAGACAAGAATAGCATATGCAAAGATCTTTTTCATATTATCCCTCCTCGGGTTTATAATGTGGAGTATTGCAGTAATCTATGATGGGTATTCAATTGGAAGGAGCGTCGTGAAATTCGAGAAAATGCCAGATAATCAAGCCGCTGTGAGCAGGCAATTGATGTGCCAAGACAATTTGTGGATTCGCCGGGTAACTGCTGGCGACGTTAGTTTGATTCAATACCTGGCAGGAATCATTTGGGCAGATACCTATGAAGGCCTTATGTCCGAAGAACAGCAGGCTCGTGTATTGAGGCAATCATACTCTCAAGAAAGCCTAATGAAATCCATTCAGGAAAACACTTTTCTTTTAGCCGAGGTAAGCAGGGTTGCGGCAGGTTATGTGGATATGGGCATTCAAGGCGAGGTGCTCTACCTGCACAGGCTGTATGTGATGCCACAATTTCAACGGTGCGGCCTTGGAAAGCAGTTATTGCAGAAAGCTATATTTCAAAGCATTGGCTCATTTCCGGGAAATCATAGCGAAGGAAGAGCAGCTGATTCATTGCAAACAACCTTACGGCCTGGTATCAACTTATTTCCGGGAAATCACAGGGGACAACGGCCTGCTGAGCTACTAAAAAGCGATTCTTCGCCAGGCGTCAGTTTGTCTCAGAGAAGCGCTGGAGTAATCGGCAGAGGAAAAGGCAGAGGAAAGAGCAAGGAAAAAAGCGCTGTACCTAAGGTAGTGGTGGCGACTGTAGAGACATACAACCCTAAAGCCAGGGGTTTTTACAGAAAAATAGGGTTTATTGAAGAAAGCTCGACTGCTGTAAATATGGGAGGAATCGAAATTCCCGCAATATATATCGTGATGCCTTTATCCTGGCCATCATAATAGGCAGGTTGTGCTTTTTTCGAAATTTCGTAAGGAGCTGTATAA